>CAVYLJ010000051.1:0-142141 GCA_963769305.1 uncultured delta proteobacterium | reverse complement strand
ACATCCTGAACGGCGTCAAAGAAAAAGGCTGCATTTTTTGTCCAGGGGAAAATGAAAATTTAACCGAACGGACCATCCTCTTTGTGGGGAAGCGGTCGTTGGTCATGATGAATAAATACCCCTATATCAACGGCCACTTGTTGGTGGCCCCTTTAAGGCACGTGGCCGCCCCGGATCAATTGGAACCCGAGGAAATGATCGCCGTGATGACCATGGTCAGCCATGCGATCAATATCCTCAAAAAGGTCATGAAGGCCGACGGGATCAATGTGGGTCTGAATCTGGGAAAGGTGGCCGGGGCCGGGGTAGAGGACCATCTCCATTTTCATGTCGTTCCCCGCTGGCACGGGGATACCAATTTTATGACGGTCTTCGGGGACCTTCGGGTGATCCCCGAGCACCTGGGACAAACCTATTCCAGATTACTGCCTTTTTTCCAGAAGGTCGAGGAGGATTCCGTTGCGGACCATTAAATTATTTTTCTATGGTCTTCTGACTGTGCTTTTTGTCATCTTCGTCGTTCAAAATTATTCCACCTTAACCTATAGCATTTCTATTCGATTGAACCTGGGGTTTCTGACCCTGGAATCGATTCCCTTGCCCTTCTTTTTGATCGCCCCCATCCTTTTTTTCTCGGGTCTTCTCTTGGCCACCTTAATCGGTCTGGTTGAAAGACGCCGCTTATCCAAGGAACTTAAACAAGCCAAGATGGCCCTCCGGGTCTCCGAACAAAGAACGGGTCCCCAGGATAGGGCGAGCCAAGGGCCGATCCCCACAAACCAGGCCGAAGAGTCCTCTGCGGGGGAAAAACCCCTTAGCCGATTCTGATTTTTTGGTGTATGACCAAGATCACCCCCATGTTGGAGCAATACCTGGAGACCAAAGAAAGGTATCCGGATTATATCCTTTTCTATCAGTTGGGGGATTTTTTTGAAATGTTTTATGAGGATGCCTTACTGGCTTCCCGGATCCTGGAGATCACCCTGACCTCCCGCCATAAAGGGGAGGAGGAGCACCGGGTGCCGATGTGCGGGGTCCCGATCCATGCGGCTTCGGGTTATGTTTCCCGGTTGGTGGAGAAGGGCTACAAGGTGGCCTTATGCGAACAGGTCGAAGACCCGACCGAGGCCAAGGGGATCGTCCGGCGGGAAGTGACCCGGCTGGTCACCCCGGGACTCCATATCGATGAGACTTCCGAAAAAACCAATCGGTATCTTTTATCCCTGTCCTATCAAGAGGACCGCCTCGGCCTGGCCTCGGTGGACTTGGCCACCGGAGAATTCCGGGTCACGGAAGTGATCGACCGGGAACAGGCCTTTGAGGAGATCGGCCGGATCAATCCTTCGGAAGTCCTGGTCTCTCGAAGTTTAAAGAAAAACCCTTCGGCTCAGGCGACCCTTGACCGGTTGTCAACCTATTTCCTGACCTTCGGGGAGGAAGGGCCCTTTGAGTTTGACCCTGGAATCGATTCCCTTGCCCTTTTTTTTGATCGCCCCCATCCTTTTTTTCTCGGGCCTTCTCTTGGCCACCTTAATCGGTCTGGTTGAAAGACGCCGCTTGTCCAAGGAACTTAAACAAGCCAAGAGCGCCCTCCGGATCTCCGAACAAAGAACGGGTCCCCAGGATAAAGCCGGCCAAGGCCCGATCCCCACAAACCAGGCAGAAGAGCCCTCTGTGGGGAAAAAACCCCTTAGCCGATTCTAATCTTTTGGTTATGACCAAGATTACCCCCATGCTGGAGCAATACCTGGAGACCAAAGAAAGGTATCCGGATTTTATTCTTTTTTATCAGTTGGGGGATTTTTTTGAAATGTTTTATGAAGACGCCTTGTTGGCTTCCCGGATCCTGGAGATCACCCTGACCTCCCGCCACAAAGGAGAAGAGAACCAGGTGCCGATGTGCGGGGTCCCGATTCATGCCGCTTCGGGTTATGTTTCCCGGTTGGTGGAGAAGGGCTACAAGGTGGCCTTGTGCGAACAGGTCGAAGACCCGACCGAGGCCAAGGGGATCGTCCGCCGCGAAGTGACCCGGCTGATCACCCCGGGACTCTATATCGATGAGGCTTCCGAAAAGACCAATCGGTATCTTTTATCCTTGTCCTATCAAGAGGACCGCCTCGGCCTGGCCTCGGTGGATTTGGCCACCGGAGAATTCCGGGTCACGGAAGTGATCGACCGGGAACAGGCCTTTGAGGAGATCGGCCGGATCAATCCTTCGGAAATCCTGGTCTCTCGAAGTTTAAAGCAAAACCCTTCGGCTCAGGCGATCCTTGACCGGTTGTCCCTCTATTTCCTGACCTTCGGGAGGAAGGGCCCTTTGAATTGAACCGGGCCCAAGATCTGTTGATGAAACATTTCCAGGTCCATTCCCTGGCCGGTTTCGGGACCCATGGGATGACCGAAGGCCTTCGGGCCGCCGGGGCCTTGCTTTTTTATCTGATGGAGACCCAGAAGGGGAGCGTATCGCACCTCCAACCCTTGCAGGTCTACCATCTCTCCCAATTTATGGTCCTTTCCGAAACCACTCAAAGACATTTGGAGACTTACCCGGACCTTGTACCGAGGGACGAAGCAAGGCTCCTTGATTTCGGTCCTCGACCGGACCATGACGGCCATGGGCGGCCGAAAACTCCGGCAATGGCTTAACTATCCTTTATTGGATTTGGAAAAGATCAGGGCGCGGCTGGATTTGGGGGAGGCCTTTTTCGAAGATCCGGTCTTGCGCCAATCCCTTCGTTCCCATCTAAAGGAGATTTATGATATTGAAAGGCTGGTGGCCAAGGTCTGCCTCAATCAGGCCGGGCCGCGGGACTTGGTGGCCTTAAAAAATTCCCTGGGTCATCTGCCTTCCATCAAAGGGCTTCTTAAAGAAAGCGCCCACCCGAAATTGCAGGCCCTTGGGGAAGGGCTGGATCCACTGCCCGAGGTGGTCGATCTTATTTCCAGGGCCGTTCTGGATGAGCCTTCTTTGAATTGGAAAGATAAAGAGGCCCCGTCTGGATGAGCCTTCTTTGAATTGGAAAGATAAAGAGGCTCGGATCATTCGATTGGGATATGAGGCCCAATTAGACCAATACCTGACGGTAAGCCGGGAAGGCAAGGAGTGGATCGCCCAACTGGAGGCCAAGGAAAGAAAACGAACCGGCATCAATTCCCTAAAAATAGGCTATAACCGGGTCTTCGGTTATTATATCGAGGTCTCCCGGTCCAACCTGTCGCTGGTGCCCGCCGATTTTCAGCGAAAACAGACCCTGGTCAACGGTGAACGGTTTCTGACTCCGGAACTAAAGGAATATGAGGTATTGGTTTTAGAGGCCGAAGAAAAGCGCTGGCAACTCGAAGTCCAACTTTTCCATGAGGTCCGTCAGATGGTGGGGAAGGAGAGCGGTCGGCTTCAAAAAACGGCCCAGCTCTTGTCCGATCTGGATGTCCTCACTTCCCTGGCCCAGGTTGCCCAGGAAAACCGCTACCAAAGGCCCTCCCTCAATGATGGGGAAGCCCTTATTTTGAAGGAGAGCCGCCATCCGGTTATTGAAAAAAATCTGCCGGCCCAGCGTTTCGTCCCCAATTCCATCCATCTGGATAATGAAGAGCAGCAGATGATCATCATCACCGGTCCCAACATGGCCGGTAAATCCACGATCCTGCGCCAGGCGGCCTTGATCGTCCTGATGGCCCAGATAGGCTCTTTTGTGCCGGCCGAGGAAGCGACGATCGGTCTGGTCGATCAGATCTTTACCCGGGTGGGGGCTTCGGACGACCTTTCCTCCGGTCAGAGCACCTTTATGGTGGAAATGCAGGAAACCGCTCAAATCCTGCATCAGGCCACCCACCGGAGTCTGGTTTTATTGGATGAAATCGGCCGGGGGACCAGCACCTTTGACGGCCTGAGTATTGCCTGGGCCGTGGCCGAATTTCTCCACGATTTGAAAGGGAAGGGGGTCAAAACCCTTTTCGCCACCCATTATCATGAATTGACCGACTTGACTCAGACCAAAAAAAAGGTTAAAAACTTTCATGTCTCGGTAAAAGAGTATAACCAGCAGATCATCTTTTTGAGAAAGCTGCAAGAGGGCGGCACCAGCCGCAGTTATGGGATTCAGGTGGCCCGGCTGGCCGGCCTCCCCCTCCCGGTGATTGAAAGGGCCAGGGAGGTGCTGAAAAACCTGGAAAGAGGAGAGCTGGATGTCTGGGGCCTCCCGTCGCTGGCCTCCTCGCAGAAGGCCAGGACCTCCCAGACGGCTCAGATGGAGCTCTTTTCCGGGGCGGAACAAAAACTCCAGGAGCGTGTAAAGGCGCTCTCGATCGATGAACTGAGTCCCCTTCAGGCCTTGCTTATTTTAAAAGAATTGAAGGATATCCTTGAAGAGCCCTAAAATTTCATTGCCGGTTAAACCCTCAATGGCCCCCTGGAACTTCGCGGGACAGGGGCATAAATTTTTTTCGCCCTGGGGTCGTTTCGTTCAGAATCATTTTCTTTCTGATCTGGATTTCCTGTTCCCTTTTGGGGTGGGCGGGCCCGGGGATTTCCGCTCCCAACGACCACGAGTTAGAGATCAAATATAACCAGACCCGGCAAGCCTTCCTGACCCTGGACAAGTCTCCGCAAAGGGTGATCCGTCAGCACTGGCTTCCCCTGCTGGAGGGATTTAGGGATATTTACAAGCAACACCCCGAGACCGTCTGGGGGGAGAAATCCATGTTCATGGTCGCCCGGATTTATTACCTCCTGTACCAATGGGGCGGGATGGATTCCGACCTGGATCTGGCCCTCGACCACTTTTTACGCTTTGCCAATCATTACCCTCAAAGCGCCCTGGCGGATGACGCCCTTTTTCTCTCGGCCGAAATCTATTTTCTTTACAAAAACAACCCGGAAACGGCCCGTCAAACGGCCGGCACCCTGATTAAAAATTATCCCCGAGGGGATATGAGAAAAAGGGCCGAAGAGCTCTTGATAAAAATCGAAAAGGGTTGTCCGGCTACCGGGACCGACCAAGTCGATATGGTCAAAGAAGAGGGAACGGCGGAAGACCAAAAGCCTTCCGCGGGGGTCGGGAACCGAAAGAAGATTTTTCCTTTAGTCACCGGTCTGCGCCATTGGTCCACACCGCAGTACACCCGTATTGTCGTTGACGTGGAAGAAAAGATCTCCTATCGCACAAAATTGCTCAAAAAAGACCCTAAAATCGAAAAACCGGAAAGGCTTTATCTGGACCTCTATCCGGCGCGATTGGCCCTGGATCAGGTTTCCCCCTTAACCATCCAGGACGGTCTTTTGCGGGGGGCACGGATCGGTCAGTACGATGGTTCGACGGTGAGATTGGTCCTGGATATCCAAAGCATCAAAGGCTATAAAATATTCTTTCTGGAAAATCCCTTTCGACTGATCGTCGATGTTTCCGGAAAAGAAAAATCGTCAGAGCCCGTCACCGAACCCTCTGGACGGGAGAAAAAACTTTCTCTGGCCCAGCAATTGGGGCTGGGGGTTAAACGGATCATCGTTGATGCCGGTCATGGAGGCAAGGATAAAGGGGCCATCGCCAAGAATGGGTTGTATGAAAAAAACCTGACCCTGAAGATTAGCCAAAAAGTTGGCCCAAAGGATTCAGCAGGACCTTAAAATAGAAACCTTACTGACCCGGGGGACGGACTGTTTTGTCCCCCTGGAAGAAAGAACGGCCATAGCCAATACCAAGCATGGCGACCTGTTTGTCTCCATCCATGTCAATGCCAGTCCGAATCCCCAGGCCGAGGGGGTCGAGACCTATTTCTTAAACCTGGCCACCGATGAGGAATCCATCCGGGTGGCGGCCCGGGAAAATGCCACTTCCACCAAGCGGATCAGCGATATGCAGAAAATACTGAAGGATTTGATGCTCAACACCAAGATCGATGAATCTTCCCGCCTGGCCGGTCATGTGCAGCAAATGGTCGTCCAGGCCTTGAATGAAAAATATGCCCCGGTCAAGAATCTCGGGGTCAAACAGGCCCCCTTTTATGTCCTGATCGGGGCCCAGATGCCGGCCATTTTAGCCGAGGTCTCTTTTATTTCCAATGACCGGGAAAGGGAACGATTGAACCAGGATGAATACCTGGATCAGATCGTCGAAGGGCTGTTAAAAGGGATCGACAGCTATATCAAAGAGATCAAACTGGCCGGGGTAACCCAATGAAACAATAAAGAACATCCATTCTTTCTTGAACCTTCGAACTTAAGACCACGGAACGGTTTCCCTGCTCAGACGGGGAAGCGATGTTCGTCCGGAAACACCCCCATGAGCCACGAAGAGCCGCCCCATCAAGTGTCCCAAAGAAGAAACCCAGAGAGATCACTTATGAGAGATGATTTTGAAAAGCGGATTCAAGAGACAGGCCTGGGCCTTTACCGGTTGATGGGGGAGGAGGCCCCCTCTCTTTTCCGTAAGGAATACTGGATGAGGAAGGTGCTCGACTGGTGCCTTCAGGACGAGGCCTTGAAAGTGGAGATGTTCCGGTTCATCGACGTCTTCCCTTATCTCAACAGACCGCCGTCCATAGCCAGGCACCTTCAGGAATACTTTTCCCGTCCGGATTTAAACCTGCCGCCTATTCTTCAAAGGGTCATTACCTATGCCTCCCCGGGATCCCTACCGGCAAAAGTGGTTGCCTGGCTCATTGCCAGGAACATGGCCAGCCTGGGCAGGCATTTCATCGTCGGGGCGAGCCCACAAGAGACCCTTCCCGTTTTGACCCGCCTCCGCTCTCAGGGGATGGCCTTCGCCGTGGACCTGCTGGGTGAGGCGGTGGTTTCGGAGAAAGAGGCCGAGGATTATCTCCGTCGCTATCTGGCCCTTTTCGATCTGCTCCACCAGGCCCAAAAAAATTGGCCGGCCCTCGGGCTATCGGACGTGGAAAAGGATTGGGACCATTCGCCCAAAATCAATGTTTCTATCAAAACCACGGCCATGTATTCGCAGATGAATCCCTGCGCCTTTGATTATTCGGTGGCCATGGCCAAGGAGCGGCTCCGCCCGATCCTCCGGAAAGCGGTCGCCGTGGGGGGGTTCCTGTCCTTAGACATGGAACATTACGGCTTGAAGAATCTGACTCTGGCCCTGTATCAGAGCCTGATGGACGAGCCCGAATTCAAAGACTATCCGCACACCGGCATGGTGATTCAGGCCTACCTTCGGGACAGCGAATCGGATCTTAGAGAGGTCCTGAAGTGGGCTAAACAGAGGAAAGGGCGTTTTACGATCCGGCTGGTCAAGGGGGCTTACTGGGACTCGGAGGTGGCCTGGGCCCGCCAGGAGAACTGGCCGATTCCCGTGTTCACCGATAAACGGGAGACAGACGCCAATTTCGAGAAGCTGGCCCGGATTATTTTGGAAAATCATGAAAGGGTGACCCTGGCCTGCGCCTCCCACAACCTTCGTTCCATCGCCACTGTCATGGAACTGGCCAAAGACCTGCGGATTCCCAGGGAACATCTCGAATACCAGGTGCTGTACGGCATGGGCGAACCCATTCGCCAGGCCCTGCACAAGGCCGGTCTGCAAATCAGGCTGTATACCCCCATCGGAGAAATGATCCAGGGGATGGCCTATCTGGTTCGAAGGCTTCTTGAAAACACCGCCAATGAATCTTTTTTGCGCCGAAGCTTTTTGGAGGAGGTTCCCAAGGAAGAGCTGCTGCGAAATCCTCTGGAGTTGTTGAAAGCACATCCCTCTGTCCCGGAACATCCGCCCGAGGCCCCCGAATATGGGGATAAAGGCCCTTTCCGAAATGAACCTCACTGGGACTGGACCTTGGCCGAACCACGGGAACGTTTTCCTGAAGCCCTCCTAAGGGTCCGCAAAGAATTCCCGATGAAGGTCCCACTGGTCATCGGGGGCAGGGAGATCGAAACCGAAACGCACCTGCATTCCCTAAACCCGAATTCAGCGGATGAAGTGGTCGGCCTGGTTGCCTCCGCCGGCCTCATGGAAGCCCAAAAAGCCGTGGAAGCGGCCAAGGCGGCCTTGGCCCTTTGGCGGGAAGTCCCCCCGGGAGAGCGGTCCGAGGTCCTTTTCCGGGCAGCCGCGGTAGCGCGAAAGATGCGTTTTGAGTTGGCCGCCCTCCAGGTCTTCGAGGTGGGCAAAGCCTGGGCCGAAGCGGATGCCGATGTTTGTGAGGCCATCGATTTTCTGGAATACTACGGCCGCGAGATGATCCGCCTGGGCAGGCCCCGCCGTCTCGGTGATGTCCCCGGAGAAGTGAGCCATCTTTTCTATGAGCCCAGGGGAATTGCCGTGGTGATCGCCCCGTGGAATTTTCCCCTGGCCATCTCCATGGGCATGACTTCGGCCGCCTTAGTCACCGGAAACACCGTAATCTATAAGCCGGCATCCCAATCGCCGGTCATCGGTTCCATGGTTGAACGGGTTTTCAGGGAGGCGAAACTTCCCGCCGGGGTGCTGAATTTTCTTCCCGGCCCGGGAGAGGTCATCGGGGATTTTCTGGTCACCCACCCTGAGGTTGCCCTGATCGCCTTCACCGGCAGCAAGGCCGTGGGACTGCATATCCTCGAACTGGCCGCGAAAACGGGCGAGGAATCCCTGGCCGTCAAACAGGTCATTGCCGAAATGGGCGGCAAAAATGCCATCATTGTCGATGCGGACGCAGACCTCGACGAGGCGGTGGGACAGATTATTCGTTCCGCCTTTGGTTATCAGGGGCAGAAGTGTTCCGCCTGTTCGCGCCTGATCGTCTTGGAAGAGAACTATGACCGACTCCTGGAACGTCTGACGGCCGCTGCGGAAAGCCTTCCTTTGGGGCCGGTCGAAGATCCCAAAAACTTCATGGGCGCCGTCATCGAACCTGCTGCCCGCAGAAAAATCCTGGATTATGTCGAGATCGGAAAGAAGGAGGGAAAGCTCCATTTCGAGCGTGGCCCATCGGAGCCCCTCGGTCATTGGGTGCCCCTGACCATCTTTACGGAGATCCGGCCTGAACATCGGTTGGCCCGGGAAGAAATATTCGGCCCGGTCCTGGCCGTCCTAAAGGTTAAAACCTTCGATGAGGCCATAGAAGTGGCCAACAGCACACCCTATGCGCTCACCGGGGGGGTGTTTTCCCGAAGTCCGGAAAACATCGCCAAGGCCCGGAAGGGCTTCCGAACCGGCAACCTTTACATCAACCGGGGCTGCACCGGCGCCATCGTGGGGCGCCATCCCTTCGGGG
The DNA here is from genome assembly GCA_963769305.1 of uncultured delta proteobacterium. Lineage (GTDB taxonomy): Bacteria > Desulfobacterota > RBG-13-43-22 > RBG-13-43-22 > RBG-13-43-22 > RBG-13-43-22. Next base: position 132,937 of record CAVYLJ010000051.1, on the reverse strand, counting down.
GATTCAAGATGTCCGGCGTCGGCTCCAAGGCCGGCGGACCGGATTATCTCCTCCAGTTCATGGTACCGCGCAACGTGGTCGAAAATACCCTCCGAAAGGGCTTTGTCCCTCTTTTCCCCATTCAAAAAGGATTGATTAACCGATATACCGGTGTTATATTGTGATAAATTAACCGATATACCGGATAATAAACATGGAACAAAGTAAACTTCTTGAAATACTGAATAGTTACAATAAATTTTGGGCCACGGGGGCCGTCGAGGCTGGGATTCCCCGTGAAGTGCTGGCCCGCTGTGCCCGTGAACTGAACCAGAAAGAGATCCTACTGCTCAAAGGGGTTCGCCGCAGCGGTAAGTCCACCCTGATGGCGCAGATGATCCGGGTCCTCCTGGAAAAGGGTAAAAATCCCAATCAACTCCTGCGCGTCAACCTCGAAGAACCCCTTTTCGCCGCTGAATATTCCATAGAATTGTTGGAGCAGATCTACCGGGTCTACCGGGAAAAGGTGTGCCCCTCCGGAAAGTGCACCCTTTTCCTCGACGAGATTCAGAATATACCGGAATGGGAAAGGTGGGTCCGCGGCCGCAGCGAAACCGAAAACCTGAAAATCATCATAACGGGTTCCTCGTCCCGGTTACTAAGCCGGGAAGTCGGGGCGAGGCTGACCGGCCGGCATGTCTCCTTCGAGATTTTCCCCCTGTCGTTTCCTGAATTTCTGCGATTCAAAGGCGTAACAATGGGTTCTGAAGGCGGATTATTTCGGGCAGAAACCGGTTATCCGGAACCTTTTTTCCGAGTACCGGAAATACGGCGGCTTTCCGGAAGTGGTGCTCCGAAAAGAGCCCGAAGACAAGGAACTGCTGCTGAAACAGTATTTCGAGGATATTCTTCACCGCGATGTCGTCTCCCGGAACGAGATACGCGACACCCTGACGCTTCAGAACCTGGCCACCTATTTGATGACCAACATCGGTCGGCTGACCAGCACTACCAACCTGAAAAGAAATTTCGCTGTTTCCCAGGACAAAGTGGAAAATTACACTTCGGCCTTGCTGGAAAGCTTCCTGATTTACCGGCTTTCGAAATTCGAGCCTTCCTTAAAGAAGAGCCTCCGGGCTCGTTTTAAGCCTTACGCCATCGACACCGGCCTTCGCAACCGGGTGGCCTTCACCTTCTCCGAGGACTCCGGTTGGCTGGCGGAAAATATCGTCCTGAACCACCTGAGGAGGCGCCACGAGCAAATCTATTACGGGGGCAACGGCGGGGAGATCGATTTCATCGTAAAAGAAGGGATGCGGGTTGTCCAATCGATCCAGGTTTGGCAGGCCGATGCAGCGGAGACGGCAATCCCGGCCCGGGAACTGGCCGCCTTTGAATCCCTCTCCCGATCGGCTAACCCAGGGGAATGCATTCTTATCACCAATGATCTGGAGCGGATGGAAAAGGTCGGGAAAAAAGAAATTCGCTGTGTGCCTTTGGTTCTGTTTCTACTTGGGCTATAAGGTCTCGACGTTATTCGGTGAGCGGGATGATTTTTTTCTGGAGCACCCGTCGTGGAGCCGAGTTGGACCTGTTGCTTTTACGATAGGACCGCCACTGACCCCACCGGAGACCCCGAAACGAAAAATCGGCATTGATCTTTCGGAATCTGGCAGTCCTGGTTGGATTACCATAAACATCTCCAGCAATAACGGAATTCCGAGGAATTTTTAAGGCTGGTGGAAGAATTGTCGCAGGACTAAAATGGGATATCATCCGGGAAAGCCCCGTCGGGCTGATGATCGTTGCCGTTCTGGTTCTTTTTCTGCAGTGATTCGCTCCCCAGCCGGCCCTAACATTTGCATGGTCTGGGCCAGGACTTCGGTGGTGTACCGCTTTTTCCCGTCCCGATCCTCCCAACTTCGAGTCTGTAACTTTCCTTCGACATAAACCTGTTTGCCTTTGGCCAGATACTCGCCACAGATCTCTCCTAATCGCCCCCAGGCCACAATCCGATGCCACTCGGTGCGTTCTTCCTTGTTTCCGTCTTTTCCTGTCCAGGCCTCCTTGGTGGCCAAACTGAAATTGGCGACGGTCGATCCGGTGGCCGTAGACCGCAACTCGGGATCGGCCCCAAGATTTCCGATCAGGATAACTTTATTTATAGAAGCCATGGTTTCCCCCTTTAGCGCTCAAGTGTTGATAATGAAAACGTGAAAAATTACCAATCTCTCTTGACATCTGCTGATCGAAGATGTATAAAATATTCAATTTCGTATGTAAGCTGGAGCATATAATGAGGACCACAATTAATGTTAAAGATGATCTGATGAAGGCGCTGATGAAGCGGCTATGGTTAGCAGTAAAACCAAGGCTATTGAAATGGCTATAAAGGAGTATTTAGAAAGACAAGCCATTGAAGACCTCATTTCCTTAAGCGGCCGAATTCAGATAGATTTAGATTGGGAGAAAGAAGAGCAGGTGGAATTGGATGAGTATCGGGATCATCGTTGATACCTCGGTTTGGATTGATTTTTTTAATCATCCCCAGTCGCCTCTTACCCTCTTTGTACAGACCTTGCTTCGGAATCGCCGGGTGATTCTGGTCGGGATGGTCCTGGCCGAGATTCTGCAAGGAATAAAAAATCCCAAAGAAGCCAGTATCGTTCAGCAAAGTTTGGAGAAATTACCTTTTTTAGAGATGACTCGAGAAGATTGGAAAAAGGCCGGAAATCTTTCGGCAACCCTTCGACGTAAGGGACTGACCATACCCTTGTCGGATTTGATTATTGGAGCACTGGCTGTCAAAGAAGGTCTGGAAATCCTTACTACCGATCCCCATTTCAAAAAGATTCCAGGTCTTAAAATTCATCAACCCCAGGCATCCGGTTAAAAGGATGAGAATCGCAAGGTTTTTGTTTATTTTTCCATTTTGATTATGCACTAAAGGCCGGTAAATAAATCATGCACGAAATGGGGATTGCCCAGAGTATTTTGGATATTGTGGAACAGGAAATGGCCCGTCACGGGGCGACCAAGGTGAGCACCATTCGCCTGGTGGTCGGAGAGTTCACGGCCGTGGTCCCCCATAGTCTGACTTTTTGTTTTGAAATCATCACCAAAGACACGCCCTTTGAAGGGGTCAAGCTGGAGATGGAGCAGGTGCCCCTAACCGGCCGGTGCACCGCTTGCGAGGAGGAATTCACCGTCAAAGAGTATCGCTTTGTCTGTCCCAAGTGCGGGTCCCAGGAGATAGAAACCATCGCCGGCAAGGAGTTGTTTGTCAAAGAAATCGAAGCGGAATAGAAAACAGCTATCAGCAGTCAGCGATCAGCAGTCAGCAAAAGCCTTAAGGCTGAAAGCTGAAGGCTGACAGCTAATCACAGAAAAGGAACACACTCATGAAAGTCCCTGTCATCAGAAACGTCCTGGAGGCCAACGAACAGTTGGCCGAAAAAAATAAAGCCCTTTTTAAGCAGCATGGTTTGTTGGTCCTCAATTTGATGAGTTCCCCCGGGGCCGGGAAGACGACCCTGCTGGAACGGACCATCGAGGCCCTGAAAGACAAGATCCGGATCGGGGTCATCGAAGGGGATATCCAATCCACCTATGACGCCGAGCGGATCGCCCAAAAAGGGGTTATGGCCGTTCAGATCAACACCGACGGGGCCTGCCATCTGGACAGCCGGATGATCCAGGAGGCCCTCAAAGAATTCGACCTGTCGGCCCTCGACCTTCTGGTGGTGGAAAATGTCGGCAACCTGGTCTGTCCGGCTGAATTCGAGGTCGGAGAAGAGTACAAGGTCATGATCCTGAGCGTGACCGAGGGGGATGACAAACCCCTTAAATATCCCCTGATGTTTGCCAAGTCGAGCGTGCTGCTGATCAATAAGGTGGATCTGCTCCCCTACATCAATACCAGTGTGGAACAAATCCGAAAGATTTCCCTGGAGATCAATCCCAAACTGGAAATCTTTGAAGTCTCCTGCCAGAATCGAACCGGCCTGGAACCCTGGTTTAATTGGATCCTCCAACGGGTCCCCAAGTATAAAAAAGAATGAAAACCAGGCACCACGTTTCCATCCAAGGAATCGTCCAGGGGGTGGGGTTTCGTCCTTTTATCTATCAACAGGCCAAGGCCAGAAATTTGACCGGCTATGTGACCAACACCTCCCAGGGGGTGGAACTGGAAGTTGAAGGGGAGGGGGAGGTCATTGAAGATTTTTTACGGGCCGTCCAAAACGAACCGCCTCCACTGGCCCGAATTACGGGTCTCCAGATCGAAGGCCATCCCCTTAGCCCATGACGCTGAATTCACTATCCACGAAAGTATCATCCAGAAAGAACGGTCGGCCCTGATCTCTCCGGACACGGCCACCTGCCCGGATTGTTTAAAAGAACTCAGAGATCCTTCGGACCGTCGATTTGAATATCCTTTTATCAACTGCACCAACTGCGGGCCCCGGTATACCATCATCAAAGACATCCCCTATGATCGAGACAAGACCACCATGGCCGCCTTTACCATGTGTGCGGAGTGCCTGGAAGAATACCATTCTCCTTTGAGCCGGCGATTTCATGCCCAGCCCAATGCCTGCTGGAAATGCGGCCCTCGAGTCTTTTTGCATGATGGGCAGGGTCAGTCCGATGGAAGTTTCCGAGCCGATCCGGGAAACGGCCCGCCTGCTCAAAGAGGGATGGATCGTGGCCATCAAAGGGTTGGGGGGCTTTCATCTGGCCGTAGATGCCACCCAGGAAGAGGCGGTTCAGCGATTGAGGGCCCGAAAGCACCGGGAAGAAAAGCCGCTGGCCATGATGTCCAGGGACCTTGCGACCATTTCCCGATATGCCCGGATCGGCGAAGAAGAAAAAGAAATCCTTTTATCCAAAGAGCGTCCCATAGTCCTGCTGGCCAAGAAGTTTCCTAATCCCATCGCCCCTTCGGTGGCCCCGGGCAATCAGTACTTCGGGGTCATGCTGCCCTATACACCGTTGCATCACCTTCTCTTGGATCATGATTTTATTGCCCTGGTCATGACCAGCGGGAACCTCTCGGAGGAACCGATCTGTGTCGAGAATGATGAGGCCTTCAGTCGTTTAGCGGGGATTGCCGATTATTTTCTGGTCCACAATCGAGAGATCTATTTGCGCAGCGACGATTCCATTGTGCAGAGGGTTTCCGGACGGACCCGTCAGATGAGAAGGTCCCGGGGTTTTGTGCCGGTGCCGATTTTTTTGAAAGAACCGGTCTCCCCCATTTTGGCCTGCGGGGCCGAGTTGAAAAATACCATCTGTCTGACCAAGGATGATCGGGCCTTTTTGAGCCAGCACATCGGGGACCTGGAAAACCTGGAGACCCTGGATTTTTTTAAATTGACCATAAACCATTTAAAGCGGATCCTCCAGATCGAACCGGAGATCATCGCCTATGACCTGCACCCCGATTATCTGAGTACGCAATATGCCCTGGAACAACAAGGGGTGCGCCTGATCGGCATTCAACATCACTTTGCCCACATGGTGGGTTGTATGGCCGAACACGGACTCCAGGAGAAGGTGATCGGCCTTTCTTTGGACGGCACGGGCTACGGGCTGGACGGCCGGATCTGGGGAGGAGAGATTCTGGTCGGGGACCTGTCTTCCTTTGAACGGAGAGGCCATTTTGCCTATCTGCCCATGCCCGGCGGAGCCAAAGCCATCAAAGAACCCTGGCGCATGGCCGTCAGTTATTTATATCAGACTTATGGGGAACAACTCTGGGAACAACCATTGCCTCTTTTGCAGAAAGCAGATAAAGGTAAAATAGACACTCTTTTGAAGATGATCCGGCAGGGAATTAACTGTCCCCTGACCTCCAGTTGCGGCAGGCTTTTTGACGGCGTGGCCGCCTTGATCGGCTTACGGGAAAGGGTGGCCTTTGAAGGTCAGGCGGCCATGGAATTGGAGATGATCCAGGACGGCCAGGAGGCTTCTCCCTATCCCTGGGATATAACCAAAGAGGAAGGGGTATATTTGATCCGGACCCCGGTCATTATTCAGGGCGTGGTTGAAGATGTGAACAAAGGCGTCCCCAGGGGGCTGATCAGCCGCCGATTCCATTTGACGTTGATGGAGGTCCTGACTAAGGCCTGTATTCTGTTGCGTGATGACTCAGGCTTGGAGAAGGTGGTTCTGGGCGGCGGAGTCTTTCAAAACAGGACCCTTCTGGCCGGGATGGAAGGCCGTCTTTTAAAAGAAGGGTTTCAAGTCTACAGCAAGTCTTTGGTCCCTTCCAATGACGGCGGAATTGCCTTGGGCCAGGCCGTGGCGGCCCATTATATGAGCAAAAAAGCAAAGAATTCAGAATCCAGGAGCCAGAATTCAGAATGAGGAAACATCCGGAGATTCTTTTCTGTTCTGGATTCTGACTCCTGAATTCTATTTTTTCAAACATGATCGCTTCTCTTCATCCCTGCATCACCAAAGACATCAACATCCTTTGCGCCGGACGTTTACTCACCAGCCAGGAAAAGAAACGGCTGGCCAAGGCCCAGGCCGTTGTGGTCCCCCAGGGGGTGACGGCCGAAGTATATAAAGAATGCCGCCGATTGGTCCCCCGGGTCTTTCCTAATTATGACCTTCGGTTTCCTCTGGAAGGAAAAGTGGGGGACACCTTGCTTTTTGAGTATTATCAGGTCCCCCATCCTCGAACCCTTATTTTTAAGAGCCGGGGAGACCTTTTTGAGAATTATCCCGACCTGGAAATGCTGCCTTCTCTTTTGTCCGGCTACCCCTTGGTTTTAAAGGCCAACCAGGGAGGGGAGGGCGCCTTTGTTTTCTTAGTCAACTCCAAACAGGAGTTGATCGAAAAGCTGGATTTATTGCCGAAAGGGCCCATTCATCCTGAGGGGTTTGTCTTGCAGGAGCGGATTGATCATGGGGGAAAGGACCTGAGGGTGGTTGTTTTATTGGACGCCTTTTATGCCTACTGGCGGGTACAGCCGAACCCGAATGTTTTTTTAACCAACCAGAGCCAGGGTGGGCTGATCGACCATGGAGGAGACGCCCTTCTCAAAGAACGGGCCATTGAGGCGGTCAGGGATTTTTGCGAAAGGAGCGGGATCAATCTGGCTGGTTTTGATATACTTTTTGATCAAAAAGCAAACCCGGCTGTCCCTTTATTCCTGGAAATCAATTATTATTTCGGGAGAAGGGGGCTCGGAGGTTCGATGCGCTTTTATGAGATGCTTGAGCAGGCCGTTGATCGCTGGCTGGCTTCATTGGTGAAAGTGTGAATCCTAAAAAATCCGTTTGTTGAAATTAATCGGATTCGGGATTATAGTAAACCCAAAAATAATCTCATCCCGGCTTCGGCTTGCACCGGATCGATGAGGAAGAAGCCAAAGAAAGCCTGAAATATTGGAAGGAAATCCTGGCCAATGCCCCTGAAGCATTTGAGTGAATATCGGGATAAAGACCTGGCCCGTAAACTGATTGCCGCCATCCGGGCCAAATCCAAAAAGCCGATCCGTCTGATGGAAGTCTGCGGGACCCATACGGTTTCCATCTTTCGCCACGGAATCCGCCAGGTGCTGCCGACAAATATTCAACTTATCTCCGGCCCCGGGTGCCCGGTGTGCGTGACCGCCACTGAAGAAATAGACCGGGCCATAAAGCTGGCCCGCCACCCTGAAGTCATGGTCACCACCTTTGGGGATTTGGTCCGGGTCCCCGGCTCCCATTCCTCCTTGCAACAGGAGAGGGCCGAGGGTGCCGATGTGCGCATGGTTTATTCCAGTTTTGATGCCTTAAAATTGGCCCAGGAAAACCCGGATAAAAAAGTGGTCTTCCTGGCCATCGGCTTTGAGACCACGGCCCCGACGATTGCTGCCGCCGTTCTGGAGGCCCTAAGGACGGGCCTGAAAAATTTTTATATTCTCTCGGCCCACAAACTCCTGCCGCCGGCCTTGACGGCCCTGCTGGACTCGGGTGATTTGAATATCCAGGGCTTTATCTATCCCGGCCACGTGACCACCGTGATCGGCACTTCGGCTTATGAAGCCGTGGCCCAAAAATATCACCTGCCCGGCGTGGTCTGCGGGTTCGAACCGGTGGACATTTTGGAAACCATTCTTTTGCTCGTTCAGCAGCTCGAATCGGACGAGGTCCGGGTTGAGATCCAGTATAAACGAGGGGCCGCGGCTGAAGGGAACCCCAAGGCCTTGGCTGTCCTTAATCGGGTCTTTATCCCCTGCGACGCCCCCTGGCGGGGTTTGGGGCTGATCCCTGAAAGCGGGTTGACTTTGCGAGCCGAGTATCGGGCCTTTGCCGCCGAGGATCATTTCGATCTTCAAGTCCCCCCGGCCCAGGATCACCCGGGTTGCGCCTGCGGAGAAGTTCTGCGCGGGATCAAGACCCCCCCTGATTGCAGGCTCTTTCGCACTGTCTGCCGGCCGGACAGTCCCATCGGCCCCTGCATGGTCTCCACCGAGGGGACTTGCGCGGCTTATTATAAGTATCATGAATAGTCTGACAGGAAACGCCCATCTACTTTGTTACCCTCACCCCTCGTCATTGCGACGTACTTTCATGTACGACTCATTCCTCGGAGGTTTCGGGTGCCTTGTATCTGGACATTTTTGATCATCCTGTAATAAGATGATCTATCTCCGACAGTTACTAACTGCTGAAGGCTGACCGCTGAAAGCTAAAAGGTTTTTTTATGTCCTGGGATAAAATTTTATTGGATCACGGTAGTGGAGGACGGGCCTCCCATGAATTGATTGAAAAATTTTTTCTGCCCCGGTTTCACAACCCTTTTTTAAACGAGATGAATGACAGCGCCGTCTTTGAGGTGAACGGGGCAAAACTGGCCTTTACCACCGACACCTATGTGGTGGACCCGATTTTTTTTCCCGGCGGAGACATCGGTTCTCTGGCCGTGTGCGGTACGGTCAATGATCTGGCCATGAGGGGGGCTTGGCCCCGGTATCTTAGTGTTGGTTTTATTATCGAGGAAGGATTTCCCTTAAAGGACCTGGAACAAATCCTCCTTTCCATGGAAAGGGCCGCCCGGGAAGCCGGGATTTCAGTGGTTACCGGGGATACCAAGGTGGTCCCCAGGGGCAATGCCGACAAGATCTTTATCAACACCGCCGGTATCGGACTTGTCCCGAATGGCGTCGATATTGCCGGACAGAATGCCCGGCCCGGAGATCTTGTTTTAATCAGCGGCACTATTGGGGATCACGGACTGACCATCCTTTCCAAAAGAGAAGGGCTATCCTTTGAATCCTCTCTAAAAAGCGATGCGGCCCCTTTAAACCACCTGGTCCGGGAAATGCTTGCTGCCGGTGAGATTCATGTCCTTCGGGACCCTACGCGGGGAGGGCTGGCCACCACCTTGAATGAAATCGCCCGCCAATCCCGGGTGGGGATAGAGATTTATGAAGAGGCGGTTCCCGTTCGGGAGAGCGTCGTGGCCGCGGCGGAAATCCTGGGACTGGATCCTTTTTACATTGCCAATGAAGGGAAACTGATCGCCATTCTTCCTCGAGCCCAGACCGAAGCGGTTTTGGCTGCCATGAAAAAAAATTCCTATGGCCAGGATGCCGCCGTCATTGGAGAAGTAAAAGAAGAACATCCCGGGAGGGTGGTCATGAAAACCACTATCGGCGGAAAACGCCTGATGGATATGTTGGCCGGAGAACAGCTCCCCAGGATTTGTTAGGTTCTCTTGCGCCGGCAGGCGATCATATCACGGGAGAGGGGATATGAGGCAGTGGATGGGATGGTCAGTAGCCGCATTTTCTGGTGTGTTCTGGCGCTTTTTGTTTCTTTGATGATGTGCGGCCAGGCGATGGCTGACGCCGTCACAGTCCGCCACGATCTTAAGGTCAGGCTCGACCTGAAAGCCAGGAAGCTCATCGCCCGGGACGACTTACTCATCTCCCAGTGGCCATCACAAGATCTTACCTTCCGGATCTCTCCCAAATCCCGCATCAAGCAAGTGACCGTTGACGGTAAGCCAGTTAGGCATACCTTTCAGTCGGATCATTTGACCCTTTACCCCGGCCATCCGGGCGGGTCTCACCCTCTAACCGTAAGCATTTCTTATGAAGCCGTTTTCGACGACCAACTGCCGGATAACCCCGAGAGCTTTGATAACCCCGGTTTCGGGGTTGAGGGGACAATAACCGAAAAAGGGGTCTTCCTCCTCCCCGGCTCGGGATGGTATCCCCAGCTTCCTGACGGCAAGTGTCTTTTCCGCCTTACGGTCGTTGCCCCCCGGGGGATCTATGCCGTGACCGCCGGGCGCCAGGTGAGACATGAAGACCAGGGGAGAGAGAGTACATCGGTCTGGGAAATTGACACACCCCTGGAAGGATTGGCCCTCTCCGCCGGGCCTTATATCGTTCATGCCCGGCTGTCCGGGAGTGTGCCCGTATTCACCTATTTTTTCCCCGAGAGTGATTTCCTGTCTGAAAAATACCTGAAGGCGGCGGCATCTCACCTTGAGTTTTATGAGAAGCTCCATGGCCCCTATCCTTTCCCCAAGTTTGCCGTGGTCGAAAATTTTTTCCCCACAGGGTATGGCTTTCCCTCTTATACGCTTCTGGGCACTTCGGTTTTGCGCCTGCCCTTTATCCCTGAAACCAGCCTGAGGCATGAGGTGGCCCACTCCTGGTGGGGCAACGGTGTTTTCGTGGATTACGACTCGGGCAACTGGTGTGAGGGGCTGACGTCGTATGTTGCCGATTACCTGTCTCAGGAAGAAATTTCCTCAGAGGAGGCCAGGGCATACCGAAGGCAGATCCTGCAGGATTATGCAACCCTGACAGCCGCCGGCGGCGATTTTCCCCTGAAACAATTTACCAGTCGCGTCAGTCCCGCTTCGAGGGCGATCGGGTACGGTAAAGCTGCCTTTGTCTTTCACATGGTGCGTCAAAAACTGGGGGACGAAGTCTTCTGGCGGTCACTGCGCCGACTGTTTAAGGAAAGATTGTTCGAAAGGACGTCGTGGAAAGACATCTGGGAAGTCTTCACACAGGAAGGGCACTGGGAAGCGGGAGAGGCCAGCAATCTTTTCGACCAGTGGATCAACCGGCCGGGAGCACCAGTGCTGGAGGTAAAAGAGGTTCAGTTCTCGAGATCCGGGAAGGAATGGAGTATTGAAGGTGTCATCGGACAAATGGCGCCCCCGTACCGTCTCGAACTTCCGCTCAGGTTGACAACCTCTGCCGGAAAATACGACAGCCTGATTTCTTTGGCTGACCTGACGAAGTCCTTTGAGCTGAAGGTCAACGAAGTCCCACGGAGCCTGGCCGTGGACCCGGAAACCAATGTTTTTCGTCTTCTTTATCCATCGGAGATTCCGGCCACCATAAACAGCATAAAGGGTGCGAAGAAACTGGTCGCCGTATACAGCGGCCCTATTTCGCCGGAGGTTGAGGAAACCTTTAAGACGCTGCTTGTCGGACTGAATCACGGGGATGTGCCTATAAGGACAGAAGGCAACGTGGACCTCCAAAAGATAAAAGATAGCAGCTTGCTGTTCTTTGGCCTGCCTCGGACGGAGAGGCTTCAGAAATTTTTTACGGCCCGGCCGGAAGGGATGGTTCTGTCGCCGGATAAGTTTTCGTTGGATGGACTTCTTTCAAGCTCTGACGCCGATTGCCTGTTTGCAGTTTTTAAGCACCCCCAGGAAGAAGGAAAGTGGGTAGCCCTGTTTTTGCCGGTCACGGGCACCAAGAAGGATTCGATTCTGGCAGCGGCCCGCAAAATCACCCATTACGGCAAATACAGTTACCTGAGTTTTTTCAGGGGAACGAACCGTGTGAAAGGCTTATGGGAAGTGTCTTCTTCTCCCCTGGTCATCCGGCTTTCCGGTGAAGGGCTGGCGCCTTCAAGATAGCCTTCACGCCGGGTCGTAACAACGATCCGTGTTAAATCGGGGAAAAGGGTAAAATAAAAGGTCTGGCTATTTTGATCGACGGGTGAAAACCAGTAACCCTCCGACTACGATCATCAGGATACTGAGGATCTGTCCCATGGTCAACAATCCAAAAAAATAACCCACCTGGACATCCGGTTCCCGAAAAAATTCGATAAAGGTCCTGAACAGGCCGTAGAGAATCAGGAAATAGGCTATGATTTCCCCGGGAAAGGCCTTGTGGTTTTTTTTCACCCAGAGGATGGAAAAAAGCACCCCCCCCTCCAGGATGGCCTCATAGAGCTGAGAAGGATGGCGGGGTAAGGGCCCTCCCTGAGGGAAAACCATGCCCCAGGGGACCGTGGTGATTCGACCATATAGCTCTCCATTGATAAAATTGGCCAGTCGCCCTAACCCCAAGCCTATGGGGGCCGTAACTAAAAGCAGGTCCCCGAGGTTCAGCAGGGAAATCTTATTCTTTCGGCAATAAATCCAACTGGCCGCCAGCACACCCAACAAGCCCCCATGGAAGGACATGCCGCCATGCCAGACAGCGAATATTTCCAAGGGGTGCTGGAGATAAACCTTGAGGTTATAAAAGAGACAGTATCCCAGGCGCGCCCCAAGGATCAACCCCAGGATCAGATAGAAATAAAGGTCCAGCACCTGTTCCTTGGAAAGGAGCGGTGATTTTTGGCGGGCCAATTGAAGCTGGACCAGCAGATAGGAGGCTAAAAATCCCAGGATATACATCAAGCCATACCAGCGGATCTGCAAGGGACCGATGGAGATGAGGACCGGGTCAATGTTTGGAAAAGGTAGCATCGAATATTTCCTTAGATTCTCGCAGCACAGTCTATGCCCGCACTCGTACCTTTTTGCGGGGGTTCAATTAGGTCAGACAGGCCCGGGCCAATATTTCCTTTGTTCGGACCGGCTTTTCTTCTTGACGCCAATGTCTTTGGGCCAAGGTCTGATCTTCAATATTTTATTATATCATTTTTTAACCTCAAATTCTTATAAAAAAGAATAAGCGGGGTTGTCCTAAATTAAGACCCTACCTACAAGAGGTAAAACTTGACTATGTGGCGTTTATTCAATAAAATCTTTTTTTAAAGGATTGAGATCAAAATTCGGATGGGAAGGAGAGGTAGAAAACATGAACACGGTCAATGATATTTATCATGAAAAGGTCGCCAACCAGATCATTAAAGAATTGGAGAAGAAAAACATGGCCGGGAGTTATGCCCCTACCATAAGCCAGGCCAAAAGCGAAGTGGTCCGGATGATCCCCGAAGGGGCGACGGTCTTTCGCTGCGGATCCAGTTCCCTGGTGGAAATGGGGCTCTGGGAGGCGGTCAGGGCCATCCCTAAAGTCACGGTGATCGATCCTTATCTGCCGGAGTATTCTCCGGAAGAGGGATTGGAACAGCGCCGGCGGGGCCTTACGGCCGACATCATGATCGCCAGCTCCAATGCCATCACCTTAAACGGGACCCTGGTCAATCTGGATGGCATGGGCAACCGGATTGCCGCCATGGCCTTCGGTCCCAGGAAGGTCATTCTGGTAATAGGAATGAATAAGGTGTCTCCGGATTTGGATAGCGCCTTAAAACGGGTTAAGCATCATGCCGCCCCCTTAAACAGCATCCGGCTGAATCTCCCCAACCCCTGCACGGAAACCGGTTTGTGCGCTGACTGCCACGCACCGAGACGCATCTGTAATATGTGGTCCATTATTGAAGGCCAGGCCGTTAAGGACCGGCTCCACGTCAAGCTGGTCGGCGAGTCGATGGGATATTGAAAAAAGGGCTGGGCTTAATTACCGGCTTTTTATACCTTTATCAACCAAATATTAACCTTTGAGTTAAACCCTGTGGGCCAGAAATGATCCGACGTTCTCTCAGCAGACTTATCCAGACCATGCGGAAAGAACCCTGGGCCCATAGTTGTCAGGATCTTGTCTTTTGGGATCATCTGGCAGCAACCCTGCAGGAGTCTTTCCTTCCCAACTTCTTAACCGAAATATCCAAGCAGGTCGACGAGATCATAGAGATCAATCCGGACCTCTCCGAATCTGATATTTTAACCAAAGTGACCCGGTACATGGTGGAGTTTTTAGGGGCCCTATCGGCATCGGTCAGGATTTACGACCCTAACACCGGCCAAATGCTTTCCTTCGGTTCCCATCCCTATCAGGAGACATCCCGGAAGACCCAGATCCCCCTGGAGAACACCATAGCCGGGAAGGTCGTCAAGACCCAGCAGCCCTACTTAGTCCCCAGCATCCTTAAGGAAGACCTTTACCGGGATAAGGGGGTCATAGAACGCAGGGGAGTCCGTTCCATGATGGCCATCCCTTTTTCCATCCCCCGCTTTTTTCCCCATGAGAGAGATATGGTGGGGGTGATTCAGATTTATTACCAGGAAGAAGATCGGAGTTTTCCGCCTTTGGACATCCAGATGGCCGAACTCCTGGCCCGCAGACTTACCTTTGTCATCGGTCGGAAGAAGATCCTTTCTCTCTACCGGGTCAACGAGAAGAAGGAGGCCATCGTCCAGAAGATATTCCAGAAGCTGGGTTCCCGGGGGGGCGTCAAGATGAAGGATGTCTTCATCCAGGTGATCCCTGAAATAGCCGATATCATCAATGTCCAGAGCTGTGCCCTCTTTTCCGTCTCGGAGAACCAAGAAGTGGTGGTTTTGGAGGCCGGCTACCCGGATACTCGGGGTTATCACGGCATTGGCAAGAGTTTTTCGGTGAAGAGTGAACCGGCCTTTGAACTTCTTTTGGGGAGGGAAAGCACCATCCAAGAATCTCCTTATGAGGTGGTGACGCCCTCGTATCTCCTGGTCGTCGACCCCCAGCGGAGCGAGAAGATTTCCAATAATTTGAAGAAATTTGCGGCCAACTACAACATTAACTCCATTCTTTATGTTCCGTTGAAAGTCAATGATGAGATTACTCATTTTATGACCTTTGATGCCTTGGACCTCAGAAAAGGATACAGCGAATGGGAAATCGAGATTTTTCTTTTTTTGGGGCGGGAGCTCATGAAGGCCCAGCGAATAGAGCAGTTGGATGACACGCTCCATGACTTCAAAAACCCGGCCATCGCCATAGCCGGCTTCGCCCGGCGGTTAAAAACCATCTTGGCCCAGGAAACCTCCTTGAGTGATAATGAGACCGTCAGAAAATATCTCGATATTCTGGTGGAAGAGACCGGCCGGATCCAGGAAATGGCCTTGAGCATACATCAGGCGGGCCAAGAGCCGACCGTCAACCTGACGGAAATTCTAAAAAAGCGTTTTGAGATCAATAAAGAAGCCATCAAAGAAATGTTGAAGGCCAATGTAACTCTTGAAGAAGGCCCTTTTCTCGATCCTCTCTTGGTGCGCTGTTATCCCCTCTACCTGGAGCGTATCTTGGACAACCTCTTTAACAACGCCACCAAGGCCATTCCCATCAATGGGGGCAAGCTCTCGGTGCGCACCTATATCGACGGCAATTTGGCCTGCGCCGAGATCTCCAACAGTGGTCAGATTTCGGAAGAGGACCGGCTGAAACTCCTGGAGGGAGAAGGACGGGGCCGGGGCATTCACATCACCCATCGTCTCATTCGCTTGCTCAAGGGCCGCATTGAAGTGAAGGTCGGAAAAAATTCTACGACCATGATTGTCTGTTTCCCCATGATGACGGCTTAACAGGTTGCTGAAAAAGGCCCATCTACTGCGTTGTCCTCATCCTTCGTCATTGCGACGTACTTCAATGTACGCCTCATTCCTCAGGATTTCGGGCGCCTTGTATCTGGACCTTTTTGAGCAACCTGTTAAGATCACCTTATCGAAAGTGCGGGGGAGACAGGTGAATCGGGGCAGAAGTATTTTTAGACAGGATTAACCGGATCTCTTGTCTGTCCGGTTAATCCTGTCTCATTATTTCGGACTGATTTGAGTCAGACCTTAATCGGCCAAGCAGTTAGGAAAGGCCCTGACGATCTGGGTGGCCTCGGTCATGATCCGATCCACCAAATCCTGAACCGAAGACAGGTCTTCCACCCTCTGAGCACATTCACCGCCGGCCATGAGGGCCTTTTCCCGGTCCCCCGTGACTACGGCTTTGATGCCTTCCCTTTCATTCTGGAGTAACTGGGGCGGCACCGTGGTCCAATCATCCGGTGTGCCCAAGAACACGCCCGGGGACATGGCCAGAGAATTCTTCTGATGCTCAAGACTGGAAGGGGTCTTCAGCCATCTGGCCGGCCCGACCACACCACGGGCCACCAAGGTCCCGCGGTCCCCTGTTTTGACTACCTGCTCTTTCCACAGGGGATGGAAATCACTTTCTTGGGTCGCTAAAAACCGCGTCCCCATTTGGGCGCCGGACGCACCCATGGCCAAAGCGGCGGCCAGGGTCTTGCCGTCACAGAACCCGCCGGCACCCACTACGGGGATACCGGACCCCTCCAAGGCGTCGACCACGGAAGGCAGTAAAACCATGGAATGGACCGGTTCCCAGGCGATATGAAAACCGCCTTCATGCCCCGAAGCGACGATACAGTCCACCCCGGCCTTTTTACATCGTAGGGCGCCCTTTACCGAAGGGACGACGTGGAGCCAGGTAAATCCGGCGGACTTGATCTTTTCCCGCCAGGGAACCGGGTCTCCGGCCGAGGTGAAGATGACTTTAAAATGATTTCTAATATCGGGATTCTCCTCTCGAACCCGAATAGCCGTATCGATCAGAATTTTTGATTTTTCGACCAGTTCCGCCGAAACCATGACATTGATGCCGAAAACGCCTCCTCTATCTTTGGTCAGACGATAGGTCCTTTTCAAGACCGTTTCCAGCACCCCGGCCATATCGTCCTCCATGGAGGCTTCTCCGCTTTCCACAAAGGCCTGATAGATCCAGGGTTGCTCTTCTTTGTTAAAAAGACCACTGGTGGAAAGCAGTCCCAGCACCCCGGCGTTGGCCGCGGCCACGCAGAGGTTGTTGTTGCTGAAGGGTCCCATCCCGGCCTGTATGATCGGGTGTTTGATTCCAAGCAATTCCGTAAGTTTGGTTTTGAGCATGTTTACTCCTTCTTGATTTCATTAAAAGTTGGATGTCCCGGCGGTCAGTTCCAGCTACCACCGGAGGATTATTAATATATAAAAAATATCCGAATTATGCAATCCGCCTCAGTCAAAAATTGAAAAAAAGACCTGGGAATTTCTCGACCCTATGATTCTTCTTCCCCGGTCTCCTTTTTTTTCTTTCCAGTGAACTTGACGACAATGATACTGACTTCATAGAGCAGGTACAAAGGAACGGCCAGTAAAATTTGGGAGACCACGTCGGGGGGGGTGATGACGGCGGCGACGATAAAAATGAGTAGAATGGCGATAGGCCTGTTCTTGGCCATCATCTTTGAATTGAGGATCCCAATGCGGCCTAAAAAATAGGCCAGGACCGGGAATTCAAAGACCAGTCCGAAACCCAATAACAGTTTCAGGCAAAAAGTAAGATAAAGTTGGAGAGAAGGCAGGGCGCGGATATTTTCCGTGGAAAAGCCGACCAGGAAACGAAATCCCACGGGAAAGACGACATAATAACCGAACAGGGCCCCTCCCGCAAATAAAAGAGAGGAGATGATGACAAAGGGCAGGACAAACTTTTTTTCCTTCTGATATAGCCCCGGGGCGATAAACATCCACAACTGATAGAAAATGACCGGAGAGGCCAGGACGACACCGGCGATCAGACTGGCTTTTAAGTAAATAAAAAAGGCCTCGGGCAGGGCGGTAAAGACCAACTTATCCCCAGGGGGCAGAACTCCGATCAAAGGTTGAACCAGCCATTCAAAAATCTGGCCCGAGTAGGCGTAGGCCACGCCGAAGCCGATCCCCACGGCTATAAAACAGATGACCAACCGCTTCCTGAGTTCTGCCAGGTGAGCGGTGAAGGACATTTTTGCCTCAGACATCGGAGGCCTTCGGAAATGAAGAGGAAGAGGTTTGAGCAGCGGGTTTGATGTCGGGTTTGATTTCGGACTTAACCTCAGACTTGATCTCGGGATTTACTTCTGGGTTAATTTCCGGGAAAACCTCTTTATTAACATCGGGATTAACCTCCGGTTTTATTTCCTGATCCGCCTCAGGAAGGTTGGGTGTCAGCGTTTCCAAATATTGGCTGGGATCAATAATGTTGGATAGATCCTTTTGAACATCTTTAAACTCATCCCCCACATTGAGATTTCCTTTGAGCTCCTCGGTAGATTTTTTTAATTCGGCCAGGGCTTTTCCGAGGGAACGGGCCATTTCCGGCAGTTTTTTGGGGCCCAGGACGATGAGGGCCACGGCCAGAATCAATAATAATTCGGGCATCCCAATACCAAACATGAAAGAAACCTCCTAAGCAAAACGTGACTGTAACTCGTCACGTCACCAAAATAGTTTAGTTATTATCGAACAAGCTGTCAATACGGAATATCGATCCTTCTACTTTTCCACTTGGGGAACCTGTAATTGCCAATCATCGGTTTCCTGAATAGGATCCCTGAGCCTTTGGCTTAACCGGGCGGATTTCTTTTTGCCGGAGTTTATGATGATAGGCCAGGGCAAACCGATGGGCTTCATCCCGGACTTTTTCTAAAAAATGCAACAAAGCCGAATCGGAAGACAACCGGACCGGATTTTTTCGGTTGGGAAGGTAAATACCGTCCTTGCCCCCCTGGGGCCGAAAGGTTTTTTTGGCCAGGGCCAAAATATCCGGTCTTCGATCCTGGGGGATTTCTTCAACCAGGTTCTTCAGGACATTCAATTGTCCTTTTCCCCCATCCACCAGGATCAGGTCGGGCAACTTGGGATGATTCCGGACCAGTCTCCCGATCATCTCCTCCATCATGGCATAATCATTGGGCCGGTCAACGGTCATGATTTTGAAACGGCGATAACCGTTTTTATCCGGCTGTCCCTGGTTAAAGACAACCCATGATCCTACGGCCAGGTCTCCCTGGATGTTGGAAATATCCAAGGCCCCGATGGATAGAGGAAGTGTCTGCAAGCCCAACTTTTCCTGAAGGGGCCGGGCTATCTTTTCCGGGTAATCCTGCCCGGGTTCTTTTTGGCTTAAGAAACTTCGGCAATTTTCCTCGGCCAGGGCCATCCAACGGCGTCCTTCCCCCCGGCTGGGGACCATGATCCCGACCTTTTCCCCCTTCAGTTCGGAAAGGACTTCTTCGATCAAAGAAGAATCTTCCAACGGGAAAGGGACCATGAGTTTTTTGGGGATATATTTCCCGCCCCGGTAAACTTGTTGGATCAAATCGGTCAGACATTCCTCCGGAGACTGGATCGTCGTTTTGAAACGGAACCGACTCATGCCGATGACGGAACCGAGGCGAATAAAGAGGATTACCGCCGCAAACGAGGACTCGTCCTCGACCAAGTCGATGACATCGACATTGGTAAAATGGGTAGAGACGACCTTTTGCTCCTTTAAGGTTTCCGAGATGGCCTTGATGCGGTCCCTTAAGAAAGCGGCTTCTTCAAACCGTAAGTTCTCCGAGGCCAGGGTCATCTGCGTTTTGAGCCCTTTTAATAAATCACGGTTTTTCCCCTCCAGGAACCAAATGACCTCCTGGATCCGTCGGCGGTATTCCTCCGGGGTTATTTTCCCATGACAAGGACCGGGGCATCTTCCGGTTTGAAAATATAAGCAAGGACGGGACCGCCGGGGAAGTTCTTTTTGCCGGCATTGTCGAAGGGGGAAGACCCGTTGGAGATAATCAACCGTAGCCCGCATTTTTCCGGCTGAAGAGAAAGGGCCGAAATAGAGGGACTTGTCCTTCTTGATCCTTCGGACGACCTGCAATCGCGGATAGGGTTCCTCCAGGCCGAGTCTTAAACAGGGGTATTGTTTGTCGTCCCGGAGGACCACATTATAGCGGGGGCGATGTTTCTTGATCAGGTTGCTTTCTAAGATCAAGGCCTCCTTCTCGTTGGCCGTCAGGATATAATCCAGTCCTTCCACCCGTTCGAGTAAGGCGGTGGTCTTTATCCCCTCGGCTTTTAAATAGGAGGTTACCCTTTTTTTGAGATCCTTGGCCTTGCCGACATAGATGATCTCCTTCTCCCGGTCCTTCATGAGATAGACCCCGCATTGGTGAGGGAGGGAGGTCATAAGATGGCTTAATTTTTGAAGATCCATTTGGGCAAAAATAAATTTCTAAATTCGAAAAATTACATCGGTTGCGTCGGCGTTAGAAATCAATTCTCAGCAACTGAAAAATATTGTCGGGAAAGGTCGCGGGTTTATTTATTAAGGAATCGAGCCAGGTCGGTGAGGTCCTTTTGGATTTCCCGGAGCAGAGGCTTCAGACCATCGGCACCCCCGGTCCCGGGGTCTTCGATGTTGGAAAGGGGTTTCTTTTCTTTTTTGGAATTCTGGAGCAATTTTTTTCTGGCTCCGGCTATGGTAAATCCTTCGTCGTATAATAATTTTTTGATCTCCAGGAGGGTTTCCACATCCTTCCGGCGATACATACGCTGGTTTGAGCCGAAACGGACGGGACGGATCATTTTGAACTCCGTTTCCCAATAGCGGAGAACGTAGGGTTCCAACTTGGTCAAGCCACTGACTTCTCCGATTTTGAAATACTGTTTATCGGGAATTCCCTCAGTTTCCATGGACTCCCCTCTGCTGGATTAAAGGTATGGTTTACATTATGAATGAAATGTCAGTCTATTTCAACAGATT
The DNA here is from genome assembly GCA_963769305.1 of uncultured delta proteobacterium. Lineage (GTDB taxonomy): Bacteria > Desulfobacterota > RBG-13-43-22 > RBG-13-43-22 > RBG-13-43-22 > RBG-13-43-22. The sequence goes on along the minus strand of CAVYLJ010000051.1, from coordinate 112,304 downwards.
TCTTTCATTTTTCCCTTAGGGTAGCCCCAAATTTTCCCAGTACCCGTTTCAGCAGTCGGTCATGGATGGCATTGACCCCTTCGTCTGAAAGGGTCTTTTCAGGAGAACGGTAGTGGATTCGAACCCCCATATTCTTTTTTCCTTCTGGAATCGGCTTTCCATGATAGAGGTCGAAGAGTTCGATTTCTTCGATAAGGGGTTCTTCGAGAGAAAGAATTTCCTCTTTTATCTCTTTCCAGGGGATATTTTCATCGATAATCAGGGCCATATCCCTGGTAATCTCCGGAAACCTGGGCCAGGGTTTAAAAAGAGGGACGTCGAGGGCCATAGGGATGAGCAGGTCCAGATTCAAATCGATCAGGAAAGCGTTCTCCTTCAAGTCAAAAAGTGAGCGGCACCGGGGGGATATTTCTCCCATTTCTCCAATGGGTTCTCCCTGTCCCCCGATCCGAACATACTTTTCGGGGGTGAAATAGGGGGGCGGGGAAGCCGGCAGGAGGGAGTAATTTTCAAGATTCAGTCCCTGGAAAAGGTTTTCCAGGACCCCTTTAAGGTCAAAAAAATCAACCGGATCGGCCTTGAAATAATGGGATTCCGGATACCTTCTTCCGGTCCACAAAATTGATAAACGATTGGTCTCCACGGGCAAGGTGTTCAGGTCAGTGGAGGCGGAAAAGACCTTACCCAATTCAAAAAGACGGAGGTTGAGGTTCCGCTGGGTCCAATTTTTCATCATGGTCATCAGCATCCCCGGGATCAGACTGACCCGCATGACCGATTGGTCCTCGGAAATTGGGTTGTTGATCCGGACTAAAGGCGATTCGGACGAAGACCGGGAGTCCAGAAATAGGGAGCTGAGTCCCTCGGAAATAAAACTATAGGTGATAATCTCATCGAAGCCGAGACCGTTCAGTATTTCTTGGATCTTTTTGAAGACCGCCAGGGCCTGGGGTGGCTTGCCGCTTTGGGATGCAATATTGGGGATGGTCGCCGGAATCCGGTCATAGCCGATCATTCGGGCCACCTCCTCCATAAGATCAACCGGCCGGGTAAGATCGCGGCGAAAGGAAGGGGGTATAATTTCCACCAGATCTTTTCCCTTGACCTCCGCTCGAAAACCCAACCCATGGCTGATATTCAAGACCCTTTCGGTCGAAACTTCAATCCCCAAAAAGCGGGCGGTCTTGGCGGTATTTAGACAGATCGGTCCAATGGTCAAAGGCCGCGGGTACTGGTCGATCCATCCGGGCACGATCTCCCCCCCGGCCAAATCCTGTATCAGCAGGGCCGCTCGGTCATTGGCTTTCAGAACCCCATCGATATCCACTCCTCGTTCAAATCGAGTGGAGGCCTCCGAGGACAAGGATAGTTTTTTGGCGGTGCGGCGGATACAACGAGGTTCGAAATAGGCGCTTTCCAGGAGTATGTTTTTTGTCGAGGCCTGAATTTCCGTTTCCAGTCCCCCCATGACGCCGGCCAGGGCCACGCCCTTTTCCCCATCGGCAATGACCAGCATTTCTGGAGTCAAATCTCGTTCCTGCCCGTCCAGGGTGGTCATTCGTTCATTGGGGAGGGCGGTACGAACGACAATTCGCCTCCCGGCCAAGGTATCAAAATCGAAGGCATGAAGAGGTTGTCCGTATTCCATCATGACAAAATTGGTGACATCAACCACATTATTGATGCTTCGAATCCCCACGGAATGAAGCCGTTGGCGCAGCCAGAAGGGGGAAGGACCAATGGTGACTCCCCGGATCAATCGGGCTGAATAACGGGGGCAATAATCGGGGGCCAGAATTGAAACGGAAGTTATTTCCTCTATCACTTTTCCTGCCGGGGCGGCTGAAACGTCGGGAAGTGATAAGGGACGATCGAAGAGGGCTGAGATTTCCCGGGCGATCCCGATATGACTCAAACAATCCCCCCGATTAGGCGTAACATTAACTTCCATTAAGGTATCTTCCAGACCCAGAGCCCGGCTCAAAGGCTGGCCGACAGCAACCGTCCCGGGAAGAATCATGATCCCCGAATGGTTTTCCGATAATCCCAGTTCCTTCTCCGAACAGAGCATCCCATGGGAAACAACATTTCGTATGGTGGCCACCCGGATTTCCATCCCGGAAGGAAGCCGGGTCCCGGGCAGAGCCACCGGCGCCAGGACCCCAGGCCGCACGTTTGGGGCACCGCAGACGATATTCAGAGGTTCTCCCCCGGTCGTCACCTTACAAAGAGTAAGCCGGTCGGCCTGAGGATGTTTTTGGACTTCCAGGATCTCCCCAACCACCAGGGACTCCAACTCCCGTCCGATGGGCATGACGGCCTCGACCTCCAGACCGGCCATGGTCAAGGCCTGGGTCACTTCGTCAACCGAAAGGCCGGCCAAATCTACATAATTCTGCAACCAGTTAAAAGTGACTTTCATAGCAAACCCTTATGTGAGCAAGGGACTCCAGGAAACGTGAAAGAGGATTCAAGGGGTCCAGGGGTCAAGGATACAAGTGAAAGGCATTGAGATTAAACCCTTGGACCCTCGAAACCTGGAATCCTTGAACCCTTTTTTGTTAAAACTGTCTCAAAAACCTCTGGTCATTTTCATAGAACATGCGGATATCATCGATCCCATACCGGAGCATGGCGATCCGTTCCACTCCCATACCGAAAGCAAAACCGCTGACCCGGTCTGGATCATAGCCCACCATCCGGTAGACTTCCGGGTCGATCATGCCCGATCCCAGGATTTCCAGCCAGCCGGTTTGAGAGCAGAGCCGGCAACCGGCTCCCCGACAGATCACACAGCCTATATCCACTTCCGCACTCGGTTCGGTAAAAGGGAAAAAACTGGGACGGAAGCGAAGGGGGGTATTTTCCCCAAACATCTGGCGGATAAAGAAGGTCAGGATTCCTTTAAGGTCGCCTAAACTGATATCCTCACCGACCATAAAACCCTCTACCTGATGAAACATGGGGGAATGGGAAACGTCCGAGTCGCGGCGAAATACTTTTCCCGGGGCAATGACTTGCAGAGGGGGAGCCTTTTTCTCCATAACCCGGACCTGCATGGGAGAAGTCTGGGTCCTGAGCAGGATGGACTCAGAAATGTAAAAGGTGTCTTGCATGTCCCGGGCCGGGTGATCCATGGGCATATTCAAGGCTTCAAAATTATAGTAGTCTAATTCGATTTCCGGGCCTTCAGCCAATTCAAAATTCAGGCGGGAAAAAATATCGCAGACTTGATCCATAGTCTGGCTGATCGGATGGCGGTGGCCTAAGATGCTCCCTCTGCCGGGCAGACTCCAATCAAATCCGGAAACACCCGCCGTCTCTTTAGAGGAAAAGGCCTCTTTCTTTTCTTTGAGCAACCCTTCCAGGATCCCTTTAACCCGATTAGCCTCCTGGCCGGCCAGGGGCCTTTCTTCTGCCGAAAGGGTCCCTAATTCCCGTAAACACTGAGTCAGCTCCCCTTTCCTCCCTAAGATCCGGACCTGTAAGGTCTCCAAATCTTTTAAAGAGGCAATTCGGCTCAACTCTTCCCTGAATCGGGTTTCCAAGGATTTTAATTTTGATAACATGGCAGATTATCTTGTCGGGTAGAGGATAGGTTAGGCCGAGCGGGGATTAAGCCTGAGGCTGGGAAACCATCTTTACCAAAGAGGTAAACCTTTCCGGATCCCGAGTGGCTATCTCGGACAGGGCCTTGCGATCCAGACCGATACCGGCCTTCTTCAAGGCCCCCATTAAACGACTGTAAGACAGGTCGTTTTTCTTGGCGGCGGCGCTGATTCGCACAATCCATAACCCCCTGAATTCCCTTTTCCGAACCTTGCGATCCCGATAGGCATATTTGAGAGACCGATCGACGGCCTCGGTCGCTGTCTTAAATAAGCGGCTGCGGGCACCGCGATATCCTTTAGCCAACTTTAGGACCTTATTTCTTCTCCGTCGGGCCTTGAAGCCTCTTTTTACTCTGGGCATGATCATTCACCTCAATATGGTAACGTTTTTAACTGTAGGGCAACATCCTTTTGATGGCCCTGACATTGGCTGCATCGACGATAGCCGACTTGCGCAATCGCCTTTTTCTCTTGGTGGTCTTGCTGGTCAAAATGTGGCTGCCATAGGCCTTGGAACGGACGACCTTGCCTTTGCCGGTGGTCTTAAATCGCTTGGCAGCGCCTCTTCTGGTTTTCATCTTGGGCATAACAATACTCTCCTTATCGATACTTGGCCTGAAGGCAGCGGATTTGAGGGTCTTGTAAATCAAATTTAGAGTTCGGAGTAAAATATCACCTCTCCGAACTCTAAACGACCCTCTCGCCCTCGTAAACTTTGAATCCCGTTTTTAACTTATTTCGGACCCAGAACCATGGTCATGTTTCGGCCTTCCAGTTTGGGCGCCTGCTCCACTGTGGCCAGGTCCTTGGTCTCTTCGGTAATCCGGTTCATGATTTTCCGGGCCGCTTCCTGATATTGGATCTCCCGGCCCCGAAACATCAGGGATATTTTGGTCTTATTCTTTTTTTCCAAAAATTTCCGAATGTTTCTTACTTTGAACTGAAAATCGTGTTCTTCGGTTTTGGGTCGAATTTTGACTTCCTTGACCTGGATAATCGTTCGACGTTTTTTGGCTTCATGGACTTTTTTGGTTTGTTGGTACCTAAACTTACCATAATCCATGATCCGGCAGACAGGGGGATCCAGTTGTGGGGCTACTTCAACCAAATCCAATCCTTCTTCTTTAGCCAGAGAAAGGGCCTGGGCCAAGGGCAAAATACCAAGCTGCACACCGCCCTCCCCGATTACGCGCACGTTCGCCGCCCTGATCTCATGGTTCACATTAACCGATTTAGCTATAACCACCACCTCCTATTTTTATTTCGGTTTCCCGATTTCGGAATGCGGAATTGAAAAATTTGGTTCCCTGAATTTTGGGGGCTTTGTTCGCAATCCTCATTCCGCCGTATTATCCATTTTTCCCCGGAACCGATTCCTGCTTGATCCGTTCAACCAACCGAGGAACTGACCAGACCCCCAAATTTTCTCCCCCGCGGCTCCTGGGACTGACGGCCCTTTGTTCCTCTTCTTTATCACCAATGACGATCATATAGGGAATCTTTTGCAATTGAGCCTCACGGACTTTGAGACCCAATTTTTCGTTTCGGATATCGATCTCGGCCCGGATGCCGGATTGAAGCAACTCATCAAAAACCTGTTGGCAATAACCCGAGTTGCGGTCGGTGACCGACAGGACAATGGCCTGCACCGGGGCCAGCCAAACGGGAAAGGCCCCGGCATAATGTTCGATCAAGACCCCGATAAACCGTTCCATGGCCCCCAGGATGACCCGGTGGACCATAACCGGCCGATGGCGTTCTCCGTCGGGGCCGATGTAATTCAAATCAAACCGCTCCGGCAGAGTGAAATCACATTGGATAGTCGCACACTGCCAGCGCCGATCCAGGGCGTCTTTTAACTTGATGTCGATTTTGGGGCCGTAAAAGGCCCCTTCGCCCTCGCAAATGGAATAGGTCAATCCGTTGGCTTTTAAGGCTTGAACCAAGGCCTCGGTGGCCCGGTCCCAATCCTGGTCGCTGCCGATGGACTTTTCCGGACGGGTGCTGATCTCGACCTCAAAGGGAAAATCAAAAATCTTCATCACGTCGGCCACGAAATTGAGGACCCCCCGAATTTCATCCTGAAGCTGTTCCGGGGTACAGATGATGTGGGCATCGTCCTGGGTAAACTGACGAACTCGCATCAGGCCGTGCAAAACACCGGACTTCTCATGGCGATGGACCGTCCCCAATTCAAAGTATCGTTTAGGAAGATCCCGGTAGCTGCGGATTTTAGACTTATAAATAAGCATATGGGCCAGACAGTTCATGGGTTTTATGCCGTATCCCTGGCCGTCGATTTCGGTAAAATACATCAGTTCCCGGTAATTCTCATAATGGCCGGATTTTTTCCAGAGATCGGCCCTTAACAACTGGGGGCCGATAACGATCTCATAGCCGCGCCTTAGATGTTCTTTCTTTTCAAAGTCCTCCAGGATGGTCCGCAATAAGGCCCCTTTGGGATGATAAATGACCAGTCCGGGTCCGACCTCGTCATGGATGCTGAAAAGATCCAATTCCCGGCCCAATCGGCGATGGTCCCGGCGTTTGGCCTCTTCCAGGCGAAATAGATGGTCCTGCAATTCTTTTTTCTCAAAAAAGGCGGTCCCGTAAATCCTCTGGAGCATGGGGTTTCGTTCGTCGCCCCGCCAATAGGCCCCGGCCACATGGGTCAGTTTAAAATAGCGGATCTGGTCAGTGGACGGCAGATGAGGACCGCGGCACATATCGACGAAATCCCCCTGTCGGTAGAGAGAAACCGTCGGCTCGGAAAGTTCCTGCAACATCTCGACTTTGAAGGATTCTCCCTGGGAGGTAAACAGATTTATGGCCTCTTCCCTAAGAACTTCCTCCCGGACGATGGGGATTTTTTGCCGGCTCAAAGCCTGCATCCGTTCCTCGATCCGGGGGAGATCCTCGGGGGTAAAGGGGGTTTCTTTGGAAAAATCGTAATAAAATCCCTGTTCGATAGCCGGACCGATGGCCAGTTTAACCTCCGGGAATAACTCTTTAACGGCCTGGGCCATCAAATGGGCGGTGGAATGGCGTAAGATATCTAAGGCATCCGGATCATGAGCATGGACCGGTTCCAATTTCCCTTCAGTCAATAACCCCCTCGAAAGCTCTATCAATTCTCCATTCAGACGAGCGGCCACGATCCCCTTTAAAGGCCCTTTGGTCCACTCCCCTAAGGCCTTTTCGGCCTCGAACCCCCTGGGAAAGGAGAAGGAAATTCCATCCGGAAAATGGATTTGAATTTCTTTGGATTCCATGTCTTAGGTATTAACCCTTTTCTATGACAATTAAGAATAAACTTTTTATATACTAAAGATTGTTTTTTATGTCAAATAAATATTTGAAATATGAATCAAACTAATTGTAGCGGATCTCAAAGGAATCAAAGTTCCCCATAGACGGTCCATAGAAGACCTCGACCTGTTCAACCTGGGAGGAAGGAGACCCCTGGTGGCACCAGGCGACCATTCGGTCCACTTTTCCTTTGCTCCCTTCAAAATAGGCCTCAACGGTCCCATCCCGGCGGTTGCGAACCCAGCCGGTTAGACCCAGGGACTTGGCCTGATCCCGGGTATAGGCCCGAAAGTATACCCCTTGTACCCACCCGTGAATAATAACCCGGGCTGAAATATTTTCCATTATCCCCGTCCAATCAATTGCAAAAATTCATTTTCGGTCAGAGTGGCTATTTTTAGTTCCCTGGCCTTGTTGAGCTTGGAACCGGGGTCTTCCCCGACAACCAGGGCGTCTACCTTGCCGCTCACCTGATCGGCCGTTTTTCCCCCAAGGGCCTCTATCCTTTCTTTGGCCTGGTCTCTGGTCAACCCCTTCAATCGGCCGGTAAGGACAAAAGTTCGGCCGGTTAAAGGCTTCGGTCCGCCGGCCTTTTCTTCTTTTTTTATTTTTACCCCGGCAGCCAGGATTTTCTTTATTGTTTTCCTGTTCTGTGGATTTTCAAAAAAAGTCCGGATGCTGCGGGCTACCCTTGGACCGACCTCCCGGATGGATAACAACTCTTCCTCGGAAACATCCATCAAGGCCTCTAAGGAGCCGAATTGGCCGGCCAATAAGCCGGACAGATGCTCCCCCACATGGCGGATCCCCAGGGCATAAATGAATCGGCCCAGGGTAGTTTGTTTGCTCCTTTCCAGGGCCTGAGTCAGGTTATGGGATGATTTTTCGGCCAATCGTTCCAGAGAGGCCAGGGTATTTTTGGAAAGCGTGTACAGATCGCCATAATCATGGATAAGTCCTTTATCCACCAACTGGTTGATCAATTTTTCACCCATCCCCTCGATATCCATGGCCCCCTTGGAGGCAAAATGGTGGATGGATTCTTTGATCTGGGCCGGGCAGTTGGGGTTGGTGCAGCGGTGGGCCGCTTCACCTGGAAGGCGAACTACCGGAGACCGGCAAACCGGACACTTTTTGGGCATGGTAAAGGATTTTTCATCCCCTTTTCGCACCGATGTAATGACCTTGACGACCTCCGGGATAACCTCTCCGGCCCGCTGAATGACCACCGTATCGCCTATTCGAATATCCTTTCTCTCAATCTCATCCTGGTTATGGAGGGTAGCCCGGCCGACTTCGACCCCGCCGACCATAACCGGTTTCAGATGAGCCACGGGGGTCAAGGTCCCGGTCCTGCCGACCTGGACTTCGATGTTCAGGATTTGGGTGGTTTCTTGGGAGGGCTGGAACTTATAGGCCAAGGCCCAACGGGGACTTCTGGATTTGATTCCTAACCGCTCCTGCAGGGCAAAAGAATTGACCTTAAGGACCACCCCGTCAATTTCGTAAGGCAAGGTATGACGGAGGGCTTCTATTTCTTCACAAAATTCCAGGCCCTTTTTTATCCCCGGACAAAGTCGGGCCTGGGGATTAACCGGCAAACCCCAGCTTGGCAGAGTTTGGAGGACCTCCCACTGACTGGAGAAGATTCGTCCCGTCACCAATCCCAGGCCATAGGCAAAAAAATGTAAAGGCCGCTCGGCGGTTATCCTGGGGTCCAACTGGCGCAGAGAGCCGGCGGCGGCATTTCTCGGGTTGGCAAACAAGGCTTCCCCCTGCTGTTCCCGCCTGCGGTTGTATTCCTTAAAATCTTCGAGCTTCATATAAGCCTCCCCACGGACTTCCAGTCGGTTGGGCGGAGAGACCTTGGCCTCAAGGAGTTTCAGGGGAATGGCGTGGATGGTGCGCACATTTAAGGTGACCTCTTCGCCCATGAATCCGTCGCCCCGGGTGGAGGATTGGACCAAGATCCCCTCCTCATAAATCAACTCGATGGCCAAGCCGTCCATCTTGGGTTCGGCGGTATAGTCGATTTCCTGTTCGTTTTTCAAGTAGCGTTTGATTCGACGGTCGAATTCCAGGACTTCCTCAAAACTAAACCCGTTTTCCAGGCTGAGCATGGGGATGGAATGGGCCACGGTCTTAAATCGGCTTATCGGTTGGGCCCCCACCCGCTGGGTGGGAGAGTCCGGGGTAATCAACTCGGGGTGTTGGGCTTCCAGTTCCTCTAACTCACGGAGCAACCGGTCGTACTGGGCGTCGGAGATCTCCGGATCGTCCAGGACATAATAACGGTAGTTGTGGTAATGGAGGAGTTTGCGGAGTTCTTGAATTCTTTTTTCTGTCGAGTGTTCCATTGCTCTATGATGTGAGTTTTTGGGAGCAAGAGGAGCAGATAGGATGCTTTCACCACAGAGCCGCAGAGATCGCAGAGAAGAAACTATTTTACTTTCCGCTGAGAGGGCGGAAAGTAAAAAGCTCGCTTTGCATTTGCCTGCCTCTCACCGGCAAATGCAAAATCATATTCCTCGGCGTCCTTTGCGTTTTTGCGGTGAATATCTTGCTTCTCTCCGTGCCTCAGCGTCTGTGGTGTAATCTTTTTTTATAATTTTATATCATATTAGGGTTGATTTGAAAAGCGAAAGGCCCGCATCAGACCAAAACAACCGCTGAGCATCATATTGCCGTAGGGGGCGGCCATGAAGGCCTGGGTTTGGGCCAGCATGGCCCGGCGGGGTCCGGTGACCACGATGGGCAAAGAAGTTCTTTCCATCGGGGTAATATTTAAACAGCCGTGTCCCATGTCCTGAAGGACCTGGTCATTAGTCAGGCGGCCGGAAACAAATCCTTCCAAATTATTTAACAGTTTCTCCTGGTCTAAAAAGAAGGTGTGATGCTCAAAAATCCCTCGGATTCGACCTTCAACCATCCAGGCGGCCAGGGTGTGCTCGTTGCCGATATTGACGATTAGAAAGTTGGGAGATTGAAGGCCTTTGACCTTTTCATCTTCCATGGCCCCCAGGATTGCGGCCGCCCCCGTATCCATGACCCGCGCCTGAGGCCATATCTCCTGAACGGCTTTCATCCGGGTCAGGTGTTCGGGAACGTTTCGGTACAAAAGGGTTTCTAAGGATTTCCCGGAGGTTAAAAAAGATTCCCATTGCCGAAAACGGAATCGGCGGTTGCTCCCTTCGGGAGAAAAACCGTGATCCTGAACGGCCACCAGGCGGTCCTCAGGCAAAACCAGTCCGAAAGCCTCAAAAAGGGTGGTTAAGGCTTTTTCCTGAATATCGGCCATAAAAATTTCGACCGCTTCAGGAGGAGCGGTTTCCGTTATACGGACCCCCATTTGGACAACCTGGCCGAGGTTGTCCCGGATGGTCAGGGCCGTCCTGGCCAGGGCATAAACCGGCAGGCCGGCTTTCAGATGATCGCCGATGGCCCGAGAAGAGGCCCCGCCGCCCATCAGGTGACCGCTTAAAAAGATGGCCTTTTGCTCGCGGGCGGCTTGAAGGATCTGTCTGGCCACCATGACCGTCGGGGAAGGCAGGACGCACTGGAGGGCATTTTCCAGGGGCTGCCCTTCGGTTAAGACCAAAAGGTCCTGGGTCCCACCGCCGATATCCAAGGCCAGTATGCTTTTGCCGTTACGGTTCTTGGGAGAATGATCCATGGTCTGTCTTTTTAAAATTTGTTTTTAGTAAATAGAGGGGTTCACTTGGAAAGAAAAGGGGTCAGCCAAATATGATTTGGCTAACCCCTTGTGTTTTTCTGGCGGGGTCGGCGGGACTCGAACCCGTGGCCTCCGGCGTGACAGTCGATTGTTTGACATCTAACATATTGATTTTATTTAATGTTAAATTTGTGAAATCGCTTGTATTTTACCTCAACTTGCAACCCATGCGCAACCTTTTTCTTTGTTTTGCAAAGCGATGGACAGGGGGGTGCCTTTAGTGCCCCCCCTATGAATTGATGATAAACTTGGGGGAAATTTTTTTCAGGGATGACGACAAATCAAAAAAGGTTGCTAATAAAAGTTAAGTATTTTTCGTTATCTTAAAAAATTGCCCCTCCGCACTCAAATTTATCGAGTACACCTACTGTTGGAGCGCCATAGTTTCAAATTCCAGCAACTTACCGATTGAAACGCGTAAAAAAATCAGAATTTTAATTTCTGATCCTGCTTTTTCTCTTTCAATCATAGTAACCGACATTGTTAATGAGCCAAGTCAAGATTTGGATCAAACGGTCTATCACAGCCCGGCCAGCTCTTCCTCGTACTTCTTTACCCAGCCGTTGGTGTTGCACCCCTGCATCAGTTCGATGATCTTACTCAGTTTTTCTTTGGCCTGAGTCGCATCACCCTTTTTCTTGAAGAATTCGGCGTAAAGGGCGTAATCCCACGCCAGATCACAGGCCATCCGCTTTGCGAACATGGGCAACTACTGCCTCGACGATGAGGGGCCACGCGCTCCCATGGGGCATGTCGTGACCCATACCCTCAATGATCATCAACTCGGCACCAGGTATCGCCTCCGCGCTATCTCTCCCCCCCGATACTGGCACCAGCGGATCATCCGCTCCGTGGATCACCAGTGTCGGTGCAGTTATGGAAGCGAGCAAGGGTTTCCGGTTTCCATGTGCAAGAATCGCCACGAATTGGCGAGCTTTTCCCGGACCATAAAATGCCCGATCATAGCTGCGACCTGCCAACTTCCTGTGCCAAATCTCATCGAAGGGGAAGCCGGGACCAGCGATCGTTTGATATAACTTCATCATATAATCGACATAAGCCTCGCGCCCCTCGGGCGGGGGGGTAAGCAGGAGTGCCATGATCTCGGGTTTCGGCATCGGAAGCTGAGGATTCCCGGTGGTCGCATAAACCTGGGTCATGCTCCGGACGCGGGAAGGATGTCTGAACGATATCGTTTGCGCGATGGCCCCGCCCATGGATATACCACAGATGTGGGCTTTATCTATTTTAAGCGCGTCCAGAAGCCCGACAGCGTCATCTGCCATATCGTCGAGAGTATAAGGCGCGTCCACTTTTTCTCCCTTCATTCTGGCCGTCATTGCTGCCATTAGGTCGGGAACGCCTGCCTCTTCCATTTTCGTAGAAAGCCCCACATCGCGGTTGTCAAAACGGATTACATAAAGGCCTTTTCTCGCCCATTCTTTACAGAGTTCCTCATCCCACCCAATCATTTGTCCCCCAATTCCCGCGATCAGCAGTAGCGGCGGAGATGAAGGTTCCCCAAAGGTCTCGTACTCGATCTGAATCCCATTAGCAAATACATTGGGCATAAAAATACCTCATAGCCATTTTTGGATCCATCTATTTGATCTATAAGAGTTCATTTAGGCGCCTCCCAAGCCCCTCCTCTTAGGCGAGGCCTGAGAAGCGCATTTTCTTGCTTTAGTTATTCACCCCAGTTATTCTTGCCCTTGCATCTATCCAGCTTTTGATCCATTAAAGGTAAAACCTTGGCCGCCGGGATGGTAAAGGTGGGGCCGGGGTTGGAACACCCCTTGAACCAATAATAGGGCGGGATGTTGAAAGACACCTTTTGCTGTTCCGGTGGGACATATTCGACGACGTGCAGGTCCTGAATGACCTTATGGTCGCAGGCCCGCATTTTCATTATCTTCCCGTTTTCATATCGATAGGTATCCCCTTCCCAGGTTTTGATGATCTTCTCCGGATCCGTACTTCCGGCCCGATCGATCACACTTAAAAGCCAATAGGTCTGTTCGGTGTAAAAGCCTACGTTCCCCGCCGGGTGCTCGAACATCGGGGTATTGTAAGGAGCCTTCCATTTGGTCTTCCACAGATTGTTCCAGGTTTTATAGTATTTGATCTGTTCCGGCGTCTTGAAGGTCGGGTTTTCCGTCCCGTATTGGCTGAGCTGAACCAGGCCCCTTGTCCCCTCCACCCCTACTTCGTGCAGGGAATTGGGGTCATCTAAAAAGATATGGGCAAAGGGAAGGGTGATACCCATTTGTCTGGCCTGTTTGAGCAGATTGGCGGCGTCCGGGATCCAATCTCCGGTGAAGATAACCTCGGCCCCGGAAGCCTTGATCTTGGTCAGATAAGGGGCGAAATCAGTCAGGAACAGCTTATGGTAATCTTCTCCGACAATCCGGGCCTCGGGATAGTATTCCTTCAAGCCGTCTTTGAAGGCGCGGGTCAAGGCGTGGCCGAACATATAGTCCTGGCAGAGCAGGTAAAATTTTTTTTCTTTTTTTCGGATCTGTCCGTAATAGTAGGCCATCCCCCTTCCGACCTGCTCGGTTGAAAAGACGGTCATAAACGAATAGCGGCTGAAATTGGGGGCATCATAAAGTTCATCGGTCATAGCCGCCACATCCATGGCAATGACCTTGTATTTGTCGGCCACCTCATTGATGATTTTCATCAGACCGCTGTTGTTGGTCCCCATCAACACATGCACTTTTTCCTGGAGGACCATCCGTTCGCAGACCTTCTTGGTCTGCTCCGGGTTGGACATGTGGTCGGCCTTGATGACCTGGACCAGCTTTCTTTTACCGTCTACCATAAGGCCGCCCCTCTTGTTGATGTCATGGACCGCCCATAGGGCGGGCATATAGATGAGCTGGCCGGTCATGGCCGCCGGCCCGGAAAAAGAGGTCACCACGGCGATCTTTATGGTATCCCCTGTAGGAATCACCGGGTGGTTGGGATCGAAATCGGACATATCGCTCATCTTCTTAACATCAAAGGCGGCATTGATGGCCTTGACCTTCGAAGGACTCACGGTCGTCACTGAAATAAAGGAAAAGAGAAAAACAAAAATAAATAGTTTCTTTTTCCCTTTACCGATGCACTTCATCTCTTTTATTATAGAAGGTTCATGGTCCGAAGGATCCGTTGACCTCTGTTGGGCGCAGTCGAGGCAGAGACCAGCCTTCGCATCTTTTTCAGGTATGGCTTGAACATACTGGGTGACTCGCTCAAGATATTCGGCATCATTTCGATGCCCTCGACAAGAACGGCAGACAGTAACAGGGAATTCACTTCTTCGATCTGCTTCTGAAAACCAGGCGGCCATGATGATGGGCACGAAATAGAAGATCAGAAACCCGAATTCATAACTGGTGATATTGTCCAGCCATCCGAGAATAACAACCAACAGGAGGCTCAAAACAAAACACAGTCTGTTGTGATGCCCAAGGAAGGAAGCGATTTTTTGGAATAACTTCCGGATGGAGTTAATTACTTTCATGGCAGCGGCTTTAAATCGATACATCCTTGATTTGATAAGACTTTGTCTTCGAATGGAAAGAGTATAAAATAAGCCGAAAGAGAGGTCAAAGAGAAAAATAGGGCGGAAGGCAAGGGGACAGGGGCGTTTTCTAACGAAAATGGGAGTATCCAGGGATGGAGTTACAGAGAGTAGGTGATAAGGGGAAATATAAGAAAATAGTTCCAAAAATTTGGACAAATTCTTCCCTGAGAACTCTGATCTTGCCTTAACCAGTGATCCGAGGGAATCCGAGTAAACCATCTGAAGTTAGAGGGATTTGGGTTCGAATGGGGGTCTCCGGTTAGTTTGCTCTATTGATTATTGTTAGAAATATTTTCAATTTTCGAAAGTGGAAACTTGCGGAAGAAACAAATGATGGACTTTCCTACTTTTGGGAAAGAAATAATTCCCGAGTAGTTGGGGTGGCCACAAATTATTGGCCGTCTCGGGGGCCAAGGGTAGAACACCGAACGATAGATTTTTTTAGGGCGAGGTGTGGCGGAACCGGTGGAAGGCTCGCCATAAAGGCAAAGGAGAAGTCCTCCAGCGTCGACAAGGACTTAGCGACTAATGGACGCCCCTCCATTGTTCGCGCCTCTAAAAATAACGAAAACAAGTTTACCTGTCGAGTGAGAATAAGGTTCTCATTGGAGTCATAAACCTTGATGAATCTATGTCCACAGATATATTCAAAGAAAGGGACAGCCTTTCTGGATCTCGCTCTCTCTTTTACTTTTTTAGGCCTTATGGGATTTGGAGGCTACAATTCCACAAAATATTCCGATCACAAGAACGATGCCCGTGATATAAAATCCCGAGGAAAAACTTTTCATTTGATCTCGTAGATACCCCGTGCACCAGGGTGCCACAAGTGAAGCCATGAATCCCACAGTATTAGTGACTCCGAAAGTTGTCCCAAGAATATCTTTGGGTATCTGGTCCGCCAGGATGGCATAGAAGGGAGGGAAAAAACTCCATACGGCGACCCCTCCCAATAACAATAATATGACAAACCAGGCTAACCCGAATTTCCTATCAAGTCCTAATCCCATCAAAAAAGCCAATATACACATGGCCACCAGGCAGACCACAAGATGATGATGTCGGTCCTGTCCTTTTTTCTTCATTTTGTCACTTATGATGCCGGAAAATATGAGGGCAGGGACACCGATAAGACCCCAAATCCCGGCATAAAGGCCGGAACTCCCTATTCCGCCTACGCCGAGTTCCAAAAAGATAGCGGGAGCCCAGGTGCCAAGGACCCAAAACATATACATCACCGTAAAACCAGCCAGATAAAGCATCCACAGGTTTCCGCTCCTGAATGCCATAGAGAAACCTGTCTTTTGGCTCTCCCTGCCATTTAACGGCGATCCCTGGTCATTAATAATTTTCCATACAAGAAAGCAGGCCAGGAAGGATGGGATGGAATAAAGGATAAACACGGAACGCCATCCCCACCATTCTGCAATCTGTCCGGCCATCAGAATTCCAAGCCCCATGCCGAGTCCCATACCGATGGCAGAAATCCCCTGGCCCCGGGCCATCTTTTCCGGTGGCGTATAAGCGGAAATAACAGGTCTGTCATTTCCGAAATAGGTTCCTTCAGCCATACCAGTCAGCAACCGCACAACAAACAGAAGAAAAAAACCGGTTATAAATCCTGTTAAAAGACAAAACAGGGACCAGCCGAAGGTTCCGATAAGAAGGAATCGTCTGTGGCCCCATCGATCTCCCATATAGCCGGAAGGGATTTGCATAAAGGTATAGGCCCAGAATACGGCACTTGAAAGCAAGCCTGCATCTGCGTAACTCAGATGAAATTCTTTCATGATAGGAACAAGCAGAGGGGACATCCCAACCCGGACCATGTAAAGGCTCATCCAGCCGAACAGCAAAACACCCCAAACTTTGTGGTAATGTGCCAGCATTGGAATATTCCTCACGGGCTAACTCGATATTCAAATCTCATTGAAACCAATTTAGGTTTCCAGGTCAGGCAGAGTCTCAATCCGGTTCAGGCAGATCGAGAAAATTAGAGTCAGGGCAGAGTTTCTATTTTCCTACCGGACAGGCTTCCATGCACTTGAAACAGCCTCCAAATACCCCGATCTTGGTCAGGATAGACTGCCAGGCATTGTAAGTATCCAGGCTATAGATGAGATCCCCTTGTTTCTTTAAGTCTTTTTCTTTTAGGATGCGACTGAAATGGCGGAGGATATTCCGCAAGCCATAGGGCATGGCTTCAGGCAGGCAAAGGGTGTGATCCTTGGTGCCATCTCCTTTGATAGCACCTACTGGGCAGGCGGTTACACACAAATTGCACTTTTCCCTGTCACACAGCCTTTGACCTTCTCTCCCGTTCGGCCTGAGCTCCGCAGAAGTGACAACCGCTCCAAGGTAGATCCGAGGGCCGTATTCTTTGCAGATAAAATTGGTGGAGAGCCCTACTTCTCCCAATCCCGCTTCAGCGGCTACATGCCTTAAGGATAAATCTCCCATCATACCGGGTTTTTCAAAATCGACAGGAACGTCGGCATGGGCGATCAGGCATTCATAGCCCATCTTCTCCAAATAATAAGAAAGCTTAAAAGCGATTTCGTCACAGGCCCGACAGGCCTCAACCGCATTGGTCCTCTTTAATCGAAGATCTTCGCCTTGCATGACACCCCGGAGAAGATGTACCCCGAAAACTACAACACTTTTCCCGGATTTAAGCAACCTCAAAGGTTTTTGTTCTGTGGGGGTCACTTCTTCCAAATGAGCAACAGATACGACCCCCACAATATCCGCACCTATTCCAACAGTGAATTCCTTGACGGCCTCAGTCAATTCCATTGTTGAACTTTCCTTAAGATGACGTTGACGTGGGTGGTTTCCCCTCTGAGGGGTTCGCGTTTTATGATTTGTCGTTCTAACCCCTTTTTACATACTTTTCCGGTTGAACAAATCCACATATGGGAGAGTCTTCCGGAGCTTCCCAGTCGATATGTTGCCAGGCAGCGGGATACATAACCGGAACATTTTTACCCGTGAACCGCATACCCTCAAGAATATGCTCAATCTCTTTGAAGGGGATTCCACAGGCCATCTCAGTCTGATTAGGCAAACTCATTAATCTGCCTCCATTGCACGGTATGGCCAGATGAGGTTTGCCGGTGATCATGGGTATGGCCACCGTATCGGAACAAAGCCCTGCATCTCCGGAGGCACTGGAGGTAAGCCTATTTCCGGTGTTATAAAGATAACCGTTAATAATCCGTAACATCTGAGCGACGTTCCCATAAATCACAACCACATCAGGCTCCACGGGGATCCGATCTAATGGTCCGACCAACATGGCATGGTATTGCCCTCTTTTGAATTTTGGCATGTCCGCTATCATTTTTCTCGCCGCTTCTTCACTGGCGAAATAGGTTCCTGCATAGACATGCGTGTAGTCAGTCACTTCAAACCCCATGGCATCTCCACCGAGTCTGCACATATTCAGGTTCTTGTCCATACCGGCAATTACCCTTCCATAAAATCTTGCCTGGGAGATGAGTTGGCAGACCAGTAACTTCTTTTTCGATATATTGACCGGTTTCCCTTTGTAATGAATATCATCCAGCATCTCCACTTTTTCGATCATCTTGACTGCGGCCGGAAAGCCCTCCAGATTCAATTGATTTCTGTACTCGTCGCTTAATGTTTTAAATTTGCTCTGATCCATTTTATTTCCTTTCATTCTAAAAATTAAAAGATGATTATCTCTTCATTTTATTGCCGAACGAGATTTTTTTAAGGGCCGATTGTATCGACTTATTATTAAATAAACCGCCGGGAAGAAACATAACAACGCCGATATAAAGGCCTCCCATGGCATAGACCCAATTTCCACCTCCGATCCAGGAAGAGGCATAATTCTCAGTAACCACTACCAGGAAAGCGCCCACTACCGGCCCTATCAAAGTGCCCGGACCGCCTAATATCGTAATAAGCAGTATCTCTGCACCCACCTGCCAGTCAACCAAAGAGGGCGTGATATTATTGTCGAGGAAAGCCATCAAGGTGCCAGCTATGGCGGCAAAGACGCCTGACAATGAAAAAGCCAGTATTTTGTAGGGCCTGGTGTTATAACCGAGACTTAATAGCCTTTTTTCGTTTTGTTTGATCCCTTTGAGTACATCCCCAAGGTGGGAATTTACCAATACTCGGATGATTAGATAGGAGGCAACCAGAATGGCAAAAGACAGAAAGTAGATTCCCTTTCCGTTGAAAAGATCTAAGGAAAAGTCCCCGATTTTTAGCGCCTGAGGTCTAACCCCCATAATACCGTTTTCTCCATAAGTAATCCCACCGGGATCACTCAAAACCAGAAGTTCGAATATTTGGGCAAAGGCAAAGGTAATTAAAGCCATATAGATCCCGCGGGAAAAAGAACAAAAAAATCCGATAAGAATTCCCAGGATAACGCCCGTTACTATGGCCAAACCAAATAGGGCGAGTGGGTTGGAGATATGGAACACCGTTCGGGAAAAAATTCCCACGGCATAGGCTGGAATCCCGAAAAAGACGCAGTGCCCGAAGGAAACGAGACCCGTATACCCGTAAAGAAGATCATAGGCCAAGGCAAAAATTCCAAAGATCATGGCCAGACTGCACAAATAGATATTAAAAGCTCCCCCAAGAGAAGATAAAAGAATAAGAGCCAGGAAAATGGATAGACCTGTTATCCAGGTAGACCAAGGGTTATTCGAATACAACATTCCGTCACTCCATTACGGAGGCCAGTCCCATGATCCCCCTGGGACGGACCAAAATTATCGCTAATAAGACACAGTAGGCCAATATCTCGGAGACATTTCCCGGAAAAAAAATGCCGGATATGGATTTGGTCATGGCGATGGTCACCCCGGCAATAACCGCCCCGCCTATACTGCCTAACCCGCCAACGATGGCTATCACAAAGAGAAAACCAATTAATTCGATACCCATGGTGGGATATACCGAAAAAATTGGTCCCACTAATCCCCCGGCCACCCCGGCGACGGCCATCCCGATGACAAACATTAAACTGCTGATCCGGTCCACGTTGACGCCTAAAGACAAGGCGGTATCCCGTTCCTGAATCGCCGCCAGACACCGGATCCCCACATCTGTCTTTCGAAATAAAAGGTGGAGGAAGGTTAACAAGGCTATGGCAATGAGGATGACGACTAAAAAATACACCGGGTAGGCGATACTTAATCCGAAAAGTGTGATCTGGATCTTACCCAGAGGGATAGGCAGAAGCTTGGGAGGTGCGCCCCAGATGGTTATGGTGAGCTGGACGAAAATCATAGAAACTCCAACCAGGGCCACTAATGGCTCCAGAGGAGGTCTTCCTTCCAGGGGCTTGATAATCGCGTAGAAAAGCACGAAACCTACCCCCGCACAAATTAGTGCCGCTACCAGGAGACCCAACCAAAAGTTCCCAATGGAAGCGAAAACGGCAAAGGTCATATATCCGCCCAGGGCGTAAAATGACCCGTGGGCGAAATTGACCACTCCCATAAGTCCCATAACGATGGTTAATCCGATGGCAATAAGAGCGAAAATTAAACCGATGGTAATTCCATTCATGATCTGTGTAATAAGCACCGTCGTCATCGTCTATTCCCTCACTCCCAGGAAGCGGTGCTGAATTTCCGGGGAATTCAGCAAATCATCCTTGGAGCCTTGATAGGCAATTTTTCCTTTGGTAATGATATAGGCCCTGCTGGCTATGAGAAAAGCCCTCTCGCAGCTGGCTGAAGCAAAAAGAATGGTAACGCCTTCCTTTTGAATCGTTTTTAAGGCGTCTATAACCTGGTATGTGGCCTTGGGAGAAAGACCTTCCATGGGTTCATCCAGAAGCAAAAGTTTCGGCTTGGTCATCAGTGCCCTGGCAATAACCAGCATTTGCTGCTGACCACCGCTGAGGGACGTGGCTAAGGTATTGCGTTTTTCTTTTAGTTTGGGAAAAATAGTAAAGGCCCGTTTGAACAACTCCTCACGGTCCGCGTCGGGCGGAGAAACAGGGACCCTCAGATGGTCCATGACGCTTAAGGCGGGGAAAATATGCCGGCCCTCAGGAACCATGCCAATCCCCCGATGTGAAACCTTATTGGGGGACAGACCGGTAATCTCTTCTCCTTCGAAAAAGATCTCTCCCTTTTGGGGGGGGACCAGGGACATGATGCTCTTAAAAGTCGTGGTTTTGCCCTCTCCATTCCTACCCATCAGGGCCACGGCTTCACCTTCCTCCAAAGAAAGGCTGACCCCATGAAGAATATGGGCCAGTCCATAATAAGTATGGATATTTTTTACTTCAAGCAAATTGTCCATCTTAACTGGTGCCTCCGAAATAGACCTCGTTCACTTTAGGATCAACGGCGATCTCACTGGGTAGGCCTTCGGCAATGATGGATCCCTGATCCATAACGGTTATTCTATCAGCTATTTTCATAACAAATTTAATGTCGTGATCCGTGAGCAGTATCGTTCTATTCTTGGAGATCTTGGTGATCATATCGATAATCAAATGGATATCGTCTTCATCCACACCGGCACTGGGTTCATCGAGCAGGAGAAGTTCCGGGTCCGAAGCCAAGGCCAACAAGGTCTCCAGTTTCTTCTGCTCGGCATAGATCAGAGTCCCCCCCTCGATAAGGGGGTTTTCTATCCAGCGAAATTCGGCCAGAAATTCTTTGGTTCGCATTTTTACCTTTTTTCGATCCATTCGTTCAAAGGGGTGATGCTTTTTCTTTAAAGAGGCCTGGATGGCTATCTCAATATTCTTTTCTACGGTCAGTTCCGGGAAAAGATTGACCAGTTGAAAAGAACGCCCCATCCCCAATTTAATCCTCCGATAGGGTGGAAGTTTGGTAATTTCCCTTCCTTTAAAAAACACCCCTCCGGAATTAGGTCTTAGAACTCCTGTCACCAGATTGAACAAGGTCGTTTTCCCAGCCCCGTTTGGTCCGATCAGGGCCCTAATTTCCCCTTTACGTAATTGGAAGTCCACGCAGTTTACAGCCGTTAAACCGCCGAATCGTATCGTGACCTTTTTGGTCTCTAATATGGGATCAGGTGAAATCATAGCTTCAGTCCATGCTCTTGATTGTAAAAATATGGGACACCTTCTCTGGTCTCCCGCAGGAACCTGCGGGAGACCAGAGAAGGTTGTCTGCGGATCGACCTCTAATACTTCATCTTGTCATATCCGGCCTTTACATCACAAGGTAAAAGGGCTGATTCAGGATGGGCATATTTCTTTAATATCTTCCAGCGCCCGGGTGGATAGGTATCAGACTTGACCCACTCCACTGTATATAAGGGTTGAATCGTCTTTAGATCACAGGCCCTGACATAATAAGGGCGACCCGTTATGGGATTAGGATTTTCAAGGCCCTGAATGGCCTTCATGATTTTGGCTGGCTCAAGACTCTTGGCCTTTTCTATGGCCATGAGGAAGATTTGTACCCCGGCATAGGTGCTGGACGAAGGCCACCCTGGCCAATATTTATATTTTTGATAAAACCTCTTGGCGAATTTATTGCTCAGAGGCCATTCCGGGTTTTCTATGACATAATCGACCGTTGCCGTGACCCCGTAGGCGGCCTCTCCGGCCGCTGTGGCGGAGACTCTTTCCCCATAAGACCAGTGAATGTGGGCTTTATCTTTTAATCCTAAAGAGGCGGCCTGTTTCTGAAACTGAACAAATCTTCCCGGGATAAGCACACAGACCACATCCGGTTTGGCGGCAAGGGCTTTAGTTATGGCCGTAGTATAATCCACTTCACCCTGTTTGGCCCAGGATACACCCAAGTAAACGAATTCTTTGCCGAATTTATCTTCGAGGGCTTTTTGGGCAAATCCCACTCCTTCCCGGCCATGCTCATAATCGCTGGCGATAAAATACCATTTTTTTCCATATTTCTCAGCCACATCAATACAAGCATAACCGCGTTGCACACTATTCAACCAGGTATAAATCATATAGGGGTGGGGATTGGCCTTAACCACTCCCTGGGGGTAAGGGACGTCCTTGCCGACCCCGGAAAGAGAAACGGACCCTCCGGAAGGAAAAAGAAAGGGGATTTTATACTCGTCACAAACCATGGCCATTGAGTTGTTGACAGGAGTATTGATCTCACCGATGATAACGTTCACATGCTCTTTAGTGATGAGCTCTTTGGCTGCTGATACGGCCATGGAGACATTGGTCCCGTTGTCCCTGATAAAAAGTTGAGGTTTCTCCCCCAAAAGGGGACCATGATCCTCGATGGCCATGAGAAGACCGTCTAAGTGCTCTGGCCCCAGACTGGAGTAAATGCCCGTCTTTGGATAAATGATACCGATTTTGGGTACTTCTTTTGCCTCCAAGATGCCAATAGAAACAGATAAGGTGAGCATTGTCAAACTTACCAAAAGACCGAAAAATTTTTTAGGCTTCATAACTGCTCCTTTCTCTTTGTTACTTTTGTAATATATAATTATTTCTTGCAGATACTTGTTGTCAGACAGGCCGGTTTTATATCCGGACTCGATCAATCAAATCTATTCCGTACCTGCTGAAGGTTATATCTTTCTTAGGGCTTGTTGTGATCTCTCGAACCCTCCTGATACCCAGATCCGACAAGATCTGCGCCCATATGCCGCATTCAAGAAGCTCCCCCCGGAACTTGAGTGTCTGAGTGGATCCTTCTTTTTTCTTCCAATCTTCATCTTTTGTCCAGCAGGTAGTAATTTGACTGTGAAAACCGATCCCGCGGCCTTCCTGCCGCACATACAGCAAAACCCCCTTACCTTCAGTGGCAATCATCTCCATGGCAAGGTGAAGCTGCCGGCCGCAGTCACAGGTGACCGATCCCAGAAGATCACTGGCAAAGCACTCTCTATGGACTCTTACAAGCACAGAATCATCCGGCCTTATGTCCCCCTTGACAAGGGCAATAAAAATGTCATCGGGTGAACAATCCGAAGTGTAAACAATTACACGCCACTCCCCAGCGAACTTCGGGAGTATACACCTTTCTTCCGTCCGATGTAGCAACTTCTCATGCTTCATCCTATATTCAATCAAGGCAGCAATAGTGGCAATATTCAGATCGTGATCTTTTGCGAACCGAATCAGGTCCGGCATCCTGGCCATCGTTCCATCGTCATTGATGATTTCGCATATAACCCCGGCCGGACGAAGACCAGCCAGCCTGGCCAGGTCTACAGATCCCTCTGTCTGACCGGGACGTACCAGTACGCCACCCTTGCGGGCGCGGAGAGGAAAAACATGACCCGGAAAAACAAAATCAGTATGCCGGGCATGGTCCGCCACCGCCGTACGGATTGTTTGGGCTCGGTCCTGCGCAGAAATTCCTGTGCTTATCCCTTTATAGCCGTCTATCGATATGGTAAAAGCCGTACCGAAGCTTGATTCATTATTTTCGACCATAGGCTTTAAGCCTAAGGTATCCGCCTTTTCTTCGGTCAGGGATAGACAGATCAATCCTCGCCCGTAAGTAGCCATGAAGTTTATGATCTCAGGTGTGACCGATTCTGCCGCGCAACAGAGATCTCCCTCGTTCTCTCGTTTCTCGTCATCTACCAGGATGATCATCTTTCCGTTGGCCATATCCTCTATGGCCTTTTCAATACTGACTATCCGGCTACTCAATATTACCACCTTTACTTTGGAAGATAGGTTAGAGCTTGATTTCTGCCCTAAACCCGAAACGGATCCGGTTGTCCAAATAATAAACCACGTCCGGTCTGAATCCGTATAATTTAACCTTAAAGCGTTTTCCAAAGGTCTCTAAATTCAATGACTCCCCGGAATCGAAGAATTCTTTGGTAAAAGGAAACTTTTTAAGATAGGCCCGAATGACTTGAATAGCCTCCAATCCCACGGACACTTGTCGGACTTGTCCCGCCATCTGGATTCCTCGGATTTCTCTCCAAGAAAAAACTGAGGGATATATGGCAGCAGAAACCCGACAATTTTCCATTGATTCTTGTATATGTCTGGATTTGGAATCGGAGAAAAAATAGAAAGAAGCTCGATGAAGGACGTAGTAGACCGGCGCGGCCCAGGTCGCCTTGCCTCTGGCCGTAGCCAAAGTCATAGTGCTTTGTTCCTTGATGAGTTCTTCGGCTAAAACCCTGGGTTCCTGATTGCTTAAAGTTGATTCCTGCTGTTTATGTTGGGCCATGATACCTTAAAAAATTATTAGGACCACTCTGATTCAATAGGATAGATTGTTCGACCGATCAATTTACCCTTAGTATTTTTGTTTTTTGGAGTTCTTCGATGTTTTTTGCTCCTACCAAAAACATGGTCTTTTTAAAAATCGTCATTAATTCCATAAATTTTTCAACGACGGCCTGATGGGATTCCATGGCCGGTTTCAAAACAGGCAACCCAAAACCTACCAGAGATGCCCCCATAGCTAAGGCCTTAGCACATTCCAGTCCTGTCCTTATCCCGCCGGAGGCGATAAGAGGGATATTTACGACCTCCCTGCACTGCCTGAGAGACTCCGCCGTTGGCATGCCCCATTCAAAAAAGGCTTCGGCGGACTTGTTCCCCCGATAGTATTCAACCTTGGTCATAGAGGCGCCGCCCGCACCTGCGATATCCAAACAGCTTGCACCTGCCGATTCCAACATCTTGGCAACATCTCCGACTATTCCGCACCCGGTCTCCTTAACAATAACGGCAAAGTCGGCATCCTTACAAATCTTCTCTATATTTGACAAGACGTTGCCCCAATCGGTGTTTCCTTCGGGTTGGCACAATTCTTGGGTGGCATTAAGATGAATTATCAGTCCGTCCGCCTCTATCTCCTTAATCATGGCAACAATCTCATGGAAACGAAAATGAGAGAGCTGAGTAGCGCCGATATTTCCGAGAAGGAAGATGCTGGGAGCCACATCTCTTATCTGATATGTATAGGTTAATGTATGGTCCTCGAGCATGGCCCTTTGAGAACCCAAGCCCATGCCGATGCCAAGGGCCTCAGCCGCTCGGGCAAGATTTCGATTAATCTCCTCCGTTCCGGATGCTCCACCGGTAAGGGGTTCTATGAAAAAGGGAAAGGCGAATTTTCTCCCCAGAAAGGTCGTCGAGGTACTTATCGTCGAGAAGTTGATTTCCGGAAGTGCTCTATGCTCAAATTCATATCTCTCAAACCCGTTATTCTTTTTGAATTCAACATCCCTCTCCAGGCAAATCTGGATATGGTCCAGCTTTCTTGATGAAGTCATTTGTCGGTTCAGGTGTTTTAACATTAAGGGGCCCATTTTAGTTTTTATCGTAAGATGAGGGGCCCTCTTTAAAAAAATTTTCGTTATTTTCTGAAACCCTTACTGAGGAAGGATTATTTTCCTTGTTGCTCCTTCACCCTCGATCTTCCTAACATTTATTCTTTTCCGTCCCGAGAGAAATCGTCAGGCGATGAAGGCATTTCTCCTCGGATCAGACCTTTTAATTTGCCGACGACCTCATGATCCTCTCCCAAGACCGGAATTAGCGATCGCACGGCCCGACCGAGGGTGCCATCACAGAGATCCTGTATCTCTGCAAGAACCGTTGGTGGAAGGATTTTATATTGGTTAACCAGATTATCGACCCACCGAGGAAGATAATCCGGATTGACTTTGTCTCTGAGGTAGACATATCCTTCAAAGGCTCCAGCAGACGCCGCAAATGCATATAAGTCTTTGTAAATTTTCATAAGATCACTCCATATTAAAAATAGACGGGATTTGAGTCACATCTTCAATCATCGCTGTCGGCTTTTCAGCCTCAAGTTGGGCGCGATTCCCTATGCCGCTCAAAACGGCAATGGTTAACATACCTCCACTGCGGCCTGCCCGAATATCCAATGGAGAATCGCCTACGGTAACGGCATGAAAGGGATCAATCTCCATACGGTTCAGACATTCCAGGATTATAGCCGGAGAAGGTTTTCCCGGAAGACCATCTTCTCGAGAAAGGACCGCCTTAAAGAAATGGATCAAAGAATGTTCGTGAAGGGGCTGCAAGGCTGCTTTCCAAGATGAAGTAGCCAGACCGAGTTTCAGGTCCCTTCCCCTAAGACGGTTTAAGACCGTTCTCACCCCGGGAAAGGGCCGGACGCGCTCCATTACCTTTTGAAAAACCTGGGGAAGCACTCTCAAACATTGATTGATCTTTTCGTCACGGTCAGGGATATCCTTTGGGATAGCGCGGTCCCAAATGAGCGTGCCCATGGCCATAGGTTCCAGAACATCCTCTCTCCTTACTTCGATACCAAATCGAGTCGTTGTTTCTCGAAATACCTCATAATAAGCTTCAATGGAATCGGTCAGGGTACCGTCTAAATCAAAAACAATCCCCTCTATTTTTCTTCCATGCCAGCGAATGTCTGATGGCCCGGTCATATCACGACTTCAAGGAAATTTTTTCCAAGGGGTGAATACTATTTCGACTCATTCCTTCCCATCGTTCAAAAAGACGGCAATCAATCCCGAACTGATCCAAAGCCCTTCCCACCGTATGGTTAATGATGTCATCCAAACTCTGTGGCTTGTGATAGAAAGCCGGTACCGGCGGGTGTATCACGGCGCCTATCTCGGCAAGATTTAGCATCAGTCGGAGATGGCCGGCATGGAGCGGGGTTTCACGTACAAACAAAATCAGCTTTCTTTTCTCTTTCAGGGCCACATCCGCAGCACGAATCAGAAGGTTGGCATTTATGGAATTCGATATCATGGACATACTTTTGATGGAACACGGTGCGACGATCATCCCTTCATTGTGAAAAGAACCGCTGGATATGCGTGCCCCAACATCGCTGAGTTCATAGGCATAATCAGCCAAGTCTACTACTTCATTGACTTTCCACTGGGTTTCCTCACGAATGGTCAATACAGCCGCCTCGGTCAAGATGAGGTGTGTTTCCACCTCTGGGTCTTCTTTTAGTATTTCAAGTGTTCGAATTCCATAGATTGCACCCGTGGCCCCCGAAATACCCACTATGATTCGCTTCATTATCTACCACCTCGACAGTTTTTTTCTTGTTTCACAAGCCATCGGAAAGTCTGTCCAAGATCTCGACGGCCCGCATATGGCTCTCTTTAGGTACTTCGACCTTCTGAAACGAAGTAAACCGTTCTTTAGGAAACGTGGCATCCAGTCCTATCTTACAGGATGCTCCACTGGTGGAGGCGGAAGGATCAATGATCGAGCCATGAACCCCGGGCAACAAAAAAAGGTCTCGATCCGCCTGGAATCGCGTGGCCATGGCCCACTCCATCTCTCTATAATTTCGGATATCAATATCTTCATTGACAACAACCACTTTCTTAACGAAAGGATTCCGAATGAGGATCGCAGCCATGGCCGAACGGAGCATCGGTGTTGAACACTCGTTTACTGAAACGTTTATATGACCCCCCACTGTGCCTGCAATCAAATGAAGATCTCGAACAAAAGGGAAATCTTTTTGAACTTTTTCCAAGATGTCGGAACCAAAGCAGAGATCGAAAAAGGCATCATCTTCACTGGACCAAGTCTGGAGAGCCTGATAAAGGGGGTCGGCCCGATGACTCAAATGGGTCACCGTTATGGCTGGGCTCTCAACTCCTTCCACATAGGTACCCGAACTTTCACCAAATATATCTTCCCTGGCTGTATCTCCTGGCTGAATGATCCCTTCGATGAGATACTGGGAGTGGCTTGGGACCTGGAGGTTAACTGTTTTGCATTGGACCATTTGAACAGGTTTCTTTTTGAGCGCACCTGCGATCTCTATTTTATCTTGTCCTGCAGGGCACCAGGTCACTGAGGCTATCAAGACTGCTGGGTCCGGTCCAATGACCACCGCCACTTCTAAAGGGGTATTCATCTCCCTTGCTTTGTGAAGAAAATTAACGAGAGGGGGGGTCTCGAGGCATATAGCTAAACGTTTTTCGGAATGGATCCGAATCCGGTGCAGGCCCATGCTCTGGCGTCCATTTTCGGGATCCCTGGCAAAGGTGACTGCACAAGTAAGATAAGGAGATGTGTCCCTTTCGTGGTGAATAAGGGCAGGCAGTATTTGCAACAGGTTTAATTGATCAACCCCGATAGGGACTTGCATTATCGGAGCCTCTGCGACCTGGACCGGTGGAACGCCCTGATTTTTTCGCCTTAAATAGGCATTCGTCAAATCGTCCTTGTTGACCCCTAGCGCTTTTGCAAGCCGCCTTCTATGTCCGAGGATATTACCAATGATCACCTTCCCTGGAAATCCGGCCACATTATTGAAAAGAGCAGCCGGTCCTTCCCGCTCCCCCAATTCTTTCAGGATAGCACCGATCTCATAGCGAGGGCTCACCTTTTCCCTTATCTCTATCAGATCATTGTCATCCTTAAGGGCATCCAGAAAAGCATTTAGATCACTGTAGCCTTTCCATTTTTGCGGTTCAGAAACCATGACGTCTCCTTCCTTAATCTCATAGCCTATTTCTCACAATCGGTAATTGTCACCATGTCCCCATCGACTAATTGGAACGTCTCTTTAAGGTGGCAACCCGATATGATTTCGATGACTGCCTTTTCGTGAATACGCACATCTTCGCTTGGGAACACTGCAGCTCCCGGTATTCCGTTGACCCACACCTTTTTCAGCCAGGCAGAACAGAACTCAGGATTATCCGGAACGAGTTGTCCATCTTTTTTCGAAAAAAACGCCTCAAGCTTGGTAAAATCTCTGTCGCACACGCGCACATTAAGGGTACCGGGAAACGGCTTAAATCCCAAAACCATCTCAAACTGTTCCACAACCCAGTCCAGTTGGGTAAAAAAAGCGCCCTTTCCCACCCCGCTTTGGATCTCGCCAGTAATCTTCATCCCGCATTCTTAAGGGCTCTGGGTATTGGCCTAAATAGTAAACCCCTATAAATGTATAATAGTTTAGGGTTTTGCCTCGATCCGATGATCCAGTGCCCAGAAGGTCCTCCTTTCTGTCTACTGCTTCTTTTTCTCTTGTCTCTCCTTAATCATATCGGACAACATCTTTCCTTTTCTTTCCCCCAAGCTTAGCTTTTGACGCGGAAGCGCCTTCACTTCCTCCGCTTCTTCCGGAATAATCTCCAGAACCTTGATAGGAACGGGGTCTTTCTCTCTCCCGGCAGTGGCAGATACGTAGTAAAGCTTGTCCGCATCGGGATATTCTTCGAAGGAAGAAAAGATAATGGCCTTGGCCTGAATCTGCTCCATCGTGTCAGGATTTCGGAGCGGTATCTTCAATTCCTGACCTACAGGGTATTTGCCGCGTCCTCTGGTATAATCCAGAACACATTCATATGCTGTCAATTTCAGCCCTCCTAAAAATAGGAATTGCGTTCATGTCACATTTCAACACTCAGATTGACTTCGGTCTCACCCAATTCTTCCAGGATCTTCATGTAGAGCTCACCTCTCTTTTCGCCCATATCATTCACAACCCGGACCACCTTAGAGTTCGGAAGGATCTTCTGGGAGCTACCTAACTTGGCCCGAACTACCATTTTTCCGAATGTGTTAAGGTTCTTGACCGGAATTTTAACTTCCTCACCGGTATCCATTTGGGGTCGGTACTTTTCCACCCACTTTTCAAAAATCTCATAGCTTTCAGACATAACTTTTCCTCCTTCTGATTTTCATCAAGCAAATTGATCCCCTATGAATAATTTCCTTCTATTTTTTCGTAGATTTTTCGGGATTTATTCAAGGTATCTTCTATAAATAGATCATCCAGGTAGACCGCCTTGATCTTTTCCTGTTTTGTCCAACTCCTCGGGGTTGTCGCATCCCAGATCCATCTCGCGCCACCAACGCCAGTAAGTCGCCCTTTGACATCTACCATTGGGCTAAGAGGAGTGGCCAGGACATCGTTATCGGAGCGGTAAATATCTCTCTTCGGATCAAGCTTTGTCGCGACCTCCTGCAAGACCCTTTCGGCCATATCCTCGCCCGAGATGTCCACGTCCGCGTCGACCAAGATACAACCGGTCCCCCAGATGGTGATCTTATGGCTTTCAATGAAATTCCTCAGCTCTTGGATATATCCTTCATAAGGGACTTCCGTGGAGACCACGAGGGCGCCGTAGCTGGACTCGTTCAATCCTCTAACTTCCCTGACAGGAAACCCTCCTTCCCGTAAGGCCCGGTAGAATTCCCCCCCAGTTACCGATCCGAATACGGACATGTTGTCGTTAAAAGAGACCCCCTCCACTGACATAGGAATGATCGGATTATCCCTGTAAGTAATACACTGAACGTGATAAACAGGCATGGGAGATCGCGAATGGACATATCCAGTGTATTCACCGGTCGGCCCTTCGTCGGCCCTTTCGCCGGGCATTAGCACGCCCTCGATCACAATCTCGGCAGCCGCAGGTACGTACAGATTATTGGTCTCCGCTCTTACGACTCTCAAAGGCTCTTGTCGGAGACCACCGGCATAATCGGCCTCACAAACACCTGCGGGCAAAGGTAGCCCGGCTGCATAGAGAATGGCAGGATCTCCACCTACAACGAAACAGAACGGGCACGGTATCCCGCGTGGTTCCCACTTAGTGTAAAAGATGGTTGGTCCATGCTGTCCAAAAACCATAAGGCCTGACATCCTGTTTTTGCTGAGGATCATCATGCGGTAATTGCCCCAATTTACCCAGCCGGTGTCAGGGTCTTCCACGATCTGTGTCTGAACGGTGCCGTACCGACCGCCGTCCACTTGATGAATGTAGGGCCAAGGGAAATCGAAAAGATTTACGTCCGCCCCAATCATGATATTCTGCTTGCAAAGAGCGTCCCCCGCCTCTACCACAATTGGTTTGAGAGGATGCTCAATCCTTCGGATGAATTCGTCCCGGTAGTCAGGCCAACTGGTCTCTTTGGGCATGCCAAAGATAATCGCCGATCTTTCCCAGGACCTTCTTCTGGATGAGGCAAAGGCCCCTCCAAAAATTCTTCCTTTATTTTTATAACCTTTCACATTGCTAAATAGGCTCGCTCCTTTACCATTTTCAACCCGATAGGCCATACCCGTATAGGCAGCAGCCTCCAGGTTCCAACTGACCTCTTCGGTGACCTCAACCAGTTGTCCTTCCTTTCTTAAGATTTCAACATAATCTCGTAGATCCATGGCTTTCCTCCTTGTCGGTCAAGTCTTTGTTTTAGCTTTGTTATAATAAGTTATCGTGGGTACTATATCATGACTTAGAACGGCGTAATGGATTCTTCATAAATCACCGGTATCCCTTTGTACCCAAGTCTATTATAATTCGCTACCACTTTGTCCAGTAACTCCTTAGGGAACGATCCTTCCATGCTCACCTTTCGGGGTATATCGTCCTTGGTCCACTCCTTTGGCCAGGAGGTATCAATATAGATTCCTGAAGCCACACCCCTTTGCCTCTGCTCCGTGTCGGCATAACGAGCATTAGGGCCAACAGGAATGTCATCCACAAAATGGTATCCTCTGTTTGGATGGGTTCTGAGGATCACATCATTGATCGCATCTTCAAGAGAGATCTGGGGCGTCTTTTCGTCAACCACAATGACCTTGTTATACAGGGAACCGAGCTGCCTGGATTGAGAGAGTGCGTACCGACTGAGCCACATCACGTAACCCGAGAATAGGATCGGTCCGCAGACGATGACAACATTCAGATTAAATTCTAAGGGCATTTGGACCCAGTTGATGGGAAAGTTTCTGATCAGCAGATATCGGCGGTACAATTCAAAGGAGAGCATAAGCGATTGAAGATTGTGCGTATCGCTCGGTTTTACCCCATCCACTGAGAAGGGGATGATTGGATCTTTTCTGCGAGTAATCGCTTTGATACGAAACGCAGGATTCAATTCTTTAGGTTTGTAGTACCAGTATTCCGGAAATGGGCCTTCCTCTAAGGTTTCACTGGGACTGACTTCACCTTCAAGAATTACTTCAGCCTGGGAGGGAACCAAGAGACCGTTGGTCTCTGCCTTCACCAGTTCGATGGGATCCAGATTGAAACCGCCTGCAATAGCAGCAGGGCTCATGCCTTTGGCCAAGGGTAGAAATGATGTAATTGTCACCAGAGGAGGTCCGCCCATAACCAGGCAAAAGGGCATGGGCCTTTCCAAGGCCTTATATTTAGCGTAAATCCGACCCAAATTGGAATTTTCCGGGATTGGACCTGTTAAAATATTTTTTCCGATCACCATGGTTCGAATGTTTTGCCAGACCGTCCAGTCCGTGTCCGTATCTTTGACGATCATGGTCTGCAAGGTCCCGTAACGACCTCCGTCGCCTTTGTGTAGCATGGGTATGGGTAATTCGGTCACATCCACATTATCTTCCGTTTTAACCACGTCCTTGGCAGGACCTGTATTCATTTCCACTGGTAGGATAGGGTGGTTCATTCGCTCCAAACAACTCCCCAGGAATTGCTGATAGGTCGTGGAGATGGGGAGACCCATAGCCGTGCAAACCCGGTGCCAGTATTTTCTCTTGTGCAGGTAAAGGTTCCCCGGACCCGTAAATAATCCCCCTGCAAGAGTAAAACCCTCCGGGTATCCCTGGATGTTTTGGAAGTGAATTGCCGGTCCGGCCTTTTGATAGCTTTGTGCTGTCACCGCGGCAGCTTCAAGTGACCAACTGGTTTGATCCTTCACCACCGCCAAATCCCCATTCTCTTCCAACTTCTTCATATAAACCCTTAAGTTCCTCATGCCTGTCCCTCCTTTTTTGATGAGACTCAGTTAAGGTTTCTTGCTTAATCTCCGTTAAAAATCCTCTTCCTTGACCCCAAATAATTTGGTGTCAATATCTTTCGCTACCTTGTGCAGCATCTTGGATCCTTCCCAATCCGGATACTTATAGACGAAGGGAACCCCTTCATCGGCGCATTTAGCGACGCGATTATCCATCGGAATCTGACCGAGAAAAGGGATTCCTAATTTCTCAGCCAGAAATTTTCCTCCGCCCTTCTGCATAATATCACTGTGCTCTCCACATTCCGGACAGGTGAATCCACTCAGATTCTCGACAACCCCATATACATCGATATTTGCTTTCTGGCATACTACAGCGGCTTTATGGGCAACGCCTTGTGACACATCTGAGGGAATGGTGACGATCAGGGCACCGTCTAACTCAGGAATATACCGGAGGACATTGGTGGTATCCGCACTTGTTCCCGCCGGCACATCGACGATCAGGTAGTCCCGCTTGCCGTAATTGACGCTTGTCAAAAACTCTTCCGTGGCGTTTCGTTTCATATCCCCGAACCAAGTGACAACCTCATCTTCGTCCAAGATCAGCCCCATGGACACGATCTTAATACCAAGAAGTGCTTCAACCGGCTCAAGTTTTTCTCCGTCAATCTGTATCCCTTTTCCCTCTACACCCATCATCCTGGGTATACAAGGCCCGTCAAAAACTTGGTCCAAGATGGCCACCTTACGGCCCAACATGGCAAGGGCAGTAGCGAAGTTGGCAGTCAGAAGGGTTTTTCCCACCCCACCTTTACCCCCCACAACAATGATCTTGTGTTTGATGTCTTTCAAGGTCTCCTTGGCTTGAGCCATCCTGCCGGTAAAAATTTCGGTCTTCTTTGAGGGCAAGTTGCAAACAAAAAATTTTTCACATTTTTCGCACTCGAGGTCACAAGCCTGATCTACATTAAATCCTGTAATTGATTCTTGTCTTGACACGGCCTAATCCTCCTTCTCATTTTCTCGCCCAGAAGTTAAATCTTCTGAGGCGACAGGCATTTACGAAACTTCCTATGTAGTTTCACCCTTTTCCTTCCGAATTTGTGCGATATTTTCCAGAATCCGCTCGGTAATTTCGATGGTTGCCTTGCTGGCAGGGCTGTCAGGATACATAACCACATAGGGGACTCCTTTGTCACTGGATTCGCTTGTACGCGGGTCAAGGGGAATATGACCCAGAAAGGGAACCTCCAATTCCTCCGCCAGCATTTTACCTCCTCCTTTTTCCATTACATCCACTTCTTTGCCGCACTTTGGGCAGATAAAGCCACTCATGTTCTCTATAACTCCCAAGATATTCACCCCTGCCTCGATAGCCATAATCGTGGCCCGCCGTGCAACGATCTGGGAGATCCGAGTAGGATTGGTCACCATGATCATTCCGTCCAGATCCGGTATATATTCCATCAGATTGACCGCATCAGAACTGGTTCCCGGAGGAAGGTCAATATTGAGGAAGTCCTGTTCTCCATAGTCCACATGGCTTAGGAACTCCTCGGTAGCATTTCTACGCTTTTCTTGGAACCAGTTCACAATATCCACTTCCGTAGTCACGAAACCTAAGGAGACCACCTTCATCCCAAAGATGCCTTCCACAGGGACAATCCCATAGTCTCCCATTAACATCTTTTTGTCCGTCAGACCAAGCATCTTGGGAATACAGGGGCCATCCAGATCCTGATCGAGAACGGCTACTTTATTCCCCTTCTGGGCAAGGATGGTTGAGAAGTTCGTCGTAAAGAGCGACTTTCCTACACCTCCCTTCCCTGCGCAAATGGCCACCTTGTGTTTGATGCGGGACATCGCACTGAGAACCCTTGACATTCTTCTTCTTTCGAAAATCTTTAGTTTCTCTGGTGACTTGCACTTAAAGAACTTCTCGCAGGCCTCACAATGGAAGCTGCAATTCATATCAAGTTGCAGTTCCTTTATACCTTTTTTCAAGGTTCCAACTTCTGCCATGGATTCTTCCTCCTGTTTTTAGGAATCTTTCATAACGGTTTTTTAACCGGTGTATCCAATTCGGTCCTGTTCAAAATGGCCCCCTCACTAAATGGGTGCTTGGACTGCCGTCGATGGAATTCTTATAATCACAGCCTCTGTACTTCTCTCCCTGACGGCATTCTTTACTACTTCCACATCCAGGTCATGTGCCTTTATCTTGCCGTCCAGAATGGCCACCCAAGCATCAGCATATTCCTTCTGGATCTTTGCAAAGTTATTATTAAGCCAGGCCCTATTGTCTAATAACGCTGCTCGGGATTTCTGTTCCTGCGTGAGTTCCCTGTCAAACATAGCTCTGTCATCTCCTTTCTGGACCTTAGAACCCGTAAAGGGTCCACTTTTCATCCACCATCCGTCGGAATCTCTCGTGAGGTTGGGCCACACCCCGCTTGTATGCCTCATCATAGGGCGGCGGCTTCTCCGTACAGTCGAATACCGTATAGGAGGTAATACCGGGTCCCTTGCCCAAATAGGGTTCGGACGGATCAAGGATAGTCCCTGGAAATTCAGGAATGACAAGGATATCTTTCTGACC
This sequence comes from uncultured delta proteobacterium, assembly GCA_963769305.1. Lineage (GTDB taxonomy): Bacteria > Desulfobacterota > RBG-13-43-22 > RBG-13-43-22 > RBG-13-43-22 > RBG-13-43-22. Next base: position 76,811 of record CAVYLJ010000051.1, on the reverse strand, counting down.
CTGGAATTTAACAGACATACACCACAGGACCTCTTGTACATTGTGAGGATCAATGTCATCATCCACAACGATGACATTCTTCACCCAAGTGCTGGCTTTTATGGCTTTGGCCGCCAGAGCGATTTTTTTTACCAGACCGGGCTTTTTGGCCCGCGCCTTTTTATCCACGGATATAACGCTCATCATACCCCATGAGGAAAGGACGGCATATTCCGTAACCTCCGGAACCAGTTGTCTCAGTTCCCGGAGGATCGCGACCTCGGTCATCATGTGTCCCGCATTGTGGGCCTCTGAAACTGGAACGCCCATATACATGTTCTGGTAGATGCAATCTTTCCTCATGGTCACACACTTGACATGAATGATGGGCATGTATCGCAGGCCGGAATAAAAACCGGTAAACTCCGAGAAAGGTCCTTCCAAGATCCTTTCCTTTGGATCCATCTCCCCTTCAATGATAAGTTCTGCCGTGGCAGGGACCAACACATCACTCGTTTCGCACTTGACCACTTCGAGAGGCTTCCCGGCAAAGGTTCCCCAGGTATCCATCTCATCCACCTGGTCTGGAGCCGGTATCATGCCGATAAGGGTATATAGCGGATCGCCCCCCGCGACTATGGCTACAGGCGCGGGCTTCCCTTTTTTGATGTACTCAGAAAAAATGATGCCCTCATGTTGGAAAGGAAGGACCAGGTTGCTTAGACGATCTTTACCCTGGAGCTGAAATCGCCGTATTCCCGTGTTTTGCCATCCCGTCTCGGGACTGCGGATGTTGCTGTTACTCGATGTCATAAAAGGAGGATTGTCATACTCCCCCGTGAAGGGGATGGGCAGTTTGGCCAAGTTGATGTCATTCCCTAAGAACTTGAGTTCCTTACATGGGCCGTCCTCCACCACCACTGGACTTATTCTCTCTGGTTGAGCTAATTTTTGGGCGAGGGCGCTAATAATTTTCTCCTCAGATAGTCCCAAGGCCCAAGCCGTCCTCTGACGGGTGGTTAACCCATCGCTGAATATCCGCCAGCCGGGATATCCTTTTATGTTGTTATGGAGAACCGCGGGCCCACCGGTTAAGGCAATCTTGCGCGAGATCGCCGCAATTTCTCCCTGGAGGTCCACAACCTCGTTGTTCTCCACCAACTGCCCCTTTTCCCTAAGAAATTCAATCCAACCCCTCAGGGATTTAAATGGAAACTCTGGCATGTCGTCCTCCATTCATTGGCGTACGAGTTGATATTTAATTAAATTTCTTGGACATGATCCATTGACATCAGATTTCCCTGGTATGTTCTTTTTCTCTTAATACCTTTCTTTGGATCTTCCCCGTGGAGGTCCTGGGCAGATCTTCCGCCTTGGCAAATTCTATGATCCGAGGATATTTGTAGATCTCTATCTTATCCTTCACCCAATCCTGAAGCTCCTGAGCTAAAGTCTCAGAAGATTCATAACCTTCATGAAGAACAACAAAGGCTTTGATCACATTCCCCCGTTCTTTGTCCGGTGTGTCAACTACGGCGGATTCCAGCACCGCCGGATGGTTGTTTAGGGCGGCTTCCACCTCTCCTCCTGGAATTTTGTACCCTGCCGTGACAATCATATCGTCCGAACGGCCCTTGTACCAGAAGTAGCCGTCTTCATCCTGCATGTAGATCATGCCCGGCCTGCTCCATCCCTTGAATTGGCAATCTAAAGGACAGACTCCTTCTTTTTGTTTGTCGGGCCTCCTCCAATAGGTCTGGCCCACAGGTCCTCGGACGACCAACTCTCCCATGATACCCCGCGGTACTTCATTAAAATTTTCGTCCACTATTAAATTCTCAAAACCTGGAACGGAAACGCCCGTGGAACCACACTTTCCCTCCTCCATACCTTCAAAAGTGGACAGATGGTACATCAGGTCCCCGGATCCCAGGGAGTCTATGATGGTCATGCCAAAACGCCTTTTCCACTCCCGGGCTGTCGCTTCGGGAAGCCATTCTCCGGCGCTTTGACAGAGTCTCAAGGAACTGAGATCATACTTTTTCTCAGCATCCTTTACGGCCAGCATCATGTTAAAGGCCGTAGGTACTGCAAAGAGCAATGTAATTTTATGCTCCTGGACAAACCTCAATTGCTCCTCCGGCTTAAATCGAGAAATAATGGAAACAGAACCGCCGAACCGCCAGGGCTCCATCGTAAAGTTTACCGAGCCAAAGGCGAACGTGAAATAGGGATGTCCTCCCAGAATGTCATTCTCCCGTATCTTGAGGATGTGCCTCCCATGGGTGTCGATTCCAGACAAGACTCCTTCAAGTGTGGTGAGAATGCCTTTGGGTTTTCCCGTCGTCCCGGAGCTGTAAATAAGGCGAGCGTAATCTTCCCGGGAGCAGATTTGGCTTTCTACTTCGGAGTACTGTCGTTCGATTAATTCATGATAATTCAGGGTATTGGGCCTCTTTTCGCCAAGTACGACCACATGCTTGAGCTTTGGACACTGGGGCCATGCCTTTTCCACATCCTCATAAAAGTCGGAGTGAACGCAGATAACCTTGGCCGCTGAATCGTTGGCCTTAAAAGCTACCTCTTCATATCGGTTGAGATGATTCATCAGGACTGGAATGGCACCTATACGCCAACAGGCAAAATTCCAGACGAGGTATTCCGGCACATTGGGTGATCTGAGAATTACGCGGTCACTTTTCTCAACGCCGAGTTCTCGCAAGGCATTGGCAAATCGGTTGACCATGGCTTGGAGGTTTCGATAGCTGATTTTGTCATCTCCATAATAGATGGCCACTTTATCGGCTCGATCTCGAACATTTTGGTCCAACAGCATATCGGTCATATTAAATTTTTCAGGATATCTGAGTTCGGGAAGTAAATGAACAGTCTCGGGTAAGAACTTCTTCGGGGGCAAGTATTTTGAAGGAATTTTGGCCATAACGATCGAATCCTCCTTTACTTATTTATAGGGTCTCTCGCTTTGCCTTTCGTTCGAACTAACTAACAGAATTTATTTAAAATTTTTCCTTAAAAAAATATACCGCTATCGCAAATAAAGGGGATTGTAATATTTGATTCGGCTGTAGGTTTATATTCGGAAAACATCATGGTTGAATGCTATTCTATTTAATCTATGCTGTCAACAAAAAAAATAAATTATTTTTTTGTTTATTATTAATATGTTACTCATATATAGACCTTTAGTAATTTATAAATATCTGTTCAAAATTTAGTTATTTCCGAATTATATTATATAATTAATTTGTTCCTTTTACTTTCCGAATAATGGGATTTTTTTCATAAAATATCAATATATTAAATATATAAATATCATTTAATTCAAAATGATCTTGACAAATTATTCTTAAATATAGTTCAATAATATCACTATTTGAATATTATCCGAGGAGAAACTATGCCAGATATGGATTCCGGAAGCACGAGACAGCAAATACTTGCTGCGGCGGAACAGATAATGACCAAGAGACCGTACGAGTCCACAATTTCCGAGATCGCCAGTAGCGCGGGTGTGGCTGACTCTGTGATTTACCATTATTTTAAGAACAAAGAGGACCTCTTGTTCTCCATACTGGGAGAGCATTTGAAAGAGGTGATCTTTAAATTGAATGAACAATTGGAGGGAATTCTTGAACCTACAAGCAGGCTAAGCAAGATGATCTGGTTTCACCTGACTTACAATTTTGGACACAGGGATTACTCTCGCTTGCTTCTGTTCGAGTGTCGTTCCAATAGGAATTTCTATTACCATGAAACATACGATCTTGTCAGGCAATACGCTGGTGTGCTCTTATCCATTTTAAAGGACGGGGTTGAACTGGGGGTATTTCGTGATGTCAATATGCATCTTGTTCGAGATATTATCTTTGGAGTTTTAGACCTGGAGACGATCCGAAATCTCTGCCTCTCGGAATTTGAACCCACGGCCATGGATTTAAAACAGCTTATGGCTCATATCAGTGCAATGATTGAGTTTAGGCATACGCAATCTACATTAGACCCGGACAAATCAAGGCGGATCCTTGGGTCAGCAGAAAAGGTATTTGCAGAAAAAAGTTACAATAAGGCAACCATTGGCGACATCGCCCGTAATGCCTGTGTTGCGGAAGGAACTGTTTATGAATATTTTAAAAATAAGGAAGACTTGTTATTGTCAATACCGAAAATCCGACTCAAGGAATTTATAGATCAGTTAGAAGGGGTCTTTGAAATCAAGACACCATTGAGAAAATTGAGACGTTTTATTCGTTACCACTTTTTTCTTTTTTTGACAGAAATAGACTTTTTAAAGGTATTTCTTTTTAACATTCATCTAAATTCAAGTTTTTATTCTTCCGACGCATATGCCCTTTTTCAGAATTACATTTCTCTTGCAGACGAGATCTTGGAGGAGGGAAAAAGAGATGGCAGTTTCAGGCCTGAAGTTGATAATAAGATCTTTAAAAACCTCTTCTGGGGTGGATTTACTCACATGGTTCTTAGGTGGATTGTTTTGAATCAACAAACGAAGATCGACAAGACTAATGAGATTAATGAAATGATATCACTTCTTCAGAGTGCCGTATCCAATCAACAATCCTAATGGGAGGCGAGAAATGAGTGTTTTAGATTTATTCGATTTGAGCAATAAAGTATCTATAATAACCGGTGGCGGGGACGGTCTGGGACGGACTATGGCTACTGCTTTGGCTGAAGCAGGTTCAAACATTGTGGTCTGTTCGAGGAAACTCGAGAAATGCGAAGCCACGGCCCATGATTTAGAAAAAGTGGGGGTAAAGGTCTTGGCCATCAAATGTGATATATCTCAACCAGAGGATATCGACGAGGTTGTGACTAAAACGAAAAAGGAGTTTCAGGGAATTGATATCCTGGTTAACAATTCAGGAAGAACGTGGGGCGGCCCCCCCGAGGAACTCAACATAGAGGACTGGAAAAAAGTAATGGACGTAAACATCCATGGGACCTTTATGTTCAGCCAGAAGATCGGGAAAGAAATGATCAGTAAAGAAAAGGGGAAAATTATCAATATCGCATCCTATGCTGGTCTTGGAGGAACCGATCCAGACTGCCTGAATGGAATTTCCTATAATACCTCCAAGGGAGCCGTCATCGTTTTCACCAAGGACTTAGCCACCAAATGGGCCAAGTATAACATTAATGTGAATTGTATCGCTCCTGGCTGGTTTCCTACGAAGATGACGAAATGGGTTCTTGAGAATAAGGGAGAGAAAATAAAAGACCGCCTTTTGATCAAAAGGTTCGGGCAACCGGACGATCTTAAGGGGGCGGTCGTATTTCTGGCGTCAAAGGCATCCGATTATATAACCGGTCAGGTTTTATCCGTCGATGGTGGTATAACGGTTTGGTTTTAATCGAGGTTCCTGTATCACCTGAGAACTCGGCCGTCCCGGGCAGACGCTTTATCGGCAGCCGCGGTATGAAAGATTGAGTAATTTTTTTAATTTTTACCGAAGGAGATAGACGATGGCCTCAACAAAAGAGTATGTCACGTTTTGTCACATTTGTCCTAACCATTGTGCTTTAAGGGCCGTGGTGAAAGACAACAAAATACTTGATGTCAAGGCTGCCGGCGGTTCAGGCTTTCCGGTGACCATGTGTTCGGTGCAAAAGGGTGCCGACCATCTGATCGGCACGGTCGAAAGTAAGGACAGATTGACAAAGCCTCTTAAGAGAATGGGTGAACGCGGCGAAAACAAGTGGGCCGAAATAAGCTGGGACGAGGCTCTGGACACTATTGCCGAAAAACTTATCCAGGTCCGTGACCAATTTGGTCCGGAGGGACTGGTGATGATCCTGGGAGAGCCGAAGGGCATGGAATTCGCTTTCGGTCAGAGGTTCGCTACCGCCTTCGGAACCCCCAACGTGATCACGCCCGGCAATTACTGCGGGGTTCAGAATACGGAGTCATTGCGCTACACCTTTGGTTCAAGGTACATCATGGCCCGGATGGATAATCCCAAGGTGATCATTGTATGGGGCGCCAACCTGGCCCACACGGGCGGCACTTTCTCCAATATAGGCCGTTACGAATTTAACCGCGCCTTGGTCAGTGGCGAGACAAAAGTCATCGTCATCGACCCGAAAAATATAGAATTATGGCCGGAAAAAGGGATGCATGCTGCGGACGCCGATTACTGGATCAGACCCCGTCCCAATAGCGATGGTGTTTTGGCCATGGGCTTTGTCAAGGTCCTGGTGGAGGAAGGTCTGTATGATCCGGAATATATAAAGGAATGGACCATAGGGTTCGATGAAGTTAAAAAAGAAGTGAGTCGATTCAGCCTGGATGAAGTGGCCGATCTGACCTGGGTACCCAAGGAGACTATCATCGAAGTGGCCCGGGTTTACGGTAGAAACAAGCCGGGAATCATTGGCAGTGGTAACGCCCTGGAAGGAAGCGTCCAGGCCTTTCAGACCTTGAGGGCCATTTGTCTGATGAGGGGTATCACCGGCAACGTTAACACCCCGGATGGCGGCCATGTTGATTTGGTTCCCCCAAATTATTACCCTCCCGGCAAGTTCATGATGGGGGATATGAAAGAAAAGCTCAAGGAATTCCCCAGGTCTCCGGAGAGAACGATCGGAGGGGCCTACTTCCGACTATCTTCCCGCTTCGGCTATGTACCCACCCAAGGATTGATCCATGCCCTTCTCGAAGAAGACCCCTACCTGCCAAAAATTGGAATTGCCTTTGTAACGAATCCCCTCCTGACTTACCCGGATTCCGTGGCCACGGAAAAGGCCTTTCGTAAATTCGAGATGCTGGTAGTATCAGAACTCTTCCACACGGCTACCACACGGATAGCCGACATAGTCCTTCCGGCCGCTTTCATGCACGAACACGATACCGTGGCCTATTGGCCGGCCTGGTTCGCCAATGTTCGGGCCAACCGCAAGTTGGTGGATCCGCCTGGCCAGGCAAAAAGCGATATGTGGATGATAAACGAATTGGCCAAACGAGTGGGAATTGGGGAATACTTTTGGACAAACGTTGAGGAGTCCCTGGATTATATGGTAAAGCCTTTGGGCTTGACCTGGGAAAAATTTAGAGATGAGGTGACCTATCTCCACGGTGAAACGAAATACGATCCGGATAAGGTTTGCGGATACACAACAAATAGCGGTAAAGTTGAGTTAGTTGTTCCCAGTCTGGAAAAAGCGGGCGTGGACCCATTGCCCCGCTTTGAAAAATTGAAGGAACCCCTTCAAGGTAAATTTGATTTCACGGACCAATACCCGCTCATGATGACCAACTATAAAAGCGAGATATTTATGCTGTCGGGGTATCGGAATGTGGGCCGCCTGGCGAAAAAATCCCTGCCGCCAACGGTGTATATGCATCCCTTAACGGCCGCCAATTACGGGCTTGAGGAGGGCGATTGGATCTGGATTGAAACCTTTATGGGCAAGATTAAGCAGCAATTGGCCCTTCAACCAGGCATGTCCGAGAAAGTCGTCAATGTTGAATTTGGCTGGGGTGACTGGGGTTACGAAGACGCCAATATGAACATTCTGACCGATTACAGGGAGCTTTGGGACTACGCTACCGGATCCGCTGCCCTCCGGGGATATGCCTGTAAGGTCTACAAGGCCGACACCAACCTGGAGGCTAACTAATGGAGAAATTACTGAAAAAATCCGATTTCCATAAATTGTTGGACGACTTGGCCAGCAAGAACAACGTGCTCGGCCCCACTCGCAGAGGGGGAGGAACTTCGACCTATGCCAACACCATGTTTGCTCCTATCCGAAAATTTGAAGATCTTGAATTGGATTACAAGTCGTCAATGTTATCGCCTAAAAAAATTCTATTTCCGGACAACCAGGACCTGTATGCCTATGAACTCCGAAATGACCAGGTCCGTTTGACAGACCTGACACAGGTGGGGGAAAAGGACCAGGTATTGCTGGGTTTGCACCCATGCGATCTATCCGCTATCAGGTGTCTGGACAAGTTGTTTCTTAAAAATCGGCAAGTGGAAGACGTTTACAAAGCCCGTCGGGAGAAAACCACCCTCATCGGCCTGACCTGCGACGAACCCCATACCACCTGTTTTTGTAACCAAATGGGAGCAGGCCCTGATGCTGAGGAAGGATATGATCTCTTGATGACCGATATTGGAAACGGTTATTTTGTTAAAGCCGGGTCAGACAAAGGACACCGGATGCTTGGAGCCGATTATTTTTCCCTGGTCACGGATGAAGATCGCCAAAGACGTGAGGCGGCCATGGCCAGGCTTGAAAAATCCCTGCCAAAAAAATTGAATCTGGAAAAGATAGTCGACCACATGGTTGAAAAATTCGATGACGACCTCTGGAAGGAATTTTCGGACGTTTGCTGCTCTTGCGGGGCCTGTAACATGGTCTGTCCAACATGTCATTGTTTCACCGTTATTGAAAAAGCATCCCCGGACCGCGACAGTGGACGGAGAGTACTCGTCTGGGATACCTGTCATTTTGAAAGGTTCGCCCAGATGGCGGCTGACAGGAGCGTCAGGAGTGAAAAGAGCCAGCGCTACAAACACCGACTTTACGACAAGTTCTACTACGATTTCAATCGACACAAAAATTATTTTTGTGTCGGTTGCGGTCGTTGTGAGGAATTCTGTCCCGCTCATATCAGCATGAGATCCGTTTTGGCCAGATTGGAGGAATAATCGCATGGGACACATCTATATGCCGGAATTAGCCAATGTAGTCGATGTAAAAGAGGAGACGAGTAATATCCGGTCTCTAATATTAGCTCTGAAAGAAGAAAGACCTTTTGAATGCGTCCCGGGTCAATTCGTGGAACTGACCGTCTTCGGTTATGGAGAATTTCCAGTGAGCATCGCCGATGTCATTGATCCCCAAAAGGGACGTTTCAAGGTAACCATTCAAAAGATCGGCAAGGTGACAAAAGAAGCAGGCAAATTGAAGGTGGGATCACAAATAGGCTTAAGGGGACCGTTCGGCAACGGGTTTCCCCTGGATTATATGGCCGGCAGGGAGGTCCAAGTGGTTTCCGGAGGCGTCGGTCTGGCCGCAGTTTGGCAACTTCTCCGCCATCTTGATCAGCATATTGAAGATTATAAAAAAGTGACATTACTTCACGGCGCTCGGACTCCCGCCGATATTATTTATAAGGAAGAACTGGAGAATTTTCAAAAAAACGGTCGGTTCGATATCTTTCTGACCGTGGATAAAAGTGATAATGGTTGGGCGGGTCACATTGGACTGGTAACCGAATTATTAAAAAGACCGTCTTCGGACACACAAGGGGCAGTGGCTATTGTCTGCGGTCCGGGCGTGATGATGAAGGCTGCCGCGGCCGGGTTTCTGGATTTAGGCCTTCCTGAAGATAACATTTTCCTCTCTATGGAAAGGCGAATGCAATGTGGCATGGGAGCCTGCGGACACTGCATGGTTGGTTTGAAGAGAGTCTGCCTGGACGGTCCCGTCCTTTCTTATAAAGACATAAAGAGCACTCTTGAAAAAATATTTTGACCAACCTTTTGATATTAAAGCACCAAATAGGAGGGGCCTAAACCAAAAATAAGCATTATTTTGATACTGTCCCCTAACGTTATCCCAATAAAGTAAGCTGGTTATGGCCCTCAGGGATATGCGAGTTGTTGATCAAGAGGACCTATAAAGTCGGAGTTCTTTCGAAGAGGGAGTCTACAAGATCGGTATATGTCAAATTGCGAAAGTTAGAAACAGTGAAGTTTTATAACTTTTCATAAAAAGGAGGGTCTATTATGAGGAAAGAGATGTCCAACGTGAGCCACCTGCTACCCTGTTCCGTAGTCCTTTTGAGTGCCGGGAGTGGCACGAAGATGGATGCTATGACTGCGACTTCCATGTTCGTTTCCGAAAATCCACCTTTATTCGTAGTAAGCGTCGACAGAGGTCACCTGATTCATGCTCTCATCGAAAAGACTGGGCACTTCGTCCTGAATGTAGCATCCACCGGACAGGTAAAGCTCGCAAAAAACCTGGGGGCCACCCATGGTGAAAAGGTGGATAAATTTAAGAAATTCGCCATCAAAACAGAAAAGGCCACAACGGTGAAAGCCCCTATCATCAAAGGTTCCTTTGCCGCCATCGAATGTAATGTGATCACATCCTTTCCAGTGAGCACTTACACCGTGTACCTTGTCGAGGCAGTGGATCTCAAAGTAAACAAATCTCTGACTCCTCTCGCCTGGCACCTCAACCGGTATTACAGCATAAAGGATGAGGCTAAATAGGGCGATCGGATCGCAGTTGTGGGCGGCAGCCCAGTGAGTTGGATGGTTGGAAAGGGATAATCGGTTTGTTCGATAGCTGCAATGCCGAATGTGGACCGGTAGGCGCTCATTCGAGATTGATTCTATTTGGCCAGGTATAAATATTCAGGCGTTCCCCGCGCGCAAAGCCGATCAGCGTGATCCCCATGTCCTCTGCGTAGCTGATTGCCATGCAGGACGGGGCGGCTCGGCTGATGAGAATGGAGAACCGATTTCTGCCCGCCTTGGTCATGATTTCCGAAGTCACTCTGCCGCTCGTGATCAGGATCTTATTTTCTACGGACATGGACTTCAGGAACGCCTTGCCAATGAGCTTGTCAACGGCATTATGCCTGCCGATGTCCTCGGAAAAGAAGAGAATATCTTTGCCGTCGGAAAGGGCCGCGCTGTGGACGCCCCCCGTCTCGAGATAGAGTGCTGAAATATTTCGGAACGTCTTGAGAAGGCGTTTGATGTTGTCCAGACTCATGAGCTGTCCCTGGACCTTGATCCGGCGATCCTCATGCACCCGATACTGCGTAAAAGTGACGCCCTTGCCGCAGCCCGATGAAATGGTCCTTCTCTCGAAGAGTTTGGAAATATCCGTTGGAAGATCGCTTAATTCGATATGGACCGTGGTCTCGCGCTCGTTGATGTCCATTTTTTTGATCGACGATTTGTCGCGCAATAGTCCTTCGGACAAAAGAAAACCCACGGTCAGTTCCTCCAGTTCCGAGGGCGTGCAGAGAAGCGTGACGAGAGGCTCCCCGTTAAGGACGAGACTGATGGGCAGTTCCGACGCCACTTCATCGATGACGCCCTCGACCGATGAGCCGTTTATCCTGAGTATGGGCACATCTATCTTGGTTTCCACGGGAGAAATATAACATCATCGTCGAGAGGGGGCAACGAATAAGTAACACGGATAAGTAACAAGTTGGAATGGTGGCTAAAAAAGAAAACCTCCGGGTCGCGGTCAGAGACTTTGTCACCGGCAATGGCAGTTGGTAAGAATAAGGTGTATAATAACTCACGCCGGCCTCGATAAAGGGACCTCTGAATTAGATGTTCAATTCACAACGCTCACATCAACTTTGGACTTCCCGGCACGATATCATTTCATCCTGATTGGCAAACTCGAATTGGCGAAGCACAAACAAACAACGTCATAAAAAATAATCGAAGAAGGAGACGGCTATGTTTGATCACCTTTTTACCCCCTCTCGGATCGGAAATCTTGAAATACCCAACAGAATCGTTATGCTCCCCATGACGACCGGGTATTGCCAAGCCGATGAGACCGTGGGCGACCGGTTGATCCACTTTTATGCCGAGAGGGCCAAGGGGGGGGCCGGCCTGATCATCATTCCCTTTTCCCCCACGGCCGTCGGAGCTTCGCTGGGACCGGGGCTACACCATGACCGTTTTCTGCCGGGCATTCGGAAACTGACCGCCGCCATAGGTTCCAATGGGTCACGGTCGGCCTGTCAGCTCATTACCACCTACCAGGTTATTTTTCAGGACCATGTGCCGGAAGTCGTAGCCCCGTCGGCGGTCATGAACCAGGTTCTGCGGATTGTTCCCCGGGCCATCACCAAAGAGGAAATCGGGTTTATCATCGAGGAATATGGTAAGGCCGCCCAACGGGCCCAGGAAGGGGGCTTTGAGGCCCTGGAGATTCTCGTGGGCGCGGGCTATCTTCTGAACCGTTTTCTGTCCCCGATTACTAACCAACGAGAAGATGAATACGGCGGGAGTCTGGAAAACCGGATGCGGATCATTCTGGAAATTATTACCGCCGTTAAGAAGGCGACGGTCGACGATTTTCCTGTCGGGGTGCGTTTGAATGTGGAAGAGCAGATGCCGGGCGGACATACCCTGGAGGATTCAAAACTCGTGGCCCAGGCCCTGGAGAGGGCCGGGGTTGCCTTCATCAACGTTTATACGGGTTGGCATGAATCGCCCATTCCTACGGTGGCCCCTTCTCTGCCCAAAGGGGTCTTTGCCCCTTTAGCGGCTAAAATCAAGGCCGCTGTAAACATCCCGGTCATCGCGGCCAACCGGATCAACGATCCCTTCATCGCCGAAAAAATTATCGCCACGGGTCAAGCCGACCTGGTCGGTATGGGCCGGGCCCTGCTGGCCGATCCCGAACCTTCCCAACAAGGCCAAGGAAGGCCGGATTAAGGAAATCATCCCTTGCCTGGCCTGCTCCACCTGCCTCAGTTCCATATTGGCCGGTGCCTACGGAAAGGGAGGGGAAGGGGCCAGCGTGGTCTGCACCGTCAACCCCATGGTCGGACAAGAAGGACGAAATTTTCTCCAGAGGGCTGAAAAACCAAAAAGGGTTTTCATTGTCGGCGGAGGTCCTGCCGGTTTGGAGGCCGCATGGGCGGCGGCCGTGCGAGGTCATAAAGTCACCCTCTTTGAAAAGCAAGGGGAGACCGGAGGGTGGCTCAGAGTGGGATGTCTGCCGCCCCATAAAGAGGAACTCCGCACGCTCCTCGAAAATCTCACTTACCGCGCCCGGAAGGCGGGTGTGGAGATCCGTCTCAACAGCGAAGTGGGGCCGGAAATCATAAAGGAGTCACACCCCGAGGTTGTAATCTTGGCGGTGGGCGCTTCTCCTTTTTCCCCGGCCATTCCGGGCATCGACGGCCCCCAGGTCGTTTCCTTCGCCGACGTTCTGACCGGGCGGAAAACCGTCCAGGGGTCGGTGATTATCGTCGGCGGTGGTCTGGTTGGTTGCGAAACAGGAGAATTCCTTCTGGAAAAGGTCCAGGGCGTCACCTCCGTAATCATTTTGGAGATGTTGGACCGTATGGCGGCTAATATCTCAGCCTCTTATCGCCCCTTCTTTCTGGCCCGACTCAAGAAAATGGGCATCAGGATGGAGGCCCAAACCCTGGTTGAGGAGATTACTGACAAAGGGGTGAAGGTCATCCGAAAAGGGACGCCGGAGTTCATCGCCGGCGATGCTGTGGTTCTGGCAGTGGGCTTGAAAACGGACTCGGAAATATCCGAATCTTTCCGGGGACTGGCTGCCGAAGTCTATTCCATCGGCGATTGCCTCAAACCCCGAATGATCAAAGAGGCTATCGAAGAGGGATTTGCCGTGGGGGCCAAAATCTAATTTTTGCGAGGTCCCTCCAGCCGATAGAGGTTAGCACCCGGTTAACAACGGTGTGGCAATAATTTAGGCTGCCAGGAGCCCGATAAACCAAGTGCCGTTGACTTTAACCCTTTCCTTGATCAGAAACCAGGTCTGCACCAGTTTCGAGGCATTAGGCCCAAGGACGGCCTGCCTATTCTCCTTCCAGAGAAAAGCGAAAATCGCAAAAGGGGGCGCCCTCCATGATAGTCTGGGTTCGGGTGAACCGGATCTTGGGGTTAAAGCCTTCCATCAAGGCAAAATCCCGGCCGCAGGAAAGAAGAAATCCGAATTCCTGCAGGCCGTGCTCGCGGTACATCTCAGCATAGCGGCAGCGGGTGACATTTAGGGCGGCCTTATTTGGTGAGGCTTCAAGCAGTTCAAACTCCTGGGCGCCACCTTGGCCGAACATGGATAAGGCTTTTTGTAAATGTTCCAAGCTGTCGCCCCCGCTCATCACTTTTAGAAGTTCCCCTGCTTGCCGGGCCAGGGATTTAATCACCTTCTCAGTGACTTTAAGGGCCGGTTCCCGGCCGAATTCCTCAATAAAAGCTTTGATGAGGGGGGCGGTAATCAGGGCTTCGATCTCCCGCCTGATAATGATGGGCACGCTGTTGATATCCTCCATGACTTTTCCTCCTCCCTCTGCGGCGGTCTCTTTGGTTTGAGCAGGCGCCTCCTTTTTGATCACCAGGTCCTTCAGCACTTTTTCTTGCTTGAGCGGTTCCAGGGTGATATCTCCTTCAACCCGAGTCTGACAGATAAGGCCGGGTTTACCATTAATTTTTCCGGTACAGCGGCCGCAGATCCCCAATGAACAAGCCGGCATGGTCGTAATAGGCCAGGGTGCCGTCCAGATTCTGGTAGATGTAATCAAGGCAATCCATGGCACTCAGGCCTTCTTCAAAAGGCACTTCATAGGTTTTATAATAAGGCTCCTTATCGACGGAAGGGTCAAATCGGAAGACCTTCACCTTAATCGTTTCGTATGACATGGCTATCACCTCGCTCCTTTTTAATGTTTGCCGCTGGTATCCGAACGCGATTCCATCATCTTCTTGATAAATTCCAGGTAGGGCATGACCCCGGTCGGAGTCGTCATGGTGGTAACGGTCACGGGCCTTTGGGTCACCTCGAAGCCGTCTCCCACCCGTTTGACGATGCTTTCCTTAAGCCAGCCATCGTTGTCGGTATTGGGGTAGTCCTCGCGATAATGGACGCCCCGGCTTTCCGTTCGAAGCAGGGCGCTTTGGGTCGCCATCTCCAAGAGCTGAACCATATTCTCTAATTCCAAGGCATCGATCCATTCCTTGTTGTAAGTCCGGCTTTTGGAGGTGGTGGCCAGGTTGGGGAGCTCATCTTTCCTGACCGAGCTCAATAAGTTGATAAAAGACCTGAGATCTTCCTGGTTGCGGATGGGCCCCAGATATTTATGGGCGGCCTCCTGGACGCGCCTTCTGACTTCGGCCGGCTTAAGCCCTTTCGGCCGAAGCAGGGACGCGTTCGGCTCTTTCCTGCAGGGCCGTCAATCTGTCTCCGTCCGGCTCAGGAGTTTCAGATTTCCGGGCATATTCTCCGGCATTGCGCCCGGCATCGACGCCATGGACCAACATTTCAGTAATGGCGGCAAAGACCCGATTGGCTCCAAAGGCGCCCAGGGTGCATTCTCCGGCGGCAAAGAGTCCCTGTAAAGTGGTTTCAAAACGCTCATTAACCACGATACCGCCTTCGAAATATTCCACGGCCGATCCGACCTCCACCGGCTCGTTCTCCTTTAGCATCCGGCCCCACTCCGAAAGGTCTATGGCCTTGTACTTCCACTTGGGAAAGACCAGTGAGGCAATCAGTTCGATGTTCTCCCAGGGCACATCGCCCCGGCTGTAATGGACCCCGCCGTGGGGTAGTCCCCGGCCGGCCCGTACCTCCTTCATGGTGGCATGGGAAATGAAGCTCTTGTTCCATTCCGTTAATGTTCCGATCTTGACGACGAAGGGGTCATACTTTTTCAAAAATTCTTCTCCCAGGCTGTTGGTCAAACGGCCGCCCGCCAACAGAATCATCATGTAAGGGGCGATGCTGCCCCTCCAGATCGGAGGATGTAAAAAGACATTGCAACAAAAGGTGATAAATTCCAGGTTTCCTAAGTCGGCGCCGGCCCGAAGGGCCATGGCCATCCCTTCCCCTGAAAGGTCCCGCATACCCGTATTGGGCCAGAAGGCTTTGTGCCAGCCGCCGGTGGCCATAACCACGGCCTTGCATCGGAACCGTATGAATTCGCCGGACCGGATGTCCAACCCGATGGCCCCGGAGATCCTTCCTTCACGGGTGACCAGGTCCAGGAGAAAAACGTCCTCAAGCAGATCGACACCGATAGACCGGGCCTTTTTGAGCAGAGCATCCATAATCCCTATTCCGGTGGTGAAAATCATGCGCTCATCCGACATCTTGATCTGTATCCCCCATTCAATCAATTCTTTTAAACATTGGGGGGCCGTCCGGATATACTGCTCAACGAGCTTTTGATTATTCAGGAAACACCCCTGGGTGACCATATCGTTGAAAACCTTTTCCGGGCTGTCATTGGGATCTCCTTTCAACCCTTCGATTTGACTCATGCTCCGTCCGTCGAGGGTGAAGTCCGCCCCGGCCATCGGGGTGGCCCCGCAGCGCGCCAGGGGACCCTTGCTCAGCAGAAGAACTTTGATCCCTTTCTCCCTGGCGGCAATGGCCGCCCTGAAGCCGGCGCCGCCTCCGCCCACCACCAAGACATCGGTTTCTAAATTCGTACTCATATTATTCCTCGCTTCTGAAAGAGTTAACGGTTAATGAGACCCATGGCTTTTTTCCCTTTATGAACAGATCATATAATAAAGGTCGTCCCGGCCAAAAAATTCAAAACCCCATCACTCTTCAGAGAAATGGGGTCCGTTGTTCTTATATCGACACTCCCTTGGAAGAAGGTTACCAATAAGGGACCTAAATCAATTTACTATTAAATTCGTACCCTTCTATTGCCAAAAAGTCAATAAATTTCAAACAGCTTTTCGTTAATTTCCGTTTGAAGTCTTGTGTTTTTTCAACCGAGGAAAGTTGGCGACTACAGCAATTTTTCAAAAAGCCATCTATCACCTATCGATTTTCACAGACGGTTCATCAACATCCAGAGAGGTTTTTCCCGGGGAAAGATCGAAACCCCCAAGAGCGGAAAGTCCCGAAAGGTTGATGTGTCCCTCCAGTTGACAAAGGAGGGCTGGGGCAAGGTCCCGGAATGGGTTTTCCTGAGCCAAGACGGGACCCCTTTGGATTCCAGTCATTGGAGAAGCAGGGTATTTAATAAGGCACTGGGGAAGGCTGGTTTAAGGAAAATCCGGATTCATGATCTGAGGCATTCGTATGCCTCCCTTTTAATCCAGGCCGGGGAATCCCTGGCTTATGTCCGAGACCAGTTAGGGCACCATAGTATCAAAGTCACTGTAGACGTCTATGGGCACCTGGCACCGGAAGGAAATAAAGAGGCCGTTGACCGGCTCGATGACCCAACAATCCGCAACCTATACGCAACCAGAAAAGAAAAGGGGGTCAACCTTTACGGCTAACCCCCTGAATTTTCTGGCGGGGTCGACGGGACTCGAACCCGTGGCCTCCGGCGTGACAGGCCGGCGTTATAACCGACTTAACTACGACCCCGATCTAACATGGTAGGCGGAACAGGATTTGAACCTGTGACCCTCGGCTTGTAAGGCCGATGCTCTCCCGCTGAGCTACCCGCCCAGCTTAAAGTAAAAAAGTTATCCTAAAACTCGGTTCCCTGTCAAGAAAAAATTCAAAAAATCGGATTAGCATTTCATTGGAAATTTTAGATTGTTCCAGATGCAGGGTCTCTTTGGATTCCACGGAAATTCTTTTACCGATCCTTTGTTCCAATTCATCCATGGCCGGATGTTCTTCATCCAACAACAGGCCGGCGATCTCCGGATGGACTTGTAAGGTCAGCCTGTCGCCGGGCATTTCCCAGGCCTCACGCTCGATCTGACGGAAGATTTGATAACAGATGGAATTTTTGGATTTAAGCCAACCTTCCCCTTCGCAATAAAAACAAGGCTCCCGGAACAGGCGGGTCAGATTTTCCCGGGTCCGTTTCCGGGTCATTTCAATCAGGCCCAGTTCCGACATCTTCAGGACATTGGTTTTGTTCTTGTCCCGCTTCAAGGCCTCTTTCAAGGCATTAAAAACTTTTTCCCGGTCCCCCTTTTTTTCCATGTCAATAAAATCAATGACCACCAGGCCGCCGATATTGCGCAGCCGCAACTGGTAGGCGATCTCCTTGACGGCTTCCAGGTTGGTCTTGAGAATGGTTTCTTCCAAATTTCTTTTCCCTACATACCGGCCGGTGTTGACATCGATGGAAGTCAAGGCTTCGGTACCCTCAATGACGATATAACCGCCGGATTTAAGCCAAACCTTTTTACCCAAAGACCTTCCCACTTCAACCTCGATCCCGTAGCCGTCAAAAAGGGGTTCTCTTTCTTCATATAGATGGACCAGATGTTTCAATTTGGGCATAAAGGTGTCGATAAATTGCATGATTTGTTCATATTCCGGCCGTGAATCGATGACTAAGCGATCCACTTCCTTGGTAAAAAGATCCCGGACAGCCCTGAGGGTAATATTCAAGTCCTGGTGGATCAGACTGGGGATAGGGGCTCGGGGCATTTTTTGTTGGATGTTGTTATAGAGCTTGATCAAAAAATCCATTTCGGTTTTGATCTTGTCTTTCGCCCCCCCTTCGCTGGCTGTTCGGGCAATGAGTCCGAATCCATTGGGTTTGATCGTGTTTAATAGCTCCCGGAGTTTTTTACGCTCATCTTCGTCTTCAATCCGGCGGGAGACTCCCACGTGATCCATGGTGGGCATGAGGACCAGATGACGTCCCGGAAGAGAGATATGGGTGGTTATCCGGGCCCCTTTTGAGCCAAGAGGTTCCCTGACGACCTGGACCAGGAGTTCCTGCCCTTCATTGAGTAAGTCCTCGATGTTGAAATACAATGGATGGGAGGGTGTCTTTTCTTCGAGTTCGCCGTCCAATTCCCCCAGGCCTTCTCCCAGGTCTTCCTCCTCATCCTTCATCAGGGCTTCAAACTCTTCAAAATTATCGGTCACATCCGTAATGTACAAAAAGGCAGCCCGTTCCAGCCCGATATCGACGAAGGCGGCCTGCATGCCGGGAAGAACCCGGATCACCCTTCCTTTGTAGATATTTCCGGCCAGGCTATGACGGTTCGGTCTCTCTACATGGAGTTCCGCCAGGGTATTGTTTTCGATAAGAGCCACCCGCGTCTCATAGGAACGGGCATTGATGAGCAGTTCGGTCGCCATGATTGTTTTATTATTACACCATTCCTTTAAGGTTATCAAGTATTGGTTTTTTGGGAGGTTATTCGACCTAAAAGTTGACAAGAGGGTAATTCATGGTAAAATTAAAAAATATAAAGATTTGGTCAATTCAAATGATTATCCGCTGCGATCAAGGCTTCCGATGCGCTATTATCCGGCATTCCTGGATTTAAAAGACGTCCCCTGTTTGGTGGTCGGGGGAGGGCAGGTGGGGGAACGAAAGGTGAAGACCTTGCAGTCCTGCGGGGCTGAGGTTTATCTGATCAGCCGGGAGCTCACTCCTTATCTTGATGAGGAGGTGCGTCAAAAGCGGATTATTCTGCTGGCCCCGGCCTATGAAACCCAATATCTAAAGGATAAATTCCTCACCATAGGGGCCACCGATGATCTGGAACTGAATAAAAGAATAGGACGGGAGGCCCGTGTGCGGGGGATGCTCTGCAACATTGTCGACGATCCGCAAGAGTGTAATTTCATCCTTCCCTCACTGGTCTGCCGGGGAGATTTGACGATCGCCATTTCCACTGCCGGGAAGACCCCGGCCCTGGCTAAAAAAATTCGTCAGACCTTAGAAGGGGAATTCCCGGAAAGTTATGGCGGGTATCTTGAGTTGTTAGGCCATATTCGGTCCCAAGTCCTGTCCCGGGGAATGGCCCAGAAGGAAAACCAAAAAATTTTCGAGGCCCTGATCGATTCACCCCTTTTATCCTGGCTGGAGGCCGGAACATTAGGACCGGTTTATGAATTATTGGATCATCTCATAGACCCTCCTTTGCCGCGGCCTCGATTAACCGAAATTTTAAACCAATTTTCCCGACTCCTTCAGTGAGGACCTATGACCTATTTGTTCTTTAAATGCGCCTTGAGCCTCTATCTGTTAGGCAGCCTGGGATATATTTTGTTTATTATCTTTCAACTGAAACCCATGGCCCGAATTTCTTATGGGGTTATTTTGGTGGGATTTTTGAGCCACACCCTGGCCATAGGCTCCTGGTATATTCAAACCGGTTTTTTCCCGATCCAAAACCTGGGCGAGTCCTTATCCCTGTTCGCTTATGCCATCATCGGGATGTATCTCTTGATCCAACTGCGATTTAATATCCTGGTCCTCGGTTCTTTTCTTTCCCCTTTGGCGGCGGTAATGATGATCAGTTCTTCTTTCCTCCATCCTCAGGCCGGCCCGGCTAATCCCCTATTGCGCAACCTTTGGCTGATGGTCCACGTGGGGACCATCTTTTTAGGCAACGGGGTTTTTGCCATCGCCTTCCTGGCCGGAATAATGTATCTCATCCAGGAACGACAGATCAAATCCAAGCACCTTGGCCTTTTTTACCATCGACTCCCATCCCTGGAGGTCTTGGACTCGCTGAACTACAACTGCCTGATCCTGGGATTCCCGCTTTTGACCCTGGGCATGCTCAGTGGGGCCATTTTTTCCCAATATACCCTGGGGATTTTTTGGAGATGGGATGCCAAAGAGGTTTGGTCCTTGATCACCTGGCTCATTTACGCCGTTCTGCTGCACGGCCGCCTGGTAACCGGCTGGCGAGGCCGTCGATCGGCCATGATCTCCATAATCGGGTTTCTGGTCTTGACCTTTTCCTTTTTGGGAATCAATTTTTTGGTTAAAGGATATCATAGTTTTTCCGCTTTTAATGCCCCGGCCATTCAGGCCCCGGAATCGTTGAATAAAAAAAATATTCCCTGAGTTTCCTTATGGGTAGTAACTCGATGGTATAGGAATTTGCATTTTGGACGCCAATAAAGAGCAAATAGAATTGTTATCTGCGGCTATCGGCGAAAACCTGCGTTCTCATTTATGATCAAAAAGGCTTTAATTTGGAAATAGTCGTTATCGGCCTCAACTATAAAACTGCTCCCGTGGAATTACGGGAGCGGTTGAGCGGCTTTTTAAACCAGCAAGGGCCGCCCCTTGCCCGCCTCAAGGAAATCACCGGGCTCGAGGAAATCCTCTTCCTGACTACCTGCAACCGGGTGGAAATCATTTTTGCCTCGGAAGAGCCCGATCGGACGATAAAGGAGTTGATCCAATTTTGGTCTACAGGGGCCTTGAAGTCCCCTTCCGACCTTATCCCCGGAAGTTATGTCTATCGGGCCGATGAGGCGGTCCGGCATCTTTTCCGGGTAGCCGCCAGTCTGGACTCCATGGTTATCGGAGAACCGCAGATCCTGGGTCAGATCAAAGAGGCCTATCAGGAGGCGGTAAGCCAGAACAGTACCGGGGTCATCCTCAACCGCCTGCTCCATAAGACCTTTTCGGTGGCCAAACGAATCCGTACCGAAACCGGGATTGCCAGCCATGCCGTATCGATCAGTTTCGCCGCCGTCGAGTTGGCCAAAAAGATCTTTCAAGACCTGGCCGGGAAAAGGGTCTTGTTGATCGGGGCCGGGGAGATGGCCGAGCTGGCTGCCGAACACCTTTTGAACAACCGGGTCCAGAAAATTATCGTCGCCAATCGAACCCTGGAGCGGGCCATGGAATTAGCCAGACGCTGGCAAGGCCGGGCTGTTTCCCTGGAGGAGATCCCTTCGGCCCTCATGGAGAGCGATATTGTCATTAGTTCAACGGGGGCTTCTGAGCTTATTATTCTTTACCCACAAGTCAAAAGCATCATGAAACAAAGGAAACAGAGACCTCTTTTTTTTATTGATATTGCCGTGCCCCGGGACATCGAACCCAAGATCAACACCCTGGATAATGTCTATCTCTATGATATCGATGATCTCCAGGGGATCGTAGACCAGAATATCGCCGGAAGAAAACAAGAGGCCCTGCAAGCCGAAAGGATCGTTCAAGAGGAGTCCATTAAATTCCGCTCCTGGTTGGAAGGACTCGAGGTGGTCCCGACCATCTTGGCCCTGAGGAAAAAAATGGACGATATCCTCCAGGGGGAATGGAAAAAGGCCGCACCGGCCCTGCAGGGTTTAAAACCCGAGCAGCAGAAGGCGATGGAGATCATGACCTCGGCCATTATCAACAAGGTCCTTCATGATCCCATCACTTTTCTAAAACAACAGAACCATAAGGATCTGAAAGATGAGAAAATTGATTGGATTCAAAAAGTATTCAAAATAGATAAAGGGATGGAGGAGGATTGAAATGGCTGATATCATTCCTTTTGAAGATCGTTTACGGAAGCAGAAAGAAGAGATCCTTTCCAAGGAAAAGAAACAAAGGTTGGATTCCTTCCGGATGGCCATGCAGTGCACGGCCTGTCATCTTAAATGTGCCAAGTGTGGTTCCCAATTAGAGGTCCCGGAGACCCAATTCATCTCCGAGGCCTTGCCGTTAAGACTCTGCCCGGGTTGTTGGGAAGAATATCGGATTTATCAACTCTTGATCAACGGCACATCTCCGAGAGGGGGGCGGGAATACTACCACAACCAGGCCTGGCTTATGGTTTGGAAGTCCTGGCTGGACTACCAGATCCATCTCCATCGCTACCGGAATTCCCAGGAGTTTTTAAGGCTGGTGGAAGAGTTGTCTCAAGAATAAAAAAGGATTTTGAAATTCTGGAATCCAGAATACAGGAGTCAGAATTCAGAATGAGGATGAACCCGTAAAGGGATTCTGGATTCTGACTTCTGTATTCTAATCATCGCAGAAAATCAAGAGCTGCGCATAAAATCTGAGAGATAAATTCTAAGAATTGCTGTATTGGATTCTAAAAGGGGATATCTTCTTCCGGGAAAGCCCCCCCGGGTTGAGCATCGCCACCGCCGAATTCCTTACCCCCGAATTCTTTTTCCGAAGGGACCCGTTCTCCTGCCGACCCCAACATTTGCATGGTCTGGGCCAGGACCTCGGTGGTGTAGCGCTTATTCCCATCCCGGTCCTCCCAGCTTCGGGTCTGTATCTTCCCTTCGACGTAAACCTGTTTGCCTTTGGCTAAATACTCGCCGCAGATTTCTCCAAGACGGCCCCAGGCCACAATCCGGTGCCATTCGGTGCGTTCTTCCTTGTTTCCGTCCTTACCGGTCCAGGCATCCTTGGTGGCCAACCTGAAATTGGCGACGGCTGTTCCGGTGGCGGTATAACGCAGTTCAGGGTCAGCCCCGAGATTTCCGATCAAAATAACTTTATTTACTGAAGCCATGGTTTCCCCCCTTTATTGATCAGGCATAAATGCAAGATATTGGCCGGGATCGTACCATATCTGCCCAAAGGGGGCAAGTCTTAATCGGTTGTTCTTACAAACAAAGTCTGGTTCCGGGCCGGTTTTTGTGATACCATTATTTAACCAATAAAAGGAGTTGACCCTAATGGAAATGGAAAAATCAAATCAGGCCTGCCGGCTTGACGAACCTCAACGTCCCCTCCCCGCAGAAGAAGGGGGGGAATGCACCCAGCCTCCCTTGTACCGCCGGGAACTCCCGGACATTGTCTCCGAGCTGGTTGAAAGCTGTCGGGATTCGGGAACATTCCATCACCTGAACCTGGTCGGATTGCCCTCCAGAGAGGCCGTCATTGAAGTCTGCGAACGTTTGAAGCGGGTCCTGTTTCCCGGTTATTTTGGACAGCAGGAATTGGACGGGGTCACCCTCACTTATCAGACAGGGATTGAAATCAACGCCCTTTTCGAGATCCTTTCCAAGCAAATTTCCTTAAGCATCCGTCACGAATGCCGCCGCCAACAGCAGGTCTGCACCCAGTGTCTCGAAAGGGGTCAACGGGAAGCCCTTATTTTTTTAAAAAAACTGCCCCTGATCCGGAATATCCTGGGTGACGACGTGCGGGCCGCCTATCAGGGAGACCCGGCGGCCAAAAGTTTCGACGAGATCATCTTCAGCTATCCGAGCCTCTCGACCATTTCCATCTATCGGCTGGCCCATGAGTTGGTCGTCCAGGAAGTACCTTTGCTCCCCAGGATGATGACCGAATACGCCCATGGCATAACCGGTATTGATATCAATCCCGGGGCCCGGATCGGGCGCCATTTTTTTATTGATCACGGGACGGGGGTAGTTATTGGGGAGACCTGTGTCATTGGGGATCACGTCCGTCTCTACCAGGGAGTGACCTTGGGTGCCCTCAGTCTGCCCATGGAAGAACAAGGGGAACTTTTGAGAAAGAGTAAACGGCACCCAACCATCGAAGACCGGGTAACCATCTATGCCGGGGCGACGATTTTGGGCGGAGAGACGATCATCGGGGCCGGGTCGGTTATCGGCGGTAATGTCTGGCTGACCCATTCAGTCCCCCCAGGGACTACGGTGATGATCGAAACGCCCCGGTTGCGGTACAGGGAAGAGAATAACCGGGTCTAAATTCGTTTTAAGCTCTCATGTCCGCCTGATGCGGGCGCCGACGAAGCATGAAAAATACTCCCGTAGGGGCGGGTTTAAAACCCGCCCCTACAAAGCCCCAACAGAGGCTATGGGTGGTTAAAAAACTATAAATAACTTAGGTGTCTCTTGCTCAGCTCGAATCTTTTTAAATCTTATGCCCGCGATGTGGTCTTTGACCTGGAAAGGGATTTCCCTTATGCCGCGCTCCTGGCCACGGAAACCTTCGGTGAGCGCCTGACGGTTCAGACCCGGCAGCAGCAGGCCGAACTCCTGGACCCGGCCCGAGGGGCGGTGTTGACCGTTTTCAACGGCCGCTGTTTTTTAGAGGCCGCCACCTCGGAGCTGTCCGAAGAAGGTCTTGCCAAGATCTCCCGGCAGCTCAGAGAAATGGGAAAAACAAGAGGGGTTTTTTATGACGGGCCTGCCGTTGATCCCGGGCCGAAGCTGGAAAAGGATTTTTTCGTCGCCGCCGAGAAATATCCTGAGGCCATACCTCTGGAGGAAAAGATCGAGGCCTGCAAGGCATTAAAAGACCGGCTTCAACAAAAGGACCAGCGGATTGTCCAGACCACCTGCCAGTATGCCCATGTGCGTACCCAGGAGCTTTTTGTCAATCGCCAGAAGGTCCTCTTTCAGGATCTGCGCCGGACCCAGGTGGCGGCCATGGTGGTTATGAGCCATGGCGGCCGCTCGGTCCATCTCCATACCGGTCAGGCCCTTCAAGGGGGGTATGAAAAGGCCTTTATACCGGAGGAAAAACTGGAACGGCTGGTGGAAGACTGCGGGAAACTTTTAGGTGCCCCTCGTCTGCACCCGGGTACCTATGATTGTATCTTTTCCCCGGAATTCGCCGGCATCTTTGCCCATGAGGCCTTCGGCCACGGCATGGAAACGGACATGTTTTTAAAAAAGAGGGCCAGGGGTGAAGCGTATCTGGGTAAGCCGGTAGCCTCTCCCTTGGTGGACATGGTCGATTCACCGGCCCTTCCCGGCCAGGCCGCCTCGTTTTTCTTTGACCACGAGGGTGAGCCGGCCAGGGAAACCCGAATCA
This sequence comes from uncultured delta proteobacterium, assembly GCA_963769305.1. GTDB lineage: Bacteria > Desulfobacterota > RBG-13-43-22 > RBG-13-43-22 > RBG-13-43-22 > RBG-13-43-22. The sequence continues at coordinate 51,634 of CAVYLJ010000051.1, read as the reverse complement.
TCGAAAAAGGCATTCTGAAACGGGGACTGACCGACCTCAATTCAGCCATGCGTCTGGGGCTGGTCCGGTCGGCCAATGGGCGCCGGGAATCCTTCGAACGCAAGGTCTATGCCCGGATGACCAATACCTATTTCGGACCGGGAAAAGAACCTTTTGAGCAAATGGTGGGTTCTATTGAAAATGGATTTTTTTTGGACCATCCCTCCAACGGCATGGAAGACCCCAAAGGGTGGGGGATTCAATTGGAGGGCTATTACGCCGAAGAAATAAAAAACGGGGAATTAACCGGCCGGATCTTTACGCCGGTGATCGTTACCGGGTATGTACCGGACCTGCTTCAGTCCATTTCCATGGTCGGAGACCGGGTCGAGATCAACGGCCTGGGCATGTGCGGCAAAGGGAACAAGGAATGGGTCAAGGTGACCGACGGCGGCCCTTACCTTAAATTAAAAGCCCGTCTGGCCTGATAAAAACAGGCGTTCAAGGATTCGAGGATTCGAGGGTTCGAAGGGGTTTAATTCCATGCCTTTTACTTGAATCCTTGACCCCTGGACCCCTTGAATCCTTTCATGCTTCGTGGACATCCGCTGTAGGCGGGCATGGGGGTTATCACGAGACATACAAGGACGGTTATCTATTCGCTGTAATTTTTTATCATCCGGGAACCGAGGAAAAAAAATAAGGCGGCATAGGCGACCATGACCAACACGGCCAGCCAGCCCTGACTGTCGAGGGCCGATTTTCTGATCAGGATATTGGCGTGGGTCAGAGGCAGGCAGAGGATGATGCCCTTCAATAACGGAGGCATGCGGTCGATAGGGAAAAAGGTGCCGCTGAAAAAGACCATGGGCAGGATAAAAAAATTGGCATAGGTAGAAGTGTCCTCATGGCTCTTGGTGATCATCCCCACCATCACTCCTAAATTGGAAAACAAAAAACAGTTAAGCAGGAGGGTAATGACAAAAACCAGGGAGAGATGAAATCCCGAACCGGCGAAGAGTCCCACCAGGATGATCATCAGGGAGGCGAAAAGCCCACGGACCATGCCGGAGATCACATAGCCGATCATGATGGAGGTGGAAGCGATCGGGGCCTGGACCAGGACCTGAAAGGTCTTGAAATAAAGACGGCTCAAATTCAGACCGCTGGCCACCCAGTTATAGGAATTGTTCATGGAACTCATGGCCACCAGGCCGGGGAGGAGATAATTCAAATAACTGCCCCCGGAAACCCGGACACTCCGGCCCAGGCCCAATCCGAAGGCCAGCAGATAGAGCAAAGGGACCATCATGGAGGTAAAGATATAGCCCAGGCGGAAAAGCTTCTTTTTGAATTGCAGCATCTCCCGGAGGAAGATGGGATACCAGTTCATGGCCCTTATTTTTCCCTTTATTGAATCATCTTTTCGCCGGTCAACTTGACAAAGACATCTTCCAAATTGGCCTTTCGAAAAGTCATCTCATTTTCCGCCTCATGCAACTGGCATTGGGCATCTTCACGGTTCCGGCACATTTGGTAAACCTTGCTGCCGTCCTTGCTCAGGGTTTCGACTACGTATTCACCGACCAATTTTTTGAGATTCTCCGGTGTATCCAGGGCAATCAGCTTTCCCCTGGAAAGGATCCCCACCCGATCGCTCAAGGCCTCGGCTTCTTCGATATAATGGGTGGTCAAGAGGATGGTCCCGCCCTGGGTCCTGATCCGGCGGATCCGGTTCCAGATCTCCCGGCGGACCTGGGGGTCCAGACCGATGGTCGGTTCGTCTAAAAAAAGGATTTGAGGATTTCCCAATACGGCCCGGGCAATGAGCAGCCGGCGCTGCATACCCCCGGAAAAATTTTGGACCGGATCGTTTCGTCTCTCCCAGAGGTCTACGGATTTCAGTTGCTCCTCGATTTTTTGAGCCAGGTCCGGGATATGATGAAGCAACCCATAGATTTTTAAATTCTCATAGGCCGTCAGGTCCCGGTCGAGATTGTTTTCCTGAGGAACCACGCCGATCCGTTGTTTGATGGCTAAAGGATCCCGGACCACATCGAATCCATCCAACGACGCCCGACCGGAAGTCGGTTTGACCAGGGTATTTAAAACCTTGATGGTCGTGGTCTTCCCGGCCCCATTGGGACCCAGGAGGCCGAATATCTCTCCCTGATGGATTTCGAGGGACAGAGAATCGAGCGCCCTGACCTTGCCGTAATCTTTGGTCAGGTTTTCAAGCGTGATCATCGGATCGTCCTTTTAACTATTTGAATGCTTATTTTATACCACATCGGGATTTCATCTGACAAGTGACGATAACGAGATCCCCGGTTTGGTAGTGTCCTAATCCAATAAGGGCACTACCCCGGTTTTCAACCCTTGACACCACCTTCCACGATTTCTACAATGGTCACTGTGGGCTTGGTGAAATTCAAAGCTTTTATTAGACAAGATATGGCGGATTGCCTGGATTTTTGTGCCTTTTCGGATGAAAGGCACAAACCCAATCGAGGGGCCTTTGTTTTCGCGGGGAGCGGATCGAGGTTTCTCAGGGTCCTCCGGAGCCTGAGAAAAATTGGTGATCCTGTTAATCCTGTCGGGCTAAAATTTTTTTATACGTCTAAAATGACACCTAAAATAGAGGTTAATGAGGAGAGATTTTGTTGGGCACGATTCGTCAATCCATTATCTCCTACTTGAAAGACCAGGAACTCACGGCCAAAGAGATTTCCCAGGCCGTGGGGATCCGGGAAAAAGAGGTTTATGAACACCTGGCCCATATTTCTCGGTCCAGGTTGCCGGAGGGTAAATTTTTTGTTCAGCCGTCTGTTTGCCGAAAATGCGGGTTTGTCTTTAAAAAGAGGGACCGCCTGACCCCACCCAGCAGATGTTTCCTCTGCCGGGGCGAGTCCATCACCCCTACCCGCTTTACGATCCGAACCGAGCCTTCAAAAGGACCGCGTGACGAGTGAATGAGTGTATTTCAACGGCCATCACTTGAACCCTTGACCCCCGGCCCCTCGAATCCTTTTTTTACCTCTCCTATTATACCGGCCATGATCGGCCCGGCCTGGCCGTGGATGACCAGGTCGGCCATGGCGTCCAAGGGAGTCGGCTCCCGGTTGATGATCACCAGGCGGGCGCCGTTTCTTTTGGCCACTTGGGGCAGGGAAGCGGCCGGCTGGACCGCCAGGGAGGAGCCGATGACGATAAAGAGATCGGCCATGGCCGCCCTCTCAAAAGCCTCTTGGGTCTCCCTCTCCGGCATGGATTGGCCGAAGGAAATCGTGGCCGGTTTCAAGATCCCGCCGCAGTTGTCGCAGTAAGGGACCTTCACGCCTTTTTGCAGCCGTTCCTGGATCTCGTCCCGCTCATATCTTTTCTGACAGGTGAGACAATAGACAAAGAGGGCCGTTCCGTGGAGCTCGATCACCTTCCCTTCGGAATTGCCGGCCTTGAAATGGAGGCCGTCGATGTTCTGGGTAATGACCCGGTCGAGTTTGCCTAATTTTTCCAGGTCGGCAATGGCCAGATGGGCCGGGTTGGGTCGGGCTTTTTTAAGTGTTTGGTACATCTCCGTAGCCATTTGCCAGTATTTTTCGCGGGATTTTTCACTGGCAATAAAGTTTTGATAATAGAAATCTTCCGGGTTATAACGGTTCCAGATCCCTCCCGGGCTTCGAAAATCGGGGATACCCGATTCGGTACTCAACCCCGCTCCGACAAAGACAATAAGCCTTTTGGAATCCAGAATCCATTGGGCTGTTCGGGAAATAGACTGTTCCATGTTTAGTCCCATCCTCATATTTTAGTTGAGAAATTAACAACTTTTTGCCATTATAAAAAATATCGATTTAAAAAACCAGTCCAATTAGAAAAAAGATAGGCGGAGAAGAAGGGCAAGATGAAATCGCCCTGCGGACCGAAGCCTTTCTTTCCGCTGAAGCCGGATTGAGATCGCCCGGGTCTTCCGGGATCCGGGCAAAAAACAGATCAATCCTGTTTTACCTGTCAGAGCGGAAATTTTTCTTGAGACTAAACTGTTACGAAAAACTATTTCTAAGGAGTTTTGAATATGTCGAACAATGCCTCCTTTCCCTCTCATTTTATCAAAGAAATCATTTTGGAGGATTTGAAAAATAATAAGAATCAGGGCCGGGTTCACACCCGTTTTCCGCCCGAGCCTAACGGTTATCTCCATATCGGCCATGCCAAATCCATCTGCCTCAATTTCGGTCTGGCGGCCGAGTTCGGGGGCCTGTGCAACCTCCGTTTTGACGACACCAATCCGGCCAAGGAAGAGGTGGAATACGTGGAATCCATCAAGGAAGACGTGCACTGGCTGGGGTTCGACTGGGGGGACCGGGAATTCTATGCCTCGGACTACTTTGGAAAGCTCTATGAGTTCGCCCGGCAATTGATCGAAAAAGGCCTGGCCTATGTCTGCGACCTGAGTGCCGATGAGGTCCGCAAGTACCGGGGGACTTTGACCGAGCCGGGCAGGGAAAGTCCCTTCCGCAATCGCTCCATCGAGGAGAATCTGGATCTGTTTACCCGGATGCGGGCCGGTGAATTTGACGAAGGGGCGCGGACCTTGCGGGCCAAGATCGACATGGCCCATCCCAATATCAATATGCGGGACCCGGTCATGTACCGGATTTTAAAGGCCAGTCACCATCGGACCGGGGATGAATGGTGCATCTATCCCAGCTATGATTATGCCCACGGACAGAGTGATTCCCTGGAAGGCATCACCCACTCGATCTGCACCCTGGAGTTTGAAGACCATCGTCCTCTCTATGACTGGTTCCTGGAGGCCCTGGGGATCCATCATCCGCAGCAGATCGAATTCGCCCGGCTTAATCTGACCTATACGGTCATGAGCAAACGTAAGCTCTTAAGATTGGTCCAGGAGGGCCTTGTTTCCGGATGGGATGATCCCCGGATGCCGACGATTTCCGGTCTGCGCCGGCGGGGTTATACCCCGGAGTCTCTCCGAAATTTTTGTGACCGTATCGGCGTGGCCAAAAGCAACAGCGTAGTGGACATCGCCCTGCTGGAGCATTGTCTGCGGGACGATCTTAATAAGCGGGCCAAGCGGGTCATGGCCGTGTTGCGGCCCCTCAAGGTGGTGATCGACAATTATCCGGAAGGACAGGTGGAAGAGATCGAGGCCGTTAATAATCCGGAAGATCCGGGCATGGGAACGCGGAAGGTCCCTTTTTCCAGGGTCCTTTATATCGAAGCCGATGATTTCCGCGAAGACCCGCCAAAAAAATTCTTCCGTCTGGCCCCCGGCCGGGAGGTGCGGCTGCGGTACGGTTATTTTATTACCTGCGTCAAGGTGGTCAAAGATGAACAGACCGGGGAGGTGATCGAACTGCATTGCACCTATGATCCGGCCACCCGAGGGGGGGATTCAGCCGACGGCCGCAAGGTCAAGGCCACCCTGCACTGGGTGTCGGCCGACCAGGCCGTTGAGGCGGAAGTCCGTTTGTACGAACACCTGTTCCTGAAGCCCGATCCCGAAGATGTGGAAGAGGGGGATTTTACGCAGGTGTTGAATCCCAATTCCCTGATCACCTTGCCGGGCTGCAAATTGGAACCCGGTCTGGCCGGGGCTAAACCGGGGATGCTCTTCCAATTTGAAAGGCAGGGTTATTTCTGTGTCGATTCCGTTGAGATGAAGGCCGGGAGATTGGTCTTCAATCGTACGGTCCCCTTAAAGGATTCCTGGGCCAAGATCGAAAAAGGGGGAAAAAGTTAGGCAGTCGAAGCATTTGCACGGCGTGCTCCGGGCGGATGACGTCGAAACCCCGATCATGACCCAGCGCAGGCGTCTTAACCGACAGAACGGCCCCGGTCGGCAAGCCCTTTATTTCTCCGACCCCCCCCGATCATTTCTTACGGGTTAAGGTCATCTCCATCATCTTCTCTTCCTGGCCCCCTTTGGCGGTGATGAACATATTATAGACCATGGTATTATCATCCACGATCTTGGAGACACTGCGCCAGGTCATGGGGCCCCGGGCCGGATCGTCGTAGCAGCTTTCCTGCGTAATGGTCTTACCATCCCGGCTGGCAGTTCCCTCAAAATAATAGATGGCGGTGCTCATGGAATCGATCCAGATCGACACATACTGCTTGGTATGGTTGTCGTATCCGATGAGGTTAATACCTTTGAAGACACTGCCCATCATATCGCCGGTATACTCCTGCTGCAGGAATCGTCCGTCAAGGATCATTTTTTGTTTGCAGGTGCCTTTGGATTCCATGGGGGGTTTGTCGGGTTCCATCCAGGCCGTGGTCTTGGTAGTCCAGTTTCCCGCCAGAGCCGCCAGCCGCTTGTGGGGCGCGCCGGGAGTTCCCACTTTTGTGTAGATTTTCATCATCGTCTGCATGTCCATCTTGCCTTTTTTTGCCTTGGCCATTACGAACCTCCTTGTTGGTGTGTCACCCGGAGCCGCCGCCGGGCTGCGGTCTGGTGCACGGGTTGTTTCACCGGCGTGGTCGATAGTGCCCACTCCAAGGCCTCACTATCGGCCGATCTCAAAAAGACGGAATGGCAACAGGTCCACTGCCGAATCTCAGCCTTCGAAAAGGCCAAGACCCGGAAGCAATCCGAAAGTCGGTCCATCAGGGCGGATCATGTTGCCGGAGGATGATATCGGCGGCCACGGCCCATGGATCGAAAGAATCCAGGCGAGCCGCCGAATCACTTAAGCGATTTAACCGTACCAGTAATTTTTAAATTGGTAAATAGTGGGAATGCTGTATTTTTGCGAGGAAAATAGGAGTATTATCCGACAAAATAATCCAAGCAAAACCTGTTTCCGCCGCGGGCATATTACCCGGCCTGGGCAATGATAAGTTCTCTATAGACACTCAGTTGATAGAGGACGGAAAGCGCTCGGATAGCCTTCTCCGGCGTGGTGAAGACGGGGATCCCCTGATCCTCCAACCATTGAAGGATTTCATTGGTCCCCGGCTCTGTGCCGGCCAACCAAAGGGCCAGGGGCTTGCCTATGGCCGGGGCACGGAGAAACAGCTTGAAAAGCTCCTTGGGCGCAAAAAGGATGTGGTCGGGAATCTGGATGTGAAGGGCGTCGACGTTCTCGTCTTCGCTCATGGCGGCAACCAGGGTTTCGTAAACCCGGATGGGGTCGTTAAACTGCAGGGCAACGCCGAGGTCGAAGGGGTTTGCGGATATCTCCCAGGGGGGAGAGATCGACTTCAGTTTCTTTATAGTCCTTTCATTCGGCTTGGCCATTTTCAGGCCCTCCTGCTGAACCAGGTCCGTCATGATAACGGCCTCCCCTCCCGGAAGGGTGGCCACGGCCATGCGGTCGCCTTTGAGGGTGAGGGGGCCGAAGCGCTCCAGCGCCCTGGCCAGGTCAAAGAACTCCTCGATGGTATAGGCCCGGATAGCCCCGCATTGTTTCAGCAGTCTGTCGAAGACCTTATCGTTGCCCTTCACCAAGACGCCGGTATGGGAGGCGGCGGCCTTGGCCCCTTCCTCGGTGCGGCCTGATTTGAGGACCACAACGCGCTTTCCCAGGACAGAGGCTTGACGGATGAGATCCAGAAACCGACGACCATCTCCCTCGATGCTCTCCAGGTGGAGGCCGATGACCCGGGTTGTGGGATCAAAGACGAGGTAAGACAGGGCATCCACTTCGTTCAGGTCCATCTTGTTGCCCAGGTCAATGAGCTTGTTCAGATGAAGATTGAAAGCTGAGAAAAGCCAGCGCAGCCGCGGTTCGTAAAGGCCGGACTGGAAGATCAGGGATAGGCCGCCCGTTTGGAGTTTTTCGATGGAATGGAAGCTGATGGCGAAGTCGTGACGGGGATTGATGGGGCTGAGTGCATTGGGACCGAGAGCCCGACATCCGCTCTTTCTCACCAATTCGAGCATCTGGTGCTGTGTTTTTCTTCCCTCTTCTCCGGCCTCGGAAAAACCGCCGGCAACGAGGACCACCCTTTTGATGCCCTTGGCGATGCATTCCTGGAGGATCTTGGGTGTCTGAGCATAAGAAACAGCGATCACGGCCAGGTCGACGATCTCCCCGATGCTCGCCACACTGGGGTAAGCCTTCACCCCGAGGATCTCCTTTTCCTTTGGGTGAACCGGATATATCCGGCCTTTGTAGCCGAGCTTGATCTGATTGCCCACGAGATGGTAACTGGCCCTAAAGGGGTTGGTCGAGGCCCCGATCAGGGCTATGCTTTCCGGATAGAAGAACTTGTGGAGAAAATGATCGGTGATGTCTTCCATGTCTGGTCACTCCCTGAGATCGTCCGGTGAGTAGTTGCGGTGATCGGTTTGGCGGTGAAACAGCCTTCCGGCACAGCCGCGTGATGGAAACTCAATTCGGGACTGAGTATATGGAAAAGGCATTTGTGGGTCAAGAGAAAATGAAGGTTGAAAACACCGGATTAGCCCTTGTCGCCTCCGGAAAAGCTTATTATAATAGGCACTGGTTTAGTCATGCCGAGCGTTGGCCTATTGAGAAGAGGGATCACTCGAGTCTCGCGCTCACGGGCCTCGGCCTTCCGCCGGAATCTAAGTAAAGGAGGCAGCCGATGATTTATCGAACACTGGGCAGCACGGGAGAAAAGGTATCCCGGTTCAAATGCCTCTGAATGTGATGGACGCCCATTATCGCAGCTTTGAGAATGGCGTTGTGCCCGAATTGGTGAAGCTTCAGATAGGCATACTGGGAATGAAGAGCATGGCCAATGGCATTCTGCTTCGGCGAGCAACTTCAACCCTAAAGCCGGGTGGGTGCCCATTTTGTCGAGAGACGAAGCCCTGGTTGACATTGAGAAAAAATGACTTATTCTATTAATCGAGATGGAAATAGTGAAATTTTTTTAACTTTATCCTAAAAAAGGAGGGGTTGTTATGAAGGAAGAGATGTCCGAAGTGAGCCACCTGCTACCCTGCTCCGTAGTCCTTTTGAGTACCGGGAATGGAACGAAGATGGATGCTATGACCGCGACTTCCATGTTCGTCTCCGAAAACCCACCTTTGTTCGTGGTGAGCGTCGACAGAGGTCACCTGACCCATACCCTCATCGAAGAGACCGGGCACTTCGTCCTGAACGTGGCATCCACCGGCCAGGTAAAGCTTGCAAAAAATCTGGGTGCCACCCATGGCGAGAAAGTGGATAAACTTAAAAAATTCGCCATCGAAACGGAAAAGGCCACAACGGGAAAAGCCCCTATCATCAAAGGCTCCTTTGCCGCCATCGAGTGTAAGGTGATCACCTCCTTTCCTGTGAGCACCTACACCGTGTACCTTGTTGAGGCAGTGGATCTTAAAGTGAACAAATCTCTGACCCCTCTTGCCTGGCACCTCAACCGCTATTTCAGCATAAAGGATGAGGTTAAATAGAGAAAATTCGATGAACTTTTTGTGAGTCCATCACTATTGACCACAGCACTTTTTATACTTATTTCCGCTTCCACATGGGCAGGGCGCATTGCGTCCGATTTTCTTTTCGGCCGTCGCTGGTTTTGGTGGATTCAACAATCTTTCCAAATCGGTAATATCCTCCGGGTTATCCGGTTCCAATTCAATGTGATATTTCCAGCCGTGCTCTTCAAATAGGGAACCGATTTCTCGCATTCTATCTTCGGTTTGGACATGAACAATCGCGGGGTTCTTTTCAGTGCCTAATTTGGCGGTCCTCTTAGCAGCAAAAAGAGGTGTCCTCTTTTCCCCGGCAACAGTCTTTGCTCTCTTTGCAGTATCAATAAATATTTTTCCCATTTTTTCCCCTTAAAAAAACAGTGGGTTTTGTTTATTTCCCCCGCCCTGCGGAACTAACATCATCTGGCCGGAACAAAATTGAGACCGCCTGCGCAGTTTGTTTGGCCTCTTTGTCTTTCTGAAATTCCGCGGCCAGACATCGGACCTCAATGGCAATCTGTTTCCCACTGGAGGCCCAGGGTTGGAAATGACGGCCCCTTTGTCCTGTTCTGTGATAAGAATTTATTTTGATAAGACGAGTATAATACAAGGAAAAAACAGGTTCAAGGATAAAAAAGGGGGCCCCGGCATCGGTTGCGCAGAGGTATGGCGAGTTCACCGCAACGCGCATTTTGAAATCAAAGTCTCTTCTCCGATCAGGGACGGCGGTCCATCTGGATGGTCATGGTGCACCGACGATCCCCGTGAAACCCGTTGAGTTCGTATCGGCCCTCGCGATAGGTGCCCTCGTAGCGGGCCCGGAACTGTTTACCCCGCCATCGTATAGCGACGGAAATGCCCATTCCGGAAAGGACCAAGTGACCGTCCGGCGACGGCCGGCCGCTGATCAACACATAGCCGGGTTTTCCTGGGATGCCTTGCTCGACGACCATCTCGCCGTTTAACACGCGCACGGGAATGGCGTCGCTAAAGGCCCGTAAGTCTTCATATGCTTCGCACGATCTTAAAGCCACTCCTCGGTCGGAGTCGGTGAGCAACGGTGCATTGGGTTGCGGCTTAGCGGTTGACCCTACCGCGGCCGGGGTGGTGGGCATTGGGGCCGGCTTCTCGGCAGGCGTGGTAATGGGCGATGCGGCCTTCGGCTCGGGGATGGCCACGCTGCCAGTAGTGGTGGAGGTAGGTGTTTGAGATGTCGCAGGTGATTTTGTTGCCTCGGCGGTGGACGATGAGGCCGGCTTCTCGGCAGGAGCGGTAATCGGCGAAACGGCCTTCGGTGCGGGGGTGGTCACGGTGCGCGTTGTCGTGGTGGAAGGTGTTGAAGTTGTCCCGGCTGATTTTGGCGGTTCGGCAGTAGTAACTCGTGGTGGGAGCATTGATCCTGGCCCGGCCATACGCATCATCGGTGAAGTTACGGCGTCTTTGCGCTCGCCGCGGAGGGCGGCCGCTCGCTGTTTCGCCAGCTCGGCGTCGGTGCGTGATCTAGCGAGTTCAGCCTCGGCCTTCGCCCGCTCGGCTTCCGCGATCCGCAACTTGAGCTTCGTTTCCTCCGATACAACCCCAGGCAGGTGTACCGAGGGTGCGCGTTCGGCGAGGAGGGACGGCGGAGGGGACACCGGTGCGGCCCGGCGTTTGAACAGGCCGGCCTGCCAGGCTCCGGCTGCAAAAACCACCAGCAGCACTGCTCCGCCTATGCCGAGCCAAAGCTTCCGGGTCGGCGCGTGGCGGTCTGCGCCCGACTTCTCGCCACTCCGGTCGAAACGGTAAACGCGAATCGGGCGGGCGATATTTTTTAGCAACTTCTCACCGAGGTCGACAAATCCGAGGCTCAGCTTCCCCATGATTTGGTCGTAAACCGAAGAAGAGATGCAAATCCCACCAGGTTCGGCAATACTTTCGAGTCGCGCCGCCACGTTGACACCGTCCCCCAGGATGTCGGCGCCATCCACCATCACGTCGCCCAGGTTGACGCCGATACGGAACTCCAAGCGTTGCGATTCGGGGGCGTTTTCATTTCGTGTCTGCAGTGCCTCCTGAATCTCAACAGCGCAGCGGACCGCCTCGACCGAGCTGGCGAATTCGGCGAGGACGCTGTCACCGGCCGTGCTGAAAATGCGCCCCTCGTGCGCGATGATAAGACGATCGATGATCGCCCGCTGGCCCGCCAGCACCTGCAGCGTGGCTTCTTCGTTCTCGCTCATCTGCCGGCTGTAGCCAACAGCATCGGCCGCCAGGATGGCGGTCAGCCTGCGCTTGATCGGGGTGGCGGAAGTTCCGGTTTCCATCTGACAAAAAATTTCTTTTTAAATATTAACCCGCTTCGTCTTGCCTAATTACCAACGGCATTGTCTATACGGTAAACAGGTATCTGGTCCCAGCCGTGTTAATAATAAACTGATTTGGCATTTCTTTTTCAAAGATATTGATGGCCTCATACCCCGTACAATGCATGGGGACGATATAATCCGGATTTATCGCCTTGATATCAGCGACTGTTCTCTGGACAATTTCTGGTACGGTTCAACAAAGCCCCAGATTAATAACAAAAAGCCTCCAAAGGGGTTTGCTCACCGTTGGAGGCTTTTTGTCGGATATTTCTGAAACTCCCACTTCATTTCCCTATCCAAATCGGTTGGGGTTAAGTTGGGATGTTTACTTAATAAACATGTATAAGAATAAAAGCTACTACAGCATTTTTAAAAAAAAATATCAACAGAAAAATGGAGGTTCAAGAGCTTTTCAGGCAAGGATGAAAAGCCCGGCTTTGTGCCAGCGGAAGGCACGTTCCCCCGGTTCGTTGCCCCTTGCTTTAGTTAGGTGTGAGCGTAATCACTTTTTCTTTTGAGTCGATAGTCACGTTAAGGTGGGATAGAAAATCCCGGCCCAGCAAACCATCGGCTCCCTTAAGGTCGGCCTCATAAACGACGACAAGAAGTGGACCGACTCTGGTTTCGCCGACTTCGATGAAATCAACCCATACTCTATTCGCGTAACCCATTCCAGTTACACTTTTCAAGGTAATGGGGGGCGCATTTTCCAGGGAAAGACCTAACCTCAATTGAACCGAAGGCGAAATTATGGTGCCCTCGGCGCCGGTATCAAGGATGAGTCGGAAAGGGCCGAGGCCATTTATTTTGGCATCCACCAAAACAGGAGAGCCTGGGGAGAAAGGAATTCTCGTCGGGCCGTTGGAGGGTGGACTCGGATTCAGTTCAGGGGGGGCAGGAGGAGCCGGTGGAAGAGAAAGCAGTTGGGCCTTGGAACGGTATTCCTCGGGAACGCTCTCAAGTGTTCGCGGTGTAGTTCTGAATCCCCTGGTCATCGACCCAGTAATAGATATCTGACAACCCAGCTTCAGGAAAAAACAGGCAGATAAGGATTACCGCTATCATCCAATGGCGCATAGGAAACCCATCCTAATATTCTTGCGGAAACACCGTACTTAGCCGGATGCATCTATTCTTGACTGACTTCTCAATACAAAATTAGATAGGCCCATTCTGGTTAGTTTGACATGTTTCCACAGACACCCATATCTTTTCTATATAGAGGGTCACGGTACCTTTCTTGACAAAGCCGAGTTGCTTGGCCATCGCATAGGAAACATCCACATCCCGGCCTCTGAAATAGGGTCCCCGGTCATTGACAATACCTTCTGCGGCCTTTCCATTATCGAGGTTGACCAGCCGGACCCTGGTCCCAAAGGGTAATGTCCTGTGGGCCAGGGTGTTTTTATGCATATTGAACCTCTGCCCGTTTGCTGTGCGCTTGTTATGATGTCTTGGCCCATACCAGCCGGCGATCACTTTCCTCGCCTTTGAAGGAATGGGGCGGGGGAACTTTACGGATGTAAGACATTCGACATTTTCAGACCGGGCTGCCGATGGGCTGATAAAGGGACCTCCAAGGAGATCCGTTGTGTCCATACCGATGATATCCGCTTCTTCGCTGTAAATAGTGCTTGCAGGCTGACAGTCAAACGACATGGATATATTTCCAATAGAAAGAAGGCACAGGAAAACGGCCGTCCCGCAGGCTGTCTTTTTCAGAAAATGCATTGCCATGGTTCACCTCTCTGGCCTATCTTAGAAACAGGATTGATCAGGGTTTAGGCTCAAGTCATGAGTTTCGATGACATTATGTTGGTCCTTCTCTGTGGGATCGAAGGGCTAAAGAAGCGACTTTATCTATCTAAGAGCACGGGGCGTGCCAGATATGGTCACCAGAGATAACAATTTGAATAAAGAGTTGTGTGGTCCCAAGGCACGTAAAGCCTCTTCCGAACCGTATGATGAAGAAGAAAGCCCATCAGCTCCAAGTCCTATCCAAGCCGGGACAGGAATGAGTGACAGTTTGTGAAAAAGCGGGTTGTCGTGGATATCCCTCGGTTTTCCGAAAACCCTTAAGCGAATTCTTTCGAAAAAGGACTGTCCTTTCCCGTTTTCTTCCATGATCCCTCCTATTAGGGCGCATGAAAAGAAAAAAGCTGCCGGGTGGCAGCTCTTATTTCTGTCGCCCTTCCATATGCCTACGAGGTTAGCTGACGGGCTTGAACATGGAAGTGTTCTATCCTGATTGGAATACGCCCCTACTACTTGGGTCCCCCGCATTCGTGATCTTCACGAATCTCGGCTTTTTTATTGGAAGGTTACTCTTAAAAAAAAGAAATGTCAATAAAAATTCAATACGAAAAAAGACATTGATAAAATGCGAATTACCATCTCTCTTATTTCAAAATCGAAATTAAATGAGTTCAGGAAGAGACACATCGTGTTAATATTTTAGTAAATCCTCCTTCTTTTCTCAAATTTATCCTTTCATCTCGAAGCGAAGGTGTAGCATTCTTCCCTTTTGGCGAAGTCTCCGGTAGACGTTGACTATAGATACTGTATCTAATCGATGGTGGAATTCGCCATCGACCGGGATATGAAAGGTCTTTGCCTCTGTTTTCTTGGGAAGGAATCCTATTTGATTCCCTTGATAAAGTCCACCAATGCCTTGTTGAACTTTTCCGGCTGTTCATAGAAAAGAAGATGTCCCGCCTTCTCAAAGGGCTCGAAGGTGGCGTTCGGAATCTGCCCGGCGATGCGCTTTCCCATATCTATCCCTTTCTTATACACATTGGAGTTGGCCGCGAAGACAATGGTCGGGACCTTGATGGTGGGCAGCACCTTGGCGTAGTCGCTGATCAGGAAGTCGGAATACACGGCTACCGCAATCCAGGCGGGTGTCTTGGTCAACTCCGACGGTATCCAGGACAGGTCGGATTTGGATACCTTGGCGTCCTTGAACATGTTCCCAGTAAACGCGGTGGCGAAATCCAGGGGATCAGCCAAGTAGGTCTTAAACATAGTGTTCATTCCTGAGATGTTATAATCCTTCAGAATATGGCTGTTCCAGTCTGCCGATCCGAAGGGAAAAGGAACCGTATCAATAAGACCCAGGGCTTTGAGACGGCTGTTTTTGGCGAACTGCTGATAATAGGATAAAACCACGGGGCCGCCCAGGGACCAACCGGCAAGAACCACATTCTTTAGGCCGAACTGTTCAATGACTTCCCTCACATCGCGGGCGTATTGGCTTATGGTATGGCCGTTCAGTATTTTGGATGAATTGCCGTGACCTCGCAAATCAATGGTAATAACCCGGTATCCTTTGGCAAGTTGCGGCGCATTTTTCTGCCAGAATTTCGATGAGCAGGTCCAACCGTGCACCAAAAGTATAGGCTGTCCGCTTCCCTGATCTTCATAGTAAATTTTGGCCCCGTCTTTCATCTCCAGATAGGTCGCAGGCGCAACTGTTGGCAAACCCAAGCCCATTTGGTTGATCATGACTCATTCCTCTTTCATGGATTAAAGGTCGAAAATTTCTATCGTCTTATTCGTTGATTACCGTTTGTGCTCTTCTGGTTTATCAAGGATGAAAATTGAAGGAATAGCAGGAGGGACTCCCGTTTATCAGATGACATTTCTGCGCCTTCTATACAGGGGCCGCGGGTTCAGCCTCCTTCTTTGGGGCGGCAGGAAAGTCCGTCCAGGTGGTCCCGAAAGTAAAAGCCCGGGGGCACGCCGCCAAGGCGCTGGAAGACATTCAAAAGCAGGGTCCTGCCTGATGGTCGTCTACGAGCTAAATCCGCAGCACGCCCTTCACCCTCTCCGCCAGGTCGCGCAGGTCTCCCTCGTTTGGCCTGCCGCGGATATCTCCCAATCGTCCTGAAACGGAATGGCTCCGCAGCCTTTCTGTATTGTACTCGCCGATCACATACCATTCTGCAACAATCGTATAGCCGAGATGGTCGAACAATTGCCCCATGTACTTCACCGCGGGTACGGCTTCATTCATCCCCGTATGGGCACCGCCGTAAGTACAATAGACCACGGTTTTGGCCAAGGGCCTTCGGGGAGAAGCGGGCTTGATCTCCCCTTTCCGAATGTATTCCTGGAGGTGACTTCGAAAGACTTCCATGACGGGTTTTCCCGGAAGCTGGGAATAAACGCCTGATCCCACAAAGACGAAGTCATATCGGAGGATATCCACTTGGGTCTCTGGAGTGATCTTTACCGTATCCACGCTGTGCCCCAGACCTTGAGCCGTCTCTTGAATTTTCATGGCCACCTTTTCGGTGTTTCCGGTTGCGGAAAAGTAGAGATTCAGTATATTCATGCTGGGCTCCTTTCGCTTTTGGGCCTTTGGGTCTTTGATTTTTTGATAAGAACTTGCTTTTTAATGGTAAGAGTATAGGGGAGGGAAAAGATACGGTCAAGGAGAAAGATAGGGGGACTTACACCTACAAGTCAACGAAAAACATGGGCACACAAAATAACAATTTGCGTTTGAAATGTGCAATTCGCCCCACCAAGGTCAGACAGGATGCATCAAAGAGGATACTAAGCATGAAAGAAGGATTAAGTTGCCAGATAGGTTCGCCCCCTTTAAAGTATCTCTACCCAGATATGGGTTTAACATCTTACTTCTACTGCCCAATCAACCACTCCATAGCAACCTGGCCGGCTTTACGCCGCTTTTCGAGGTTTGGACTCTTCAAGCCCACCAAGTATTTCCTTTTACCTTCAATCTCTGAAAAACCTTTCTCAAAGGAATCACGTTTGAACTTATTGAGAAAACTGAATAACTTTTTGTACCTTGATTCAAGGTCTTTTCGTATCAAAGCCAGATCTGCCCTATCGATAAGGAACCTGCTAACTAATCTGCTGTCGGGTGTTCCCGAAATCATTTGCAAGAATAAACAACTACTGTCTGCTCCTGCCAGCCTTGGATTGTTCTTTAAATAGCGATTGACAAGGGGATCCCCAGTCAAATCTTGCTGTAAGACTTCATCACCGGATAACGCTTGTATTTTATTTAATGCCGACAGGGCATCTCTGAAAAACGGGCGGAGTTTTTTCTCGAAGCAAAAAGAAAATTCTTTCAGGTATTCCGTATTGAAAAAATCTGGTTGTTTGGCCGTAACAAGGCCACTCTTCGACTTGACTTGGCTAAATATCGGAAATATTCTGCCTTTTATTATGCTTCTTATGATGGCATCGACCGAGTTTATTTCTTTCAAAAGACGTCTATACTGGACCAAAAGACGCGGTGCTTCATAATTAATGGCAAGACGCTCCAAAAAGGCCGTAAACGACTCCTTTAGGGCCTTCCACTCCGCCAGACTAAGGACAGACAAAAAATAGTGTTTCACTTCTTCATCGGAGGCGATTATGATATCCAAGCCCGTAGAGTTATTAATGTGTTGTGCTAATTCATTCGCTTTCTCCAAAAGGACTTCACGAAACCGGTGGAGCTTATCCTGGTCAACTTTTATGCCGAGATACTCCAAATCCCCAAGCGTTTTCAACAAGGGCAGGGTATGATCGAAATATTGGCTCAGTAACCCCTTTGAGACGATCTCCTTTTGCAGAAACTTGTAAAGCAGAAAAGTCGTTTCGACATCCCGGCAGGCATGCTCTGCGAGTTTGGGTAGCGGAATATCCCATGGAGAATCTTTCTGGCCGAGGATTTCTTTATAAGATGTCTTGCTCTTTCCTAAAAGTTCTTTCGAAAGAAAGCCGAGGTTGAGGAAATCCAGGTCTCCATAACATTCAAAGGCAGCAAGCATCGTATCGAAATGGATGGCTTTCAGGTGAATGCCGTTTCGCCTCAACAAAAGGCAATCATACTTGATGTTGTGTCCGATGAACTTCCTGCTCCCGTCTTCCAAAAGCCTTCGAATAATGTTTATTGCCTTACTGGAAGAAATGCCCTTAAGGTCATGATCCAGCAAAGGGACATAGCAACTCTTTTCATCGCCTGCGGAAAAGGCGATACCAAAAAGGGTTGCCGAATGAGGATTTCTTCCACTTGATTCGGTGTCAATCGCCCACACTTCCGAGTTTGGCAACCTCTCACTCAATGCTTTCAGCCCTTGTTCATGATCTACGATTTCAAAAGGAAGGCCTGCCGATTTGACCTGAACAATAGAATCCTCTTTTGGCAGTGGGCCAAGGAGGCGTACGAGCGAATGCATCCCGAGTTTATGGAGAAGCTTAGTGTTCTGGTCTGTATCCAGATGCAGGGAGCAATCCTCAAAATTTTTCATCAGCCCCTCTTCTCGAACTTCTGAAGGGGTGAGGGCTCGATAGCGAGTAAATATTGCCGCCTCGTTTTCGGTCAGTCTGACGCGCAGCCCTGGGTTAGGAAAGGAGGACTGGGATGCAAATATGTCTTTCAGAGAGCCGAAGGACTCAATCAGTCTTACCGCTTGGTTTCTGGTTATGCCGGAATCCTTCGGTCCCCCCGTGAGAGCCAGAAAAGTCGCCATCTTATCAGGAGCAACACCGTATTTCTGCACTATAGTATCAAAGTTCTGGTAGTCATATTCCTTTCGGGCATTATTTCTTACTATGGTTAGGTCGGGACGGGAGAACTGGAGCAGCGCTTCATTGTTCGAATAAATAGCTGAAGAAAACTGAGCGTATTGACCACAAATATCAATGACAGAAGATTTCCTATCATCGATTACTGGCAGGCCCATTTTTTCAATGAACGCTGCCACAGCCTCGACTTCCTTTTCGCTGGCATCTTCCAGACATTCTTTAGAAATCAATACAATTCCAGCCCGAATCTTTAATTCACATCTGATGGTCAGGAAGTCCTTAAGGAACCCATATAGAAAAGTGACATCATTATCTTTATCTTTGTCGAAAAGGAGCGGTGCGCCCAGGAAGGTTTTATGATTTTTCTCAAAAAGCGATGCGGGATCAATGAGATAGAGGCTTTCGTCTTTCACCATTCTCGGTATGTTCCTGATGTGATGGTGCTAGGGTTATGGAAAAAATCTATTTCCCAGATCTTCTTGCCGACTCGCTTCGGATTTTCTCGAAAATAGTCGTTCCTGTCTCGAAAATGTTGCGATATAGCAGCCTTCATCTCTATTTCAGACCCATAATCGGAATTATGAACAATACTCCTTTTCATGCCGCTGAATATGGATTCAATAACATCGAGAAACTGAGAGGATGTGGGTAGGGGAATGAATTCGATGATGGGGCCTTGGCTCAATTTCTCAGATTTCCCATTAAATGATTCGAGCCATGAGACAAGCTCCTGTGAACTGTGCCAAGAGGCGCAATCCCAAGTCACATAGAGCTTTTTCTTGTTGTAATGCTGGTTGTACAATATTTCAATAAGGTTAATCATGGCGTTGCTGTCTTTTGATCCGATATACATCCAGGTTACCTGGTTGGTCGTAGCGCTCAAAGCGCCGGCCAGCGATACCGATCCCTTGCCTGCCTGCACCTGAGGATAGGTCTGTACTTCTTTGGTATACATCCGGCCGCCATATTTCCGGACCTTGAGGGGGCCAAGTTCATCAATAAAAAACAGGAGCTCATCGGGACCGAGGGAATTAAGCACAGTAAGGAGAGTTTCAACCTTTTCCCGATAGTCCGGATCCGGACTGGTAAGAACCTTTCGAGCCTTCTTAATCGTATACTTGACGCTTTTCAAATAGCGACCTATTGTGCTTATGGCGATCCGTTCGCCAAATTCATTCTTATATGCTTTGGCCAGTGAATCAAGATTCCATCCACTTCTGTTGATTTTATAATAGGCGGGTTTGTGATGGATTATTTCAATCAATCTCTTCTTCCGCACCTCCATTATTTCTAACTTTTTGCTTTCGTTTCTCTTTTTCCGCGCGAAGGTCTGCTGCAGACCTTCCATACCGTAATAGTTAAAAGCAAGCACCCATTCTTTGACTTTTTTGAGCGGCTTCTCGATCTTCTCTGAGATCGCTTCTAGAGACATGGATCTATTCTCAAGTACACTTACTGCAACTTCCCATTTTCGTTTATCCTTAGATTTTCTTCATTGATCGAAAATTTCTTTATCTTTGCTTACAATAAAATCAATCACGAAGTTGTCGCGGTTTCTACTTTTTTTAGGTATTCCCAAATTAGGGACCACCCTACTCGGAGTCGATTTTGTTTTTTCAAACTCCTCAAAGGATTCTTCTTCATCATCCGGCCATTCGTACTGGATCAGATCATTGCCCTCTGCCCGGATGACTATCGGGAGAGGGCTTCCTTCCCTTGCCTTTTTAATAAGGCAAACCGTGAGAAGAAAAACCTGTTCGTCTCCGAAATCGCTGTAATGAATAAAGTGTTCATTCTCAGACAGGGCCAGCAAATATATCGGGATCTTTGTGGAGAAGTGATTTTCGAAAGTATCCTCAACAACAAAATCCTTGTCTTGGCCTAAATAAGCATATCGTCTGTTGTGGACTTCAAAATAGTAAAGGTGCGTATTGTCCCATCCAAGAATCTGCTGTATGAAGTCATTTAGCCCATCAAGGGACATATCCCCCTTCACACTTATTTCTCGGTACCATCCATACAAAGGTATGGCATCTTCCCGACAGCCTTGGCCAAGATATTCTACACGCAACTGATAGCGTAACTGTTTCTTTTCCTCTACCGTCCGGGAAACAGGTTTTGGGCACATCTGAATTGCCTTTCCGATCGGGGGCATGGTAAGCTTTCAAAAAGGGTTATTAAGTTCTGTTTCTTGATTCATCCCCCAGGGGGCTGTCATAACCTTGAAGACTTTTGATATTTCTTAATAGGACAAGGAAGATTCTTATAGATATGATGTTTTTATACATCAATTCATCATTATATTCAATTAGGGAAATGGTCTTATTTGAGGGGTAACTTATTTGATTTGAGGACTATTGTTTAAAAAAGAGGGGAACGCTCCACGTAACCAGCGCGAGCCACCGCAGAAGGGAAAGCAAAGTATTATGCTGAGCGTTTGGTTCACGCAGTTGTTCGGCGGCTTTCGGATTGATTTGCCACTTCTTGATATGAGAACTCTTGCAACCTGGCATTGCTCCGAGCATGTTCTATTGTCATACTCACGAGGTTGCCCTGCCCGTCAAGATCAACGTAGATATTTTCTCCGATCTCCTTTGTCTCGACAACGTCATTATCGGTGAATTCAACCAGGGCGGTATCGGTGTCTGAGAAATAACGGACTTTCATATGGGTTTCTCCTTATAAGACCTATCGAAAAACGCGTTATGGATGGTCTTTCCGTCTTCGAGCAAGATCACTCGAAGGAATTTGCCTACTTCTGGAATCCACGCCCACCTTCGTAGCCTTCCGTCTGACTGGAGTTCTGTCCGATCTGGAGAATCAATCACCCGGAGTATCCACTCTTCCAGGATAATAGCCCGGTCGGGTCGCTGGCGCATGTGCTCGAAATACCGGGTTGTTTTCATTATCTACGTCCCCCGTATCATGGATGGCGTCGGACAATGTCTATAAAGTCCGAATAAACCGGCCTCCAGCCCATCGACCGGACTTCGAAATCCGTCGAAAATCCTCCACCTTTTGGATCAACTGTTCTCTCGTGTTCCTATTATCGTCCATCCTATAAATCTCCAAATGAGGCAATCACAAAAAAACTACCTCTCTCAAGAGAAACGGGGGCCATTCTTCTTTAATCGACACTCCCTTGGTAAAGATTGCCATTAAGAAAACTTTGATAATTTTACTACGGAATTCCTATCATTCAATTACCATAAGATCAACAAAATTGAAATATCTTTCGTTAATTATGGTTTGTACTCTTCCGTTTTTTCACAAATGGAACTTACAAGCTTTCAGGAAGAATTTCTTGATTAGTTCGAAAATAGGATTCGAGGTCACCGGTCACTCTCGGCCAGCCCTATTTTTATAATTCGTGGTGTCACGCCCCTGGCGGGACATGAGAGCTTAGTTCGAAAATAGCTTTTTAAATCCCCCTAAATCCCCCTTTGCAAAGGGGGACTTTAACTCCCCCCCTTAGAAAAAGGGGGGTTGGGGGGGATTTTCATAATTCGTGGCGCCCCAGAGGGCGCATGTGGGCTTAATACGAAAATAAAAATCAAGAATTCAGAATAAAAAACTCTTAATCTATTGATTCTAAGTTTTATTTTCATGTTTCGTGGCGCCCGCTTCAGGCGGGCATGAGTGGCGTCCCAAAGGGCGCATGTGGGCTTAACATGAAAATGCCGATTCAATTACAAATTCCTTCTGTTTATCCACTACTATTTCAAGAAAGCAGGCCCATAAAATTAAAAATTATGATGGAAGTGCGCAAAAAAATATAGGGCTATTCTGAACATGTCTTATCTTGGTTGATTTAATTTGGATAAGTCCAAATTATCTCTTAACCACCTCTTCCCTGGAAATGGTAAACACAAAGTTGGAACCGTTGGGCAGGGCCTCGTACCACATCTCTCCGCCGTGATCGAGGATGATTTCCTGACAGAGGCTCAACCCAAGACCGACACCATCCCGGGAGGGTCTTCCCTCGGTCTCGATTCGCCCAAACCGAACGAACAACTTCCCGCGATCTTGTTCGGGAATCGGGTTCCCGCTGTTGTAGACATTCAGACGGTAGTGCGATTCACAGGGCTCAAAACCAAAAGAGATAGTACACCCCATGCCGCCATACTTGATGGCATTGGTGAACAGATTCCGATAGACGGCTTTGAGCCAGGTCTTGTTGGCGCTTATGGCAATGGACCCGGCGGGAATGGTCCCTAAACGATTGTCGATCACAATCTCATGCTTAGTGATATCGTCGGCCAGCTCGTCCAGCACGGTATCGATAATATCCTGTCGCAGGTCCAAGACTTCCCGTTCCATCACCATCGAACCGTCAACGATGGAGGCCTTCCCAAGGTAATCCTCCGTGGTCCCAAGAAGGCGGACGCACCGGGATAAAAGGTCCTTGACGGTGTTGGCCAAATTTTGATCCAGCTTTCCGTAGGAGCCTCGAAGCAGGAGTTTCAAGATGGCGACGATGGAGATCAATGGCCCCCTGACATCATGAGACAGGACCATTACCATGTTCAGAATATGTTCGTTCAACCACCGAAGATGGTCTTCGGATTCCAGGAGCGCCTCCTCCACCCGCTTGCGCTCGGTGATTTCCGACTGTAACTCCTCATTGGTCTGCCACAACTCCTCCGTCCGCGCAGTCACACGCTGTTCCAGTTCATCGTGGGCCTGTTGTAGCGCCTCCTCGGCCTGCTTGCGTTTGGTTATTTCCCGGTTCGTCCCTGACCGACCGATGTATTGGCCTTGATCATTGTAGACCGGGAGGCAAGAATGGCTTATCCAACAGAGTTCACCTTCCTTGGTGATAATCCGGAATTCCAAATGGTGGGGTTTGGTTTCTTCTCGTATTTCTTCCAGATGGAACTTCACCAATTCTTTGTCATCGGGATGGATGATATTCAGGAAAAGATTCGGGTCTTTTATGAATTCCTTTGAGGGATATCCGGTTACACGTTGACTGGAAGGCGAAACGTATTGGAATTTCCCGTCCGGGTTGATCAGATAGATCCAGTCGTTGGAATTATCGGCAATCAAGCGGTATTTTATCTCTGACGCTGTTAGGGAGTTTAAGGTCTCGCTGAGCAGGGAAGTCATGGTTTTAAAACTTTTGCCGAGTTCACCTATCTCATCCCGACGTGAAATCAGCCCCCTGGGTTCTTCCCAGTCACCCCCCTTATATTGTTTAATACTGTTAGAAAAGGCGTTGATGGGCTTGGCCAGTATTCCTATGATCCAGATCCCGATCCCTACGGCCAAGACCAAGGCTACTATAAGGAATAGGACGATCTGTCTTTTTAATCTATTCAAGGGGGCAAGGATCTCCTCCTTCGGCAGGGTGACGGCCACCATCCAATCGGTGGTTTTCAGGGGGTAGAAGGCCATAGAATATTCAGTCCCGTCTGCGGCTTTACGATCTATGACCCCCTTACTTCCCTGTGGGAGGTCCCTGAGCATCGGATCTGCGCTGGGAGGACCTCCCTCTTGAGAGGTCAAGTCTATACCAGGGTAATAGACTATTTTCCCTTTAGAATCGTAGACCATGATCTTTCCGGTCTGCCCGGTCTGGATGTCCCGGATGTTTCCAGCAAAGGTATATCGTAGGAGATTAACCGATCCGGCAAAAAGCCCTAAAAAATTACCTTGATACGAGAGGAGAGGAACAGTAAAGGAAATAACCATCATCCCGTTCCGTTTAGAGAGATAAGGAGAAGAGATGATCGGTTTTTTTTCGGAGAAAGTTCTTTTAAAATAATCCCGAGAGGCTGCGTTTATCCCTCTGTTCTCAGAGACCGGATAATCAACCACCATAACCCCCTGGGCGTCCAGGATAAAAAATCCGTTATCAAAACGGGAATTGGTGGAAAAAACGGTTTCTAAATAGGTCTCAATCCTACCCAACTTACCTTCCAGCAAGTCCTGGATATTCATATGGTGGGCTATGTTCATGATATCGGTCTGGGAATTTAAAATAAAGGCGTCGAGGCGATTGCTCACTTGGGCGGCTTCTTGTAAAAGGTCCTGATGGGCTTTATTACGCAGGGATTTATCAAGAGAGTAAGATAATACGCCCCCCAGACTGAGCAGGACCGCCAGCAGGAGGGCAGAAAGAAAAAGGGACACTTTGGCTTGAAGTTTCATAATTTAAACTGAGATCCCACTCTCGCTTGGAAAATGTGGTCTGTTATTCTTCCATTGGGAGTCCTTAATGAGAAGGGTTGCCAACAAGAAACTTAATTAGTTCTCATCCGGAAATCCAAGATTTCCGGATAGCTTTCAGTAGTCAGCGGTCAGCATTTAGCCCAACTCCCCAAAGATAAATGGTTTTGCTGAAAGCTAAAAGCTGATAGCTGGGCGCTCCGTCCGGAAAGTTATAGTTTCCGGACGGATAATAATTAATGTACTCGTGTGCTCGTGAATTTCTACGCTTCTATTATCATAAAGTCAATAAGCTTCAAGTCATCCCCTGCAATTCAGACACTAAACGGCCTGAGTCGAGCCATAAGCAGTTGGTCCTGCCTATTAATTCAAGACGGAAAGGGATTAGGACCTCAAAAGATGAAACGGATGCTCTCAGGAGGGGAAGGATGTTCTTGGCTGGACGAGAAGGGTCGAAAAAGGCAACAACGGTCTGGGCGCCTTTTCTCGAAAGCGACAGGGAACCTGGACTGTTGGGGGGCTGTAAAGGAGGTGGAAAGGGTTATGGAGGCCGGGGATTTTGAATGGCCCCGGTCAGCTCACGACCGATTCGTTGGCATTTGGCTGCGATCTTTTTGCGTGCTTCCTCATGGAGCATCACCACGAACCCCATGAGTTCAAACGGTGCAAACAGTCCGTAGTAGTTCTGGTAGTAGACAACGATGTGGTTATCCGAAGGTAAGAGCTGCTGGCGGATACGAGGCAATGTTTTTTGGTTAAGCTCCTTACGTCCTTGATGCAAGAGGTAGATCTGAAGGAGGTTATAGGCCAGCATGATAAAGACCACTTGATTGACGACCATGGAAAAGGCGCGCGAGGTAAAGTGAGTCAGGTCGCTAAAGCACTTGAGTTGGCGATATCGCTCCTCGGTGGAGACACGGAGGTGGTACTCTTGCTGGGTTTGCTCCGGATGCTTTACCTGCCGGGTGTCGATTAAGAACCAGATTTCCTGATGACCATCGCCGTAGTGTTCTCGGTTGGCCACCAGGCTAAGGGGTACGGTGCAAGAAGACCAGCTGCGAAATTCTCCGATGGCGGCCGCCTCCTTTTTGATCAGGACCTTTTCGGGGGGAGGCGGGGGCTGTTGTTGTTTCAACTGACGCAGTTTTTCCTGCCGCTTCTTCTCCCGTTTCGAAATGACTCGTGGGCGATCCGACTCCTTAGCGCCTTCCTCCTGCCCTTGGCACTCCCCCCATTGGACGTCCGAGCCTTGGAACAAGGCCATCGCATCGGCATAGAGGTCCATGTTGCGTCGAATCGGGATAAGGATATCAATGCCGTATTCCTCCTTGCACTGCGAGATGGCCTTTCCGTCCAGGAAACCCCGGTCCAGGATGAGCCGCTTCATCACCCCTTTTCCCACCGTCTGGACAAACTCCTCCACCAAAGCATAAAGAAGAGGACATTCATGGTTATTGCCCGGGACCACCTTCACGGCCACAAAAAGAAAAAAATCCAAGGCCGGGTTCGTGTGAAGCAACGTCACCATCTTGTAACACCGCCGCCACTGACAGCGACTCTTCCGATCGTCGCTCATCTTGCGGTATTGCTCTTGAGAAATAGGATGGTCGTTCTCATCGAACAGAAGCTTGGCCGACCCCTCATAGCGGGGGTTGTCCGGAACGAACAGGTAGGAGGCATCTCCTATGAAAACGCCTTCTCGATCAAAGACGCGGCGATGCCGAAAAACCCGTACCGCATCCCTCCCAAACCAGCTCATCAGGGCCTGGGCATCGGTGTCCTTGGCCATCTTGCGTAGAAAATCCGGATCACAAGGACTCTCCCGATCATAGTGATTCTTCTGGTTAAACCCCTTACAGTGGATCGTCGTATCCCCCGTCTGAGGATGGACCACCTTGCGCCCCGCCTCAGGTCCAAAGGCCTGAAGCATCCCTCCGGCACGTACCACCATGGGAAAGGCATCAAAAGCGTGCACCCCGTGCAGTCGCATGGAAAGATTGCTGGCCACATAAAACCAGAAAGGCACATCCTCTTTCTTGCGGGGCCGGGGATAGCTCTGCGACAGCTCATCGAGAAGGGATCTGGCTTTGATGAAACGGAAGAAATCGGCCTCAAATACCTCGCTGGCCGCCTCCATATAGTCAAAATCTCCGTTCTGAAGGGCCTCCAAGACAAAAGGCTTGTTATCCTCGAAGATCACCAGATCCATCGCCATCCTTGCCCGAGAAAGACCACTCCTCTCTGCGCATGGCCTCCATCTCATCCATGACCTTAAGCATCTGCCGATGAATTTCCACTACTCGGACTCGCGCCCGCCGCAACTCCTGATACCGTTTAACCTTCTGTTGGGTATCCACGAGAAATCCCCGCGGAATCGCTCGTAATCGCGTCTTCCCTCTCTCGCTGGCACTGACCACATAACGAGCGTGCAGCTGCCCTTGAGCACATTTACACCCCGGCTTTCCACATTTTCGCTTGAGCTCATAGACCGTCCCTTTCAGTACGGGCCGATCAGAAAAGAAGGGTTCAAGCAGTCCCTTCATCTCGTCTACCCGTTGAAGAAGGGACTGCCGAAGCCGACTGAATTTTTTTCTTTCTGTTTTGCTCTGTATGCTCATATATAATATAGCATACAGATTTAGAGACAAAATACAAGAAAAAAATCAATCCACCAAAAAATTTTTCATACTGAAACAGAAAAAATCGCTCTGTCGCCAGAAAGGCTATCCTTGGCGGGGTTACAAGGGCAGGAGCATTCCCCCCTGGGAGGTTTGTTACTGTCTGAATCGCAGAATTCATCCTCTTCCTCACTGCCCCTTTGGTAACATTTAATTGTGATTAAACTGGCGTTAAAAAAAGGCAGGGCCGAATGATCCTGCCTTTCTTCGAATATATCTCTCGGGGCTCACCCAAATAGTTTGCTTTCTTTACAAGGCGCCGTGAACACAACTCTAATGTCCTATTAGAACGCCTCGTTGGAAGTTTTATTTTATTTAATATTCTTCTCCTTTTTTAACTAAAGTTCTTTTACTTCAATTCGACAAATATTACGTCAGTATTCGTATCTCCTATGTTTTCGCCGATGTGCATATGCCCTTTCATCCAAACAATACTCCCCGCTTTGACGTCAACCTCCTGTCTCCGACCATCAGGAAATGTCAAACGACGCTTGAAAGAAGACTCGGCGTACAATACGTAGTCAGGGTGAGCATGTTGTGAAGTTCTGTCCCCAGGCTTATCGTGGTACTTGAGCACCCTAACGCGTTCATTTTCTAAAACAACCGAATACTTGTCCCCATCTGTTACAACAGGGTCCTCTGTAATAGACTTGAATGTCATTTGTCTCCTCCTTGTTTGTATTTGAATAACACTTGTACTGAGTCCTCTTTCTTCTTCTTTTCCTATTTTCGTCCAACATAGTGCGCTGGCCCAGTTGATCGTTGAGAGATTGTTATTGAAATATACCGGAAATTTTCAGGGAGGGAAATAATGGTAATGCTCTATTTCGTTGAAAATAGGAATGTATTTATGCTTAATCTACCAGACACCGGGAATGGTTGCTGTAAAGTTACTCTGTGGTCCAGGGCTTTATCTCCATACTAAATCAGATAGGCCAAACGGCCCGAATAACCGTCCCTTTTCCTTTGGCGGACTCAATGGAAAAGGAGCCGCCTGAAAATTGAACCCGCTCTTTCATGCTGGAGAGCCCCAGGCCTTTTTTCGAGCTATCCATGGAGGACAGACTTTCCAGATTAAATCCTTCTCCATTATCTCTGATAAGTAGTTCTATGGCCCCGTCGACTTTTCGCAGCCCGAGATGCACTTTGAATTTGATAGCACTCAGGGACGACCCAAGGACATCGTGAACTTCCAGGGCGATCCGTTTCCTTTCATTCTCCTGGGCGGAGAGGATCTGGGAGGCAAGGATTCGCAGTTGTTCTTTTGATTCCTTCAA
Organism: uncultured delta proteobacterium; assembly: GCA_963769305.1. Lineage (GTDB taxonomy): Bacteria > Desulfobacterota > RBG-13-43-22 > RBG-13-43-22 > RBG-13-43-22 > RBG-13-43-22. The sequence continues at coordinate 23,223 of CAVYLJ010000051.1, read as the reverse complement.
TGCCTGCTCCATCTTCAGCCGTTCGACAATCTCCATGGTCAGTTCTCTATTGCTTTGTTCCAGCTCCGCTGTTCGTTCACGAACCCGGACTCCCAGTACGTCACGTGATTTGCGAAGGTCTTCCTCCATCCCTTTGCGCTCGGTAATGTCGCGAATGGTGCCGTCTCGGTACAGCGGCCGCCCGGCGCTATCCCTGGTCAGGGAAATGTGATTAGAAATCCAGCGGTAGTCGCTGTTTTTTGTCCGCTGGCGGTATTCCGCTTCTACCGCGCCGGCCTTCTCAAGGCGCGCTATTGCCGCCCGCATCGCCGGCACATCGGCGGGGTGAATCATAGCTAACGCCGTCTCGACATCCATCGCCATTAATTCCTCGGGTGAAAAACCGACGACTTTCTCGACAGATGGGCTTATGTACTCGTAACGTCCGGTCTGAAGGTTGAGTCGGTAGATGCAATCCAGGGAATTGTCCGGCACCGACCGGAAGCGTTGCTCACTCTCCTGTAGAGCCTCCTCCGTCTGCTTGCGCTCGGTGATGTCGTGGGCAACTACGAAAGCTCCGACTATTTTTCCATTTGCGTATTTGAACTTGGTTTGGAGTATGCCCCATAAATCCCTTCCATCTTTTCGCTTCGCCTTGTACTCGATTTGGTCGGGAGGAGCCTCTCCGGCCTGGGCCTGCCTGATCCTATCTAAGAATGTCTGCCTGCTTTCTTTGTCGAGGAGGTCCATAGGGTTCATCGAAAGAAGTTCAGCTTCCGTGTAACCGACCATCCTGCACATGCCTTCATTTACTGTCTTGAACCGTCTCTCGTTGAAGTCGATCTCGTAAATCGCTGTAGGGGAATACTCTATGATGTGCCTGTATTTCTCCTCACTCTTCCTAATCGTCTCCACCGTCCGCTTACGTTCTGTGACGTCGAGAAATACTACACCAAAATATCCTCTCTCCGTCTGAAAGGCGTGTACCTCGTAATGACGCCCCAGGGCCTCGGTCCATTGTTCGAAGTGAACGGGCTGACCGGTCAAAGCAACTGATCCGTAACGCTCCACCCAGATGCTCTCCGCTTGGGGAAAACTTCATAGAGTGTGCGCCCCACGAGGTCTGCGGCCTTGAGCCTGGTCATACGTTCGAAGGCTGGGTTCACCTGGAGGAACCGGTAGTCACAGGGGCGTCCCTCGTCATCACAGATGATTTCGTGGAGGGCGAAGGCTTCGGTCATGGTCTCGAAAAGGGTCCGATAGCGTTTTTCGCTCTCGGCCAAGGCAATTTGGGCACGGCGTTTTTCGGTAACGTCGTGGAAAACAAGGACCACGCCGGTTACGTTGTTGTCAACATCCAGAATCGCTGCGGCACTGTCCTCGATGGGGATCACTTGTCCTTCTCGGTTGATAAGGGCCGTGTTGTTGGCCATGGTAACGACAGACCCTTCCCGAAGCACCTGCCGGACGATGTCTTCGGTAGGCTCGTTGGTCTTTTCGTTGATGATCCGGAAGACGGTCTCAATCGGCTGTCCCACAGCCTCCTTGTGTGGCCAGCCGGTCAAGGCCTGGGCCACGGGGTTGAGGAAGGTGATCCTTCCGGCAGTGTCCGTGGATATCACGGCGTCGCCGATGCTGATGAGGGTGACCTGAAGCCATTCCCGGTTCCGGCGCAGCTCTTCCAAAAGCCTATATTCTTCCCCACGGGCCAGGAATTCCCGCCGGCGCCAGGAATGAAGCTGCCAGGAACTGGAAATACCGATGGCGGTGGCCAAAAACAGGCTTAATAGGATGGAAAAGGCGGTCTGAATTACCGGGGCTTGCAGATTCAGGGCTATGATCAAGGTCTCTCCGATGACGAAGGCCAAGGACAATATGAGCTGGTTGGCAAACTGGTTGGGGATGATGAGAAGGGTGACGAAGACGGACACAATAACGACGGCCACGTGCCCGATGAAGTGGGGCCGGGTTATATTCACCACCATAGTAAAGCAAACGATGGTAACTCCCCACAAAAATTCAGCCTTATCATAAGAGCGATAATCCTTTATCTTTCTCATGAAGCCGAGCAACCAGAGGGTATAGACCAGGAAGCCAAGCCTCCCGGCAGTGAGTCCGTAAAACCACCCGGATAACCCGAAAAACTGGTAGTCATTAAAAAAGAAGATAACGAAAGGTACGACAATCAACCAGATGCCGATCCTGGCCTGGGTCAGATCAGCCAGAAGGCGAGATTGCCGGTAGCGATCTTCTTGCTCGGTGGTCAGCCCGAATCCCAACCATTTTTTCAACATATGCTGAATCTTTGAAAGAATTTTGAAATCGGCATGTGGGAGTAGCTTACGTAAAACGGAAAGCTTTATATTTATAAGCTAATAAAAAAAACTACATGGGACAAGAAAAATTTTACTCTTTTATTAATCTATGGTTTAAAATCCTCTATTTTTTAAAAAATAGAGGATTGAGGATTACAGGAAGCAAATCATAAACTATATGCCCGGTCTGCAAGGCCAACTATGGCTCTTAAGCGCCGCTATTATTGGTCTTGATTATAATGCCGCAGGACCCCTTCTAACACCCCGCCGGCAATGGCCCGGGCTTTTTCGGAGATGGTATAGCAATAGGCCGAATTTCCGCGGGGGTCCACATCGCCCACCTTTAAACCGGCAGGCACCCATGTCCCTTCGCGAATCAAACCTCGAAGGACCCCTTTGATTTTTGATTGGAGCAGGAGGCCCCCCACTTCAGCCACGGTCTCACCCGCGGCAAGCGGATCACCGATTTTTTTGCGGGTGGTTATGATCCCCTCTGCCGGGGCCTTCAGGACCCGGTCGATGGTATACCCTCCGATATTGCCGGGAATACCCGTATCGGCCTCGGCCTCCCCTTCGGTCAAAATCCGGCCGAGGTTGTGACCCCGGTTGGTTTCTATGACCATGTGGGCATCGATCCCGACCCTGAAACCCGGGCCGAGGGCAATGACCAGGGGAGCCTGATCCAATCGAGTACCGATATTTTTTTTAGCCAAAACGGCATCGACCAACGCCTGGGGTTTCAGGGATAGACAATGGTTTAGGGCCGGATCGATCATTAAAGGGATGCGGTTAGAATCCCAGGTTTTCCGGACTTCTTCTACAGAAGAAATCAGGACGGCTTCGACCCCTTCCACTCTTTTTCGGCCTTCATAAACGGCTTCACAAAAGGAAACGCCCCGGCGCACGGCCAATGGTTGAGGAATTTCGCTGAGCAGGATTTTAAAATGGGATTGAAACAGCCGCCAGGCCACGCCGCTGGCCATTTCGCCGGCGCCGCGGATGAGGATGATGAGATCGGTTAGTTTCATAAAAAGGTCCTCCCCTTTAAGGGTCTTTGAGGGTTATTGCCAAAATAAAATCTTGGAGTTAAGAGTTCGGGGATCGGAGTAATTAGTTCGGAGTAAAACCCGTCACTCCCGACTTCCGAACTCCGAACTCAAAACTTGATCCGTGTTGCCCCCAGGGCATGAGAGATTAGTGCGAAAATTAGAACCAATAATTCAGATCTACGCCCCTTTACCAAAAGGACAAACCGGGTAACGACATTCGGTACAATTGCGGCAGAGGCCGCCGTGGCCCATGGCGGCGATCTCTTTACGGGTTGGTTCCTCGCCGGCCAGGATCAAAGGCAAGATCAAATCGAACATCGTGACCTTATGATAAAAAACGCAAGCCGGCAATCCCAACAGGGGAATATCTCCAATCCGGGCATAGAGGAACATGGCCCCGGGCAGGACCGGTGTGCCGTAAAAAATGATCCTGGCCCCGGCCTGGCGGATCCCTTTCCGGGTGACATCATCGGGGTCGATGGACATCCCTCCGGTAGTGACGATCAGATCACACCCGGAGGCCAGCATTTCTTTGATGGCCTTTGAAATTCGGGCGGCCTTATCCGGCACCGTCGCCCTGTGGGTGATTTCACAGCCATAAGCGATCAGTTTGTCGCCCACCCAATGTTCAAATCCGTTCTGAACCCGGCCCTTATAAATCTCCGAACCGGTTACCACCACGCCCACCTTTTTTTTCAGAAAGGGCTTGATGGAAAGAATGGGCCCTGACCGGGCGCAGATGGCTTCGGCCCGGACGATGCTCCGTTCGTCAATGGTCAGGGGGATGATCCGGGTGGCGGCGACCGTATCGCCTTCCTGACAGGCGGTATGATTATGAAGGGTGGAAACGATGATGTCGGGGATCAGGTTGATCCGGGTTAGATCGGCGACGCGGATCTTGAGCAGACCGGAAATTTGGGAGATCAGGCTGATTTTTCCTTCCGCAGGCCCCTGAAGGGTGAGATGGTCTCCTCTCAGTGCCTGGGCCAGGCGTTCGGCGGCATCATTTTCATGGAGTTGGCCCGGGGGAATGTCTAAGACAAAAATGGTTTCTTTCCCCAGGTCCAACAGGGCCGGGATGTCCTCGGGCCGGATGATATGGCCTTTCTTAAAGGCAACGCCTTTAAAGCTTCCGGGTATGATGCGGGTCAGGTCATGTCCCAGGACCATGCCGACTGCTTTTTGAACCTTCACTTTTTGCATGATTTGATTTCCTAACTAGTTTTCATCCGGAAATCCAAGATTTCCGGATAGCTTTCAGCAGTCAGCGGTCAGCATTTAGCCCAAATCCCCAATGATGAAGGGTTTTACTGAAAGCTAAAAGCTGAAGGCTGAGCGCTCCATCCGGAAAGTTATAGTTTCCGGATGGATACTAACTAAGCTCTCATACCCGCCTGAAGCGGGCGCCGACGATACTTGAATTATTTGAATCCCATTCACCCCAACCCTCTCCCGCCTGGGGAGAGGGAGCTAAGTTAACTTCCTCCTCCTCGAAGGGGGGGAAGAGGGGCCTTTGCGGTGGAGGAGATTTTTAGGGCGGAAAGATTTCAAAACTCTCTGATAATCCTCCCAGGTATCCACATCCCAACCGATGCGGTGATGACGAATGGGCACCGTCCGGGCCTGGTCCCAATATTTTTTGATCAATTCCCGTCCTCCGGTATCCCCGGTTACCTTTTGTAATTGGGGAATCAGGAATGACCTGAAGACAGCCGGATTTCCAGGGACCTTTCCATAGAGAGGCACTATAATCGGGGCAGGACTTTTCCTGAATTCCCGAATCAGTTTATTAATTACTTCGGTGGTCAGCAGGGGTTGATCCCCCATGAGGAACATGACCCCCGAAACTTGAGGATCTATTTGGGCCAACCCGGCCGAGATGGAAGAGCTCAACCCCTTTTTAAAATCAGGATTGTAAATAATGGTCAATTTGGAGGAATCCTTAACCTTTCCGATCTCCTTTTTTATCTCTTCGGCCTTGGGTCCAAGGACAACGATGACCCGGTCCAGATCGGATTTTAGTATTCGATCGAGAAGAAGGGTCAAGAGCGTCTGGTCTCCAAAAGGCAGCAGGGGCTTGGGAAAACCCATCCGGCTGGAACGGCCGGCCAATAAAAAGATACCGGCGACGACCGCCGGGCTCTCTGCGGATGGGGGACTCTCTTTTTTTATGACGATGGATTTCACCGATTTTATGTTCATATATAAAGATCTCAAAATAATGGCGACCTATTAGCGGTCTCAGAATAATCTCGACAGGTAGCCACCCCCACCTCTATCCCCCTTGATGGGGGAGGAAGTTAATTCGGTTCCCTCTCCCACCAGGGAAAAGTAAATAAGATCCTCTTCCTCAGAGAGGGGAGGGAAGGGAATGAGAAAATTTATACCAAAAATTTTCTTTAAGGTCTAATGGAATATAAAAAAAAGGCCTCGTTGATTTTTATTACAAAAATGTTGTTTTCTCTTGACGGCTGTGCTAAGGTAGCCCGGAATCTCAAAGGAGGAACTCATTGAAAGACCCATTTTTAAAAATGAAGGAGATCGACAGCTCTCAATATGTGCGGGAGGTCTTTTGTCTTTATGAAATCGCCAAGACCCTGAATGCCTCGCTGGATCTGACCAAATCTTTGCAGGATATCTTGAGTATCCTTGCCAAGCTGCTCGGGATGCGGCGGGCCACCCTGACCATCCTTAACCCGGTTACCTCGGAGATTTCCATTGAGGTGGCCCATGACCTGTCTCCGGAGGCCAGACGCAGAGGCAAATACCGATTGGGTGAAGGGATTACCGGCCGGGTGGTCCAGACCGGGGAACCGGCCATTATTCCCAAGATCAGCGAAGAGCCCATGTTTCTAAACCGTACCCGGACCCGGAAGGATTTGGACAAGCAGGACATCTCTTTTATCTGCGTGCCCATAAAAATCGGCAAAAATACCATCGGGGCCTTGAGTGTGGACCGGTTGTTCTCCAACGAGATCGCCCTGGAAGAAGACCTGCGCTTTTTGACCATTATTGCCGCCCTGATTGCCGAGACGGTCAAAAAAGTACAATACCTCAATCGGGAGAAGGAACAGCTTTTAGATGAGAATATCCGTTTAAAAACAGAGCTGACCGAAAAATATCAGGTCGAGAACATCATCGGAAACAGCCGCCCCATGCGGGAAGTCTACGAAATGATCCATAAGGTGGCCAAGAGCAATGCCACGGTCCTGCTCCGGGGAGAAAGCGGCACGGGCAAGGAATTAGTGGCCAATGCCATCCATTATCAAAGTCTCCGTTCCCGTAAGCCTTTTATTAAGATCAATTGCGCCGCCTTGCCGGAGACCCTCCTGGAAAGTGAATTGTTCGGCTATGAAAAAGGGGCCTTTACCGGGGCTACTTCCCTTAAGCTGGGGCGGTTCGAGCGGGCCCAGGGAGGCACCCTTTTCCTGGATGAAATAGGAGATTTAAACCCCGGTATCCAAACCAAGCTGCTCAGGGTCATTCAGGAAAAAGAATTCGACCGACTGGGGGGCCGTCAGCCGATCCAGGCCGATGTGCGGATCATCGCCGCCACCCATCAGGACCTGGAAAAGGCCGTGGAAGGAAATCGATTCCGGGAAGACCTTTATTACCGGTTGAATGTCTTTCCCATTTATCTTCCGCCCCTTCGGGAACGGCGGACCGATATCCTTTTGCTGGCCGAATTTTTCCTGGAAAAATTCAATAGAGAGCATCAGAAGAATATCCGTCGTATTTCCACGCCGGCCATCGACATGCTGATGCAGTATCACTGGCCGGGCAATGTCCGGGAGCTTCAAAATTGCATGGAACGGGCCATCCTTATTTGTGAGGGAGAGGCAATCAAGGCCCATCATCTCCCGCCCACATTGCAGACCGCCGAGAGCTCCAACACTCAGACCAAATTGACCTTTGATCAGGCGGTTGAGGCCGTGGAAAAGGAGTTGATTATCGAGGCCCTAAAAAAAGTCAATGGGAATCGGACCCGGGCGGCGGAAGAATTGGGTATTACCCAGCGGATCATCAATTATAAGATCGATAAGTATGGTATCGAACCGAGACGGTTCAAGGTGGTTTAGGAAAAACTGTGGCCGAAGGGACCATCAAGGTGGCCCGGCCGATCACGGTCAAAGATATTATGACGTTATATGAAAAAATGTTTTAGCAAAGTTGATAACAATCAGTCATTAGATTGAATTTGATAATTTTGAGAATCCTTCCGTCATTCTGAATTCTGACTCCTGGATTCTGGATTCGCCATAAGGAGAATATTATGCCTGGTTATGAAGTTTGGGGAGAAGAAGAAAAAAAAGAGATTCTGGAGGTCCTGGAAACCGGGGTTTTGTTTCGTTACGGCTTTCCGGCTCAGCGAAAAGGGCGCTATAAGGTTAAAGAATTTGAAAACAAGTTCGCCGAATTTACCGGCCGGAAACATGCCTTGGCGGTTTCTTCGGGCAGTGCGGCCCTTAAAGTGGCCCTGGCGGCCCTGGGGGTGGGTTTCGGGGACGAGGTCATCACCAGCGGGTTCACCTTTGTGGCCACCTGGGAGGCGATTTTGGAATGCGGGGCCGTACCCGTCTTTGTCGGGATTGATGACACCTTGAACCTGGACCCTAAGGCCTTGCCCGAAAAAATCACCCCGCGGACCAAGGCCATCATCCCGGTCCACATGCTTGGCGCTCAAGCCCGGATCGAGGAAATCATGGCCGTGGCCGACCAGCATCATATCCCGGTGATTGAGGACACGGCCCAGGCCAGCGGCGGCTTTATCCAGGAGAAATTTCTGGGCTCCTTCGGGGCCATCGGGACTTTCTCCTTTGATTCGGTGAAGACCATGACCACCGGGGAAGGAGGGATGCTGATCATGGATGACCCCGAGTTGTATCGCCGGGCCTCGGAATATCACGATCATGGTCACGATCACATCGGACCCGACCGGGGTTTGGAGGGAAGGAGTTTCATCGGGTTTAATTTTCGGATGATGGAACTTCAAGGGGCCTTAGGTCTGGCCCAGTTGTCAAAGTTGAAGGATATGATCGCCCGGCAAAAGGACCATAAAGATCGCCTGAAAAAGATCCTGTCGGGTATCAAGGGGATTCGTTTTCGGGAACTGGTGGACCCGGAGGGGGACACGGCCACCTTTCTGGCCTTTTCCCTGCCCGATCAGGAGAAGGCCAGGGCTATAAAGGAGTTAAGTAAAAAGGTGGGGCTGGGACTGATTTATTTCTTTGAAAACGGCTGGCACTATTATCGCAACTGGGAGCACCTGCTTCTCCAAAAAACCGCCAGTCACAATGGCTGGCCCTTCCAGGTGGAAGAGGGGTTCCGGAAACTGGAATATCCCCAAAACCTCCTTCCCCGTACCGACGAACGGATGGCCCGTCTGCTGGTCATGGCCATCAATGTGAAGATGGATGAAGGGGTTTTTGCCAAGGCCGAAGAATTGGTTTCGGAGGCCAATGAGCTTTTATAAAAGAGATTTTGGATGCTTGATGCTGGATTCTGGATGTATCCCCCTTCTTATTCATCCGGTATCCCGTATCGGTTATCTTGTTATTGAACCGGTTAAGGAATATACCCGTTCCGGATAAAGGGGAAGAACCAATAAATGGAACCAGTCATCATCATACCGGCCAGGTATGAGTCTTCCCGTTTTCCCGGAAAACCCCTGGCCCAAATCCACGGTCTGCCGATGATCGGCCAGGTGATCCTTCAAGCCCGGAGGATTCCCGGCATATCCCAGGTTGTGGTCGCAACTGATGACCTGCGGATCGCCGAATCGGTTTTGGCCTTCAAGGCCGAGATCGTCATGACCCGTGCGGACCATCGTTCGGGCACCGATCGGGTGGCCGAAGCGGCCGGACAATTGCACCTGTCCCCTGAAACCCTGATAGTCAATTGTCAGGGGGACCAGCCTTTTTTACCCATCGAGGCGGTCTCCGATCTGATTACTCGCCATCAGGCCCATCCGGATTGGCCAATGAGCACCCTTATCTACCGGATCACCGATCCGGCGGAGATTCCCGATCCCAAGCATGTAAAAACGGTCTTTGACCATTCGGGAAAGGCCCTTTATTTTTCCCGGTCTCCGATCCCTCATTACCGGGACGGTGGGGAAGACCAGGCTTATTTTAAACACCTCGGAATTTATGCCTATACCATGTCCTTTCTTCAGACTTTTACCCGCCTACCCACCGGCCCCCTGGAATCGGCCGAGAAACTGGAGCAGCTCAGGGCCCTGGAGTTCGGATATCCCATACGGGTCATCGAAAGTGCTTTTGATTCCTTCGAGGTGGATACGCCGGTCGATCTCCATTGCCTACCCTGAAGTTCGTTTCTATTTTTTTGATGAACGCCCTGGCCTTCTTTTTAAAAATTTTTTGCACCGAAGGCCTCAGTCTGTCCACGAACTGACTTAGGCGGCTTCCAATAACTTTTTAAGCGGATTGATTACGCTGATCGGCACCGGAGGAGATGAGAGGTACATATTTAATAAACGAACGTCGAATTTGATTTTTTCAGCCGCCTCTTCCCAACTAATCCCTTTGGCTTCCAGTTGCTCTTTAATCTCTTTCAATTCCGATTTTTCCATGGCCTGTTACCTCCTAAGTTACCTTATTGTTATATGTGGTCGGACGCTATTATTCTTCCCCTACTTTCCACCTCGACAAGGCATCGATATCCAGCGAATCCTGTTTTCCTCTTTCCAGATAAATGTTTCCCACCCAGGCGATCATGGCCGCATTGTCCGTACATAAATGGGACGCGGGAATATACAAATCCAATCCCTCTTCCTGGGCCATCTCTCGGAAGCGGCGGCGCAGATAACCGTTTGAGACCACTCCGCCGGCCAGGACCAACCGTTCGGTCTTATACTGTCTTTGGGCCTGAATGACCTTTTTAATCAGCATATCCACCACCGCCTCCTGAAAAGAGGCGGCAATGTCTTCTACAGACACCCCATTTTGATCGGGGGGATGTCCGGTGAACCCTTTAACATAATTGACCACGGCCGTCTTAATCCCGCTGAAGCTGAAATCCAGGGAATCGGCCGAGGGGATGGCCCTGGGAAATCTGATCCTGGGGTTCCCCTTTTCGGCCAGGGATTCAATAATCCCGCCGCCGGGATAGCCGAGGTCCAACAGCTTGGCCACCTTATCAAAGGCCTCCCCGGCGGCGTCATCCCGGGTTTGGCCCAAAACTTCATAAGACCCGATTCCCTTTACCAGAAACAAGCTGGTATGTCCACCGGAAACGGTCAGAGATAAAAAGGGAAAGGGGACTTTCTTTTCCAGGAAGATGGAACAGATATGGCCTTCTATGTGATTGATCCCGAGCAGGGGGACCCGGTTGACCGAACTTAACGATTTGGCAAAGCACAAACCTACCAAGAGGGCACCCACCAGGCCGGGGCCCCGGGTTACGGCAATTCCCTCGACGGCGGTTAAATCGACCCCGGCCTGAGAAAGGGCTTCTTCGACGACGGGAACGATTTTATCTAAATGTCTTCGAGCGGCCAGCTCCGGGACTACGCCGCCGTAAGGGCGGTGAAGGGCAATCTGGGAATAGACTACATTAGAAAGGATTTCTTGGCCGTCTTTTAAAACCGCCGCCGCAGTTTCATCACAGGATGTTTCAATACCGAGGACGATCATTTGATTTCGGATTTCGGATTTCGGATTGCGGAATCAATCGAGCACGGATTTTGAATTTCGGAATGCTGATTTGACAAAATAAAAACATTTTCCAGGCTTCTATCATTTCCGGCTTCTATTTTTTGCTGTTTTGATGGAAGCAACAGTCATAGCCAATATTTGATTGGCCTCTTCTAATTTAAGCTCTGCAATCCGAAATCCACACTCCGCAATTATTATAGGTGCCTGTCTATGGTGTCTTTTTGTTTAGAGAATTGATAGGCAAAATTTTGAGGTTTTCTTCCGAAACAAGTTCCCAGGCTTTCAAAAAGGGCCAGCTCATCAATGTCGACTTCCCGTCTTATAATGGCCTCTGAGGTGGGCATGTAATTGATCTTGTTTCCGTTGACACTAACCAGCGTGTTCCCGGTTTTCCCTTGTAATAAGAGCAGGACAGCGCCCGCGCCGGCCTTTTGACCGAAGTTGACATCATAAGCCGATGACTGTCCCGACCGTACCAAATGACCCGGGGTCACCTCCCTGACCTCGGGAATCTCATAGACACCGGGGGCATACATACCGACCCGTTTCATAAACTCGATTACTTCGGGATCGTTTTTCAGGCGTTTTTCCAACTGTTGTCGCACATATCTCCCGGCCCCGGCCAGTTTTTTATGACCGAAGGCATCTACCCCGGCCGAATCGTCATAAAGGAGCTGGCCGCTGGCGTCTTTGAGGCCTTCGGCCACCACGATGATATAGGTCCCGGCTTTGACATCGCTTCTTTCGATACGGCCGCAATAGGTCTTCCACATATGTTCATAGACCACATCAAAATCAACAGGGACTTCCGGGATCAGGATGCAGTCGGCCTCGGCCCCCACGCCGCCCCGGAAGGCTGTATGCCCCACATACCGCCCAAAGACCTCGATGACCAGGATGCGGTTATGACTCAGGCCGGTGGTCTTTAACTCCCTGGCCAGAATGGCAATCCGGTTGATGGAAGAATCCCCGCCTACGCTGTAGGGTTGAAGATCCAGGTCCATGGTTTTGGGGACATGGACACAGGGAATATTTCGGGAGCTCAAATCCACCACCACGCTGCCGGTATCATCTCCACCGCTGATGATCAGGGCATCGATAGCGAATTTTTTAAGGCCTTCTTTTATCCGCTCATATTTATTGGGATCGTTGATCTTGCTGATCTTGACCCGGGAATGACCCGCTTCCGACCCGGCCAGGGAGGCCTCGATGCGGCTTACCCTTTCGGCGTCGAGCAAGACCACCTTGCTCATATCCACCAAATTGTACAGTCCGGCATAACCGTTAGGGATAACCACCGATTCGATTCCCAGGAAATAAGCCTCGCGAGCGATACCCTTGATGACGGCATTAAGACCCCCGCAGTCTCCACCGCTGGTGATCACGCCGATTCTCTTAATATTGGGTGAAGTCATAGAAAACCTCCTCGTGTTAATGAGCTGTAAGTTAAAATCTGAAAGCTATAACGTAAAATGCCCTTTTATCTTTTCAAAGGTCTTTTCCTTGAGGCCTTTTACTTCCTTTAATTCATCCAACGCTGAAAACCCTCCATGGGCTTCCCGATATTCGATAATCCGTCCGGCCAACGTCGGGCCGACTCCCGGGAGCCCGCCCAGGTCTTCGGGCCGAAGCCCGGTTAAGCGGGATGGGCCGACCGAGAATCCACAGGGCTTTCCCCGAGAGGGGGCTTTGCCGGAGGAAAACTTCTCCGTCATCTTTTTGAAGTATTGCCAGGGACAAATCGCTCTCCAGGACCATGGTTGCCGCGGTCGGGGCAAGTCCCCGGCCTTGAATAAGACCTCCGGCATCCCAAATCACCTGTTGAACCGTCGGCGGCTGAGAATAGCTGAGGAGACCCGGTCTTTTGACAATACCCTTCAGCTCAATGGTTATCCCTTTTTCGGGCCGCGGATTGTGAATCGCCAGTCCTGGTTTGTGGCTTAATCCCCAATATTGAAACCCTAAAAAAATAAGAATCAACAACGAAAAAAGAAAGAGTCCTTTTTGTTGAGCCCCGGTCAATTGAGGAATGGGGTAATGCTTGAGGGTTTTTAGCATTTTAAACCAATTAGAGCCCCTGGCTTAATCAACGTTTGATACTGGATACTGGATGTGTCCTGCAGACAGCATCCAGTTTCTGTGTTCGTCAATCTTCCCAATGAATGCAATTCACCGGGCAGGTTTCGATGGCCTCGTTGATTTCTTCTTCCGTACAACCGGAAAAGTTGATTACTTGGGCTTTTTCAAGGCTTTCATTTAAGACAAAGACCTGGGGACAAATCTCCACACAGCTTCCACAGCCCACGCAGTCTTCGGTTTCAATCACAGGAATAGATGACATGTTTTAGTCCAAGGTTCAAGGTTTAAGGTCCAAGGTCCAGGGTAATTCGTCTTCCGACTCTCAACTCCGAACTCATAACTAATCACTCCGAACTTATCCCTTTTTCTACCAGACTCTTCTTCTTCTCTTCCTTATACAACTTGTAAGTAATGCTGTCCACCAGGGCCTGCCAGGAGGCCTCAAAAATATCGGTGGAGACCCCGACCGTTCCCCATTTGTCCTCCTGGTCGCCCGATTCGATCAACACCCTGACCCGGGCGGCGGTTCCTTCCACGCTGGAGAGGACCCGGACCTTATAATCGTCTAAGCGCATCTCCTTCAGCTCCGGATAAAAGCGTTCCAAGGCCTTGCGCAGGGCATTGTCCAAGGCATTGACCGGACCGTTGCCGATGGCGGCCGTATGTTCGACCCGGCCTCCGACCTTGACCATAATGGTGGCCTCGGCCATGGGCGGCTGGTCTTCTTTGGCCTTGTGGTCCATAACCCGGAATCCCAATAATTGAAAATACCTTTTCTGGGTCCCCAGGGCCCGATTCATGAGCAGCTCGAAGGAGCCTTCGGCCCCTTCGAATTGGAAGCCCTGATGTTCCAAAATCTTGAGCTGGGACAGGATCTTTAAGACCGCCGGATCCTTGCTGCTGACATCCAGGCCGTACCCTTTGGCCTTGGAAAGGATGTTGCTCCGGCCGGCCAGGTCCGAAATAAGGATCCTCTGCACATTCCCCACCAACTCGGGACGGATGTGCTCGTAGGTTTCCGGGTTTTTTGAAACGGCACTGACGTGGATCCCTCCCTTATGCGAAAAGGCGCTGGTCCCCACATAGGGTTGATATTTATTGTGACGCACATTGGCCAACTCGTTTACAAACCGCGAGACCTCACTGATCGTCCTGAGCCGAGCGGGACTCAAGACCGGGACCCCCAGTTTCAATTGCAGGTTGGGGATGATGGAACAAAGGTTGGCATTGCCGCAGCGGTCCCCGAAGCCGTTGATCGTCCCCTGGACATGGGCGATCCCTGATTCCACGGCCGCCATGACATTGGCCACCGAACAATCGCAGTCATTGTGGGCGTGGATCCCCAGGGAAAAGCCCTTGGTTTCTTTTTTTACCGCCTGAATGATCGGGATCAAACGGCCGGGCAAGGTCCCGCCGTTGGTATCGCAAAGGACCAGGCAATCCACCTTGGAGCGCATCGCGGCCCTTAGGGTGGCTAGGGCGTATTCCGGGTTGGCCTGATAACCATCGAAAAAATGTTCGGCGTCGTAAAAAAGCTTGCTGACTTTAGGCCGGATCAGCCAAAGGGAATCTTCGATAATCCGGAGGTTTGTTTCCAAAGACACCCGTAAGGCATCCCGAACATGAACGTCCCAACTCTTGCCGAAGATGGTGACGACCGGAGTTTGGGCGTGGAGCAAGGCCTTCAGGTTGGGGTCTTTCTCCGGTTGGATTTTCGGATTATGGGTACTGCCAAAGGCCGCCAACCGGGCCTGTTTCAGCGAGACCCCCTTCATGGCTTGAAAAAATTCCACATCTTTGGGATTGGAGCCCGGCCAGCCCCCTTCAATATAAGACAAGCCGAGGTCATCCAATTTTTTTGCAATTCGGATTTTATCTTCTACCGATAAATTAAAATCTTCGGCCTGGGTTCCATCCCGAAGGGTACAATCATAGATTTCGATGGGTTTCATATGGTTTCAATGGTCTTAGTACAGGGTATTCAATTTACGGTCCAAGGTACAAGGTTCAGGGTACAAGGTCTTCCATAATGGTAGAGATGTTTTGCATTTAGATTCTTACAAAGTACATCTAAGGATTTATCCATAACAAATTATGCAGCGTTAAGGATATGAATGATTTCATGCACATAATTATCTGCTTTTTGGAAAGTTTTTAAGAGTTTGCTATTGGTCTGGTTTAAGGGAATAGTGCGGTTGATAAAAATAGAATGTGCTAAAGGGCCGCATACGTGTTTATGAAAAAGGACGAACATAAGGGATGTTCGAATTCCCTTTTTGGAAAGGCGATAGCAATACCGGTTTGTTTCTCGCTCCAATAAGCCGTGAGCTTTCATTTTATGCAAATCGTAACGGAGTTGGGTTAAGGTATATTTGGGTGTGGGGATTTTAAAGGTATTCAGGATAGCCGTATGGATTTCGGTGCTACGCCAACCGGACATCTGGGTTCCGGCATGAAGCAAAATCTCCATGAGGCGAAGGATGCGCGTATCCTGGATTTTAATTCCCGGGATTTTGGATCGGCCCATGACAATGGGCAAAGACAGTCGCTGGAAGAGAGGAAAGTCGATAGGCACATTGAACGATTGGGCTTGAAGATGGGTAAAGCGATCCAGGACAGATAGGAATTGATCCCGGATGGCCGGTAAGGAGTCCAATCCTTTTTTAAGGCGGAAATCGGATAAATTATTACTGCAGACCTCTTGTCGCAGGAAGGTTGAAAACTTTTCATATTGCTTAATGAAGGCATTTTTAAAATAGCTTCGTAAGATATGATGACCATGGTCGATTTTTTCCAGAGTCGTGGCCAACTTGCCCTGAAGTTTTTTGGTTAGGCGCCATCCGAAGATTTGGGAGATTTTATCAGAGGTTAGATTCCAGAGACCCAGTTCACAGGAACGTTCAAAGATTTTATGGATGATATGGTTGCGGCGAAAGATAAAATTACGACAATATTCGATTTGGCTGATGGCGTAAAATCGTTTCAAGTTCATGGCCCTGCGTTCCCGCTTGGAGAATTTGGGACCCAGGATTAAAGTCCAGTATTCCAACCGGTTCCGAATCAGTTGGGGGCTCAAACTATCGGCAACCTTTTGCAAAATTTTAGGGTCGGATACGGAAAGAAAGGCATTATCGGACTTATGAAATCGAATCCCAAGCTTATCGAGTTCCTGTCCCATATAGGAATGGCCATTGAGATAGTAAGTGGTTTGAAAAGGAAGAAAGGAAGCTACCCGCATAACCATAGGTCCCAATACCTCGTCCAGGATATAAAAATAGTAATGAGTAAACCGAGAACGTTGTTTGGAGATAATACGATAATGCGGATCATTCGTAGGAAATTTAGGAGTAGAGGAACGAAACGTCGGCCCCTGTTCCATACTCTTGAAAATAAAATAGACTCCGTGTTGTTGTCTTCGTTGCATTTTTTTCTGCCAAGGCCGGACGTAATCCTCCTTACGAACGCCTTTCTCCGCCCACTGAAGGGGAATCCGGTGATTGCTGGCATAGGCTTCTACCCAACTCTGGTAGTCTTTCGTCCGTTGTCCCAAGGCCTCCTTCGTGATGGGTTCTATCCCCAAAACTTCTTTAAAAAAATAAACAACTTGTTCCGGTCTGCTTAACATGGATAAATATCCGTTGATGACAATGCGATCAAAACAATGGTATATTAACACGATCAGGCTGCCAAACAGCCTGGTAAAAAGCTCCATGGGTCGGTTCCTCCGGTTTTTTTCTTGGTCGAAAGATTATCGGATAAGTCGACCCTGGAGTCAAAAAATTTCAAAAAATTATAGCGGCTGCGAGAATGGGCCCCACACAGGCTCGTCGGAGCAGCCGCCTTCCTCTTATTATGTTTGAGCTCGGAAGTATTAAAAAAATTTCAAATATCTTTGGCTAGATTTATCGTAGTCGTAGGGTGGACAATTTGGGCCAGGGATTCCAGGTGGGTTATGACAAACCGGACCCTACCGGTCTCCCAGTGGAGTTTCTCTAAAAGGACATGGCGGGTCTCCTCTAAAATAAAAGGGGATAGCCATACCTCAATATTACCGGCCCGAGCAAGGTCTAAAATTTCTAAAGGCTTACCCCCGAAATGAAGGGCGGAAATAATAACGTTGGTATCTATGAGGATCTTCGGTTTGGGCACGGGAGTTTTCTTAACGGGCTGCATCAACAATACGCTCTATGTCGGCCTCGGTAGATATACCCTGCTGACGCACCTTCTTCCGCCCATACCTAACGACCTCCTGCCACTCTCTTTCCTCGATGTAGCGCCGGAGGGCTTCTCTTAAGAGCTCGCTTTTATTTCGATTTTCTTTTTTGGCTAACCGCTCCGCTTTTTCAAAAAGCTGGGGCGGTAAAGACAAGGTCATTACTTTTCTCATAATAAAATCCTTTAGAGGTGTATTACAATGTAAGGTTATATTTTATTAACAGTTATGTCAAGAGACGGCCTACCGTTCCGGACAGCGTTGAAAAGGCCTAATCTCTAAGGGATGAAGGAACTACCCTTTATAAAAATAGGTTTGCCGAAGCTCTCCGGCAGAACTTTACTTAGCAAAGGATTAAGAATGGAGGGAACTGACAGAGTTCCGAAACGTTGTGAGCCCTCGGGGTCGGGCGGCGAAGTGCCGTCCTGATAGGCGTGCAGAAGGTCGGCGGCCTTTGGGGCGTGCGAAGCGGTCAATAACTGGCGGGCCAGTCGGCAAGGAAGAGATCCACAGGCCTTTTTCTCTTTATTTCAATCTTATAATTGGGCTATCTACTCTATAAAAAAGCTTGACAAGCTAAAATATTATCTGTTAATCAGATTAACAGATAATTAATAACCGCTATATGTATGCATGCAAATCTATGAAGAAAGGGGGGAAAGATTTGAAAAATATAACGATTTGGTTTGAGGATGGTATTACGAATTTCTGTGAAGAAAGTATGAAAATCGTAAAAAACTAACTGCTGGAGCAAATTAAAAACTTAAAAAAACGAAAAGGAAGAGGACGCCGCAACAGGCCAAGTGAAAGCCGCTCTTCTTTAAATCCATCCGAAAATTTTTGTTTCAGCTTTCAATGGATGGAAAGTCAAAGCAAAATGCTGAATCATAATATATTGAAAAATGTTGAAAACAGGCGATATCAAGAGTAAACCTCATAGGTGCATAAAAAAAGTACAAAAACAGGCCTAAAAATGCTTGAAGGTGGCGTCCTTATTGGTTAAAGTGAGATTTGCGCATCGCACAAAAACCAAAACAGGAGGCCACCCCAGGTGAAGTATAGCAAAAAGGATATTTTTAGTCGAATGTTTAAAATTCCGGTCATCAAATTTGAAAATCATCAGCTAACCTCCTTTGCCGGGCTGGTTATTTATCAGCCCTTGCTCCAGAGCTTGAATCTCAAAGCGCAGCTAAAAAAATGTTTCGATCATCTGAAAGTTTCTGAGATATTCGGCCATCATATTATTATGATGCTTTTGATCTTTCACCTTTTACTGGGTTTTCGTAAGCTGAGAGACCTGGATTATTATCAAGATGACCCCTTAGTCAAGCGTTTGTTGGGTTTAAAAAGGCTGCCGGATGTTTCTACAGTTTCTCGCACCTTAAGAACGATTGATAACCCGGCTATCGAAAAAGTCCGGCAGTTATGCCGGGATCTGGTTATCGCCAGGCTGCGAAAGCTGGCCCTTTTCCGTCTGACGCTGGATTTTGATGGATCGGTTCTTTGGACCTGTCAACGTCGAGCGGAAGGGACGGCGGTCGGGTATAACAAAAAGAAAAAAGGGGCCCGAAGCTATTATCCATTGTTCTGCACCATGGCCCAAACCGGACAAGTTTTTGATGTGTTGTTTCGTTCCGGAAATGTTCATGACTCCAATGGGGCCCAAGAATTCATCGAACAATGCCTAAGACACCTGAAAGAAGCTTTTCCCGGCGTGATCATTGAAGCCCGGATGGACAGTGCCTTCTTTAGCGATGAAATCGTCCATTTTTTAGAAGAACAAGGTATCGAGTTCAGTCTGTCGGTACCCTTTGAACGGTTTGCCGAATTAAAACAGATCATCCAGGAACGCAAGCGTTGGAAGAGGCTGAATGACCGATGGTCCTGGTTTGAATCTTTTTGGAAACCCAAGAAATGGGATAGCCGATTTCGGTTCCTTTTTATTCGTCAACGAGTCTCCATAGCCTATCGAGGACCGATTCAACTGGATTTGTTCGTTCCTCGGGAAGAGGGCTATGAGTTTAAAGTCATGGTCACCAACAAGCGGATCAAGGCTAAAAAAGTCCTCATGTTCCACCATGGCCGCGCAGACCAGGAAGGTACCTTTGGGGAATTAAAATCTCAGGCCCAAATGGATTACATTCCGGTGCGTCGCTGGGGTGGGAACCAGTTTTATACTATGGCGGCGATCATGGCTCACAATTTGACCCGCGAATTGCAAATGGTCGCTCGTCCCAAAGAAAATGGAACCACCGAAAAAAGATCCCCGCTATGGCGTTTTAATGAGTTGAATACCTTACGTCACCTGATCATTCAAAGAGCCGGGAAATTAACAAATCCCCACGGTGAATTGACATTAACCCTTAATGGAAATGAAGCAGTCCAACGGGATTTCTTCCTGTTTCTTGATGCTTTTAAAAAGGCCGCTTGATTAGTCATACCCAAATTTGCACTTTTTTTATGCAACGTTCGGGTAAATAACAAATTTTGAGATAGGAGGCATTTTAAATGACTGAGGTCAAAGGGGAGCAAATAGCTAAGTCTGGATTTTGGACTAAATATCAAGCTGAAATTGTTGCTTTGATAACCGCAGGAATGATAATAAACTTTATGGATCGCATGAATCTTTCGATAATAATGCCTACCTTAATGAAGCATCATGGTGTTTCAGCAGCAGCCGCTGGCGTATTATTATCGCTTGCCGGCTGGGCTCAGGCTGGCTCGAATATATTCAGTGGCTTTCTCGCCGATCGTTTCCATCCTCGTAGAGTTCTTCCCGCTGGCGTTGCCCTTTGGTCAGCAGCTACATTTATAGCGAGTTTGTCAGCGAACGTATATTACTTAGGTTTTACGCGTCTGCTGCTCGGTGCGGGTGAGTCGACAATGCTCCCATGTGGAGCAAAACTCACCCGCAGAGCTGTTCAAAAAGGATAGTCAAGGGAAGGTGATTGGAACTTATTTCTCCGGGACCAAAGTCGGTTTAACTATCGGCGCCCCTATTGCCGCGACTGTTTTGGCACTTTATGGCTGGCGAGCTGTTTTCATCGTAACAGGTCTTTTGAGTGCTTTATGGCTTATTCCCTGGTTCTTGATTTATCGGCCCAACAAGGAAGTGATTCCAGAAGTTCTTAGTGTGCCCAGTGTCGGGGAACCGGCTCAACCGAAGGTTAAATCGACCTCGCTACTTAAATATAAAGAAGTTTGGGCGCTAGCGCTGGGCCAAGGCGTATATCTATACGTTTACTATGTTTTTTTAAGTTGGTTACCGGGGTACCTGGTCCTGCAACGTCATATGTCCATTTTAAAAACCGGTTTCTTTGCTATGATACCATTTTTTCTGGCCATCTTTGTGGGAATTATCAGTGGGTGGCTGTGTGACCTCTGGATTCGTAAAAAGGGTAACGTAACGTTGGTTCGCAAAACCTTTATTGGGGTTGGATTTTCGCTATCAACTTTTTTTATTGTTGCTGGCGCTCATATCCAGACCCAAGGTCTCGCGCTATTTTGTATCTTCATGTCTATGGGTATGCTCGGTATGGTTTCGCCCAACATCAACGCCCTACCCATAGACTTAGCACCACGCAGGTTATGTTCCTCGGTGGCTGGGCTGCAGAATGTAGGAGGAAATATTGGTGGTGCCTTGGCTCCCGTGGTAACTGGAATTCTTTACGGTGTGACAGGCAATTTTCAGGTAGCCCTGTATATTACAGGTGGACTTGCCTTGGTTGGTGCATTTGTACATGTTCTCCTAATTGGCAAAATGGAACCGTGCATTGGCCTCAGGGAAGAAAATTTATAAGGCGGTCAACCACATTGTATGGCATAAGATAAGGGCACATGAAATAAATGATGTTTGTAGCAGGGTTAAGGAGGAAAAAATGAAAACTGTAACTCAAATCGCACGAATCAATAAAGAAAAATGTAATAGATGTAGTATGTGTGTGCTTGTCTGTCCGGTCTTGGCTATTATGACTACGAAGGAAGGTAAAAAAAAGACGATAGTAATAGACGAGGACATATGCCAAGCATGTACCATCTGCGAAACACGGTGCCCTCAGCAGGCTATAACGATGTTTCCTCGCGAACAATCTTTCGAAGTGGGTATCAAAGTAGATTATGTTACAAAACAAATTGAAGATATCTGCCGGAACGCCCACATGTATCCAGATCAAGTTGTCTGCTACTGCCATAGAGTTCAGGCCAAGGAAATAGTGGCGGCCCTCCTGGAAGGAGCAAAAACGCCCGAAGAGGTCGCTCAAAGAACCGGTGCCCGGACGGGGTGTGGTGTCCTCTGTATATCAGGAGTAATCCGGTTGCTCAGAGGCGCGGGATTTGAATTGGGTAAGGCGCCGGGTTACCAATGGTACGGGGTGCAGGCAAGCATTTGGGATATTCCTCCTGAGATAGCGAAAAAGTATCCCCAATATTATCTTGAAGAAGATCGTAAAGCGATTGATAAAATATTTCCAGGAGGTGATCAGAAATGAGGGCAACTATAGCACCCAGTAAACCGCGGGTTTCGACTTACAATATGAATCCTGAAGAACTTCACGCACGTGCGGCAGAATTGCCGGGAATGCAAGGAATATATATATCCGAGCTATTTCCAGATGCTCCGGTACCTATTCCAACAGATCCCCTTGAGAAATTTAGGGCAAAAATTAGGGAATTAACCCTCAAAGAGTTAAAAAAGGTAGACTTAAGCAAAATAAAGCCAAATGATTCGGTCAATATACTGGCGTCAAGTCATGGTTTCAGCATTTTTGGCGGCGAGGCGTACGCCGAGATGATAAGGACTATAAGGGACGAGGTTGAGCAACGCTGCGGGACCAACGATATACGTCTGGTCGCGGGAGTAGGGCTACGATTCAGAGAGACGGAAGAATATATCAAAAAGTTTAAGTTGGATCATTATTTCCATGGTAAGGCCATAGGCGCATGTCCCGTAGATGCAGCGGTGCCGATTACGACGGAAATTGGTACTTTGACTTGGAGTAAAAAGTGTCTACTCTGCTCGTTGGATAATACATACGCACAATAATGACATAAGAGAACTTCATTATCACCGGCAGATTGGACAACTTTCAAGCCCTTCGCTATGTCATATTCCACAATTGAAACTAGGTCGGCTTACCATCAGAGTATGGGACCTCGTGCTGCAAACTTCTTACCCCGTGTGATTTTCGAATCACCTTTCGTACAAGAAAAATTTGTATGTTCGGTCATATTACAGGTCGCTCCAACTGGAACTATTGGCGTAAGCGCTGATAATAACTTGGTAAAGCAAGATATTGAGTTTGCCCGCTTAAATCTCAATTGGTATGGTAAAGTGCTTTCTCTTCTCAGTAAAATAAAGGACGTAGTGTTAATAATTGATTATCCTGGGCCGTTACCCTATACTACTGCCGGAGGAATTCTATATGGGAATTTCCTGAATGCCAACGTTGACGAATACGACCTTGATGTTCCATTCCCTCCATACACTCGATATGCGGATTTAAAAGGCATTGATGTGGGAGGCGAGTCACCTCTCGATAAAGTGGAATTGGAGTTTCTCTTCGCCCAATCCAGCAGTAAAAGCCATGATAATTAACTACTGTTCCAAGGGTTTTCCATCAACATTCTTCGCCCAAAGGACGCCTACCTTGGTAGTTGGACCACAGGCTAAATTCCTTAGTGAATGTCCACAAAACACTAGGTTTATGGATTATGCCGTGGAAATTAAAGACTTGAACAAAGCGCTGGCTTTTGCGACACTTTTTACCAAAACGCCGAATGTGCTTGCATTTGACGGTGCGGTTGCTGGGTTTAATGTTAGCCAAGCGCTGGCGAAAAAAATGTATAGACTAGCCCCCCAGGTTTCCAAAGAGGTAGATGAAGTTTTAATGCCGCGATGGCTGAAACAAAGAGGG
>CAVYLJ010000050.1:0-16837 GCA_963769305.1 uncultured delta proteobacterium | reverse complement strand
CATACGGGAATTGACCCTTTCCTTACTCAAAACCAACGAAGCCGGGTGGAAGGAATGGCCGGCCTCCAAAATATACCATCATGCCTATAAAGGAGGCCTCCTGGAACACACCTGTCGTGTGGTTCAGTTGGCCCGGGAAGTCATCAAGCTTTTTCCTGATTTAAACCATGACCTGGTCCTCGCCGGGGCCATCCTTCACGATATCGGCAAATTAAAAGAACTGGAAGGATTTCTTTCCGCCCACAATACCTACTCCGGGGAATTGTTGGGTCATTTGACCCTGGGCTGGGAGATGGTCCGGGAGGCGGCCCGAGGCCTTGTCTGGGATGATGCCAGGCTGCCGACGCAGTTGGAACATATCATCCTCTCCCATCATGGACAATTGGAATTCGGTTCTCCGGTCCTCCCCCAAACACGGGAAGCCTTAATGGTTCATGTGCTCGACGACCTGGAGGGAAAATTAAAGATGATGAAGGATCACCTGGAGCAGGACCGGGGAGAGCGCGAATTCACCGAATGGCACCGGGTTTTGAAAAGAAAGATTCTTAAAGTCTCCTAATGCCTCTTCCTTTCCTGGCGGTCAGATGCGGATAAGGTTCACGCCGAAACCGTCCCATTCACTTACGGGTTTGCTCGAGGTGAGCACAAACCCCTTTTGCCCGAAGGCCTCCCCACAGGAGATGGTCACCGTGCCCACCAATCGGTGGGTCTCGGGACTGATGGCGAAGGTCAAACCGTTCACTTCCTCGATTTCATCGGTCTCATCAATAGTGTCCAGGCTCAGGACAAGGGCGGGATCGCAACAGCCGTTGGATTGGAGATGAATACGAAGAGGTTTTTGCAGTCCCTTCTGGGCCAGAAATGATTTTATGGCTTGAGCGGCCCCTGTCTCCAGTTTGACCATCACGGATCCTTTCTTCTCAATCCTTTTTTCTCGACCTTGATCACTGATTCTGAAACCGATAGCTTCGATCTAAATCCTGGTTCACTTCTTCATTATCAGGATCGAGCATTTTCAATTCTTCCAGAAAAGGCCTGGATTGCGAAAATTGGCTTCTCCATAAACGATCTTTGCCTTCTTTTTCCAGATAGACCTTCTGCTGGATCAAGGCCTTGGCCTTGAACCTTTCGATGAGGGTTCTCAGTTTATCCTGCTGTTGAGAGGCCAAAGGAAGAAAATCCATTTTTTCTTTCACCCCTTCAAAAAATGGATTGACCCAGCCGGCCGCCCCGCTTCTCCAGGTCTTATTCAAAGGGGAATCAGCCCTCCTGTCCGCCGTCGAAAATATTTCCCGGCTCTTTTCTTTAAAAAGAAAGTCTACCGACGGGTCGAGCAGCTTTTGATAAAGGGCCTGGGATTCGGAATGCTTTTTCCACCGTTCCAGGAGACGGGCCTTCTTGATGATCAATACCGGATCTAAGGGATCTTCCACCTTCAGCAGACCGTCGATGGCCTTGACCGCCAGGGCATATTCTTTTTCCTGGGAGTAATTTTCAACCAGCCATCGGGTAATCTTCTGATTTCGGGGAAACCTTTTTTGCAAATCCTCTAATAGGCCCCGGAGTTCATCCGCCTTACCCTCCTCTTGAAGGAAATCAGAGACCCGGACGATGGCTTGAAGGACGTCATCATCCTCCCCTTTTTCGATCAACTCCTGATAAATGGCGTACGCCTTTTTCCAGTCTCCGGTCTCACGATAACAATCGCCCAGTTCCAGGAGCCCCCCTTCCTGGTCCCGGCTGAATTCCACCAAGGCCTCCTCTATTTTTTGGGACAGCTCAGCCCCTGTTTTTTCCCGGTTATAAAGCCACCACAGCCAAAAGCGGATCCTCACCGAATCCGGGGCCTTCATCAAGGCCTTCCATAGTTTCTCCTTGGCCAGGCCATAATTTTTCTCCCGGATAAAAATCATGGCCTGCCCAAAATAGACCTCATCCCAAAGGATTTTTTCTTCTTCCAAGTGCTGATAATAACTCTCGGCCTCTTTGAATTGGCCCATTTGAAGGAGTTGTCGCCCGATCCTTCTCTCGATCTCCAGGTTTTTGGGATTTTTTATTTGAGCGGCCTTTAGAGCCGTTAAGGCCAAGGCCGGTTTTTTCTTTCGCCCATAGAATTCCGCCCGATCTTGAAAAACCAGGGCTTGTTCCAGGGGAAAATTTTTCTCTAATGATTCCCAGCCGGCTTCACTTTCTTCCCTTCGGTCCTGGGCCGCCAATAACCGGAACCAGGCCCGCCGCACCTTGAACCCCTTAGATTCTTCCGGTCCCAGGGATTCCAGAATCTTTCTGCCCTGAGACCATCCGCCTCCATCCGTCAGGGCCATGGCCTTTTCAACCAAAATTTCCTGATCACCGGGTTTCAACGTCAAGGCCCAATCCAGGTAATTGGCCCCCTTCCAGGGACGGCCGCGAAGCCGCGAAACCTGTCCCAGTTTGAGCAGGATATTGCCCCGGTCTTCCCCTAAGGTCAGCACTTTTTGGAAGGCCTTTTGGGCTTGAGCGTACTCTCCCTGTTCCAAGGCATTATAGCCGGTTAAAGTCCAAATACCGGGGTGATCCGGTCGTACTTGGACCAGGGCGTCCAATTGTCGTGCCGCCAGACCGAATTCTTTTTGGTGGTAAAGGCCGGTAGCCAGTTTGAATCGGACCTCCCAAAGATCGGGCTGTTTTTCCAACAATTGCTGGTAGATTTTAAAGGCCTCTGAAAATTGATGAATTTCAAACAAGAGATCGGCCAATTCAATTTGAAGATTCAAGTCCGTCCGCTTCAGTAAAATGGACCGATAAAGAGGCAGGGCTTTTTCTTTTTCTCCGGAAAAGTTATAGGCCCGGGCCAGGTTCAATTGGGCCGCTGTATTTTCCGGTTCCAAGGTCAGGGCCCTTTGAAAAGGGGGAATGGCCTGGCTATAATTTTTGTTCTGAAAATACAACTCTCCTATTTTCTCCTGGAGTTGATATTCTCCGGGAAAGTGCTTTACCAGATATTGAAATTCTGCGAGGGCCTCATGACTCTTTCCGGAAGATAAATAGGCCTCGGCCATCTCACGGCGAAGATCGAGATTGTCAGGTTCACTCTTTTTGAGCCGTTCATAGACCTCTAAGGCCTCGGAATAATTTCCGGTATTAAACAAGGCCCGGGCTTTTTCTAAGAGGGCGCTGAGGTGATCCGGTTTTTTCTTCAGATAGGTATCCAGATAGGTCAGGGACTGATTGTAATGCTTTACGGCGGAAAGAACCTGCGCCAGGGATAATTGAATTTCCAGGTCAGCCGGGTCTTGCCGAATAAGCTCTTGAAGGTAAGGAAGGGCCTCTTTGTTTCTTTGAGCCGAGACCAGGGCCTGAGCCAGCCTTTTTTTAAGACCGAATTGCTTGGGAAACTGCTTCACCAGGCCTTCCAGGATGAGTATGGATTCATCCAACCGTTTGGTGGCCCCTAAAACTTCGGCCAGATGGGTCCTGGCCTCCACATTTTGGGAATCCCGGATAAGCACTTGCCGCCATTCAATCATGGCCTTTTCCCACTCGTTTATTTGGTAATAGTTCGAGGCTAAGGATAAACGGATCGCTAAATTATCCGGATCCTTTTGTAAAAGCCTTTGATATCTCTCATTGGCCCGGCGGTATTCTTTTTTTTGGGATAAAAGATCGGCTAAATCCTTCTGGACTTTTTGGTTCACGGGTTGATGTTCGGCGATTATTTCCAGCTCGGTTATGGCCTCTCCCCAGCGCTCGAGGGTAATCAAAACCTGGGACAATTCCTGGCGGGCCTCATCCAGATTCGGCTTCAAGGCCAGGGCCTGACGGAAATCCTGTACGGCTTCCGAATACTTTTTCAGGAGGACCGATTGACGGGCTTTTTCCCAATGGACCTTCCAAAGAGGAAAGGTATAAGCCCCTTCACCGGGAACTTGTTTAATCTTGGTCTCGACCCCCGGCACTTCCTTGAGCGTTTTTCTGTCGGTTACGGCCCCCGGTAAATCCCCCGGACCTGGCCAAAGAAGGAGGACCCAAATAAGGAAAGCCAACGATGTCTTTTGGAGGAAAACGAAGCGGTTCATGATTCCTTGCGGTTTAATTTATTATAGAGGCTGGAGAGGCTGATACCCAACAAACGAGCGGCTGCCTTTTTATCTCCCTTGGTTTTTAACAAGGTCTTTTCCAGGACCACCTGTTCGATCTCGTCCAAGGAAATCCCTATGGGAATCATCAAATGACTCTCGTCATAAGAGGATTTTGTCAGTCGAGAAGGAAGATCGGACAGTTCAATCGTCTGAGTCTGACAGAGAGAAACCGCCCTTTCCATGACATTTTCCAGTTCCCGCACATTTCCCGGCCAGGGATAATGACTCAAGACCCGGCCCACTTCCGAAGAAAAACTCAGAATATTTTTGTTGTTCAATTCCGAATATTTGTTCAAAAAATAGCCGGCCAGCAAGGGAATATCCTCCACCCGTTCCCGGAGAGGAGGAACTTCTATGGTGATGACATTCAAACGATAAAAGAGGTCCTGGCGAAAATGTCCTTCCTGCACCCCTTTCTCCAGGTCCCGATTGGTCGCGGCAATGATCCGCACATCCACCTGTATCGTCCGGCTGCTCCCCACCCGCTCAAAACACCCGTCCTGGAGAACCCGAAGGAGTTTGACCTGCATCCCCAGGCTCATTTCCCCGATTTCATCCAGGAAAAGGGTCCCGCCGTTGGCCATTTCAAAACGGCCCATCCTTTGCTGATGAGCCCCGGTGAAAGCCCCCTTTTCATGACCGAACAATTCGGATTCAAGCAGGGTCTCGGTCAAGGCCCCGCAGTTGATTTTGACGAAGGGGCCTTCTCCCCGGTGGCTGGCGAAATGGATGGCTTCGGCCAGGATTTCTTTTCCGGTTCCGCTTTCCCCGGATAGAAGGACGGTGCTGCGGGTGGGGGCCACCTTGGGAATCATATCAATAATTTTTATAAAGGCAGGACTATTCCCGATGATCTTTGAAAAGGAGGCCTTTTCCCGTAAGGCCTGGCGCAGTCGTCTATTCTCCGTGAGAAGGGTTTGGGCCTCAAGGGCCTTGGCAATGACCTTTTTGATCTCCCCCAGGCGAAAAGGCTTGGTGATGAAATCATAGATGCCGCTTTTGATGGCGCTGACCGCCAACTCCACGGTAGCCTGGGCGGAAATCATAATCGCGACCACTTCCGGGTGCAGGGCCTTCAAGGTTTGAAAAAATTCCAATCCGTTCATGCCCGGCATCATTAAATCAATAACGGCCAGATCCACTTCTTGAGAGCGCACTTTTTCCAGGGCCTCCTTTCCGGAATGGGCCTCGAAGATTTGGTGACCTTCTTTACCCAAGGCCGCAGTCAACGATTGGCAGGTATTCAGATCATCGTCCACGATCATGATCCGGGCCATCGATTACGTTTCCCCTTCGGACATGGGGAAAGTGCAGACAAATCGTGCCCCTTCCCCGGGTCTTCCTTCTTCCCGAAGCCCCCCTCCGTGGGCCTGGATAATCGTCTGACAAATATATAAACCCATTCCGGAATGGGTCCCGCTGAGGTCCCCTTTTTCGGGATGAGAAATAAATTTTTTAAAAAGAGAGGGCCTTTGTTCCGGGGAAATACCCGGACCGTTATCGGTTACTTCCAGATAGATTCGGCCTTTTCCCCCCTCCTCCAAGAGTCCCGTCTTTATTTTTACCCATCCTCCCTGGGGGGCCCAGTGGATGGCATTAATCAATAGATTATAAATCAACCGTTCCAGATAAAACTCGTCGGCCCTCAAGGCGGGCAGACCCGGGCCTAAGTCCTCTGAAATCCTTATCCCTTTTCGATCGGCCATGACTTGACATTGGGACCTTACATAGACGACGGAGGCATTCAGGTCCACCGGTTCTATTTTGAGGTCAAAGGGACCTTTTTCTATTTTCGAAATGGTTAATACATTATAAAGATGGCCCAATAATTCCTCGATGCTTTCTCCCATCCCGGAAAGGCGCTGTTTGACTTCCGGAGGCAGATTTTCCTCCAACAAAGTTTCGATCATCAAACTGACCCCGGCTATGGGGGCCTTGATATCATGGACCATCATGGAAAGAAAATCGACGTTGGCTAAAATTTTTTCTTTTTCTTCTTTTAAGATTCGATCCCGTTCCTTGAGGCTCTGGGTCATCTGGTTAAAGGATCGGGCCAGAACGCCCAGTTCATCTTTGCTGATTTCGGGAATGGTCTCGGCCAGAGCGCCGGAGGTGATCTTTTCGGTCCCCACCGCCAGAAGGGCGATTTGCCGCCTCATTTTAAAGGTCAGTAAAACCATTAACAGGATGCCTAATAAAGCCCCTCCTCCCCCGACCCCCAGGATAATCCGGCGCAGGGAATTGACCGTCTGGTTCAATTCCGCCCGGGAAAGGCCGATGACCAAAAAACCAAGGATATTTCCTTCCCGGTCCCGCAAGGGTAAGGATTTCATGGTATAGGATTTTTCTTCCACCTCCACCGGCAGGGGTTGACCTTTTAAGGCCTTGATGTCCTGAAGAAGATCTTCGGAGAATTCCAATTCATCGCCTTCCTCCCCTTTTTTGGTGAAGGTGCTGGCGATAACTTTTCCTTCTTTGACGATGGCCATAAAGGAATCCGCATCTTTGGCCAATTCTTCCAAAAAAACGTTGTCGATCAAATCACCGGCAAAAACCTGGCCGGTCACCTTTTCCTCGTTATAAATAGGGGCGCTGCCGCTGATAAAAATCCCATGTTCCCACTTGCTCAGCCGAACCCGGTAATTCCCGACTATGGCCTTTTTAATCAGACTGCTCCCGCCGGTTCCCAATTGCCGAAACTGGTCCGATTGCAGCCGCACCAACTCCTTGCCCTTTTCTCCGAAAACAAATAAGACATCCAGGTCGGATTCTTTAAAAACCGACAAGACCAAACCCCGGATGTTTCGCCGGTCCTCTTCGGCCACCAGGGTCCCCATGCGGCCGTAATTGGCTATAGCCAGGGCCATCAAGCGGATCTGGTCTTTTTGTTTTTCCAGGCTGAAGAAGACCTTCTGGGTCAGAGAGTCCAATTTTTTTTGATGCCGTTTGTGCACCTGTTGGGTAATGATGGCCTCCGCCACCACCAAAACGGCCGACAGGGCCAGGCCCATGGAAAACAAATAAATGAGAATCAGCTTAAAGCCGACTTTATTTTGAAAGGCCATTGGATTCCATAGGATTCACAAAAATATTCTATTAG
Organism: uncultured delta proteobacterium; assembly: GCA_963769305.1. GTDB lineage: Bacteria > Desulfobacterota > RBG-13-43-22 > RBG-13-43-22 > RBG-13-43-22 > RBG-13-43-22. The sequence goes on along the minus strand of CAVYLJ010000050.1, from coordinate 9,616 downwards.
TCATTCACCTATGATGGACTCGTAAAAAATTTCTTTATCCGCCACTCCCGTGCAGGAGGGCGTGGGTCCAATATAAATCGAATTCCGAAATCCGTTTTCACAGATCATCCCCCGGATCGGAAGGGCCGCCACCGCCATGTTCCGATTCGACCATGGCCTCATCCACCATTTGATCGAAATCTTCGCCCCCCATCTCCTCCCCCATTTCCTTACCCATCTTTTTCATCCAGCGAGCCACACTTTTGGGATCATTCTCATCCAGTCCCCCCAGCCTGGAGGGATCGGCCAGACTCTCCAACCGGGCCTCTTCGGATTTAACGACATTCACCCGGGAAACGATCCGAGTCAACCGGGGACTTCGGCATTTTTTACAGCGCAACTCCGAAATCTCTTTTTCCGGATTCATGATTAGGAATGAGGATTTTCGATGACAATCCTGGCACTCATATTCATAAATCGGCATAAGCCTAACCTCCTCTTGATTGATAAGGAAACGGGGAATCGGAGAACCGGAGTGATGTTTTATTCACCCCATCACCGTTTCCCCGTTTCACCGATTCCTAAGTGGTGTTTTTCTTAAGCTTCCCGACCCTTCCTTCACTCCAATCGACCGGACAGCGAAGTCTTTGGCCGGCCTTGTTTTCAAAAAGAACATGCCCTTTCTCTTGCCCGAATTCAAAAAGGGACTTGGTGATTTTCACATCCTGCCGGCAGTAATGGGTCAATGGTTCCCACTGGCCCTCCCGAAACCATTGAACCGCCTGGAGCCCGTTCCCGCTTTTTTGTGCCCCCAGGGTCTGGTGGGCCAGGTGGTCCAAACTCAATCGAAAACCCAAGCAGGAAAAAACATCCTCCAGCAGATCAAGCGTCGGCAGGGAATCGAAATCAAAGGAAGAATACCCTCTTAACACCCCATAGTCAAAACTTTTAATATTAAAGCCCACGATCAGGTCGAATTGTTTTAAATGGGCGATCAAAGAATCGATATCCGTCTCCCGGTAATGATGATAGCCGTCGTCCTGACTATCATAGACCACTCCCACGGATACACGCATCAGATGCTTATTCCCCCATCCCCCCACCTCCTCGGCCAGACGCTGGGTTTCCAGGTCAAAGAACCCGAGACGAAGTTTCTTTGACTCCGGTCTCAAGGAGATGAGGTCTCTGGCGGCTTCCTGAATGGAATCGGTTTTTCCCTGGGAAATCTCCAGGGGAATCTTCCCCAGGAGCAATTGACTCAGGTATAAGGCCCCCTGCTTATCCAGGGGTTTATTCCCCGAGCCGCATTGAGGCGAGTGGATACAGGAAGGACAGCCCTGTTCGCAAGGGCATTCGGATATTAAATGGATGGTTTTTTCCAAAAGACCTTCAATGATTTCATAACCCCTTTTGGCCAATCCCACTCCCCCGGGATATCCATCATAGATAAAGATGGCCCCTTTCCCCACCTGGGGATGATGGGGGTAGCAGATGCCTCCGATATCCCCCTGGTCGCAGAGGGCATATAAGGGAAATATACCGATAGACCCATGCTCCAGGGCATGAAGGCCGCCCATGACATGAAAACCATGATCTTTCAACTGATCCTTAAGGACTTCTTCGATCTCAATCCACAATCCTTCGGTCTCAAAGGTCTGGGGCGGCAATTCCAGGGGATAAACCCCCAGGAGTTCCTGACCTTGGATAGCCCGCTTTTCATATCCGGTAAAGGTCTCGGTCACCAGGATCCGGCCAAAATTGACCAGGAAGTTTCCTACCGGCCTTACCCTTTCCCGGTGGACAATCTCGGTTTCTTTTTGGGCCACAATCCGGGTGTAGAAACGGACCTCTTTCCGGGTTACATAGACATTCTTTTCCTTGAGGTCCAATTCTTCCACCAGGTAAGACTCGGCCTTATGAAGATAAACAGCCCCGGGATGGCATTCCCGAAAGGCCCTCAGACGCTCCAGGGTGCCGACCACCTCCCCCTTTTTCCCCTTGAGAATGGTAAAGGCCTCTCCAATGGACCGGATATTAACCTCCCGATGGGGATGCCTCTTGGATGATACCCATTCTTCTCCCCGGGCGGTCAATAACAACCGGCCTTCTTTTTCCAGTTCCTGGACTTCCGGAAGGTGATCGGATGGTTTAAGGAAAGGGTCCGCCGGTACTCAGCGGGAATTCAGCGGCGGCACAGGTCAGGTGGGCCTTGAGGATCGGACTGTTGTCAGGATCCACCACGGCGGTTTCAAAACTCCGTTCAAAAAAATCCTCCGGATGACGGATAAAATATTGATCCAGGGCATCCGGCTGGGCAATCAGGACAATGGCTGATTCCCGCTTACTTCGCCCGACCCTTCCTCCCCTTTGCCAGGTATTGATCACACTGCCCGGATAACCGACCAGTAAACAGACATCCAGGCTGCCGATGTCGATTCCCATTTCCAGGGCGCTGGTGGAGATGACCCCTAATAATTCCCCCGAGGCCAGTCTTTGCTCGATAATCCGCCGTTCCCCGGGTAAAAATCCGGCCCGGTAAGAACTTATTTTTCCTTTAAGACCGGGGGCCATTTGTTCAACCCACATATGAATCAGTTCCGTTACCCTTCGCCCTTTGGTAAAAAGGATGGTCTTTTTCCCTTTGGAAAGACAATAGGTAAAGAGACGGGCGCCCACGACCGCCGCACTGATATCCGGGTTCAGGAAAAGAAAATGCTTGGCCGGAGAAGGGAAGCCGGACTCCTGGACCACTTGAAAAGAAAGGCCGGTCAGGGACTCCGAAAAAATTTCGGGATGGGCAATGGTGGCCGAACAAAGGACAAACTGGGGATCGCTCTGATAGAGATGGCAGATCCGGCGCAGCCGTCGGATGACCTGCACCAGGTGGCTTCCCAATATCCCCTTGTAGACATGAGCTTCGTCCAAGACCACTAATTTGAGGTTTTGGAAGAACTCCTTCCATTGCTCGTGATAGGAAAGAATCCCCATGTGGAGCATATCGGGATTAGAGATCAAAATAGGTGGAGGGTCTTGCCGAATCTTTTTTCTCTGGGAGGCCGGCGTGTCCCCGTCATAAATAGCGGAAAGGGTTTTCCCTGGAAAAGGCAGAACCGGCGCCCAATCTTCGATAATTTTCCGTTGATCCTGTTCCAGGGCCTTGATCGGAAACAGGTATAAGGCCTTGGAGGCGGGGTCTTGCAATCAGATTGAACAAACTGGACAGGACATAGATCAACGACTTGCCGCTGGCCGTGGGGGTGGAGATAATGACCTGCTCTCCTTTTCGGATTTTATCCAGGGCCTCCGCCTGGTGGGAATACAGCCGGGTAATCCCCTTTTCTGATAAAGCCTCCCGGACCGCTTTCGGAAAGGAGACCTCCGGCCGCCCCCAACGGGAAGGACGGGCCGGAATCCTTTGATGAAAACAAATCATTTCACCCAAAGGGGTTTTTTTAAGTTGTTTGAGAAATGCTTCCATGGCCTTTTTGCTGAAACCTGAAAATAAGAAAGGGGGTAAGGTTACCACGTGGTAAAGACAAGTTTCAATCCAAATCCAAAATGATTATAGAAAGCCCTTTAAAAATGTCAAGGGCGGGCTGAACAACAGATTGATTGACAGGAAAAGATTTATGACTATAATTAAATAAAAAACTTAAGGATTTATTATGCCCGAAAAAGAATATTATAAGACCCTGGGAGTGGAAAAAAAGGCTTCCGAGGAGGAAATAAAAAAGGCTTACCGGAAATTGGCCATGAAATACCATCCCGATAGGAATAAAGGGGACAAAAAGGCCGAAGAAAAGTTCAAAGAACTGAGCGAAGCCTACGCGGTCTTGAGCGACAAAGAGAAGAGAAAACAATACGACACGGTTGGTTCCGCCGGATTTCAGCAGCGTTACAGTCAGGAGGATATCTTCCAGGGGTTCGATTTCAGCAATCTATTTAAGGAATTCGGGTTTGGCGGTGGAGAAAACATCTTCGGCCAGAGGTCGGGACATCCGGGAGGAGGGGCTTACAAAACCTATACTTTTAACCGGGGAGGACAGCCCTTTGATTATGGGGATCCCTACAGCCAATATACCGGGGCAAACAGACCCCAACGAGGGACTGATCAGATGTATGAATTGGCCATTACCCTCAAAGAAGCGGGCCTGGGGGCCGAGAAACAACTCTCCTTTCCGGCGGGAAAGAAGATAGAAAAGGTCATGGTCAAAATCCCCCCGGGAATCTCTACGGGCAAGAAACTTCGCATACCCGGCAAAGGGGAGGCTGGCCAGGCCGGCGGTCCTCCGGGAGATCTGTTTATTCAAATTAAGGTCCTGGAAGACCCCGTATTTAAAGTAGAAGAACAAAACCTGGTAGTGGAAAAGGAGATCAATTTCACCCAGGCGGTCTTAGGGACCAATGTGGAAGTGCCCACCTTGGATGGAAAGTCCCTGCAAGTTAAAATCCCACCCGGGACCCAAGCCCAATCCAAATTACGATTAAAGGGATACGGACTCCCGATTTTAGGCGCTAAGGGCAAAGGGGACCTGTTTGTCAAAATCTTGATTAAAATTCCTAAAAAATTATCCGACCGTCAAAAGAAACTGGTCGAAGAATTAGCTCAAGAAGAACTTTAGGTTTTAAAAAGGGATGCCTTTCCGACCAGGAGATCCCCCGCCTTTTCGCCCCTGGCCTCCAATAGGAAAATATTCAAAAATTTATTATGCAATTTAAATAAGTTATAAGTTAAAAATAAACCATGTCTTTATGTCACCACTTAGCCATTGACCTGGGTACCACCTATTCGGTTGCCTATCTCATATCCGATGACTCCTTTCTTCTTGAACCCACCTTTGTGGCCTTAAAGAATCAACACAAGGCCCCTATGGCCATTGGTCAGGAGGCCAAAAGGATGTACGGTTTAGCCCCGAAAAATATCCAGGTCATCCAGCCCCTGCGAGACGGCGTTATTTCCGACATCGATGTTTGTCGTTCCTTCCTGCAGGTCCTGATAAAAAAGATTCTAAATAAACGAAAAGGGATTGTCCGCAATGTCCTTTTTTGTCTTCCCTGGGGTGCCACTGATGTGGAGATAAGGGCCTATCGGAAGCAACTCGAGCTTTTCCCCTTCTCCAAGATCTCTTTAATCCGGGAGCCCTTTGCCGCGGCCCTGGGCGCCGAGATCCCCCTGGAGAATCCTTGCGGAAACCTGATCATCGATTTCGGCGGCGGCACCACGGAAATAACCATTCTCTCCCTGAACGGTATTGTCAACTGCGTCTCTTTAAAAATCGGCGGCAATGCTTTGGATCAGGCCATCAAACAGGATCTCGAGTTGAGACATAATTTTTCTATCGGCCTGACTCATGCCGAAACCCTGAAAATACTCCATGGCTCCGTGGCCCCGGTCATCGAAGATCATCCCTTTGCCGTTAAAGGCTTTCATCGTTTCTACCGATTTCCAAGACAAACCCAGCTTAACACCGCCGACATTCGAATGGCCCTGGAAACGCCCGTCCAAAAGATCCTCCAGGGAATCGCCCTGGCCCTGGAATCTTTGTCTCCGGAATTGATCACCGATATTTCCAACAACGGGGCCACCCTGGTCGGAGGCGGGGCCTTGCTCAAGGGGTGGCCTGAACGGATCAAGAAAAGATTCAATCTGTCGGTTCGCATCCCCCCGGAGCCCCATTATTGTGTAATCCGGGGGATGAAAAAGGTCCTCAATAATTTAAAAAAATTTCGACCCCTGCTGGAAGAATAAATGAATGGACAAACCCAAAGCAATTTTAACCCCCAAAGGGAGAAAGATGGTTTCGTTCCGGTCATCCCTGGATCTTTAGGGACGATGTCTTAACCCTGGATGAGGCCGAAAACGGAGAGGTGGTCTCCCTTTTTGGTGGCCAAAAAAATTTTTTGGGCCGGGCCTTTTATAGCCGTCATTCACGGATCACCTTTCGCCTCATCTCCTCAACCCCTCAGATTATCGATCAGCCCTATTGGGTCCTTACTCTGCAGAAAGCCCTGGAGGCCCGGAAGGAATTATTAAACCGAGATCAGGCTTGTCGACTCGTTTTTTCAGAGGCCGACGGATCTGCCGGGGCTCATTGCCGACTGGTACGCCGGTCATCTGGTCATCCAAACCCTGATTCCTGGAACCGATAGGTTGTTAAACCAGTTCGGGAATATCTTTCAGGATCTCCTTCACCCCGAATCCATCCTGATCCGTAACGACCTGGAAGCCCGCTCCTTAGAACACCTCCCCCGAGAGATCCGGGTCTTTTCCGGAAAAGTCCCGGAAAAGATCCTGGTCCGGGAAGGCGATGTTCGGTACTGGGTTGACCTGCTTAAGGGTCAAAAAACCGGGGCCTATCTGGATCAAAGAGAAAATCGGCTCCACCTGATCTCCTATAAGCAAAGCCGGGGGCGGGTCCTTGATTGCTTTTGTTATACCGGAAATTTTGCCCTCCATTTGGCCCGGGGGGCCGGTGAAGTGGTCGCTATTGACGATTCGGCCCCGGCCTTGGAATGGGGTAAAAAGGAATGCCGAGCAAAATGGATTTTCCAACATCTCCTTTCAGAAAAAAAATGTCTTTGACTTTCTTAAAGAAGCCGAAGAGCAGGGCCAACGATTCGATATGATCATCTTGGATCCTCCACCCTTTGCCAGACGGAAATCGGCCGTTTCCGGTGCCCTCAGGGGCTATCAGGAGTTGAATCGCCGGGCCTTGAAATGCCTCAATCCAGGAGGCGTCCTGAGTACCTTTTCCTGTTCTTATCATATTACCGAACCCCTTTTCCAGGACCTCCTGGCCCATTCGGCCCAAAAGGCCGGGGGCCGGTTTTTTCTCCTGGAAAAAAGGATGCAGGCCGGGGATCACCCCGTTTTACTCAACTTTCCGGAAAGCCATTATTTGAAAGGGCTGATTTTACAGAAGGCCTAAATATGTCGGACTACCCCTTGACAATGGGAAAAGCCCTTGCTATAAATTTTAGCCATTCAAAACTATCTGATTAGAGGACTTTCTTTCCCGATTAATCCTTAACCAGGAGAAAAGGCATGAAAGAATTTAAAGATATCCTGTTTCCGATCGATTTTTCTGAATCTTCCAAGAAAATACTTCCCTATGTATTGACCCTCTCCAAGACCTTCGGCAGTACGGTCCATCTGTTGTATGTGGTCCGGGATCTTAAATATCTGACCAGTTTTCATGTTCCCCATCCTTCCCTGACCCTGATTGAAAATGAGATCGCCGAAAGCTCCCAAAAGATGATGGAAAAGGTCTGCGAGGAAGAGCTTCAAGGGTGTCCCCGGTTTGTTAAAAAAATATTAATCGGAGATCCGGCCCATGAGATCATCCAATATGCCCAGGAAGAAAAGATAGACCTGATTATCATGGGGACCCATGGAAGGAAGGGCCTGGAAAAGGCCCTTTTCGGGAGTGTGGCCGAAAAGGTGGTCAAAAATTCACCGGTGCCGGTGTTGACCGTAAATCCTTACAAGGTCTGATCAAGAAATAGAAACCGAGGATTCAAGGCGCCGAGGGGTCAAGGAATCAAGCGAGAGGCATGGAATTAAAACCCTTGACCCTTGAACCCTTGATCCCTCGAACCCTTTTTAACTAAGGAGGTATCATGCCCAGCCAAACCATAGCTTATGCCAGGCCGTCCTTAAGGACCGCCGCTTATCTTGATTTTTTACAGATGCTGACCGGCGTCGGACTGATCCTGTTCATGTGGAGTCACATGATCCTGGTGGCCAGCATCAACCTCGGTCCGGGGGCCATGAACGCCCTGGCCCGCTTCCTGGAGGACACCTACATGGCCCAGACCGGCGGGCCTTTGATCGGGGCCACCTTTTTGATCCATTTTATTCTGGCCGCCCGCAAGCTCCCCTTTCGCAGCCAGGAACAAAAAAGCATCTGGCAGCACAGCCGGAGACTTCACCACTTAGACACCTGGCTGTGGGTCGTCCAGGCCGTAACGGCCATGATCATCCTCATCATGGGCTCCATCCATATCTGGACCATCCTGACCAATCTTCCGATCACGGCGGCCAAAAGCGCGACCCGCATCCAGGGCGGGTTCTGGCTGGTCTTTTATATCATCCTGCTTCCCATGATCGAGCTTCATGTGGGCATCGGCTTTTATCGCCTCGGGGTCAAATGGGGGATCATCACCCGTTCCAACCGGCCTTTTTATAAACGGTTTGAAAATATCCTGACCCTCATCTTCCTGATCATCGGGGCGGTCACCCTTTATTCTTTTTATACGCTGGTGTTATAAAGGAGCGCACTTTGGAAACCTTCTATACCGATCTATTATCCATTGGGGCCGGGTTGGCCGGCGAACGGGTGGCTGTCGAGGCGGCCTCCCGGGGTTTTAAGGCGATTTGTTTGAGCATCGTACCGCCCAGACGTTCCCATTCCTCGGCCGCCCAGGGAGGCATGCAGGCCTCTTTGGGGAACTGTTGCATGGGCGACGGCGATTGTCCGGACATCCATTTTTCCGATACGGTCAAAGGCTCGGACTGGGGATGCGACCAGGAGGTGGCCCGCCTCTTTGCCGAAACCGCCCCGGTGGCCGTTCGGGAAATGGCCCATTGGGGCATTCCCTGGAACCGGGTGGTCTCCGGCAAAAGCATCTATTTCAAGGCCGGAAAACAATACGAAAAAGTGGAGGCCAAGGAAAGGGAAGGGCTGATTACCGCCCGGGATTTTGGGGGCACGGCCAAATGGCGGACCTGCTATACCTCGGACGGAACCGGCCATACCCTGCTGTTTACCATGGACAATGTGGTGGTCCAATTGGGGGTAACCGTCCATGACCGGGTTGAGGCCCTTTCCCTGATCCATGACGGGGCCACCTGCATGGGAGTAGTGGCCCGCTGCCTGAAGACCGGAGAACTTCGGGTCTATCTGGCCAAGGCCACCTTGATCGCCACCGGCGGTTATGGCCGCCTGTACCGGGAAACCACCAACGCCGTGATCAACGACGGCTCAGGGGCGGTCCTGGCCATAGACACCGGCCTGGTCCCTTTGGGGAACATGGAGGCCGTGCAGTTTCACCCCACCGGGATTGTCCCCACCAACATCCTGGTTACCGAAGGCTGCCGGGGAGACGGCGGGACCTTGAAGGACGTCAATGAAGAGCGCTTCATGAACATCTATGAACCGGCCAAGCAGGAACTGGCCTCCCGTGATGTGGTCTCCCGCTGGATGACCCATCACATCCGGGAAGGCAAAGGGGTCAAAAGCCCTTATGGCGATCATCTCTGGCTGGATATCCGTCACCTCGGGGAGAAGCACATCAAGACCAAACTCCGGGAGGTGGATGAGATCTGCTCTAAATTTTTAGGCATTGACGCCGTTACCCAGATGATCCCGGTCCGGCCGACCCAGCACTACAGCATGGGTGGGGTCCGGACCGATAAAGACGGTGCGGCCTATGGATTAAAAGGGCTCTTTGCCGCCGGGGAGGCCGCCTGCTGGGATATGCACGGTTTTAATCGTCTGGGGGGTAATTCTTTAGCCGAGACGATCGTGGCCGGAAAGATCGTCGGCGAGAAAGTGGCCGATTTTCTGGAGGGCTATGAAGTCGAGTTTAAAACCGAGTCTGTTCGTTCGGCCTTTAAAAGGGACGGAGAACGGGT
>CAVYLJ010000049.1:0-28492 GCA_963769305.1 uncultured delta proteobacterium | reverse complement strand
CAGATGGGTCGCCTGGACGGCGGATTTGTATCCCAGGGGCATGTCGATGAGTTCCATCAGGGGAAAACGGCCGGGCGTGTAACTGAAGACCGACAGGGCGATGTCGGAAATGCCTTTGACCACGCCGTCGTAGGCCTGGTTGGGCGGCGTCAAGGTGGCCCCTGGAAGTACGTTGATCTTAACCGCACCATTGGTCCGTTTTTCAATTTCCTTGCACCATTCAATGGACAGCTTGGTGTGCATATGGGTGGCCGGGAAGAAGGTGGAATAGGTAAGCGTAACGCTTTTGGTCTGACAATGACCGGCTCCGGTCAAAAGAAAGGAAAAAATGAAAAAACTTCCGATAAAAAAAATGATCCCCTTTTTAAACATGATCAACCTCCTTGTGATAGTTTTTCAAATGGATAAGTTTGGACCTACGGCTTTATCAGGATGTCCCAGGCGTTAAACTAAGCTCTCACCTCCCTTCTTTTTATGACCATCGAAGGCCAATGGTCTAATTTAGGAATGGCCTCCCTTGGGTTGTTTGGTTATATTGTGACTACATTATAATTATTTTGAGGAGTATAATTTTTACCGGAGAAAATTGTCAAGGAGAAAAAATCATTAAAAACTATGTAACATCCATAAGATCGCTGAAATTGATTTCCAACATCTTTGCGCTGGCCAGTATCCGCTGGACATTGCAATCAACGGCCTGGATTCCCCCTGAAATATTTTTCAATTCTAAAGCAGCCCTTTTGATGACCTGAACCTGGTCATCAATATTTTTAAGATACTCAAGCTCCTGTTGATTCATGGGTGTTCCCCCGCCTTTTTTTTTAAATCCTCATGCTCCTGTGGGGCTCCACGAAACATGGAAATGAACCTGCCGAGGCTATAGGCAATGGGTTAAGGTTAGCATTTTTTCAACTCCTTGTTTGATTGTCGCCTCTTGCCTCACGCCTATCGCCTGTTTTTTACTTCCTCAAATCCTTAAACCTCCTGGCCTTGCCTTCGGGTCGGGGCAGGCTTTGGAAAGGATGAAATTCGATCCGATAATTCAGGTTGGTCTGGAGTCTCAATCGGTCCTTCAAACGGGCCAAGATTTCTTTTTGATTCGCTTCCTGGCCGGGCAGAGTTTCCACCTTCAGAGTAATCTCGTCCGTGTCCCCTTTTTTGGTGACGATGACTTCGTACTCGTCTCCCAACTCGGGGAATCCGCGCACCACTTCCTCAATGGCCGAGGGGGATAAAAGGACCCCTTTGACTTTGGTGATGTCATCGGCCCGCCCGGAAACTCCTCCTTTAAAAAGCCGGAAGGTCCTTCCGCAGGAACAAGGTCCTTCGGCCCATTCGACCACATCTTTGGAATCGAAGCGGATGCAGGGCTGGGCCATACGGTCCAGGGCTGTGATGACCATTTTCCCTTTTTGTCCCGGGCCGGTGATCGGTTTCCCGGTGATCAGGTCTTCCACTTCCACCAGAAAAAGGGCTTCATTGATGTGGATCCCCGATTGCTCCTGACATTCGTATCCCCAGGCCCCGATTTCAGTGGCCCCGACGTGATCATAGACCTTGGCCCCCCAGGCCTCTTCCATCCGTTTCCGGGTGCTGGGGATACTGGCCCCGGGTTCACCGGCGCACACGATTTTGTTGATGGTCAAGTCCTTGGCCGGTTCGATGCTTAAACGGTTTCTGGCCGTATCGGCCATGGTCAAGACATAGCTCGGGGTGGCCATCATGGCCGTAGCTTGAAGTTCCTGGATCTTGAGGATCCTGGCGGCCGTGTCCAATACCCCGCCGGGGACCACCTCACAACCCATTTTTTCCGCCGCGTAGTGGGCAGCCCAGAAGGCCACAAAGACATTATACCCAAAGGGCAGGAAGACCCGGTCGGTCTTCCGAAACCCCTGGGCATAGAGGATATAGGCCCAGGACTCGGCCCACCATTCCCAGTCCTGCCAGGTATCCGGCTGATAAACCGGTTGCCCGGTGGTGCCGCTGGTCTGCCTGAATTCGACCACCTCTTCCAGGGGGACGCAGAGGGCCTCTCCGTAGGGAAAAGGGGCTTTGCGCTGGATGGAGCGCATCATGGACTTCTCCACCTTGGGGACCTTTTGAATATCCTCATAAGTCCGAATATCTCCCGGTTCCAGCCCGGCTTCCTGATACAGGCGGCGATGAAAGGTCGACCGCTCATAGGCCCATTCAAAGATCTTCTTGAACTTCCGGACTTGAAGGGCGCGCAGGTGCTCCTGGGGAAGGCGCTCCATCAGAGGGTTCCAATATTTTCTCGCTTCTGCTTCTAAAAATGTCATCGTTACCTCTACCGGATTCGTTCAATTTTTCTTGTTTCATCTAATGAAACAATAGTTCGCTAAATAAATCCTATCATCATTTCCCCCGATCCTGTCAAGCAAAAAAAAGAGGGATAAGGGAAAAAATAGCCTTCTGACCGGACCCCAAATTCCTTTACAGGGCCAGCTTCTGTTCGGGGTACCCTATTTCCCTGGAAATATTCAAAGCCGTTTTCCGGGCCTCTTGGACGATGCGCTTCAACTCCTTTGAATCCACGGCGGAGGTGATGAAACAGACTGCCAGACTGGCGACGACCTTTCCCCTGAAGTCATGAATAGGGACGGCCAGTCCGGTAATGCCATCAAAGGTCCTTTCCTCGTCGACGGCAAAACCGTCCTTCCGTATCTGTCCGAGCCATTTTTTAAAATCCTCTTTTTTGGTGAAAGATTTTTTGGTGGTGGCCGTCAGTGGATTTTTCTTCAGTAATTTTTCGACTTCGGAGTCGGGCAAATGGGCCATGAGCATGGGTCCCAGCATGCCCCAATAGGGAGGCCGGCGAGTGCCGATCTTCGAGGTAAAGGTAATCGGGTTATGAGAATCTTCCCGCTTGTCGATGTAGACCAATTGCCCCTGCTCCAGGATGGCCAGGAATAATGTTTTGCCCAGCTTCTGATGCAATTGGTCTAAAAAGGGAGAGGCGGTTTTTCTCAGGGAAAAGGAATGAAAAACGATACTGCCCAACTCGAACAATCGGAGGCCCAGAGAATATTCCTTCGAGGCCGGGTCCTGATTGAGAAAGCCGTATTTAACCAGTGTTGAACATAACCTTAAAACCGTCGCCCTGGAGAGACTGAGGATCTCCGCCAGTTGACTCAGGGTCAGCAGCTTCCTTTCGCCGGTAAAGGCATTGAGGATCTGTAAGGCCCTTTCCAGCGACCGGTTATAAAAAGATTCTTTTTTATCCTGTATCATTAATGTTCACCTGCTGAAATTCTGTTTAACCCTAATGACACAAAGACCTTTTTGTCAACAGTAAATGACTTATCCGGAGTTGACCGATCGACAATTATCGATCAAAAATCATCAATAACCCACCTGCTATCCGGGAATTCCCGGTATGATCGTTCCTCCTGAAGGGAAGATAGCCACATCCGCTTCAGGAGTTTTTTGGACGGCATCCGTAATAGCCTCCTGAAGGGATGGGGCGTAGATAAATTTCATCATGGCCACCTGCTCGGGGGAAAGCCCTCGCGTGACATGATAGACCCTGAATTTTTCGGCCAATTCTTTAAAATAAACCACCTGCATAATATAAGAGATGCCGAAAGACCGGAGATGGTCGGGAACATCTCCGGTAATCAGCCTTCGATGGAAGTCACTGGCGGTTTCATCGCTGGACATTTCCCGGATCAAGGGAAGGATGGGACCGGCTTGATCCTGGGGGGCGGCCCAAATAATGGTGCCGCCGGCCCGGGTGCAGAAACCGGCCATGGTCAGGGCCTTGGTGGCCTGTACTCCGAATTCCATCGGATAAGCCGCGGTAATGGTCACATCGGCCATCCTGGGAAGGGATACCCAATAAAGAGAACGGGCGAACTCCGAAGCGGCCCGGTGTTCCTCAAGAGGATCCCCGGCAAAGGCCCGAATGATTTCCTTTTTTTCATTCATGACCAGGTCCAGTTTGAAGACCAGCCTGGAAATCCTGCCGGCATCGACCATCTCTTCATAAAAAAAATTTCCCTCCCTGAGACTGACCCGGCTGTTTCGATGCCGCATCCAGGTAAAATGATGATCGGCCACAGAGCGGTAAGAGGACACCCCGGGCATGATAATCTTGAACCCGCCCCCGTAACCGGCCACGGGGTGAGGCATACACTCTCCAACGCCCAAAATCAGATCGGCAAAGGCCACCCGGGGATTGACTTCCACCAGGGTCCCCCGGTGAGTCTTCCCGATAATGACATTATCCTTTGAATGGGGATCATGGGAGAAAAGACGCCCTGACAGGCGATTAAAGGCCCGGTCCCCAACCTTGATTCTCAATTGATCGAGGTTGAGGATGGGATGAGTGGCCAGCCCACAAATAGCCGTAATACGTCCATCCGGAATACCCGACCGGTTCAGCCGGTCCATAATTTCCGGCAGGGCGAGATCGGCGGGAGTCGGCCTTTGGAGGTCATCGAATAAAAGAACGACTTCCATTCCCGGCTTGGCCAATTCCTCAATGGGAGAAGAGTCGATGGGGTGATCCAAGGCCCGGTTTATCTCTTTTACCGGGTCGGTGACGCCGGGAACCAGGGCCTTATCCTCCGCTACCAAAGTCTTCCACCCCGTGGGAAGAGAAAAGAACTCCTTTCCCGCAGAACTGTTAAGAAAGTGCTCCATAACTTACTTCTTTCTGGTCAGGAGATTCTTTAACTCCGGGCCGGTCTTGGGGTTCTTCTGGAGGATATCGTTCCAGCCTTCTTCATAGCCTACTTTCAGGAATTTTTGTTTTTCCGCGGCCGGCAAATCGATCACCTGCAGCCCTTCCTTAATAAGGATAGGCCGCTCCTGCTTGGCCAGTTCATTAAAATGGCTAATGGTCCGTTTTTCGGCCTCCATGGCGGCCTCGGTGAGGAGGTCCTTGAACTTCTTGGGCAACTTGTTCCAGGTGTTCAGGTTCATGACAAGGGGGTTGGGGACCTGGTAAAAACCGGGCTCTACAATATACTTCACCTGTTTATCCCACCCCCAGTCGCGGATACCCACGGCCGGCCAGCAGAAGCCGTCGACCACATTTCTCTCCAGAGCAGCGTAGACCTCCGTGGGCGGAATGACCACCGGGTTTCCGCCGAGCCCCTTGATGATCTGCAAATACATGGGGGAGACCCGGATATTCAGCCCTTTCAGGTCAGCCGTCTGAATCGGTTTCTTAAGATAGAGGTGAAACTTTTCTCCAAGACCCAGCCTACCCAATAAGTAAAGACCTTTCTTCTCATGGAGGTCATTCATAAACTTCCAGACGCCGTTGGCCCTCTCTTCCATGGGCGTGAAGTCGGACAGCTTATAGGCATCGACCTCCGGAAGGACCGATACGTAGTAGGCATTGGTCGTGTAGACCATATCGACCATGCCCCGCTGGCAGGCCTGCACCTGGTCGGTGGGTTTTACCGCTTCAGGTCCGCCGACGGTGTTGATCTTCAACTCGCCGGGGTATTTCTTGGCCACCATCTGTTCGACCAGTTCGCTGAAAATATAATAAGACTTATTCTCGCTTGAGGTCTTGGGCCACCCGGTCACCGCTTTTAAGGTGATGGTCTCGGCGGCGACAAGTCTTGCCGGCGCCGGGAAAAAGGTCAGTCCGAAAAGAAGGATTGAACACAGAAGAATCGTTATCTTTTTCATTGCTACCTCCCTATAGGTATGTTTTTTGTTTCTAAAATGATGATCTAATAATTCATCAAAAATCCTATTTTCGTCATTCCCCTGAAGCTTGTCCCCGAATGTCTTCGGGGAACGGGAATCCGGGATTTCTAAAAAGGTTGCGGATCGTATTCCCGCCTTCGCGGGAATACGGGAATTAGGACCCGCATAAGGGTGAGTTAAAGAAACCTGGTAAAATGAATTATCCAACATCCGGTATCCAGTATCTTGCATCTACTTCATCCCCATCAAATTCGGAACCATGGTCGCCAAAAAGGGCATGGCCAGGATCAGGGCGATGCACACGATATCGATGATCACGTAAGGCGTGACGGCCTTCCAGATATCGGCCATGGTGACCTCGTCGGGAGCCACCCCCTTCATCACAAAGAGGGTGACGCCGAAAGGCGGGGTAATCAAACCGGTTTCCAGGGCAATGAGCATGAGCACCCCGAACCAGATGACATTATATCCGAAGACATTAATGACGGGCATAAATATGGGGATGGTAATCATCATGATGGCCACGGTTTCCATAAAACAGCCCATGATCAGGATGACGGCCAGCATCCCGATGACGATGACGATCGGGGAAATAGTCAGGCTGCTGATAAAGCCGGTCATACCGGCCGCGGCACCGGTAAAGGCCAATATTTCCCCATAGGTGGTGGAGACAATGATAATCATAAAAATCATGACCGTTACCCTTACGGTCCCCATAACCGACTTCTTGAAAATATCCCAGGTCAAACGTCTGTAAATCAGGGCCAGGATAAAGGACCCCAAGGTCCCGGTGGCCGCCGCTTCGGTAGGGGTGGCCACACCCAGGAATATGAGGCCGATGACCATGAAAATGATGAAACTTAAGGGAAGCAGGTACTGTACGGTGGCCGTCACTTTTTCTCTTAAGGGGATTTTGGGCACCACATACATAGGCGCCTCCTGGGGGAAGAGACGGCACCTGACCAAGACATAAACAAAGTACAGGGCGGACATGATGATGCCCGGAAGTATTCCGGCGATCAGAAGTTGCCCCACGTCGATTTTGGCCAGGCTGGCCAGGACGACCGTCAGGGCATTGGGGGGAATCAGGGCATCCACCGTACCGACACCCATAAGCGGACCGAGACTCATGTTTTTGCTGTAACCTTTTTCCAGCATTTGAGGAAGCAGGATGGTGCCCAAAAGGGCACAGGTGGCAATGGTGGAGCCGCTCAAGGCGCCGATGATCACCCCCATGATAATCGCCAGAAGAGACAGCCGGCCCCGAAGATTGCCCAGCCATTTATCCAGCACATTGACGGCATTAAGACCCAGGCCGGAATGAAATATCAATTCTCCCATGAGGATGAAAAAGGGGACGGGAAGCAAGGTAAAGGTGGTAATGGAGGTGAAGGCCCCGGTCACCACCCCGACCAGCCCGGGTAATCCGCCTAAAAAGAAATAGGCCCCGATTATGTTGACAACCAGAAAGGCAAAGGCGATGGGCAGATTGGTCAGGAGCAGGAAGACCATGCCTCCGAAGAGCAAACTGATGATCAGCCACCATTCCATGCTTACCTTCCGGTCCTTATTTCGATAAACCGGTCCCAGGCCATCCTGAAGAATTGCAGGGTAAGTAACAAGCTGCCTATGGGGATAACAATGAAAACGGTCCATTTGGGAACCGTAATCGCCCTGACATCCGTTACCCCGTTGACGATACAGTCAACCAGGTGGGCAATCCCCAAAAAGAGCATTAAGGCGCAGGCCAGTCCGCCGATGATCGACATAATACAATCGAGATAAAGTCTGGTTTTCTTATTGAGATGAGTATAGATGATGTCGGTGGTGATATGACCCTTCTCCTTCAAAAGCCAGGTGGTGGCCAGGAAAACGATCCACAACAGGGCATATTCAGTAGTCTGAGTGAGCCAGAGGGTCGTCTGCCTAAACAAAAAACGCATAAAGATCGCGTAACAGACGGCCGCGGTAATAAAGACCAGTATCACCCCGGCCAGGGCGGCCAATCCGTTGTTGACTTTGTCGAAAACAATCCAGAAGCGTTTCATGGACGATTTTCCTTTCCGAAAACGAGGGGCTCTCACTCTTTTAGTGCATAGCGCAAGATGCTCTTTTTCGACTCCTCCAGATGGACCTGTATGGCCTCGGCAACCTTTTGGAAGTCCTTTTTTTCAATGGCCCTTAGAATTCCCTGGTGGCCTTTTAAGGCCAGAAGCACCGTTTCCTTCGAATAAATACTCTGAACCCGGTAGCGCAGCATATGGCCCCTCAAGGTTTGGGCCAGTTCCAAAAGACGGGTACTCCCACTGGCCCGGGCAATAATCTCATGAAACTGGGCATCCAGATCGATAAAGGCCCGTATTTCTCCATGGGAGACCCTTTCAACAGTGGCGGCGATATTCCTTTTCAGTTCTCTGATCACCTTGGCCGGGGCCTTTTCCATGGCCCATCGGGCGGCCAGGCTTTCGATGCTCGACCTGATTTCACAGATTTCTTCCACCTCTGTTTCACTGATCGTTTTGACCTGGTAGCCCACCCTGGGTATAGACTGAATCAGCCCCTCGATTTCCAGGTTGTGCAAGGCCTCCCGTACCGGGGTCCGGGAGGTTCCGATCTCCTGGGCGATCTTGGTCTCGATCAGGCGTTCGTTGGGGGCGATCCGTCCGCTCAGGATCTGTTCGCGCACCTGGCTGTATACTTTTTTTCGGATGGTGCTGTTCTCCCGAATAACCAGCTTTCTCAAAACAGGTTCCTGCCTCTTGAAAAATGTCCGAGGTATGAGGTGTGAGGTTCAAGGGAAAACCGTATACCGTGCACCTTAAACCATTACAAACAACCCTTGGTCTGGGCCAGGAGTCCGGCCCATTGTTCATCCGCTTCTCTCTGGATGCCTTTAACCGCCTCGTCGGTCAAATGGCGGTACCGGCCCTGAATCTTGAGATATTCCGTTACCGGGAGGCCCTTGGGATCATGGGTGATCCGATAATGGGTGCCGTCGATGATTTCATAAAGGGGAAAGAGCCTGGTCTCCACGGCCAGCATAGCCGATTTGACGGTCAGGTCCTCGGGCATCCTCCAACCGGTTGGGCAGGGGGTGAGGGTATGGATAAACCGGGTCCCCTTTATGGCTTTGGCCCTCTTCACCTTTTCCATAAGATCCTGGGGATGGCCGATGGAGGCTGTGGCCGCATAGGGAATTCGGTGGGCGGCGATGATTTGCATAAACTGTTTCTTTTTCCCCCTCCTCCCGGCCGGGGTGGTCATGGTCCAGGCATTCTGAGGCGTGGCCGAACTGGACTGGATGCCGGTGTTCATGTAACCTTCGTTATCTAAGCAGACATAGACAAAATTATCGTTCCGGTCGGCCGCCCCTGAAAGGGACTGGAGCCCGATGTCAAAGGTCCCGCCATCGCCGGCAAAGGCCAAAACTGTGGTATCCTCTTCTCCCTTGATCTTCAGGGCGCAGGCGATTCCGGCGGCCGTAGGGGCGGCAATTTCAAAGGCCGAATGAAAGCAGGGAACGGTCAAGGTACTGTTCGGATAAGCGGCACTGATCACACCCACACAGGAGGGGATGATGACCACGATAGTCTTTTCTCCCAGGGCCTTTAACACCAGTCGCATGGTTGTAGCCACGCCGCAGCCCGGACAGGCCATATGTCCCGAGCGCATGTACTCCTTTTCTATATCTTCGACAACCATGATTAATTCGTGTTTATTGGGTTCTTATTAAACGAAAATAGATTTTAAACCGCCCTTAATCTTTGTCGGGGCTCTGTAGGGGCGGGTTTAAAACCCGCCACTACGATTATTTTCATGATTCGTGGCGCCCCCTTGGAGCATGAGGGCTTAGTTCGGAGTTCGGAATAAAACCCCTTCACTCTACACTCCGAACTATCATTGCCCCGACTTCACCCATACCGGCATCGGCTCCGGTTTTTTCTTATTCAAGGCCTCAATCGCCATTTCTTCCAGCATCTCTGGCGACACATCGGCGCCGCAGAGACCGGCGATGAAGCCGGTAATCCTGGGTCGGCGCTCCAGAGGATAGAGGGCGGCCTTCAATTCCTGACAAAAGATCCCCTCTTTCCCAATGGAGATATTCCGGTCCACTACTGCCACCCTGGGAACGTCCCTTAATACCCCCTGCACCTCCTGCCAGGGGAAGGGTCGGAAGGTCTTTATCTTCAAAAGCCCCGCCCTGACGCCCTTGTCCCGCAGCGACTGGACGGCCACCCGGGCCGTGCTGGTCATGGCCCCACTGGTGACCAGAACGATCTCCGCATTGACCGTATCAACGGCCTCTATCATCCCATAACCCCGGCCGAACACCCGCCCATAGTCCTGATCAATCTCCCTGATCAAGGATTTGGCCTTTTCCATATCTTCAAAACTCTTTTGCCGGTATTGCATAAACTCAATAGGGCTGACCACATTGGAAACGTAGGCCGGGTTATGGATGTCAAACCGGTTGGGTATATTGACCCGGGGCAGGAAGGCATCGACCGAAGCCTGGTCCGGTAGCTCCAGGGGTTCAATAAAATGGGAGGTAAAAAACCCGTCGATGCAGACCATGACCGGCAAAAAAACGCTTTCGGCGATCTTATAAGCCTGAATGACCGTATCCAGGGCCTCCTGACCGTCTTCGCAGTAGAACTGCATCCACCCGGTGTCTCTCTGAGAAAGGCTGTCCGACTGATCGCTCCCGAAGGCCCAGGGGACGGCCAGCACGCGGTTCACATTGACCATCACCACCGGTACACGGTTTCCGGAGGCGAAATGCAGCATCTCGTGCATCAGGGCCAGCCCTTGGGAGGCCGTAGCCGTGAAGGTCCGCACGCCGGTCAGGGAGGCCGAGATGCAGGCCGCCATGGCCGAATGCTCGGATTCGGTGCGCATCATCATCCCCGTAAGCGTTCCCTGGTTTTCCATCTCGGAGAGCTTCTCATAAATCGGGGTTTGAGGGGTAATGGGGTAAGCGGCCACAAACTGGACCCGGGCCAGGCGCACGGCTTCGGCTACGGCATAATTGCCGGACATGAGCTGTTTCATCGGCCGTTCCCCATCTCGATCACCTGTCCGGGGCAGGTGGAGACGCAAATACCGCAACCCTTGCAATATTCCCTCTTGAGGCTGTATCCATCCTTCCCGGCTTTCCGGATGGAAAGGTCCGGGCAGGTCAGAAAACAAAGATCGCATTGGGTGCAGGTCCCGCATTTAAAACAGCGGGAGATTTCCTCCTCCATCCGGGCCGGGGGAACGCCGCCCAATACCTCCCCAAAGGCCTTCAGGCCTTCTTCCGCTGAAAGCGCTTCAGGATTATTATGTCGGCTCCCGTAGGGAAAACAAAGGGTGTCGATCTTATCGAAAGGGACTATTTTTTTAAGATCCACCGGATAGGTCTTAGACCCCATGAAATGTTGAAAGGAGAAAGACCCTTGAATCCCGATCTGATGTTTCTGGATCTCCTGACCCATGTCCTTTCCTTCGAGAAAACAAAAAACGGCCAAGGCCCCTAATTTACCGCCGGCAATGGCGTCGGCCACAAAGGCCTTGCCGCCGACGCTGTCCCCTCCGGCAAAAACGCCTTCCACGTTGGTTGCCGCGGTCCCGGGAGAAATTTCAATCACACCCGTTTCCTTCAGGCCTAATCCGGCTTCCTGCGCAAAGGCGGCCTCTGGAACCTGCCCGACCGCCATAATAACCGTATCGATGGGAATAATAAACTCCGTTCCCTTGATGGGAAAAGGACTCGGCCGGCCACCGCCATTCGCCGCCCCAAGCCTCATCCGGATACATTCCATGCCCGAAAGCCGTCCTTTTCCCTGAATCAACCGCATGGGCGACAGAAGGACTTCGATCTTTATCCCTTCCCGCTCTAAGGCCGCCACATCTTCGGAAAGGGCCGGCATTTCGGCCCGGGATCTTCGGTAAATGACGGCCACCGGATCGGCACCCAGGCGTCTGGCCGTGCGGGCGCAATCAATGGCCGTATTCCCGCCGCCGATCACCGCCACCCGCTTGCCTAACTCTGCTTTTTTACCGAGGTTGAACTCCCGAAGGAACTTTATTCCCTCCAGTACCCCGGGAAGGTCTTCCCCCTCAATCCCTAATCGGATTCCTTCATGGGCGCCGGCGGCGATAAAAACCGCCTGATATTCATTTTTGATCTCGACAAGGGGATGATCCCTTCCCACCCGAACCCCGGTCCTGATTTCCACACCCAGTTGACGGATGAAACCGATCTCCTTGTGCAAAATTTCTCGGGGAAGGCGATATTCCGGGATGCCGTAGCGAAGCATTCCTCCCGGTTCGGGCAGAGTTTCCAAAATGGTAACCGGAAAACCTAAACGGGCCAGATGGTAGGCGCAACTTAGTCCCGCCGGGCCTGATCCGATGACGGCAACCCGCTCTTTTCTGGAGCAGGTCGGGGCTTCTTTTTTTAAGTCCACCCGCCCATGGTCGGACAAAAAGCGTTCAAAACCGCGGATATTAAGGGCCTGATCGAAATCCTTCCGGTTACAATTCAGTTCACAGGGGTGATAACAGACCCGGCCGCAGATGCCCGGCAGGGGATTGTCCTGACGATAAATATTCAGGGCCTCGTCGATCTTCCCTTTAGACGCACAAGCGAAGGCCCGGGCGATATCGATCCCTATCGGACAGCCCTGACGGCAGGGCGAGGTCTTTTCCACATAAAGGGGTTTTTGAGGGCTCCAAAGGCCGGTCTTAAAGACCTCGGTGGAACCTCTGGAGAAAGGGGTTATGAGTTCTATTTCCCGAAGGGTCATTTTGTTTGTGTGGGTCCGTTCAATTCAGATATCAGTCCATTAATACGAAAATAGGATTCGAGATTATCCCCGCCCAGCCCTATTTTCATAATTCGTGGCGTCACGCCCCCGGCGGGGCATGACGGTTTAGGACGAAAATAGATTTTTAACGCCTTCAATCTCCGTGGAGGCCCTGTAGGGGAGGGTTCAAAGCCCGCCTTACGCGGGGTAGTTTCATGCTCCGTCGGTGTCCATCGGGGCATGAGGGTTAATTAAATATCTGGGTCTCCTCATAGGCCCTTTTAGCCGCCATGAGGTTGGCTTCGATCTTGGCCGGTACGGTTTCTGTTATGGCCTGTTCCAAATAAACAAAAGGGATGGTGCCGTCAGCCCGGCAATAAGCCCCTAATATGGCGGTGTTGATGGTCACCCCCAAACCCACGGCATCGGCAATAGAGCGGGCATCGATTTGGGCCAGGCGAGTTTTTTTTAATTTTGTGGGTAGTTGGGAAGCAGGGGCATTGATAATGAGGAGCCCGTCGGGCTTTAGTTTGGCTTGAATCTCTTTTTCATCGATCAGGTCGGCGGCCAGGAAGATCATCCGGTCCGGTCTCTTGATCTCACATTTCAGGAGGATCTTCTTTTGATCAACCCTCAAAAAGCTGGCCACCGGAGCCCCCCGGCGTTCACCCCCGAAGAGGGAATAACACTGAGGATAAAGGCCCATTAAGAAATAGACCTTGGCCAAAATTTGGGAGGCAATGACCGCCCCCTGCCCTCCCCGGCCGATAAAGGTGATCTCAATCATTGAACAAGGATGGCGAGCCCAATCCCCTACAAACTTGGTGCAGGGAGCTTCAATTCGGATCCCTCGATTCTTGAATCTCGTCTGATCTTCTGGTACCTGGTACTCTGTACCCCAGAAAAATCGTCCTTGTCAAGAGAAATCTTCAGCGCTGTTCGGGAGATATCGGCCGCCGCCTGAAACCGTGTTTCGCGATGAACTTTCCGTGAGCCTGGCCGGAAAGATTTGACTTCCTTTTCTTGAGCCGCTTAAATCAAAGTTCTAACCTCCGGATCAGACAAGAGATAAAAATGACCCAACCCTTTTTTTCTCTTGACCCCGATCTCTTTTCTATTTTATACCAATGAAAAGAAATTTGACCTATTTGCCGCTTTACCGCCAGTATCATTAACCGCTAAACCCTTTTAAAGGAATAAATGGTGAAACTTTCCACAAAGATTCGATATGGAGTTAGGGCGCTTTGCGATATGGTCAAAAATGCAGACGGATCCCCGGCACAGATAAAGGATATTTCTAAAAGGCAAACCATATCAGCAAGATATATTGAACAAATATTTCAAAAACTGAAAAAGGCCGGACTTATCAAAAGCATTCGGGGGAGGTCGGGCGGATACCTGCTTAGCCAAAAACCCGATGAAATTAGTGTAGGGGATGTGGTCAGGGCCATTGAGGGGAAAGATATACAATTGGTCGCTTGTATTGCTAAGAAAAAAGGGGCCGTAAAAATGTGCGAAAAATATGGAAGCTGCGCAGCCTCCCAGGTCTGGGATGAGGCCTCAAAACGGTTGACGGATTATTTTAATACCGTTACCATTAAACAAATTTGCGAAGGGCAGACAAAGCCGGTTGGAGAAACTTAGGAAGTCCCTCCTTAAGAATCCTTCTAATTCAGCCGCCCATCTCTCCCCTTCAGGGTTGATAATTCCATAAATAATCATAAAGTCCATCAGATCCAACAAAAACATTTTCCTTTCCATTAATCTCCCTTTGCAAAGAATGACCATTTTTATCCCCCTTCCCAGCCTGTATCGAACCGGACAGGCAGCACCCGTAATAAACCTTCCGATCACCCGAGGCATAATGCGGTCCCAGGACCTCCTAAGAGCCGACATTTCAAAATAAGAAATCATATTATTGTCTTCTACCTCCAAAAGTCTTTTTGCTGTTCAGGAAGGAACCGTATGAGTTAAGCTACGCCTTTATTCCCATTTTGTAGGAAAAACCCTTCTATCGATAAGATCCCAAATCATTCCCATTAAAAATAAACCTTATATTTCAATATGATAAATATAGAGAACCCGTTGGTACACCCTTTGCTTCACTATTCTGTAGATGATTCATCGATGAAAGGAGAAAAAATAATGAAGGTACTTATCGTTGATGATAATCAATCGGTGGCCTCTGTGGTCCAGATTATGCTGGAACTTGAAGGTTATGAAGTAAAATCAGCCTTAAATGGACCGGACGGTTATTCGGCCTATCTGCGGTTCCGGCCGGATCTGGTGATCACGGATATTCAAATGCCCGGAGAAAATGGCTTCGAGCTGATGAATCACATCAGGGAGAAGGACCCAACGGCAAAGACGATTTATATGAGCGGTAACCTGGCACAGTTCTATCCCCTTCTTGAGGAAGAAAAGAGCAAGTACCAGATCAACTTCTTAGACAAACCCTTTTCCAGGGAAGAACTGGTGGGGCAGGTCTCCCACTTCTTATCTTAAGAAGAGGATTAGGGGACATACGGATTTGAAGCATTGGGGAGTTAGAGTCCACCACGGCGGACAGAGGTTTGAGGAATCCTGAAGAACTAAATTCTAAGGAGGAAAAAATGAACAAGCTCATAAAAATTCTACACATCAATCCAAGTTGGCAAGTAATTTATATCATTATTCGTGACGGAGCCCTTATTAAATCTAAAGTCCCCCTGGAAAAAGCAATATCGATGTTGAAGAATGAAAAATTCGATCTGATCGTTTCGGAACCCCAAAAAATAGCCATAGTAGATCGCCCGACGGCGTCGGGAAAAAAGATTCCCAAAGAATGGCCTTTGTGGATGAAGGGATTTAACTTTGCAGAAAAAATGGCCGAATTTCAACCCGGGATGAGTTGATAGGCCGATGCGCTATTGAAAAACAACTCTATCACTTGCTCTCTCAAAACTTTGAAGAGATAGGAATCAAACAACCGAACCGAGGAGATCTTTTCAGAATCTGAGTAATCAGAAATCCCTTTATTCCTGAATGGGCTTCCAGGTTTCATCGGGATCAAAGGCCATTATGTTCCGGGCCGCTTCTCTGGTTTTCTTGCCCAGGTCCTTTTGATAAACGACCCCATTCTGGTTAACGATAAAGGTCATGACGCCCGAAGAGCCATACTTTGCCGGGAAGGCGATAAGGGCGAATCCTCCGATCATCTTGCCCTCGACCACATAGTCCCGGGCACCGCCGGGGGCGTTCTTTCCCTGGGCCTTGAGAATCCGGTAAAGATACCCATGGTAAGGCGTCGGGGTCTCACCCAAAGGTTCCCCACCGTATCCGCTTTCGCGGGCAGCGGCAAACAAAGGTCCCATAGGACTTTGCTCCTGCCCTTCCCCGGCCTCCCAATAGAGACCGTCCTGCTTGCCGGGCGTACTTACAAATTCTTGAGCGTACTCCAGCAGGGCTTTTCCCTGACGGGCCTTCCTCAGGGCATATTCCTTCTGGGCGTCCACATAGGCCAGACACACCTGAATGGCGTTCAGCTCATTCCTGCCTACCCGGCGCGCCAATATCTCCTGCCTGCCCGCTTTGGTATCGAACTTCCAGCCCTTCTCGGTTTTAACTAAAGGGATGGGAAAAGGCCAATCGTCATTCCCCAAGTAGAGCAGGGCCTTGCCGGAGGCCTCTTCCAGCCGGTTCTTCTCTTCATAATGCTTGACGAACCGATCACGTCCCTCTTTATCCTGCACCGGA
Source organism: uncultured delta proteobacterium (assembly GCA_963769305.1). Taxonomy (GTDB): domain Bacteria; phylum Desulfobacterota; class RBG-13-43-22; order RBG-13-43-22; family RBG-13-43-22; genus RBG-13-43-22. The sequence continues at coordinate 12,278 of CAVYLJ010000049.1, read as the reverse complement.
TCTCCGCTCAGGATAAGAGCCTTGCTTCCGGGTCCGAAAATCTTCAACAGCAATTTGGTATTACCGGCCTTGACCGCCTCAACCATGGCCTTGACCGCCTCCTCCGGTGTCGAATAGCTCTTCTGGTGTCGGGGTTTGGCATAAACGCTGCCGGCGGCGAAAACAAAGGCCAAAACAGCCGCTGCAATGAAGAGCCCCTTACTTCTGACCCGACCATTTTCCTTGGTACGATTGGATTGCAACATCACTCTATCCTCCATAGGGAATTGGTGTCCCAACAATTGAGTATTCACTTGCCACGTTCGTGCGCGGGTCCATCGCCGGGATGTCCTCCCCCGGGGGCGGGTCTGTTGCCTGCGGGCCCGGGACCTGCGGATCTTGGCCCGGACAGACTTTCATGGCCTCGCTGGCTGTCCTTTCGCATTTGATTGCCTTGGGCAATGCCGCCAAAGACCGTAGGACCTTGGAGCCCTTGGACTCCCTGATGTCCAGGACCGGGCATTGGCCTCTGCATCTCAGGCCTGACCGGCATAGGTTTGGCTGCAACCGGCGATTGTTGAACAGGAGTTGAAGGACGCCTAGAGGGTTCAGGTCGGGCCACTCTCGGACCGGAGGTTACCCGCGGTTCCTGAAGAGGAACCGGTGATGGCCTGAACGATTCAGGTCTGGCCGCATTGGGGCCTGTTGTAACTCGCGGCTGCTGCACAGGAGTTGAAGGACGCCTGTCGAGCTCAGGTCGGGCCACTCTCGGACCGGGGGTTACCCGTGGTTCCTGAAGAGGAACCGGTGATGGCCTGAACGATTCGGGTCGGGCCACATTGGGGCCTGTTGTTACCCGGGGCTGCTGCACTGGGGGACGGTTTGACCCCGAGACAAACCCCCCAGCCCGTTACCGGTCGATCATATCCTCTGAAGCTGCGACGGGCGTCCGCCCCGGGGAGAGGTCCCCGTCCAAACTGCCGGGCAATGGCCGGAGTACGGTAGGCGATTCCCCGTCGGTGATTCGGGTCATGGATCCAAACCCCCTGGCCGCCGCTTCCTGTGGTCACATGACTGGCATACCGGTTCCGGTCGATCCGATTATTGATGTAAACGTTCCTGTTAATATTGACCACTACCCTATGGTGATGCCAGTCACAGCCGCCCCAGGCATAGCCCCAGGGAACGCCGATCGCCACCCCGAATCCGAAGCCGATGAAACGACCGAGAACGGTGACTCCCCGCGGATGATAGTAGAAAGGCGGGTAGTCCGGCCACCACCAGGGACCAAAGACGATCATCGGATCATATACCGGCACATAGAATACCTGGGGGTCGGCCGGTTCGATGATGATCGTCTGGGTCTGAGGATCCGGAATCACCCTCAGTTCGCTGGTGGTCCTCAAGCTGCCTTGGGCCTGGGCCTTCTCTCTGAGCTTTTGTACCGTATCCATCACCTGGTCCTCTTGAGCCAGGAAGGCGTCTCCCAGCATCTCCGTCCATTCGAGATTCTCATTCATCATTTGCAAAATATCAGGAAAGTTGACCATTGATTTCACACTCGGGTCCCAATCCTGCTGTTCCAGGGCCGCTGCCAACTGGTCTCCCCGCAGGTTCGGATTCGCCTGGACCCAGCGGGCGGCCTCGACGACTTCCAGAGGATAAGTGGCTGCCATCAGGACCTGCGACAGAAGGTCATCCGGATAAAGGGCAATGGGCGCCAGCATCTGGTCCAACTCTTCCTGTCTGAAAGTCATTTGGCCTCCCGAGTCCGTGCCCTGGGCCATGATCCCTGCGGATGGAAGGGCCATCAGCAACACCAGTGACCACAGCAACCAGTGGGTGCATATCCTTTTTTTGATTTTCATCTTTCTCCCCTGCGGTGTCCCTTTCCTTTTATCATTGGGCCACCGTCATCCTCATTTTGTCTTACCTGAAAGTTGGATGGATCTCTCACAAAAATTATCGGTTCTCTTTTTATAATAGACCTTTTTCTCGAAAATAAGTTAAAAAAATCGACAGGTCTTCCTGTCCGGTTGGAGTTGAACCATTAGGGTGAAAAGGAGATAATCGCCTATCCGCCGGGGGCTGCGAAAATGAGAATACCGGGAAATTTATTTTAAATCCGCCCAATTATCTCCCTGGGAAATCTGGACCACCAAAGGCACGCTCAGGGTGATGACCCCCTCCATGATTTCCTGGACCAGGGTTTTCAGAAAGGGGATTTCCTTTTCCGGGCCTTCAAAGACCAGTTCGTCGTGGACCTGAAGGAGCATCCGGGATTGCATCCTTTCGGCGTGGAGGGTTTTGTGAATCTCGATCATGGCCTTTTTGATCAGATCGGCGGCCGTCCCTTGAATCGGCGTATTGATGGCCGTCCGTTCGGCAAAGAGCCGGACCGCCCGGTTGGAACTGTTGATGTCCTCAATATGTCGGCGGCGGTTGAACAGGGTGGTGACGCTCTTCATCCGTCGGGCCTCGGCCAGCGTATCTTCAATATACTGTTTGACCCCCTGGTACTTTAAAAAATACTGGTCGATCATGGCCTGGGCCTCCCGGTTATTGATCCCCAATTCCCTGGAAAGCCCGAAGGCGCTCATCCCGTAGAGGATGCCGAAATTGATCACCTTGGCCTGACGGCGCATTTCGGAGGTGATTTCTTCAGGGGAGCAATTGAAAAGCTCGGCCGCGGTCCGGCTGTGAATATCCTGGCCTTTCCGAAAGGCCTCGACCAGGGTTTCATCCCCGCTGTAATGGGCCAGGATACGCAGCTCGATCTGGGAATAGTCGGAAGAAACCATCTTCCAGCCCGGCTCGGGGATGAAGGCCTGGCGGATTCGCCTTCCCTCTTCGGTTCGAATGGGAATGTTTTGCAGATTGGGCTCGCTGCTGCTCAACCGGCCGGTGGCGGTGACGGTCTGGTTGTAGGAGGTGTGCAAGCGCCCGGTCCGGGGAAGGATCAACTTGGGCAGGGCATCGATATAGGTGGATTTGAGCTTGTTCAAGGTGCGGTAATTCCAGACCTCGGCCGCCAGGGGATGGCTCAAGGACAACTCCTTGAGCACTTCGGCGTCGGTGGACAGGCGGGTCCGGCCCTTGGTCTTTTTTCCCTGGGGGAGCTTGAGCTTTTCAAAAAGGATATAACCCAATTGCTGGGGAGAATTGAGATTGAAGCGCTCCCCGGCCATTTGATAAATCCGCTCCTCAAGCTGGAATAATTTGACCTCCACCTCTTTGGAGAATTGGGCCAGGGCCTGCCCATCCACCCTGACCCCGTGCATTTCCATCTCAGCCAGGACCGGGACCAGGGGCATTTCCATCTCGTTCGAAAAGCTCATCCAATCCTTCCTGTTGAAGGAGGGGACCCAGTTTTCGGGCACAGGCCAGGGTGACCTCGGCATCTTCGGCCCCGTATTCAACGGCCTGTTCCACGGAGACCTCGCTGAAATTCTTGGCCTTGGCCCCGGTCCCGACCACTTCCTTATAGGTCGTCAGGCGACGGTTGCACTGGTCCAGGGCGATTTGGATCAGATTGTGGCTCCTCCTGGACGGATTCAAGAGATAGGAGGCGATCATGGTATCAAAGGCCTTGCCCAGGTAATTGAGGCCGTAGCGCTTAAGGATGATCCATTCATACTTGATGTTCTGGCCGATCATTTCCATGTCCGGGTCTTCGACAATCCCCTTGAGCAGACCCAGGACCTCGGACAAGACTAATTGTTTGGGGGCCCCCAGATAGACATGTCCCACCGGGACATAGACCGCCCGGCCTTCTTCATAGGCCAGGCCAATCCCCACGATCTCGGCCCGCATGGGATCTTCGGAGGTGGTCTCCAAATCCAGAGAAATCCGTCCGGCCCTTTTTATCTTTTCCACAAAGGCGACCAGTTCCGGCCAATCGGTAATCCCTTTATAAATTCTCGGAGAGGGTTCTTCCAGGACCTCCCCTCCCCCCAGATCCTCGATAAATTTTTTAAAACCCAATTCCTGAAAGAGTTTTTTTAGATGGGGCCTGTCCTTGGGTTGAATGCGAAGGTCTGCGGGAGAAAGGTCCAGCGGGACCTGGGTATCCAGGGTGACCAATTCCCTGGAAAGCAAGGCCTGATCCTTATATTGGAGCAGTTTTTCTTTTAATTTGGGGGGCGTGACCGGTGTGTCCGGGTCTAAGAGTTTTTCCAGCGACTCGTGGGCCTGGATCAGTTTTACGGCCGTCTTCTCCCCGATACCGGGCACGCCGGGCACGTTATCACTGCTGTCGCCGGCCAGACCCATGATATCCACCCATTGTGCCGGACTGGTACCGAATCGTTCCTTGACCGTTTTCAGATCGAAGACCTGATCTTTCAAGGTGTCCCACATCCGAATATGGGAAGAAATCATCTGCATCAGGTCTTTGTCTCCGGAAACAATGACTACCTCAAATCCTTCGGCCTCGGCCGCCTTGGCCAAGGTGGCAATGATATCGTCGGCCTCAAAACCTTCTTTTTCCAGAATCGGCAAACCGTAATAGCGGCTGATCTCCTTGATGTAAGGGATCTGGACGATGAGGTCATCGGGCATGGACGGCCGATGGGCCTTGTATTCGGTATAGAGTTCATGCCGGAAGGTCGGCCCCTTGGCATCAAAGATCACGGCCAGGTGATCGGGCTTTTCTTGTTCAACGATCTTTCGAATCATTTGGATAAAGCCGAATATGGCCTGGGTGGGCATCCCTTTGGGACTGGAAAGATGTCCGATGGCAAAAAAGGCCCGGTAAATATAGGAGCTGCCGTCGATCAGATAAAGCTTGGGTCGGTCAGTCATAGGAATCAATCCTTTTGGGGAGCCCATCAGTTAGCGGCCGCCTTCAATGATCAATATTTTGAAGTAGTTGTATTTTATCTATTATCGGATTATAATACGATATCAAATTAAGGGCGGCCGATTATCGGAACCATATCAAAAGGGACAAAATAAAGCAACAATCAACCCAATCGACTCATGGCTTCAAAAGGCTTCCAACAGGAAAACCCATGCACCTTATAAAAGTAATTAAAAAATATAAAATAGGCGAAGAGCCCAATGATTTTCCTTTCTGGCAATCGAAATCTTATGAAGAACGGATTGATGCCTTAGAACAAATTCGTCAGGAATATAATGAATGGAGATATCATGCTGAGCAAGGATTTCAACGAGTTTATAAAATCATCAAACAAAATAAGCGCTCTATCGGACGTGCGCAAGATGAGGCGGATATAGAAAACTTAAAGTGAACTTTTGCTCGACCTGAAAAGATCCGGGAGCATTAGACAAAAACGGAGGAACAATCATGGAAAATCGTTTCGAAGCCGGCCTGGCCTTTTCCACTGCCGCCTGGCCCCTAAATCCCCAAAAGTCAACGCTGGTCTTTATTCACGGCTCCGGCGGTTCAAACATCCTTTGGGACAACCAAATAAAAACCTTCGGTGACCGGGCCAACCTTCTGGCCCTGGACCTGCCCGGCCATGGGCGCAGTCCGGGAACTTCCTTCGCATCCGTGCCCGAATATGCCAATGCGGTTATGGCCTTTATTAATGAATTGAAAATTCCGAAACCGATTCCGGCGGGCTTAAGCCTGGGGGGCGCCATTACGCTTCAACTTCTTCTTGATTATGCCGAGACATTTTCCCGCCGGGGTGCTGATCTGTACCGGGGCCAAGTTGAGGGTCATGCCGGCCATCTTTGAAACCATAAAAAAAGATTTTCCGGCTCACGTGGAGTCGACGAAACGAATGGCCATCTCCCGGAAAACCGATCCGGCCCTCATCCAGCCCCTGTTGGATAGCAACCTGAAAACGCCTCCCCAGGTGGCCTTCGAAGACTTCCAGGCCTGCGACCGTTTTGACGTTCGGGAACGGCTGGCCGAAATCAAGGTCCCGGTCCTGGTGGTTAGCGGGGCGGATGACCTGCTACACCCCCCCCAAATATGCCGAGTTTCTGGCCGCTAAAATCGCCGGGGCCAGGCGGGCCCACATCCTGGATGCCGGCCACCTCTTGCCCCTGGAGAAGCCCGGGGAATTAAATCAGGCCCTTCGTTCCTTTCTGGATGAAAACGGATTGTGATTAAATAGGCTCCAAGGCAAGGCGATGAACAACAATAAAGGTGTTGCCGAATAGGTCCTAATGAAAATCCTTCGGGAGAAAAAAGGAAGATGCGGATTCAAATAATTCGGCCATTATTTTTTGCCCTCATTTTGCTGGCCCTACCCATGAGTCTGAAAGCCGAGACTGGAAAAGAAATAGGGATGTGGGTTTGGTCAGATTCCGCCTTCTCAACACCGGAAGCGAGGCAACGGCTGATCCGATTTTGTCTAAAGCACAATATCCGTCATCTTGATGTCTACACCAGAATAGTTTATGACCACAATCAACCCATCCTGCAAGACGCCGAGGTATTTCGGAAACTCATCTTAGCGGCCGGACAGGTTCACATCACCATAGCCAGCCTTCGCGGCAATCCCCGGATGTTCTTCCCCGAGAACCAGGAGCAGACCCTCCGGGAATTACGGGCCGTTATTTCTTTCAGCAAGACCTTGCCCGCGGAAGCCTTGTTCAAAGGCATCAAATACGATGTCGAACCCTATTGTACGAAGGAATGGAAGACCACCAAGGCCGTTCACCAGGCCATGATGAGAGATTACCTTTCTTTCCTCCGTCGGGCGCGATCCCTTTTGCGGGAAGAAGCACCCCGTTTGTGGCTGGCCGTGGATACCCCCTTTTGGTGGGACAAGGATGAATACCTGCTGGAGTTCGAGGGAAAAACAAAACAGTTCAGTGAACACATCCAGGATCTGACGGACTACATTGTCATCATGTCTTACCGGCGGGATATCCGGAAGGTCTTAAGCTGCGTGGAGGAAGAAAGGAATTACGCCCGGCAGATTCACAAGCGCATCTTCCCTTCGCTGGAGACGGTCCGATTGAAGCAAGCCCGGGAGATCAGCTTCTGGGGTTTGCCCAAGGGTCAGGTTTGGGACACCGCTTCACAACTCCTTGAAAATGGCAAAAGGTGACCCGGCCATGGGCGGGGTGATGGTTCATTGTTATCGCAGCCTTTCCGAGAAACTCGACAATGACACACCTGACCGAGAAGGGTCGATGACACCCGAATAAGCTTCCCTAAAAACCCCCACAAAGCCCATCAATAAGATCTAAGGTAAAGACAGAAAACCAGGGGAGATCGGCGACTCTCTTTTAAGGCAGTTGTCTGGAAGCGCCATCACGGCTTTTGATGGCGCCGAGTAAAAAACCGGTTTGAAATTAGGTTTTGCTGAAGAAGATTACCGAGTCATCCAGGACCGGGACCGAAGGGTGACTACGGCATAAGGGAAAATCCAGAACAAAGCCAAAAAGGAGAAGTAGGAATAAAGGATCCCGTAAAGGAAATCCCAGGAGCGTTCGTTTTTCAAGTAGTACAGCATGTTCATTAGTGAGAACAAACCGATTACGCAAAAGAGACGGAGCACAGTGAACGGATGCTGCACTGAAAAAATAGCGAGCAACACCAAATTCAGGTACCCGATAGGGAAACGAAGGTTGGTAATGAAAAGATCGATCAAAGTAATGATACGGGACCAAAGGGGCCGTTTCCAGACAATCTTAAAAAGACGAATGGTCTCCCGCACGTAACTGCGATCCCAGCGCAGATACATTTTCCAGAGCTTTTTGTAAGTCCAGGGAACAATGGTATAAACCTGGGCGCTCCGCTGATAGACCGTGTTGTATCCCTTGGACAAAATATAGTTGGTCATCGCCCGATCCTCACCGTAGGTGCAGGTGTTGCCTAAGAAAACCTGATTGACCCACTGGTCCAGGACTTGGCGGACAACCGACGACCGGTAGGCGGAAAGGGCACCGGGGCAGCAATAAACCGTTCGATAGGTGGACTGGACGGCACGGAGGACATCGAAAGAAAAAAGAAACCGGACCTTCAGCATCTTGGGGATGACACCCTGTTCTCGATTGAAGACCGCCACCCTCCCGGCAACGGCCCCAACCTTGGGGTCACGAAAAGGTCCGGCAATTTCAAGGAGCGTATGGCTTTCAATGACGCTGTCAGAGTCGAGGGTGACGACGATCTCCCCGCGGGCCCGACGGAAGCCTTCTTCCAGGGCCGCCCTTTTCCCTTTATTGTGTGGAAAACGAATCGCCGAAATCAGACTGGGATTTTCAATAAAGGCCGCCTTGATATAAGTCCAGGTATCATCCCGGCTTCCATCGTCAATGACCATGATCTCTAATTTCTCCAAAGGATAATGGGCAGCCAATACGGAATAAATGGCCTTTTTGACCATGGGGCCTTCATTGTAGGCCGGGATTATTACCGTAAGGGACGGGGCGTCGTCCATGGAAGCTGGCGGAAACGGTCGATAAGAAAACCAGAGGAAGGTTCGGAAGATCAAGAATATCATCCCCATCGAGGCCCAAAGCATACTCGGTCTCAGGACGAGCTTGGCCCAATGTCCCTGTTGGCCGGCCTTAATTAGGGGGTTGAAAACCTTGCCGGATAAACTGAAATAAATGATAAAGAGGAGAGAGGCGATTATGGCCAGATAGAATAAACCATCCACAAAACTGCTGGTAATCTTTTTCAGAGGCTGGTTGGACACCGATAGGGACGGTTGAAACTCTTCCTGGTCCCTAAAAGTACCGACAACAGTCTTTTCGCTACTGGAGTTCTCTTTCCATAAAAATATAAGACCGCCCGATGCATAAAAAGTTAAATTAAATTTTTTTGGTCCTTCCCCCCCATAAGCCGGAAGAAGGGGGGTAAGGATTCAAATGCCCAAGTAATTGGTTTTATTGAGAAGGAATTATTTTAAATGATCTTAGTTTTTTTTACAACAAAGATTATAAGGCGAAGGCATTCGGGTCTCCCTGAGGCCAAACAAGAATTTCAAACAATTTTTTTTCAAATTTACGAGTTATTTTTATGGAAGTAAATAGAAGGAAAATGGTATTTTATCTTAAAAGGGAAGTCTGCTGGCCCCTTCTGGCCGGCAAAGAAGCACAGGACATCTTCTCAAAAAATGATGAGGGAGGTCCTTGATTGGTATGCTTCACATTATCAAATGAGTGCTGATTGGATCGCACCCTTCTCGACAAGGAGCCCTAATGAACCCGAAAATAGGTCTGGCCCTGGGCGGCGGTGCGGCCAGGGGCCTCGCCCATCTGGGCGTCCTTAAGGTATTGGAAGAGGCCAAGATACCCTTCCAGATCATCACCGGCACGAGCCTCGGCGCCCTGGTCGGAGGACTTTATGCCTCCCAACCGGACGCCGCCTATTGGATGGGGCGGGTCGAACAATTCCTCTCCGGCTTCCAGTCCCGAAGGAACCGTCTGGAATTCATCCGCAAACTGGAAGAGGTTGATGATAATTGCGGATTTTTTACCGACATGGCCAACCTGGTCCGCAAGAGTTTTTTCTGGGGCGTTACGGCCACCAAATCGGCCTTCATCTCCGAAAAAGAATACGAAGAATTCCTCTATCCCCTGATCCCCGATATGGCTATCGAAGAGACCAAGATTCCCTTCGGTTGCGTGGCTACGGACATCCGGAAGGCCGCCCGCGTTCTCTATACCCGCGGCTCCCTGAGGCGGGCGATCATGGCCAGTTGTGCGCTGCCCGGAATATTTCCCCCGGTAAAGGACGGGGACCTGTTGCTGGTGGACGGAGGGTGGGTGGAGTGTTTGCCCGCCCGGGCAGCGAGGGACATGGGGGCCCAGGTCGTCATAGGCGTAGACGTGTCGAGCGAAACCGCGAATTTCACAAGCGGATCCGGATTGGATATTATCCTCCGTTCGGACGCCGTCACCAGGATTTATCTGAACGACCTCTTGCTCGCCGATGCCGATGTGCTTATTCGCCCCGACGTCTGCGGGTGTCAATGGGCCGATTTCAGCGGTCCCCGGGAGCTGTTCAGGGCGGGAGAGAAGGCCGCCCACGAAAGTCTCTCCGCCATTCATACGGCCATCCAAAAGCCGGCTGTTTCCCGAAAGACCCTGGGTGATCGGTTCAAGACGATTAAAGATAAGATTAAAGAAACCTTTAAAGGAAGGAAGTAGGCGGATTTAATCAATTCGGCGGTAATCGACCCATGCCTGCACCACTCGTCATTGCCCATCGCGGCGATTCCTCCCGGGCGCTCGAAAATTCATTCGCGGCCGTCAGACTCGCCCTTTCCATACCCGTGGATATGATCGAGATCGACATCCGCAAGAGCAGGGATAATCGGCTTTACCTGATGCACGACAAAGACACGGGCAGAACCGCCGACCGGAAAATGGATATCGAACATTCCCGATCGGACGAGATTGCTCGGGTAAGGCTCAATAACGGCGAGGCGGTCCCCACTCTTATGGATATCCTCAGACTGGTGTCCGGCAAAGCGGGCTTGAATATCGAGATCAAGAGTGACGGTGCCGGCGCTTTGTGCGCCGGACAGATCCTCCAGGCCGGCTATCGCGGCCGGATCCTCATTTCTTCCTTCAAAGAAAAAGAAGTTTTCGAGGCCCGGCGGGTCAACCCGGGGCTTTTAACGTCTCAGATATTCGATTCCTTTTCCCCCGAGGAGGTGAACGAATATAAAGCCAAGGGGTTTCGCGTCATCAGTCTCAGGGGAAAAACGGTCAATCAAGAGCTCGTTGAGGTCTGTCATGAGAAAAAGATTAAAGTCTTTGTCTGGACCCTGGACAGGGAAGAGGAGATAAAAAAATTCATCGCCTTGGGCGTCGATGGAATATACTCGAACAGGCCCGCCCTGCTGAAACGGCTGGTGGAGGCCTATCCGAAACAGTCATCCCCTTTTATGCTCCGGGAATCGTGATTAACCATGTCTAATGCATACGATGTCATCATTATCGGTACAGGACCTGCCGGAATTTTCGCCGCTTTGGAGCTTATCAAGAATCCCGGGCTGAAAATCCTGATGATCGAAAAGGGCAGCGACATCAAGGGAAGAAGATGCCCCATGGTCGAGAAGGCGGTCCCCTGTGTCCAGTGCGGCCTTTGCAGCATCCTCTGCGGCTGGGGTGGGGCCGGGGCCTATAGCGATGGAAAGCTCACCCTGACATCGGAATTCGGCGGTCGGCTTAAGGAATATCTTTCCGAGGAAGATCTAACCGAATTAATCCAATATGTGGATTCGGTTTATTGCCTGTTCGGTGCCGGGGGAGATGTTCACGGCAAAGATACTGAGGCCCTGTCCCGTTTGAAAAAGAAAGCCGCCGGATATAACCTGGAGTTGATTCCCGGCCTGATCAGGCACATCGGCACCGACCTCTGCGGAGATGTCCTGCGGGAGATCCGGGAGAAACTTAACGGCAAAGTCGACCTTATTTTCGATATGCCGGTACAACAGATCCGGACTGCCCATGGTCTTGTTTCCAGGGTTATGACCCAAGACGGTAAGACCTTTGAGGCCAAGTTTGTGATTATCGCCGTCGGCCGGGAAGGGTCTTCCTGGCTTTCCGACGAAGCCAAAAGGCTGGGGCTCTCGGTCCAGAAAAATCCGGTGGATATCGGGGTCAGGGTTGAACTGCCGGCCTCGATCATGAAAGAGATAACCGATGTGGCTTATGAGGGGAAATTCATCTACTTCTCGAGAAGATTTCAGGATAAAGTCAGAACCTTCTGTATGAACCCCTACGGAGAAGTGGTCAAGGAATACAGCGAGGGTATATTCAGCGTCAACGGGCACAGCTACAAAAATAAAAAATCGGAAAACACCAACTTCGCCCTCCTGGTGAGCACTGATTTTACCAAACCCTTTAATGATCCCATAGCCTACGGAAAAACCATCGCCGGCCTGGCCAACCTGCTTGGCAACGGGGTCATCGTCCAGCGGCTGGGCGATCTGAAGATGGGCCGACGGTCTACAGTCGGAGAGAATAGTCGAGGGCTCAGTGCGGCCCACCCTGGAGGACGCCACCCCGGGAGACCTGAGTTTCGTACTTCCCTACCGGCACCTCAGCAACCTTATGGAGATGCTCGAGGCCCTCGACAATGTGGCTCCGGGAGTAAACTCCGGTGATACGCTTCTCTACGGCGTGGAAGTGAAGTTCTACTCCATGAAGATCAAGCTCACCCCAGGCCTCGAAACGGAAATCAAGAATCTTTTCGCCGCAGGTGACGGTGCGGGAGTAACCCGGGGACTGATCCAGGCCTCGATTTCCGGGGTCGTCGCTGCCCGGGAAGTTTTGAAAAGAATGGCGGGATGACGGTCCTTATTTTTTTCACACCATCAGATATTTTTTCTTCACCTCTTCATTGGCCTCGAGCT
>CAVYLJ010000048.1:0-115431 GCA_963769305.1 uncultured delta proteobacterium | reverse complement strand
GACGTTCAAGACCTGGATGTGGATTTTCTGGCCTTTTCCGTCACAAAAATGTGCGGCCCCCGGGGGAGTCGGCGTCCTCTACGGGAAAAAAGAACTCCTGGTCCCCGGCCGGTCCTCGGAAAACGGGAATGATGTCCTTGAACCGGTCATTCGGGCGGAGGATGCGTCGGCGATACGACCTATCATTCCTACAGTCTTTTGGAATCGCCGGACAGGTTTGAAGCGGCAGCCAGAATTACCCGGTCCTGATCGCCTCCGGGGTGGCGATACAATATCGCAACAGATCTGGGTCCTGGGCCCGGATAAAGGACCATGAGATAAAGTTGAATGAGTGGCTGACCGGGAGTCGACAGCCCGTTATGGGGATACCGGCTGGTTCAATATACTCGGCCCGGTGGAGGCCGGGCAAAGGGGCGGGATTCTGACTTTTGAAGTCAAAAGGCCGAACGCTGTGGGGATAGCCGAGGAACTGAGCGAAAAAAGTAATATCATGATCAGGGACGGCGTCTTCTGCGTTCATTCTTATTTCAATGAAAAATTCGGGTCCGGATCGATCCCGCCCCAGGTCCCATAGCGAGCACAGGATGGTCTATCGGGTATCTTTTTATTTCTATAATACCGTGGATGAGTGCCGGATTTTTGTGGAGACCCTGATAAAATATTTGAAGAACGGGGCTATATATAGGACCGCAAGGTATCGGTGAGATGAGAACGTATGGACGAGGCGGTTATTAAAATTTACCGGCGATTGCTCAGGACCGGCTTCGAACATTCCGGATCACTGGAAAATCCCACCCTGTTCCTGGACTCCGTCAGCGAAAAGATCGTCCACTGCGGGCAAATCGGCAATTACATGCAGCTATATGTCAATGTGGTCAACAACCTTATCGAAGATATCAGTACATTTGCCCTGTGATACTCCGGCCAATGTTGCCGTGGAAATATTATGTGCTTTGGTGAAAGGTAAGACCCTGGAGGAGGCCGCTGCCATAAGAAAAGAAGACTTTACGCGTTTTCTGGGAAGCGAGAGCGAAGAGTGCGGAAAAGGGCCGAAGGGTTGCTGGAACTGCTAACCAAAGGAATCCCTCGGTATAAAGCACAAACAGTGAACGGTCGGCCATAATCGCCCGTTCCCCACCCGCTACCGTCTGAACAGGGACAGCGAGGGCCTAACCCGTCACGCCATCGGCGTGACTGCGCGAATCAGCGAGGAACTTCCAATAATAGACATTTTGCTTACCTGGGAGATTCCTTGCCCTTGGTGCAAGGATCTCTTAAGGATTAGTTGTGGGTTGTGCCAGACCGGGGTTCCTTGTGAGTCCAAGATCCCGGTCAGCCTCCTTCACCGTTTAAAATTAATAATCCCAGATAGTTGCCTCAAGATCGCTTTCTAATTTTATTGACCATACGAAAACTTCCTGATATTATCCGGAAAAATAGTTCAGTAATAGTTTCTCTGGCTGAAGGGGTAGGAAAATAGCCATGATCAAAACAAAGCAGGATTTTCTGAATGTGATCGACCAGAACCGATCTCACCTGAGAGCACTGGGAGTAAAAAGAATTGGACTTTTCGGTTCTTTTGTTCGCGGAGAGCAACGCCCGGACAGTGACATAGATCTACTGGTCGAATTCGACCCAGGACGAAAGACATTTGATACCTTTATGGAACTGGCCTTCTTTCTGGAGGAGCTTCTACAGCATAGGATTGAACTTGTCACTGTGGAATCGCTCAGTCCCTATATTGGTCCTCACATCCTCAAGGAGGTCGAGTATGCCGCTCTCGCCGCTTGAGTATCTTCGTCACATACTCGATGAGACCGAATACCTGATAGACGAAAAGCAGGGTTTAAGCAAAGAGCAGTTCCTGCAGGATGCAACACTCAAACGTGCCTTCGTGCGGAGCATTGAAATCATCGGAGAAGCATCAAAGAAAGTACCCTCCGAACTCAAGAATCGATATCCAAGAGTGAATTGGAAAGCCATAGCAGGCATGAGAGATCGACTCATCCACGATTACTTCGGGGTTGACTACGACATAGTCTGGGATGTTGTGGAAAATAAAATACCCTCACTTCGTGAAGACATATTGGAGATCCTGGCACAAGAGAATGCAACTCAGCTGCGAGGAACATTGACGTGGAGGACAGATGAAATATATCTACTTGTTCCTGTCGGTTGCCTTCAATGTGGTGTCCTATCTGGTCTATAAGAGCATTTCAAACAAACCGGGCGGCCTTCTGTGGAATGTGCTGTTCGCCTCCGGACTGATCCTGGGCGGCATCAACGTATTGTTTTTCACCAAGGCCCTTAAGGACATACCCCTGAGCGTTGCCTATCCGATTGTTTTCCGGCGGGTGTATCTTCTTAATGGCTCTATTTTCCCATATCCTCTTCGCGGAAAGAATAACCGCCACTCACATCGTCGGCGCGGCGGTGATCCTCGTCGTGGGCATCGCCTTGATGTCAAACTGAGAGAAAACCATAGAACCAACCTTATTTTTGAGTCCAAGATCCGGGTCAGGCTAAAAAAGGGATCTTTATTTTAGGCAAATATACATGAAACTCGTATCACAAGCCGCCTGGGGGATGATCTCCGGCTTGTATTGTCGTCGCATTCATCGTCATATAAGATGATATATGACGAAATCGCTGTTAAGATCTAAAAATCAACGTGGACTCTTGGCCTCCATCACCGTCTAAAATTAATAATCCAGATCGTCGCCTCAAAATCACTTTCTAATTTTATTGACATACGTAAACTTCCTGATATTATCCAAAAAATAGTTCAATGATGTTGGCCCGACCGCGTCGTCGCTAATGCAGCGTTGCCCCTATCGGGTCCATGTCCCGGTCGGCCCCGCCGCAGTCGGCACCAACCAGACCATTGGACACCGATGGCACTTGCCTACATGGGCCTTCGGCCCCGCAACCTGCGGGCCACGGGTCAACGCCGCATTAGCTGCGTGAGAATAACATGAAGACGAGAAAGAAGGCTGCTCCCTCACTCGATTTTGATCAGTTGTATGATGGCTATTCGAAATCCGTTGAGAATGCTATGGACCTGCTTGACGCCGCATTAAAAACGTGGGGAGATCATCCTGCGGTGGCTTTGGGTCTCTGCGAGTTGGGACAAGAGGAGCTTGGAAAGTCACTTTCATTTCTCTCTGCCTTCTATTTCCTTAAACGCGATGCTGACTGGACTTGGTTCTGGAATTCCTGGCGAGACCACCAGTTGAAAGCGCATAGGGCTTTCCTCTACGAACTGTTTTCGCCGCTAAGAATGATTGTCGATCCCTACGGGCCATCAAGGATGGAAGGATTTTCATCTCGCCAGAAAATCAAGCATGAAAAAGAAGCGGCGTTTTACGTTGATTATCTGCCTTCTGGCGAGTTTGTGTCCCCACGTGACAACATTAAAGCCGTTGAGGTCGCAAACAGAACAGGTACCCTTCTGTGTCTTGGCGCTACCGCGCTCACCCTCAGGAGCGCCCTCGATCAGGGAACAAAAGAACGGAATTATACTACCTTTTCTGAGTTAGCATTCAGGGTATGCAGCGAGGAAATATACCAGCAGGATATGTCGAGTATCATGCTGGAATTTTCTTCAAGATCGCCATATCATGCAGCTTTAGTAAACAACGTTGAGAAATGTCTCCAACGATGTGAAGAGGGAATGTGCAGTATGGGTAGAGATACAGAAAAGGCCAGCTAACGACTTGATGGAGCCGACTCGCAAGCTCGCGGCTCATCACGGTGTTGGCGCCGCCTGCGGCGTCGCCAATGCGGCGTTGCCCCTGTCGGGTCCATGTCCCGGTCGGCTCCGCCTACGGCTGCAACTAGGCCATTGGACACCGATGGCCCTTGCTTGCATGGCCTTCGGCCCCGCAAGCTGCAGGCCACGGGTCAACGCCGTTGGAGCAAGTAGATAGAAATGGACGAAAAAGACAATATTATCATGCCCCCATCGGTCGCACTGACTTTCCTCTACTCGGAAACGCCCATTTGTTGTGTTCCCGTCTTCCTATTGGTTCTTCTCGCCCGAGAGCAAGGCGAGTCCATTGAGCGCAACGAGTTCCTAAACACATTAGACATTGCACCCGACGATATTGCCGAATTACAGCCCCTAAGAGCCAAGCGTCCTATATTGGTTATCTTCAGAGAACTATTCCCTGGCAGTCACTTGCTCCCCATGTCTCATGCCCATCCTATTTCCGAGACCCACTATCGAAGATGTGGTCCGCCCGCCTCTCACAATATAAGTCCTTTACCTTAGAGGTTTCTACCCATGGACATGCCTCACACGGTCTATCGATACATACGATTCCATGCTCGATCGAGTCCGAGAACTACTCGCCGCCGGGAATCTATTCATGCCTTGTCCTGCCATGTTCAACGATCCGTTTGACTGCAGCCTTGACGAGCGCACGCGCCTCACTTTTATCGAGTGCGCTATAGGCTGTTTCTCAACAGTTCCTGACGACGTCTTGATGTTCTCGCACTATTCAGATAATCATATAGGACTATGTGTCGGTTTCAATACTCGATTGCTTGTTCAGTCGCTTACAGCGAAGAACAAACCCCTACGCGCGGACATACGTCCGGTCTGGTATTTCTCAAAGATGCCTTCGTTAAGCCTCGTTACTCAGCCCGCACTGTGCGCCACATGCAAGCACGATATATGGGGCTACGAGCATGAGTTTCGCGTTTTTATGGCTAGGGATCGTCGCTCGCGTCCTCCGCTTCATTTGCGTTTGACCGAGAGGCCATTTCCGAAGTTATCTTTGGATGCAAGGCAACAGACGATACTGTGGCGACATGCAAATCACTCACGAACGACTTGTCATCGTGCATCCGGAAGAAGGCTGTTCAACTGCCTAATCAGTTCGGAGTGCAGTTACATACGATTCACAAGATGTGAAGCTCCAACAAGCAGGTCGAGGCGACGCCGGAAAGCCCTGTGCTTTGATCTGAGGCTTCGCGGCGTCGCGCCTCACCTTTAGCGTTGTGCAGCCATAATACGGCAAATTATAAACCATTAACAAAGGAGGGATGAAGATGAAGAAATATCTAATGGGTGTAGCAATGTTCGTAAGCGTCAGACCAACCCATCTTTCCTGGGCTGGTAGGTTTTGATAATAATAAAAATGATGGCGAAGATTCCAGCCATTGCTCTTTGACAAAAGAACTTGGGGGAGGCGGGTGACCAGCTACGGTTGAACGATCAAGCCGTACGCATTCTTGGGTAGGGGTTTCCACTGATCAGGTAAAAGCTCCCGGAGACGATTGACCGGATGGCTCATCAGGCGGCGAAGCAAGTCGTCCAGGTACTCCCAGGGATTGATACGGCAAGCCTTGCAGGACTGGATGAGTCCCAGGAATAACGCGGTGGCCCGTGCGCCTCTTTCGCTGGCGGCAAACAACCAGTTCTTCCGGCCCAGGGCCAGGGGACGTATGGCATTCTCGGCGATATTATTGTCCGGCTTCAGACGCCCGTCTTCCAGATAGCGGTAGAGGGCCTGCCGTTGATTGAGGGCATAATCCACCGCTTTCCGTAAAGGCTCCGAAGGAATCGTCTGGGCTTTGAGATCTTCCATCCTGGCAAAAAGATTATCCAGCAGGGGCCGGGAGCGCTCCTGCCGTATTAGATGCCTTTGCTCCGGTTTCAGCTCAGCGCATTCCGCCTCTACTTTATAAAGCTGACCGATGCGGGCCATGATCTCGGTGGCTTCGATTTTTCGGGAGGAAACCGCTTCATCAAAATGTCTCCGGGTGTGAACCCAGCATCCGACCTCAATGACTCCCTGGGCGGCGGAACAGCTCGTCATAGCCGCTATAGGCATCAGCATGGACATAACCCTGGTAGTCTCCCAAAAAATCCAGAGGGCGCTTCTTGCTTCGATCATGGGAAAAATCATAGACCGTCAGCGGCGGATCGCTGCCTCCCCGCACATAGGCCCATAACCTGGCCTTTTGGACTTGGCCTCTGCCTTTGACCTGAAGGGGAATGATCGAGTCATCGGTATAAAGGATATCCCCTTCCAGGACCGCCTGTTTCAAGGCTTTCTCTATGGGATGCAGGGCCTCATAGGTTTGCAGGACCCAACTGGTTTGGGTGGCCCGGGGAATATCCACCCCTTCTCGCTCAAAGATCCCGTTCTGGCGATACAGGGGTAAATGATCGGCAAACTTGCTGACCAGGATATAAGCGATCAGCCCGACATCGGCTTTGCAGCGTTCAATGGGATGATCCGGCATCGAAGCTATGACCACTCCCGATCCTTCCGGATCAGTGGCTTCGTATTTTGGCCGTTTGTAGACGTTGACCATCAGCTTGCCCGGCCGATATTCCAGCTTCTCGGAGATCTCCCAGCCGATTTGTTTCAGAGGCCGGCCGCTTTGGGGGCAGATCTTTTGTTCTTCAGGAAGATCCAGGATGATCTCCACTCGTTCCAGGTGATCCGGAATGGGAATCCGGCCCGGATGCTTACGCTGAGTCCGGACCGGAACGGGCTTTTGAGGTTCAGTGGGTAAAGGAGCCGGCGATTCCGGGGCCGGTTGTTGGATCGACGAAAGGACCAGTGATTCGAACATCAATTGGTTGGGGTCCATTTTCTCCGATCTTCGGCCGTAGATCCGGCGAAGCAACTGTTCCACCTGATGTTGCAGCCGGCTCAGATTGAGTTCGGAGGAATGCAGTTTTTGGGTCAATTCCTCGATCTGGAGGGCTTGACGTTCAACAAGACCATTGGCCTCTGAAAGTGACGTAAGCATGTAAAATATATAACATTATAGACCAAAAAAAGCAAGAAAAAAATGCTATTTTTTATATCTTTTACTCACTTTTTTGGGGATCACTCCTTCCAGCAGAAGGTTAAGATCCCGTCGGTCGATCCGGCCGTCTTCCGTGCAGATATCAGGCCGGCTGAAGGTGCCCTTTTCTAAACGCTTATACCAGATGGCCAAACCGTCGCTGTCCCAATAGAGTAATTTGACCCGGTTGCGGTATCGGTTACAAAAGACGAACAAGGAACCGGAAAGGGGATCCTGATTGAGGTCCAAGCGGATCAAGCCACACAGGCCGTCGAAGGATTTTCTCATATCGCAGGCGGACCGATACAGATAGATTCGGGTGGCGGCGGTCAGGGCAAGCATGATTCCTTGACCACCGATATAACCTGGCGAAGGGTGACGGGATCGAAACCGCAATCCAGCTCAATAGAGAGTTCTGGATTAACCCGAAGACGAATGCCGCTCCCGCCGTCCTTGGAGGACGGAACCAATTCCAGGAAGGCCCCCGTTCCCGATACAGGAGATTGAGAATTAAAACGTTGGCGCCAAAGATAAAATCTCTGAGAATTGATCTGATGATCCCGGCAAAAGTCGGTCACGCTCAGGCTGCTTTGGGCCTGTTCTTTAACCAGCTTTTGCCAATAGGTGATTCGTTCCCCCTTGGTCATGGCAGGTACTCCCTTCCGATGTTTTATTCTAATTTCATCCTGGGGAGTATCTTAGATGAACCAACTGAGTTATAAAAGATGGGTTGGTCTGACGTTTACCAACAATACGGGGTCCTTTAAGGGCTGATTGATTCAGGACATATAAAACGAGCCGCGACTGCCGTCTGCGTGATGAACTGGCTTCAGGAGAAGGGAAATTTAATGCTGAACCTTTTATTGGTTTCTCAAATTCAACCAGTCCGGCAAACCGTGTAGTGGCCATGTGGATAAGCCAGACATCATGCGCATGA
This sequence comes from uncultured delta proteobacterium, assembly GCA_963769305.1. Classification (GTDB taxonomy): domain Bacteria; phylum Desulfobacterota; class RBG-13-43-22; order RBG-13-43-22; family RBG-13-43-22; genus RBG-13-43-22. The sequence continues at coordinate 107,684 of CAVYLJ010000048.1, read as the reverse complement.
TGGGAACAAGCCTCAATCGTCGATTTCTATCCCTAAGCCCGAGCTTAACCCCTTGAGCGGTTATGAGATGCAAGTACGTTCTGCTAATTCTTTACTTTTAATTTACCAGAATATGTGAAGGGTTGCCAATCTATTCCCTGATGAAAGCAGACTTAGCATTCGGGAATCGTTGAATATTGTAGAACGGACGCAGGGTTGGTTGAGCCACCAGACATGGGGACCACTCCACATAGGAACCCAAAAACGCGGTGGAGCAGGACTTCTGAGATCATTAGATTGATGCCCAACCCTGGCAATTGCTACGCGTGAGATGGGAGTGTAATCCAAGTACAATGGTCGGTGCATCGACTATGGTTAATGGTCTCATGAAGAAACTGTATCATATTTCTTTCTTATACGCAATTATTTATTGCGCTATGTATAAATGAAATATACCCATTGACTGGCAATAAATTATATTATCATTTTGATTTTGGAGATAGCTGGTTATTTGAGATCAAAAAATCAAGAAAGAAAAAAACAGAAAGTATGCAAACAAAATATCCTGCACTAATTGAATCAACAGGTGTGAACCCAGAACAGTATCCTGGTTAAGAAGATTGACGCAGATAACCATGCAGCCGATCGCTTAACCTTCCGGCTGATGGCCATGTTGGGAAGGGAGATCAATATGAACGACATCGATATTTCAATTCAATGGCAGGAAGGCAGCGGCGAGTCGGTAGAAATTGGTTACCTGAATTCAAACGGCCAGCAGTGCTGCGGTCATTGCGGAGTTCCTGGGACCGATCATGGCCAATATGCATACAAGACGGAATGTACCATCTGTGGCTATGTGTATGGAACAAATGGATCCGATATGCATGAAAGGCGATGTCCCGAATGCCAGAATGGGGCTGCAGGAATAAAGTACTGGAGGACTATCAACGGCTAAAACGCATGGCGACCTCAGCAAATTGGCAAGGGCTGGTAAAAAAGTAAAGAAGATTGCTCCTTTGGAGTGAGGTGAACCATGTGGAACATGAATGATGTAATCGGTATAGAGTACAAGGGCGGCTTTGTCTTCCGTGTTGTTTTTGATGATGGAAAAAGTGGCGACGTGGACTTCTCGGAATACATTGGAAGAGGACCGGTTTTTGAGCCTCTGCGGGACATATCCTTTTTCAAGAATGCAACGATAGAAGGCGGAACCATCTCCTGGTCGAACGGAGCGGACATAGCTCCTGAGACATTATACGAGAAAATACTCCGCCAACAAGTTGTTGCATCGGACGCGCAAAACGACGCGACCCGGTGAACGCGTCGTTATCTTTTATGGCTTTTGTGTGATCGGATCCATTTCGTTAACAAAAGAAAATTTTCATGCCCACATCATCACCCCGGCCCTGCCAAATACAGGGGAAACTCCAGCCGGGGTCCAGAAAAGCTAAAAAAACTGGCTTTCGGCTTTTGCCGGAATGACTCCAGCACTTAGAAATCAGACAATCAAAGTTTAAGTTAACGGCATTGGGTCGGACGGCACAAGAAGCTCAAGGCTTCAGGCCGAAACGAGAGATGGGGGGTGCGGCATGATCGAAAAAGAGCTTGGCTTCATGGCCGGTAATTCTTCCGGAAAGGTCAGCGCCGTTTTTTTACGGCCGGAAAAGGCGCGCTGGCTCATGGTGTTTGCCCATGGCGCCGGCGCCGGCATAGGGCATGAATTCATGGCCGCCATGGCGCATCATCTGGCTGAAGAAAGTATTGCCAGTTTCAGGTACCAGTTTCCGTATATGGAACAAGGGAGAAAAACACCGGACCCCCAGCCGATCCTGCTTGAGACCGTTCGCTCTGCGGTCGCGGCCGCTCAGGAATACGGAAGGGGTTTGCCCCTGCTGGCCGGCGGCAAATCGCTGGGAGGCCGTATGACCTCGATTGCCGCTTCCCAGGATGCCCTGCCGGGGGTAAAAGGTCTTGTCTTCTTCGGATTTCCGCTTCATGCCCCGGGAAGACCTTCAAGCGAACGGGGCGAGCATTTGTCCAAAATCCGCCTGCCCATGCTTTTCCTGCAGGGAACGCGGGACACGCTGGCCGACCTGGCGTTAATGCGTTCTTTGTGCGGTCGATTGCAAAAGAGGGGGACGGTTAGACTCCATATCATCGATGGGGCTGATCACAGCTTCCATGTTCCCAAAAAGTCGGGCAGGACAGGGGAAGATGTCTTGAAAGAAATGGGAAGCGTGGTCTCGGAATGGGCATCCGGCCTGGAGCGCGGATAACAGGGGGCGCCGGTCTGTTTATCCAAAGCAGATTTGGGCATAGGGATACAGCTTATTCAAGGCTGCCGCAATCTCCCTCTTTTCGTCCTCACCTTCAACGGGGATGACCCGGCTGATCAGTTGACCCTTCTCGTTCTTTTCACTGGAAAGAATATACCCGGGAACTTCTAAAGACAGGCATCCGCCGACACCACAGCAGGAATTGTCGATAACCCCGACACTGATAATACACAACAGGTCTTGTCCCCGATGGTTCAGCCGAATTTCCTCAAGGACCATCAGGTATCCGGAAATGCACCGGATTTCTTCTCCTATTTCTTTATGGATGTACGTTTTAATAGGATCTCTCCCTTATTTTTTTATCCTTTAAGGCACCTTCGATTCGAAGCAGTCAGTGTTATTTTCAAATCAAAGCTGTGGCTTGGATGTCAGGCTCTCTGGTTTTCCATGATCACTCCCACAGGGACGGCACTTCTGTTTTCTTAGAGACTCGGGGGAAAAGCCGGGAGCTGGTCGAACAGGGGATGTCCTTTCTTGTTCTCCACCCGGGCCGCCCGCATGGCCGCGGCCTTGTAGCGGTCAAAATCGGCCAATTGAAGTATGGACATCTTCTGGGCCTCCAGCGATCCCTCGGCATGAATGGTCAGGACATCTTCATAGGAAGAGGTCAGGTCCCTGACCAGCTTGACCATGCGCAGCCGGTCTTCCGTGGGCACGCCCGCCTTTCCGCCCAGATACTTGTCTAAGAGGTCATGGGTCGCCGGATTGAAAAAGTCTTTGGAAGAGGGACAGGTGGCCACGATCCCCCCGGCGATGTCCTGAATATATTTGGTGGCCTCATGCCAGTTGTTGGCAAACTGGTATTTGCAGATGTTGGCGATCATCGGGTTGGGGTAGACCAGGTCCGAATCCTCTTCCTGGATGCAATGTTCCACGGCCGCCCGTCCCAGGGTCTCCACCATTTCGGTATACATGACCAGCCAGGTGAGTTTTTCCCGCACATGGGATACCTTTTCGATGCCGTTGTACTCGGCCATCAGGGCGGCGGCGCCGGTAAAGAGCTCCAGCTCCATGGCCTTGTAAGTCTCGGCGCTGAGGCGGTGAAAATTGGCGAACATGTAGGCCACCTGGCCGGCGAATTCCCACTCCCCTTTCAAAAAGAGCCGCTCGTTGGGGATAAAGACATCATCAAAAATGATGGTGGCATCGTTGATAAAGATGCTGCCGGCAATGGGGTGATCGAATAGATTTACCCCTTCATGCACCTCCGGCTCGGCGGAAATAAGGGTTATGCCTTTGGCATTGAGGGGGACCCCGAAGGCCAGGGCATAGGCCTTGTCATCCTCTTTCATGGCCCGGCAGGGGGCGATCAACACTTCGTTGCACAGCGGGGCCTGGCTGATGTGGGTCTTGGCCCCGCGGACGATGACGCCGTCTTTCCGCTCTTCCACGATGCGCACATAATAGTCCTGATGCCCTTTTTGCTGCGAGGGGCGGAGACTCCGGTCCCCCTTGACGTCGGTCAGCCCCATGGCAAAGGAAAGGTCGTTTTTTTGCAGGTGCCTGCGGTAGGCCTCCACATTGGCGGCATAATGGGTCCCGTATTTTTTGTCGACCCGCTGGCTGACCACGGTCACCGAGTTCAAGCCGTCTTTGGCCACAAACTTGGCCCCCGAGGGTTTGCCGAAACAGACCCGGGCCCAGAGCTTGACCATCTCCCGGAGCCGGAAGAGGTCCTCCTGGGTCCGCTGGGGCATGAGGGCGAAACTGACCCTTTCGCCGTCTTCGTCTATCTCGGTCAAAAGGTCCTGGTACCTGGGGTCCTGATTGAGGACATAATCCATGGCCACCCAATCGCGGCAGATCTTCAGGATCGGATGTTCGGTCACATCCGGGACTCTTTTCTCCGTTTAAGTACATCACCCGGCCGTCTTTCAGACTCTCGATGTATTGTTGAGGTGTTTTAAGTGCCATTCTTCTTTTCCTTTCCATTTTTTACAAATTTATTGTCTCAGGTAGTCGAGGGTATTTTCTCCGGCCAGACATCCGCTGACCAGGGCGAAACCACAGGCCGACCCGGCGGCAATCATGTCGTAACTGTCCCCGTACATTCCGCCGGCATCGTTTCCGGCCGCATAGAGACCGGGTATAACCTCGTCCTCCTTGTCGAGGACCTCGGTTTTTTCATTGATCTTGATGCCGCCATTGGTCCCGCAAAAATCGCAAAAGCATTTGAAGGCATGGAAGGGCGGTTTTTGAACCGGCCGGAGATAGAACCGATCCTTGGAAAAGGCCTCATCATAACCCTTTTCACAGAACCGATTGTAGTCCTCCACGGTTTTCTCGAAGACCGCGGGAGGGACGCCCATCTTCAGGGCCAAATCCTGGATGGTTTCGGCCACCAGGACGTTCCGATTCTTTTTGGCCAGGGCTTCCTTCAGTTCCTCATCAAAACCAAGCAGCCGGGTCCCCGGCGGCACAAACATGCCCACTCCCACATCGATCCCTTTTTCCACGAAATAGCGTCGGGCCTGGTCGTCAAATATCCTGAAGACGTAGCCCCCTTTTTGCCGGGCCATGGCATTTCCGCAAAAAATCGAGTTGTGGACGATGCTCTCGTCGCAGAACCTGCGGCCATGCTGATTGATCCACAGCTCCGGTTGGCGCACGGCGGCGATGAGATGTCCGGCCGGTTTGATGCCCGGTCCGATGGGACCTCCGAAGGAAAAATTGAGAACCCCCATGCCCTCCTCGGCGGCTCCGGCGGCCCAGGCCATCCGAATCCCTTCTCCATATTTTTCGAAATTGCTCAGAGCAAAGAGGTTGACCCGGAGGTCCAGGCCCGTATATTTTTTGAGCAGCTCCCGGTCATTGGCATAACCGCCGGTAGCGATAATCACTGACCTGGCCATAACTTCCGTCTGCCGGCCATCCGGATCTTCCACGATGACGCCGGTTACCGGCCCCGCGTCTTGGCGAATGAGCTGTTTGACCGCGGTCCGGTATTGTATTTCAATCCCTTTCTCGGCTGCCCGTTCCAGAAGGACCTTGATCATGGCCGCGCCGCGTCCCTTGAAAAGGTGCCAGGTCCTGGGGGCCCCGGGCCAGAAGGAAGATGGCTCTATGAATTCAACTCCCATTTGCGCGAGCCAATCGATGGTGCCGGCCGACCGGTTGACGAAGGCCCTGACCAAGGAGGCATTTGCCTTCCAGTGGGTATACTCCATAATGGCCTTAAAGGCCTCGTCCTTGGTCACCCTGATGTTTCTTTGCAGTTGCATCCGGCTTTCGGCGGCAAACATGCCTTCCGGAAAACGGGTGCTGCCCCCGGCGACCGGCATCTTCTCAAAGACCCTGATATCGGCACCATCCTCTGCCAGGGTGAGAGCGGCCATAAGGCCCGCACCCCCGGCACCGGCTATGACTACATCGCAATTTGGTTTTTTCGGATTACTCATGATCATTATTCTCCTGCTTTAACACCCGTTATCTTTGACGGCTTCGTAAAAAGTCCGCAAGCACCCATTTTAGTCATTCCCGTGGAAACGGGAATCCAGTGTTTTTAATTGGTTACGCCTGGCCTGGATTCCCGCCTGCGCGGGAATGACGACTTTTAACCAGACCATCATCTTTGAATAATTCGTAAAAAGTCCGAAAATTTCCCTTGGCGTCATTCCGGCGAGAGCCGGAATTCAGGTTCAATGATCTGGTTCCCGCTTTCCACCGGGGTGGGTCTTGACCCCGACTTTCGCCCCCGGATAAAAACATTCCAGGGCAGGCTTGGTAACGGTTTGGGAGACTTTTTACAAATTCATCATCTCTCATAAGGGTCTCTTTTTCTGATTGTCCATGACGCCAATGGTTGTCAGCAATGGTGCCTGGCAAACCCGGCAAAACTTCCGTCTCACCCCGTTGATGACTTTACACCGGGGGCATCTCATTTCAATCTTGTCCCGCAGCCACCGGGTGATCCCCTCCGGCATAAACAGGATCATTCCGATGATGATAGCCGTAAACAGGGTCATTCTGATCTCTGGAAAAATGACCAGCAGTTGCATGGAGAGAAAATAGAGCAGATAAGCGCCCACCACAGGTCCGTAAATCGTGCCCGACCCTCCAAAAATAGTCCAGATCAAGGGGTAGATGGAAAAAAGAAATTCCAGGGTGGAAGGGCCGACGACTTTCATGGTATGGGCATATAGTCCTCCGGCAATGCCGGCAAAGAACCCGCTCAAGGCAAAGGCCAGTATCTTATATTTAATCGTATTGATGCCGGTCGTTCTGGCTGAGATCTCATCTTCACTCAAGGCCCGAAAGATAATGCCGGTTCTGATCATCCGGCTTTTGGTATCGATGAGCTTCCCCATGATGCCCACGCAGATCAGCATGACGACCAGGCAAAAATAATAGACAAAGGTGGTTGATTCCGAAATGGCGGGCAGGCTGAAGAGGCCCAGCTCTCCGCCGGTAATCGAGGGGAAAACATAGACCAGTCCCTGAAGGATGACCGGTACGGCCAGGGTGACAATGGCCAGGTAGGGACCCCTTAAGCGCAGGGCCGGAACGGCCACGATAATTCCTATGATTACGCCGGTCACGGCGCCTATGGGCATGGTCAGCCAGACCGGGAGACCGAGCTTGGAGCTGAGGATGGCCGAGGTATAGGCACTGGCGCCGAAGAAAGCACCGTGGCCCAGATTCAATTGACCGGAGAACAACAGAAGATCCCAACTGGCGGCGAAAAGGGCGAAAATAGAGGAGAGGATGAGTATATTCATGATATAGGGACTGATGTCCACCAGACCCAGCAGAAACAGGAAAAGAAGGCCGGCGGCCCCGATGGCCCTGCCTGGGACCGCCAGAATTTCTCCGGTGAAGGCTTTATAGAGACGCCTGAGATAATAGCCCATCCTTACAACCTTTCTTCCTCGAAATAGGTCCCGAACAGGCCTTCCGGCTTTTTTGACAGGACAATCACCATGACCAGCAGGGCGATGGCACTCTTGATGAAAGCGCCCACGGGGATCCAGTTCACCACGGCCACCTCTGAAAAGGCGAGAATATAGGCGGCGATAACACATCCTTTCAGGCTCCCCAGCCCTCCCAGGACCACGATGGCCAGGACCATGATGATGGGATGCATCCACATCAACGGCTCGACTACGTAAATGGGAGAAACAATAACGCTGGAGACGCTGACAAACCCGATCCCGATGGAAATGGCCAGCAGAGAGACCCTTTTTTCACTGATCCCCATGACGTTGACGATTTCCCGGTCCTGGGAGGTGGCCCGGATGGCAATGCCGGTCCTCGACTTAGACAGGAACAACCACAATCCGACGATGAGGACGATACTGACGGCCAAGGCCAGAAAGTGCTGATTCAGCACCCGGACCCCGAACACTTCCTGGTATCCGGAGACAAAAGGCGGAACACTGTGGAAAACGGTCCCAAAGATGGAAAGGGTGCATTCTTCAAAGAAAAAGGCCATGGAGATACTGATCAGGACCACCACGATCTCATGGAAGCGGACGGGTTCCAGCAAGAATTTATAGGTCAGGATGCCTATCAGGGAGGCGGCCAGAACGGCCAGGGCGGCCGAAGCAAAGATGTTCAGGTGCACCAGAGAATAAAACACGTAGAACACGTAGGCGGCCAACATGTAAAAAGAGGTGTACGCCATGTTGACGATTCTGGCCGCCCCCCAGATGAGAGAGAATCCGAGGGCCAGCACCGCGTAAACCGTGCCAAGGACAATAGAGCTGATAAGGACCTGCAAGGGATTCCTCCTATTTATGCTTCTTCCAGTAATCTATGACCCAGGGCGGGAGCTGATACTTTTCAGATCCCTCATACTTCACTCCCTGCCACCCGACCGGCCACACTACGGCCAGTTTATCAGGCCCACGCCATTGATTTACCACCCAGGTATTGTAACCCGGGCCGAACCTGAGGTCATGGGGCCATTGGTTATCTTTGGGATAAAAAACAAACCGGCCGTAGGCCCCCCTGTGATCCGTTTTTTCAAGCTCCGTCACGACCGCATCGGACTGAATGGTGCCGGCCCGCTCAATGGCCTCTTTCAATAAATACAGGGCATCGTAAGTCACCGATTCATACCCGGGGAAATCGTTAAATTTTTTGAGATAGGCATTCCAGAAGGGCATGGTTTTCTCGGTCAGCTTGGCCGGACCGATACCGCTCATGCTGGTGTTGTACTTGCCGTATCCCCCGGTGGCCTCCCAATAGCTTTTGACCAATCCGATGGCATCTCCTCCGATCAGGGCGGCCGGGATTTGAAGCTCACCCCATTGCTTGCCGAGGGCGATCCCCATGGTCCCCGAGGTGGCCTTGAAGAGAATCTGGGCCCCGGCGTTTTTGATGGCCGCCAGTTCGGCGCTCACGTCGCTGGCCGTGGCCGAAGGCCGCCAGACACCGACCACTTCCAGGCCTAACTTGGGGGCATTGGCCTCCACCATTTTGACAATGGGATCGGCCCACTGGAGTTTATCAACGAGCACGGCCACCTTGGGCTTGGCAATTCCCAACTGCTCTCTGACTATTTTGGCCACATCATCCAGGTGAGCCATGAGAACCTGTCCCTGGAAGGCGGCGTTTATGGTGGCCCTGAAATAATACTTGTATTTGTTGTAATCCTTGGCGATCCTGGCGGTCAGCTCGGGATGGACCGCCCCGCAACCGATGAGGATCTTTTTGTATTTCATGATGACATCCTGCATGGCCAGGGTCGATTCCGATCTTTGGGTGCCGACAAAAAAATCGACCTCAGGGGCTGCTCTCTCTACGGCGACGACTGCATCGGAGACACTGGCCTGTTCATTGGTATCGATCTTGACCAGCCTGATCGGCACCTTAGCCCCTTTTATGTGGACGCCACCCGCCTTGTTGATTTCCTCCATGGCCATGGTTGCCCCGCGCCAGTGATTCTCTCCGGGCACGGCCTTCATCGGGCCGGCGACTCCGATCCTGATTTCTTTAGGAACCTGGGCAATTGCCGGCCCGGAAGCCGACAGAACTACCATCAGACACAGACTGAATACACCAACCATCATTGTCCTTCTCATCATTGGACCTCCCTTTGTTTAAAATGTCTTAGGCCATTTCCTCATGGATATAGCTCAAAGAATCCAAACACCCTGGTTATTGCCCTTGCTTCTGCACTTTTTTGACACCTCCTTTCCTTAATGCAAAAACAGGACTCAAAGAAGCTTTGTTATAAGGCGTAAGGCATACGGTTTTTTCTTAAACCTTAAACCCCATACCCTGAACCTTGAACCTACCATTGACCTTCATGTTTCATGGTGGCCCGGTCACATACCCAGATAGGTTTCCCTGATCCGTTCATCCCCCTGTAAGGCCTCTGACGTCCCCTCAAAGATGATCTTCCCCTGGGAAAGGACATAATTGCGGCGGGACAAGGACAGGGCCAAAGCGACGTCCTGCTCAACCAGGATGATGGTTACCCCTGTCCGGTAGACATCCTCAATGCACTTGAAGACCTCCTCCTTGACCAAGGGGGCCAGTCCGAGGGAGGGTTCATCGATCAACAGAAGCCTGGGTTCACTCATCAGGGCCCGGCCGACAGCCAGCATGGTGCGCTCCCCTCCGGACAACGTTCCCGATACCTGCTTCCGCCTCTCCCAAAGCCGGGGGAAGAGGTGATAAACGGCCTCCAGTCTCTGCTTCACTTTCTTCCGGTCCTTGTTCAGAAAAGCACCGGTCCGCAGATTGTCGATAACCGTCAGCTCCCGGAAAGGTCTTCCCCCTTCCGGGCACAGGGTCAGCCCCTTCTCGGCCCTTTTATGGGCCGGCATAAGATCGATAGGGAGTCCGTCGAGGCGGATCTCACCTTCGATGATGATGTTGGAGACCTCTTTGCGCATGCCCCGCTTCATCTCCCGTTCCCAGCTCATAAGACCGGACAGGGTGCGCAGAAGGGTCGTCTTTCCCGCACCATTAGGCCCGACGATGCCCAGGAGTTCGCCCTTGTCGACATTCAGACTCACGCCATCCAGGACAACAGCCGTATCATAGGCCACGGTCAGATTGTTTACCTCAAGCAGCATCCCGGCCTCCTGGCGTGCGATATTTCCCTACATAGATTTCAATGACTTTGGGATTATTGACGATCTCGGCCGGGAGCCCCTCGGCCATCAACTGGCCGTAGTTGAGGACCAAAACCCGGTCGACGATTTTCATCAGCTCGGACAACTTATGTTCCACGATGAGCATGGCCGGTCCTTCGCTGTGCAGGCGGCCGAACCTTCCTCCCTGGTGCAGCCTCTTTAACGATTTGGCCATCAGGTCGGTCTCATGGGAATCCAGCCCGGCAAAGGGTTCGTCCAATATGAGCAATTCCGGTTCCGTGGCCAGGGCCCGGGCGATCTCCAACCGTTTCAGGTCCCCATGAGAAAGGGTGGAGGCCTGTTCCTTTGCCAGGTCGGATATGCCGCAAAATTCCAGAGCATCCATGGCCGCCGTTTCTACTCTCTTGATCCATTCCCCTCTTCTTCTGCCGGAGCCCAGGACACCCAGGATGACATTGGCCATGATCGGCAACTCCCGGAAGGGTCGAACCACCTGATGGGTCATGGCGATGCCTTTCCGGACGATATCCCAGGACGGGCGTCCGATGATGTCTTCGCCTTTGAAGCGGACCTCCCCCTTATCGGCCTTCAGCATACCGATAATCAGCCGCAGGAGGGTCGTTTTTCCTGAACCGTTCGGGCCGATGAGACCGACCATCTCATCCCTTTGTATTTCGAAGCCGACCTCGTGGACCGCGAGCAAACCTCCGAAGGACTTGGTCAGTTTTTCAACTTTTAGAAGTGCGGTCATATCAGGTTTCTTTCCTCCCGCAGTTCCCTTCGGGAAACCTTTCCGGCATCGGTTTTAGGCATTTCCCCTCGAAATTCGATGAGCCGGGGAATTTTGTAATCGGCCAATCTTTCCCGGCAGTGGCTGATGACGGCCTCCTCAGACAGCTTTCCCCGGGCGCCGCTCCTGACGATGATCACCGCCTTAACGGTTACACCGGCCTGGGTATCGGGGATACCGATAACCGCCGCCTCTTTGATCAGGGGATGGGTCTTGAGGACCTCTTCTATTTCCCGGGCGAAAATGGAGCGGCCCTGAAAGGGGATCACATCTTTTTTTCTATCGTAAAAATGAAAATACCCATGATCATCGACCCAGGCCAGGTCCCCTGTTTTCAACCAGCTCTTTCCCCGGATCTCGACTAAACTCCGCCGGGTTTCCGCTTCCTTATTCCAGTAACCCTTCATCACCTGGGGACCCCTGACCACCAGCTCCCCGATCTCACCGAAGGGCTGCAATTCCGCCTTCTCGGTATGGGCTATGGCGGCCATAGTACCGGGCAAGGGGATTCCCAGGGAATCGGCCATCCCCTTTCCGCTCGGGTTGAGGCAGACCAATGAGCCGGTCTCGGTCAAACCATACCCCTCATGGATCCTGACGCCGGTTCGTTTCTCCCAAGCCTCGGCAATATCTTTGGATAGAGAGTCGGCAACGGATACCGCCAGCTTTAAACCTTTCCACTGGATTCGATCGGTTTTTTCAAAATCGCTGAGTAGGGCGTAAAGACCGGGCATGGCCGCCAAAAGAGTGGCCTTGTATTTTCCGATGCTGTTGATGATGTCGTCTAAGTCCGGGGCGGTCAGGACCACCAGGGTCTGACCATTCAGCAGGCCGCCCAGCAATACCAGGACTTGGCCGTAAATATGAGAGAAGGGCAGGATGGCCAGGGAGACTTCTTTTCCTTCCCGGAGATTTTTTTCCTTTTCAAAACTACCCGACCAAAACGTGTTGATCAAGTGTTGAGCCGCCAGGAGATTGGTGTGAGTCAGCAGGACGCCCTTGGCTTCTTCGGTCGTTCCCGCGGTATAAGCGAGAACGGCAGGGTCTTCTTCAGGGTGGATTTCGATGAAAGGCGGGACGGCCGGATTGTTTTCAATCAGCTTTTCAAAGGAAAGGGTATTTTCTCTTTTCGGGATGCGGATAGCCGGGATCTGCATTTTTTGATACAGGGCCTTGAGAAAACTTTTCCCTAAAAATTTTTTTACACCGGGCAGGTAATCTTCCGTGCGGGCGACGATGATTCTTTTCAGACTGAGGCCCGTCCTCTCCACAAATTCGAAGAGTAGATCCTGACAAACGATCGTTTCGGCTTGCGAGTCCTCAAGAAGGAGTTTAACCTCACGGGTTGCCGAAAGGGCGCTGATGGCCGTGACGACGGCACCGAGCTTCATGGCCCCGAGGTAAGCAATGGCGAATTGCGGACAGTTGGGCAGAAACAAAGCGACACGGTCTCCCTTCCTCACTCCCAGGCCATGGAGGGCCGCGGCCAATCGGTCCACCAGTTCGGCGAGTTCCCGGTAGCTGATCCTCCGGCCATAAAAGAGGATGGCCGTTCTGTCCTTCCATTTCCCGGCAGCCTCCTCAAAGGCCTGGGCTAATGATATTTTGGGAATATCCATATCAAAGGGGACTCCCGGGGGGTAGGACCTCAGCCAAGGCCTTTCCGTAAAGGGGTCTTCGATCCCGGCCGGCGCTTCAATCGTTTTATTCATAAGGATCTCCGGTGTGTTTCGTTATTCCCGGTTCTTTCAGGTCAAAAGTCTTTTCAAGATCTTCCCCGCTCCGCTTTTGGGGAGATCTTCACGGAATTCTATAACTCGGGGGCGTTTGTAGGCGGCCATGTTTTCCTTGCCCCATTGAAGTATTTCTTCTTCGGTAATCTTTCCGGCGTATTCAGGTTTGAGTATGATAAAGGCCTTCGGGCTTTCCCCTCTATAGGGATCGCTGATCCCGATCACCGCCGTCTCCTTGACAGCCGGGTGACGGTACAAGAGGTCCTCCACTTCAGCGGGAAATACGCTGTATCCCGAGCATTTGATCAGCTCTCTTTTGCGGCCCAGGAGTTTGATGTAACCCTCCTCATCCATGGACCCGATGTCGCCGGTAAAGAACCGGCCGTCTCTCAAGGTCCCCTTCGTCTCCTCCGGTTTATTCCAGTAACCTTTCATCACCACCGGCCCCTTGATGGTTATCTCCCCCTCTTCGTCGGGGCCCATCTCTCTGGTCCCGGTCTCCAGGTCCATGATCCTGATCTCGTTGAGCTGAGGGATACCCACAAAACCCGGTTTATATCGAAACAGGGGGGTGGCGGCCCCGCCATGGGCGATGGTCTCCGAAAGGCCATAGCCTTCACCGATGGCCGTCCCGGGTGCCAGCTCTTTCAATCTTTTTTGGAGTTCCACCGAGATGGGCATCCCGCCGCTGACCAGATTGCGGAGGGAACTGAAGTCGTAATCTTTGATGTCGGGAAGGTTCAGCAGGGCGATGACCATGGTGGTCACACCGACCCAATAAGTGCAACGATAAAGGGTAATGGCCCGGGCCACTACCTCCGGGACAAACCGGGAGAGGATCACAATCCGCCCTCCGGATACGAGGGGGGTGCACATCAACTGTTGTTGACCCGTAACATGGAAGAAGGGTGTAACGCCCAAATGGACATCATCTTCCCGATGACGATACCAGTACATGGCCCCCAGGTTGGCACAGGTCAGCGCATAATGACTGATCATGGCCCCTTTGGGAAGGCCGGTGGTGCCGCCGGTGTACTGTAAAAGGGCCAGATCCATATTCAGATCGGTCACCCGACAGATGGGCCGATCCGGGGATTGTTCTATAAAATCGGCGAAATCAAGGGTTCCCGGAAAAGAATGCTTGGCTTCCAGGGCATCGGCCGGCAGGGGAAGGATGGGTTCGGCGGGGAGATAATCTTTCAAAGAGGTGAGAATCACATTTTTAATCGACGTTTTGTCCTTAATTTTCTCCACTTCCGGGTAGAGGGTATCCAAACCGATCAGGGTTTCGGCCCCGGCGTCATTGAGCTCGTATTCCAGTTCGACCCGTTTGAACATGGGATTGACCGGGACCACCACGGCCCCGGCCCGCTGGGCGGCGAAATAAGCGATCACAAACTGGGGGCAGTTTTCCATATGAAGGGCCACCCGGTCGCCTTTTTGAACCTTCAGGTCGATCAGTCCCCAGGCGAACCGGTCGATCATCCTGTTCAACTCGGCGTAAGTAATATCCCGTCCGTAAAAGCTGAGGGCGATCTTTTCGGGGGTGAGGGCGGCCCATTCCCGGATATACTCGCAGGTGGGCTTTTCCACGGTAAAGGTCTTGGGCACCCAAAGAGGCCATACCTTGTCCCATCTGCGTTCCATATCCGACCTCCAATATACTAACCGATCAGTTAAAATTAAAAAAAGGTCAACACCCTTTTTGGGTAATCCCTTTCAAGATAAAGTCACGAACCGCTATGACGAAGGCACGTGCGTCCAGCGATTCCCCTTTTACCAGCCATTGGACCAGCATCCCGGTATGACAGGCTATGACGGCATGGGCGTACAGGGCCGAATCCACTTCCCGCTTCACCGATCCGTCCCGTTTTCCCTCGTCCAGCATGCCCTCAACAATAAGACGGAATTTTTCATAAACCGCCTTGGCCACCTTCTCGGCTTTCGTATGGGTTCCTGACATCTCATTTAAAAGGGTGTTGAAGGCCAGAGACAGGTCCCGGTTATCCCGGGCAAATTCCGTTGAGTATTTGTGAAATAGCCGATACTTGGCGGAGAAATCTCCTTTACAATCCCGTACCGTTTCACTCAATTTATCCAGCAGTTCGTTTTCAAATTTTCGAAAAATAGTGATCAGGATTTCGTCTTTGCTCTTGAAGTACCAGTAAAGCGTGCCCCGGCCGATGCCGGCCGCTTCGGTAATCTCCTTCACCGACGTCCCACGAAATCCGTTGGCCAGGAACAGCCGGGTGCTTTCCCGGATGATCGCTTCCTTCACATCGCTTCCTTTAGGATCTGGCAAGGTGTTCCGCCTTTTCTGGATTGACCGTTCAGTCGAACGGTTTTAGGTTTATTATAACCCAAAAAGGTTGTCAAGAAAAAAATTCAGATTTTAGTTTCCTCGGGTTTGTTTTAAATGTTTCTGGAATTATGAAGAGGAGCAGATAATAGATTGCTTTCACCGCAAAGTCCCAAAGGGCGCAAAGGAGAACATTTTTGCTTTCCGTTAAGAGGACGGAAAGCAAAAGGAGTTTTCCATTTGCCACCTTCTCGGAGCAAATGAAAAATCTTATCTCAGCGGTCTTCGCGTCTCAAACGAGTCCTGTTTTATTCGGGACGAGTGGGCGGTGAAAAAATGTTCCTATTCTGTCACCATATTATATGCCCCCGGTAATATGGTTAGAAAATTTGAACCAACGCTAACCAGGGAAGGGGAGGGAAGGGGAGGGCGAGGCGGATTATGGGTCCTTCCTCTGCTTCAACTCGCAAATCGCAGTGGAGTAGTCTAAAGAGCAGCAGTGGTCCAGCTTGTATAAGACAAAGACCAGGACCAGGGAGCCGATGAACATCCATTGGGGGCCGAACAGCCAGAGGACCACCACCGCGGACAGGTAATAGGCCCGCATCCCCAGGGTGTAGTGAAGCATCCCCATGTCCAGTATGCGGGAAATGAAGTCGGGCGTCAGCATCGGTTCGCACTCAACCGGCACATTGATCATAAAATTGACCTGATTGAGATAGCGGATGGACAGGGTGAAGTTGAAAAAGGCGAAAAAGAAGTGCATGATCAGAAACATGATTTTGATCAGAAAAAGGGCCTTGATGCGGGTGAGGATGGCCGTGATGTCAAAGGGGATTTCGGTGATATGCTCGGGTCTTAAGAGAAAACTCAAAAGTCCCAGACCGATAATAATGCCGGTGGAGGCCAGAAAACTGGAGGCCATAATCGAGTTGCGCAGGGTCTGTACCGCCAGGATGTCCCGCTTTTCGGACATGATGGATTTGACCCACAGGCGGCGCAAATGCCGGGCCAGTCCGACATAGGTTTCCAGGGGGGCCCGCCGTAATTGGACCACCCAATAGATGTGATAGGAAGTCAGGACCACAAAGGTGGCCCCGGCAAAAATGAATTCTGACCACTGAATCGGCATCCCGATTTTCTCCTGGTTGGAATAAATTATAAATGACTAAAAAAAGAAGGGCAAGAAGAAATCGTGATTCATCCAGTTCGTCTACGGAGCGAGGGATAAGTTTTCGGACAACCCTGGAAGAAGACCCCCCCTGATAACGGACGAACAAGATCTCCCATTTTTCAACCTTTTCATGCTATAATGATTTCAAGAAGCAGGCGTTTTAGTCAATTCCCTTAAACAGACGCGAAGGCTAAGGAATATGATTGAAAAAGTCATCATCATGGGAGCGGCCGGCCGGGACTTTCACAATTTTAATGTCTACTTCCGGGATAATCCCCGCTACCGGGTCGTGGCCTTTACGGCCGCCCAGATTCCCACCATCGAGGGACGGGTCTATCCCGCGGAGCTTTCGGGAACCTTTTATCCCAAGGGGATCCCCATTTATCCGGAAAGGCAACTGGCCGAACTCATTCGTGACCAGAAGGTGGATTTGGTGG
Source organism: uncultured delta proteobacterium (assembly GCA_963769305.1). GTDB lineage: Bacteria > Desulfobacterota > RBG-13-43-22 > RBG-13-43-22 > RBG-13-43-22 > RBG-13-43-22. Next base: position 90,888 of record CAVYLJ010000048.1, on the reverse strand, counting down.
CCTTCTCCTACAGTGATGTGCCCCATGTGGAGGTCATGCATAAGGCTTCGATTGCCATGGCCGAAGGGGCCGACTTCATCCTGATCGGGGCCACCTACACCATGCTCCGGTCAAAAAAACCGGTCATAGCCGTCTGTGCGGTCCGGACCGGTTCGGGAAAATCCCAGACCACGCGTAAAGTCTGTGAGATCCTCTGCCGGCTCAACCGCAAGGTGGTCGTCGTCCGTCATCCCATGCCCTACGGTGATTTGAAGGCCCAGATCGTCCAACGCTTTTCTTCCTACGAAGATTTTGAAAAGCATCACTGCACCCTGGAAGAACGGGAAGAATATGAACCTCTGGTCGATTTGGGGATCGTGGTCTATGCCGGGGTGGATTACGGCCGCATCCTCAAGGCGGCCGAAGAGGAAGCCGAGATCATCGTCTGGGACGGGGGAAACAACGATACGCCCTTTTATTTTCCCGATGTGCACCTGGTCCTTTTTGACCCTCACCGGCCCGGCCATGAGTCCCTCTATTACCCCGGGGAGACCAACATGCTCATGGCCGACATCGCCATCATCAACAAAGTGGATACGGCCCGCTTTGCCAATGTGGAACAAATCCGGGAAACGATCCGACAGCGGGTCCCCAAGGCCGAAATTATTTTGGCCCAGTCTCCGGTCCTGATAAACCATCCGGAGTTGATTTGCGGGAAACGGGTCCTGGTCGTGGAAGACGGCCCGACCTTGACCCATGGGGGGATGGCCTTCGGCGCCGGCACTATCGCCGCCACCCAATTTCAGGCCGCCGAGGTGGTCGACCCGCGGCCCTATGCCGTGGGCACCATCGAGAAAGCCTATCGGTCTTACCCCCAGATGGGACCCGTCCTTCCGGCCTTGGGATACAACCACGATCAGATCAACGACCTGGAGGCGACCATCAACAATGTCCCCTGCGACCTGGTCCTCTTCGCCACGCCCATCCAGTTATCCAGGATTCTGTCGATCAACAAACCCCTGCTTCGGGTCCGTTACGAATACAAAGATTACGGCTCACCGACCCTGGAGGAGTGTCTGAAAAAACGACTCCAGGCCCTGGCCGACGTTAACGATAGTCCCGATAATCGATAGGAGGGACATGAGCACCAAAACAAAAAAAGATATTCTCCTGGTGGCCCTGGGGGGGAACGCCCTCATCCGCAAGGGAGGGGGGGAGACCATTGAAGAGCAGTTTCAAAACTTGAAAATTCCAGTCAGCCACATCGCCCGTCTTTCCAATGCCTACCGCATCATCATCACCCATGGCAATGGACCCCAGGTTGGAAATCTGCTTTTACAGCAGGAATGCTGTCATACCCTCCCGCCGCTGCCCCTGGAAATCCTGGTGGCTCAGACCCAGGGTCAGATCGGTTATATGATCGAATCGACCCTGGACAGCCAATTGATGGAATTGGGAATCGATACCCGAAAGACCTTCGTCAGTCTCATCAGTTATGTCGTGGTGGATGAAAAAGATCCGGCCTTTCAAAATCTCTCCAAGCCCATCGGTCCGGTCTTTACCAAAGAAAAAGCCCTTACCCTTCCTTATCCTACCGCCGAAACACCCAAAGGCTACCGCCGGGTGGTGGCCTCTCCCCAACCGGTCACCATCGTGGAAAAGCGGGAAATCCGGAAACTCATGGAGATGGATTTTATCGTCATCTGCTGCGGAGGAGGAGGCATTCCCGTCATCCGGGAAGGACGGACCTTTTGCGGGGTCAACGCGGTTATCGACAAGGATCTGGCCAGCGCTGTTCTGGCCCGGGAAGTGGGCGTGGACATTTTTCTTATAGCGACCGATGAACCGGGGGCGGCCCTTCATTATGGAAAACCGGACCAGCAATTCCTCCGGTCCCTGACCTTAACCCAGGCCGACCGGTTCCTGAAAGAAGGTCATTTCCCTCCGGGTTCCATGGGGCCCAAGATCGAAGCCTGTATGAAATTTATCGCCCAGGGCGGCAAAAGGGCCGTCATCACTTCCATCAACGCCATAGAACAGGCCATAGCCGGGAAAGCCGGCACGGAAATCGTTCCCTGATCCAGAACTATTATTCACCGCAAAGGCGCCGAGATCGCAGAGAGAAATCCTTTTTCATTTTCCGTTGAGAGGACGGAAAATGAAAACCAATTCTGCCTCCGCTCTGTTTTATTACCCGTAGTGTAGCGAAGCTTATGGATTGCCGGCCTCTCACCGGCAATCCATAAATTTTTTTCTTTGCGTTCTCTGGGGCTCTGCGGTGAAAACATTCAGGTGCCGAACCGCTTGCGGAGTCCCCGTTCTACGGTGACCACGAAATCCTGGACATTGGTCAGGATGGAACGGGCCGTTAAGGACCCCCGGTTGGCCAGCTTGGTGACGGCGAATTCGGACATGTCTACGGAATAGAAATAGACCGGCCTTATCCGGCCATCGGGGAGGACCCGGTAGGAAGGCACCATGTTCCCGGTGGCAATGGCATGGAGCTGGGTGGCCATGGCGATCACCGTGGTCGACCGGGCGGTCAAACGGCGCATCCGGTCCTGGGCCAGATAGACATTACCGATGACCTCCGGTAAGGGGCCGTCATCGCGAATCGATCCGGCCAGGACATAGGGGATCTTCTTCTGGATCACGGCCCGCATGATTCCGTTGGTTATTAATCCCTCCCGAATGGCCTTTTTTATGGAACCGCGAGCCCTGATCCGGTTGATGGCGTCTAAGTGCTTGTAATGGCCCAGTTCGGCCTGCCTCTTGGAATAGATCTCCTGTCCCAGGGCCGTTCCGAAAAGGGATCCTTCCAGATCATGGACGGCCAGGGCATTCCCGGCCAGCAGCCCATGCACATAGCCCCGTTCAATAAGTCCCCCAAAGGCCTCCCGGGCATCGTGGTCGAAAACCACAGCCGGTCCCAGGACCCAGAGTGCGAACCCCTCCCTCCGTTCATATTCGAGGAGTTCATAGAGTTCGTCGTAATCGATTGAAAAGGAGCTTTCCCGGGATACGCGGGTTCGGAAGTCGAATTTATTCGATCGGGTCTCGGGAAAACCAAAGGCCCCGGCATGGACGAAAATACCGTCTTCCCCGTTTTCTCTCCGCCCCACGGCCACCCGGTCCCCCTTCTCCAAATGCCGGAATTCTTTAACGGCCAAATGGTCCCCGGCTTCCAAAACGACCACACAATCCATCCGGGATTCTTCCGGAAGGAGCCATTGGCCCTTGCGGACCTGATAAAATTCCGGATAGATGGAGGTGGCGTGATAATGGGGCGGGGCACACCCTGTTTGAGTCACCTTTTCAAAAACCACTTCCGGCGCCCGAAGAAAATTGGGCTTTGCAAAATCAGGAGGGATGAAAGGGGGAAGGTGAAAAGCCATGGGGTGCGGATCTCCTTTCAGATGATTTCGAAATGGATCCCCTGGGCCAGGGGGAGTTCTCCGGACCAGTTGATGGTGCAGGTCTGACGCCGCATATAGGCCTTCCAGGCATCGGAGCCAGCCTCCCTGCCCCCACCGGTTTCTTTTTCTCCGCCGAAGGCCCCTCCGATTTCAGCACCCGAAGTGCCGATATTGACGTTGGCGATGCCGCAGTCCGACCCCTCATGACTCAGGAAAAATTCCGCTTCCCCCACATCCCGGGTGAAGATGGCCGAGGACAGCCCCTGGGGAACGCGATTGTGGAAGGAGACGGCCTCCTCCAGGGTATCGTAAGGGATCAGGTAGAGGATGGGGGCGAAGGTCTCTTCCCGGATGATCGGCAGTTCGGCCCGGGCCTCGCAAAGGCAGGGGCGGACATAGGTGCCGGAATCATACAAGCCTCCGGAAAGGACCTCCCCGCCGTAAAGGACCCGGCCGCCCTGGTCCTTAAGTCGTCCCAGGGCCTTTTGCATGGCCTCCACGGCTTCCCGGTCGATCATCGGTCCCATGAGGGTGGTCGCTTCCAGGGGATTTCCGATGGGGACCTGTTGGTAGGCCTTGATCAAGGCTTCGCTCAGGGATGAAAAGATGCTTTGATGGACAATGAGCCGGCGGACGGTGGTGCAGCGCTGGCCGGCCGTTCCCACGGCCGCGAAAACGATGGCCCGGACCGCCAGTTGCAGGTCGGCGCTGGGGGTGACGATGATGCCGTTATTGCCCCCCAGTTCCAGCAGGGTCTTTCCCAGACGCCCTTTGACCCCCTGGGCGACCGCGCGTCCCATAGGGACACTGCCGGTGGCTGAGATGAGAGGGATGCGGGGATCCCCGGTCAGGGCCTGCCCGACGGTCTCCGCCTTCCCGACGACGATACTGAGCAAGCCCTCGGGCAGATTATTTTCCTTCAAGACCTTCCAGGCGGTCCGTAAGGCCGCCAGGGCGCATAAGGGCACCTTGGAAGAAGGTTTCCAGATCACCGGATCACCGGCCACCAGGGCGATCATGGTATTCCAGGCCCAGACGGCCACCGGGAAATTAAAGGCCGTGATCACCCCCACCGGGCCCAGGGGATGCCACTGCTCGTACATCCGGTGTCCGGGCCGCTCGCTGGGCATGGTCGCCCCGTAAAGCATCCGCGAAAGACCGACGGCGTAATCGGCCATGTCGATCATCTCCTGGACCTCGCCGTCCCCTTCGGCCCGGATCTTGCCCATCTCCAGGCTGACCAGGGCCCCGAGGTCGGGCTTACAGGCCCGGAGGGCCTGCCCGATCTGCCTGACGACTTCACCCCTTTTAGGAGCCGGAACCTTTCGCCAACTCTCAAAGGCCTTGTCGGCTTGACTCACGACCTGTTCGCAGTCGCTTGCGGCGGCGGAGCGGATTCTTCCGATCACACTGCCGTCGATGGGCGATCGGGACTCCAGGATTTCCCCGGCACCGTGGAACCACGAACCGGTTCCGGCCCCCGGCAGTTCCCCTTCCAAACCAAATTTAGAGAGTATTTCTTCCTTCATCCGGCTGCCTCCCGAATCACTTCTTCCAAGATGGAAAGACCCACATCGATCTCCCGGCCCGTTATGGTCAGGGCCGGGCAAAACCGAAGGGAATTTTCACCGCACCCCAACAGCAGAAGTCCCTTATGAAAACACTTCCGGATGATCTCATTTCGTAAGTCTCCGGCCCGTTCCTTGGTCTGACGATCCTTGACGAATTCGACACCCACCATGAGACCCTTGCCCCGCACATCGCCGATACATTCCAGAGAGGCCTGCAGGGTCTTGAGCCCCTCCATCAAGCGTTTCCCTTGAATACGGGCGTTGGCCATCAAGGCTTTTTCCAGCAACTCGATGGTCGCCAGGGAGGCCCGGCAGGAAATAGGATTTCCCCCGAAGGTGGAGGCATGAGAGCCGGCCTCCCAGTCCATAATCTCGGTCGGGGCGATCATGGCGCCCAGGGGCAAGCCCGAGGCGATCCCTTTGGCCAGGGCGATGACATGGGGGGCGACGTTAAATTGTTCACTGGCCAGCATGGTCCCGGTGCGCCCCATACCGGACTGGACCTCGTCGGCCACGTAGAGGATGCCGTATTTTTTGGCCACCCGGAATAATTCGGTATGAAACTCCACAGGGGGGACGATGTAACCACCCTCTCCCTGGATGGGCTCCACAAAGATGGCGGCCACTTCCTCGGGGGGCATGACGGTTTTGAAGAGGGTTTCTTCTATCCAGCGCACACACTCGATTCCGCAATCGGGATAGGTAACCCCGTAAGCACAGCGGTAGCAGTAGGCATAGGGTACGTGGGTGATCCCCGGCACCAGGGGATTATAATGTTTTTTTTGGACCGTTTTGCTGGCCGTGAGGGAAAGGGCCCCCATGGTTCTACCATGAAAGGCCCCGAAAAAGGCGATGTTCAACTCCCTTTTGGTGTGCCACCGGGCCAGCTTGAAGGCCGCCTCCACCGCCTCGGCCCCGGAGTTGCCGAAAAAAACCTTCATAGGACCGTTTTCCGGGCACAGGGAAGCCAGCTTTTTGGCCAGAAGGACCTGGGGGGTATAATAAAAGTCGGCCCCGGACATGTGGATGAGAAGGTCGGCCTGTTCCTTGATGGCCTCAACCACTTTCGGATGGCAGTGGCCGGTGGCACAAACGGCAATGCCGGCGGTAAAATCCAGAAACAGGTTCCCATCCACATCCTCGACCCAAAGGCCTTTTCCCTTCCTGACGACCAGGGGGTATGCCCGGGTATAGGAGGGAGAAACTACTTGACTATCGGTCTGAATAATTCCAAGCGCCTTGGGACCTGGAATTTCCGTTTTTATTCTGGGAACTTTCACGCCTCTCTCCTTCCCGATGTCCCGTTCTGAAGAAATTCTGTCCTAAGCTCATACGTCCGTCTGGAGCGGATACCATGAAACATAAAAATGGATTTCTCCGAACTCCGAACTCCGACTCTTAACTCCGAACTTTATTTTCGCACTAAGCTCCCATGCCCTAACAGTGTCACTAAGCATGAAAATCTGTTTTCGCCGAACGCTGAACGACGACCGATATTCCCATCTCCACCTCATCCACTTTAAGTTTAAAGGTTAGAAACCTTCTTGGCAACCATCTTTTTTAAAAAGTCTCAGTAACCATTGTCAATTGTCAACGGGCCCTCCTCATCCATCAACTCGAAGGAGATCAAAGATGTTGACAAAATTTTATATTTATTATATTTACCGGCCAGACGGTCGAATAAACGTCCGGCCGGTAAATTTCTTCCGAAGGAGCGCCCAGCCTTGATCAAATTAAGCCTGGAAGAAAGAAAAGACTACCTATCCAAAATAGCTTCAAAGGTATTCGGTGAAAAAGGATATCAATCGGCGTCATTGCAGGACGTGGCCAGGGAGGCCATGATCAGCAAGGCCGGGGTATACCACTATTTCAAGTCGAAAGAAGAGATCCTGGCTTATATATTAATCAAAATTTCCGACCAGTTCTTAGAAAAATTAAAAGGGGGGATTAAAGAAAATAAAGAACAGGGTTTAAGCTCCGAGGATTCTTTCAAGAAACTGATGGAAATTTATGCCCGGCATGTGAATAATGAAAAATACAAGCGCTCGCTGGTCCTCCGGGAAAGGCACCAACTGACCGGAACGAATAAGAATGCGCTTTATAGAAAAGAGCAGGCTATTTTCCGCCTGATAAAAACCGAACTTCAAAAAATCAGAAACCTGGATCATTCGATCGATCCGAATGTGATTACCTTTTTGTTTATTTCCATGAGTCATTGGCTGGGATATTGGGTCAAAGATGGGAAGAATTTAAATCTCGAGGCGATCATCAATCAAAATATCAAAGTGATTTCCCACGGGATGTTGAAAGATGACAGGCGAAGGGCGAGGGGCAAGGGGCTATAGGTCGATGCATCGGCTTATATGATTTTTTCTCCTCTCGCCTATTGCCTCGTGCCTCTTGCCTGTTTTTTTATTTTCCGTGTAAAAGGGAAAACGATGGAAGTCCAGTATGTAAAAAATCTGGCCCAAATTTTAGAGGATAATGCGGCCAGGTCTCCTGATAAGACTTGTCTGATTTACGAAAACGCCCGTTTTACCTATCAGGAACTCAACAAGCTGGTCAATAAAGCCGGCAATGCCTTTTTGAGCCTTGGCCTAAGAAAAGGGGACCGGGTGATCATCAGTCTGCTCAACAACCCGGAGTTTGTCGTCAGTTTATTCGCTCTGGCCAAAATAGGGGCCATCATGGTACCGGTCAATTATCTGCTAACCCCGGCGGAAGAAGATTATATCTGGAAAGACTCCGAAGCCGGCCTGATCATTACCGACGCCGATAAATTGTCCGGCTATCAGCAGATGACCGGCAACAGGGTCCCCATTTTAACCATCAATAAAAATGAGGGAGAAAGCGTTTCTTCCAATGTTCTTTATTTCTGGGACCAGATCAACAACCGGTCGGACCGACTGACTCCCTGCCCCGTTACTCGCGAAGACGTGGTTCATATTCTTTACACCTCCGGCACGACAGGCAAGCCTAAGGGGGCCATGCTGACCCATCATTCCGTCCTGTTCTGTTCTTCCTTTTATTCGGATAACGACGAAATGGGCTCGCTTTTTTCCGAGGATGGGAAGTTCATCACCTGCTTACCCCTATTCCACTGTTATGGGCAAAATATGGGCATTATAACGCCCTTCTCCGTGGGGGGCACGGTCATTTTACTCGACAAATTTAACACAGAAAAAGTATTTCAGGCCATAAGTGAACACGGGGCCACCAACTTCGCCGGGGTCCCCACCATGTACGCCTATCTGGTGAACGGTTTCGACTCTCAAAAACATCAGGTCATGACCTTAAAATTTTGTAAATCCGCCGGGGCTTCCCTCTCGGCGGAGATCCGCCGGGCCTTCTACGAGAAAATAGGCGTGGAGATCAACGAAGGATTCGGCATCACCGAGGCTTCGGCCCAGGCCATCGCCCATCCCGTGAAGGGAGAACAAGAGAATCACTACAAACTCGGCTCCATCGGCGTCCCTTTAAGAAACAACCGGCAGCAAACCGAGGCCAAAGTGGTCGATGAAAAGGACCGGGAACTCCCCCCCAATGAGATCGGAGAGTTGGTCATCAGGGGAGACCATATTATGAAGGGATACTGGAAACAGCCGGAAGAGACCGCCCGAACTCTCCGGGGCGGCTGGCTGCATACGGGGGACCTGGCCAGGAGGGACGAGGACGGGTATTTTTACATCGTGGACCGGAAAAAAGACATGATCATCGTCGGAGGGGAGAACGTCTATCCCAAGGAGGTGGAGGAGGTCCTCTATCAAAATGAAAAAGTTTTAGAGGCGGCGGTGGTGGGGATGAGGGATGCCTTCAAGGGAGAAGTGGTCAAAGCCGTGGTCGTTTTAAAGGAAGGCCGTGAGGCTGCGGAAAAAGAATTGATCGATTTTTGCGCCTTGCGGCTGGCCAAATTCAAAGTGCCCAGAACGATCGAGTTCAGAAAAGAGATGCCGAAAAGTTCCACCGGCAAAATATTGCGGCGGTTGGTGCGGTAGGGTGGGATTCAATTTGATAATAGCAACCCAAGAATGATGCTCATTAAGAGTAGCGGAAAGGCGGGATCCAAATGAAAATTTTAGCGTTAAACGGCAGTATCCGGAAGAACGGGAATACGGAGATTCTTTTAAAACAGGCCCTGATGGGGGCCGAGGCCAAGGGGGCCCAGGTGGAGATCCTCAGGCTTACGGATTATAAAATTTCACCATGCCGGGGGTGTGGGCTTTGTCTGTTCAGGGACAATGTCTGCCAGATCAAAGACGATGACGTCAATTTGGTCTTTTCGAAAATCGATGAGTGCGACGGACTGATCTTGGGCTCTCCCTGTTATTACCTGGAATTGACCGCCGTGGTCAAGCAGCTCATCGACCGCTGCTGGATCCTCAGCCATAAATATGACAAAAGGAACAAGCCGGCCACGGTCATCGTCCCCTATGCCACCCGGGGATGGATCCCCTTTATCTCTATTCAATCCACTCTGCTGCTGAAGGTCCTGGGGATGACCAAGATCAACGAGGCCGCCATTTGCACCCAGGGCATCTCGGAAGTCGTACTGGACCAGGAAGCCATGGACCTGGCTTACGGACTGGGAGAGGAAATCGCTTTGTCCGCAGGTAATCAGGATTATACCTATCACGGCGAAGCGGGCATCTGTCCTTCCTGTCATGACCGAAATGTGAGGATATTAAGGGATGATGAAACCGTGGAATGCCCTTTGTGCGGGGTCCGGGGCAAACTAAGTATTGTGGACGGCAAGATCAGGGTGGAATTTGAAGAGAAGGCCCTGGCCGAGAGCCGACTCAGAACCGATGTCACTTATAACCATTTCACTTACCACATTGCCCCCTCCAAGAATTATTTTATGCGCACCAAGGAAGAGAGAAAAACCAAGACTCAAAAATACAAGGAATACTTAAAAAGTTGAGGAGGCCTCTTATGAATCAATACTATGTCAAATTGAGATTTTTCCCGGGAGACCCCCTGGAGGAGATAAAAGAGCCGGACCTGAAGAAATTCGAAAAGGAATATCCGGTCGCCCTGGCCTATGAAAAGATCGAAAACAGGGTCTTAAAAGAGGGATTGCTCATGGAAAATACCATGGACAGGCCTATTGAAGAAATTTCTCAGGAGGTCATCACCCTGTCTTCCGATGTTGAAAAAGAGTTTATCGCCTGCGTAAAAGCCCTGTATAAAAAATATCGCTGTCCCCGGACCTCTTATGGCCTTCTGGGGAGCAATGAGGCTGGCCAGAAAATCGCCAAGGGGCTTATGGATGTCTACGGGGGATGGTAAGGGGTTTTATCAATGCACATTCTGAGATTTTAGCTTTTACTTTTTAATCGAACCTATTTTTCTACGATGCTTCGGAATCCAGAAGTCAGAATCCAGAAAAGAACCCCGATTTTTCTAAGGACTTTCCCCATTCTGAATTCTGGATTCCTGACTCCTGGATTCCGGAATTTATAAAGATATGGCCGAGCTGTTGCAACAAATGATTAATGTGCTCGTTTTGGGGAGCGTGTATTGTCTGGTGGCCTCCGGTCTTACCCTGATCTACGGGATCATGGGGGTCCCCAATTTTGCCCAGGGCAATTTGTATATGCTCGGGGCCTATGTGGCCTTTTTCCTCATCTCCCAACTGTCCATCAATTATTGGCTCGGTTTTTTGCTTACCATAGTCATCATGGGCGGCCTCGGTCTGGCCATCGAGAAGTTGTGCTTCAGGCCGGTACACGATGCCCCCCATATTAATTCGTTTGTCGTGGCCCTGGGCGTCCTGATGGCCGTTGAAGGGCTGGTGGTTATCCTTTTCGGGGCGGAGTATAAAGAAATCAAACCCCCCTGGAGCGGGCTGATAGAAGTCGGGGGAGTTACCCTCTCCCTGCAAAGGATGCTGGTTGTCCTGGGAACGGTTCTGGTCATGGGGCTTCTGCAGGTTTTTATCAAGCGGACCAAAACCGGTATGTGTTTAGAGGCCATGTCTCAGAATAAGGAGTTGGCCCTGATGACCGGAATCAACGTAAAACGGATGTCTTTAGTGGCTTACGGGACCAGCACCGCTCTGGCCGGCCTGGCCGGGGTGCTCATGGCCCCGGTCACCCAGGTCTATCCGGCCATGGGGATGACTCCCCTGTTGATCGCCTTCGCCGCCGTTATTTTCGGGGGCATGGGCAATCTCGCCGGATCGGTATTGGGATCGTTGATCATGGCCGGGACCCAGGTCTTTTCAACCCAATATTTCTCGGCGGTCTTCAGTGATATGGCCATCTTCGGTATCATGATCGCCGTTCTTCTTTTCAGACCCAAAGGGTTATTGGGAGGAAGAGGATGATCTCCTGTCGACTTTCGCTTCCAGGAAAATTATTCCTTTCCGCCGGGATACTCCTGCTGGTTTTAATCCCCATATTGCCCCTGTCCGGTTTCATCGTGCACATCGCCAGCTTGATCCTGTTGTGGGCCATGATCTGTCTGAGCTTGAACCTCATATTCGGTTACGCCGGTCAGCTCTCCCTGGCCCATGGCGGGCTTTTCGGTATCGGGGCCTATTCCTACGCCATACTGGCCGGGAAACTAAGCTTAAGTTTTTGGCTGGCCTTCCCCCTGGGCGGCCTGGCTGCCGGCCTGACCGGGTTTTTGATCGGGGTCCCATCGCTCCGACTCAAAGGGGCCTATTTTGTCATCATCACCCTGGGTTTTAACATTATTCTGGTGTCCGTTATTGAACACCTGAATGAATTAACCGGCGGCGTCGTGGGGCTGGTGGGTATTCCCGCACCCTCCAAAATCCATTTATTTTTTCTCAACCTGGATTTCAGCTCGAAAACGGCCCAATATTACCTTATTCTTTTCTTTCTTTTGGTTTTCTGGACGGTTATGGTTTCCATCAGGAATTCTCTTTGGGGAAGAAGTCTGGTCTCGATCAAGGAAGATGAAGAGCTTTGCCGGTCGCTGGGGATCGATACCATGAAAAGAAAAGTCTGGACTTTTGTCTTAAGCAGCATTTTGGCCGGACTCGGCGGCGGTTTATATGCCTCTACCATGGGCATCCTGACACCCCAGGATGCGAGTTTTCATGTCGGATTTGACGCCTTGGTCTTTCTGACCGTGGGCGGTATCGGCACGATAATCGGAACGATCTTAGGACCGGCGCTGATGATCGTGATTTCCGAATTGATGCAATCCATGGTGGAAGTCCGCCTCCTGGTAAACGGACTGGCGCTGATCGTCTTGATCATCTTCATGCCCCAGGGGGTCGTCGGCGGAACGGTCGCCTTGTGGAAGAGATATCGTGGCAACTCTCGATAAACGACGGAAGGCTTTTTGAAAGGTCCGGATATGCTGCTTCAAGCCGACAACCTGTCCTTCAACTTCGGCCGGTTGAGTATTTTGAGGAACCTTACTTTTAATATCCATGACCGGGAACTATTGGGCATCATCGGTCCCAACGGAGCCGGGAAGTCCACTCTGTTCAACCTGCTTACCGGATTTTTATTCCCGGACCGGGGGGAAATCCTCTTCCAGGGGAAACCCATCACCAGGATGCCGACGCCGGCACGGGCCCGGATAGGCATGGCCAGGACCTTCCAATCGACGAAGATTTTTTTGAACCAGAGCGTCCTGGACAATCTGACTGTCGGGCTGATTCCCAGGGTGAAAAAAGGAAGGCTGAATAGTTTTTTTTCACAAAAAAATCTTGGTCACCGGGAGCTGCCCCATTATTGCCTGGAAATAGCCGGTTTTGTGGGGTTAGAGGACAGCCTGGCTGTTATGGCCAGGGAATTAGACCAGGAGGCCCAGAAAAGGCTGGCTATTGGTATTGCCCTGTCCACCAATCCCAGGCTGCTTCTCCTGGATGAACCGACCGGAGGAATCAATATTGAAGAAACCAACCGTTTAATGGACATCATCCGTAATATCGGAGAAAGGGGGATCACTATTTGCCTGATTGAGCATAAAATGAAAATGGTCATGGAGTTATGCCAGAGAATCCTGGTCCTGAATTACGGTCAAAAAATCGCTGAGGGGACGCCACTGGAAATCAGAAGAAATACATTGGCCATTAAAGCCTATTTGGGCGATGAATATGCTGCTTGATATAAAAGAATTGGAAGCCCATTACGGCTCTTATCATGTTTTAAGAAATGTTAACCTGCATATGGACGAAGGTGAAGCGGTCACCATTTTGGGGGCCAACGGGGCCGGAAAAACAACCCTGATCAAGACCGTCCTCTCTTTAGTCAGAATTCAAAAGGGTGAGATTGTTTTTGACGGTCAGCGGATAGATGGATTGCCCAGTTATGAGGTCATCAAGAAAGGGATAGCGGTCTGTCCGGAGGGAGGGGGCTGTTTTGCCGAGATGACGGTACGGAAAAACCTCCTGTTAGGGTCCTTATTCATAAGAGACCAGGCGACTGTTGCGGGTACCTTGAAGAGAGTGTCTGAATTGTTTCCGGTGCTGGAGAAGAGAAAGCATCAAAAGGCCGGTACCTTAAGCGGCGGAGAGCGTCAGATGCTGGCCATCGGCAGGGCCCTCATGGGCAGCCCCAAATTACTTTTATTGGATGAGCCTTCTTTGGGACTGGCCCCCATTGTGATTAATGATATCTATCAGGCCATTGAGAAGCTCCGCGATGAGGGTCTGTCCATTTTGCTGATAGAACAGAATGCCTCAAAATCTTTAAAATTAGCAAAAAGGGGATATGTCCTGGAATTAGGGAGAATCATTCTTGCCGGCAGCGGTGGGGAACTCAGCCGGGACGAGCAGGTTAAGAAAGCGTATTTTGGCATTTGATAATATATTTCAAGGAGGAAGTCATGAAAAAAGCCTTAATTCTTTTTTGGAGTGTTTTGTTAACTTTGACCCTGATTTCGAATGGCCCATTATTCGCCGCCTCAGAGCCGAAAAGGCTGCTCCTGGGACATTTGAATTCCTTTTCCGGCGGCACGGCTCTCTATGGGGCTGATTCCAAAAGGGCCATCACCCTGGCGGTGGAGGAAATCAATGCCAAGGGAGGCATTACGGTCGGCGGGCAGCAATACCTGATAGACGTCATCCACATGGACCATAAAAATAATACCGCCGCTTCCGTGGCCGCCTATCGAAGGATGGTCGATTCCGATGGAATTCATTTTATTCATAACATGGGGACGGTGACGGGCAAGGCCATCATGCAGACCAATGAAAAGGACCTGGTCCTCCTGGACATCATCAGCCCCACGGAAACGTTGAACCTGACCGGAAATAAATTGGTCCTTAACCAGGTGGTCCGCCCCTCCGGTTACGATCCCCCTATCGTCAGGGAAGCCATTAAACGGGGTCTGAAAAAGGTATCTTTGATAGCCGATGATTCGGATTTCGGCAAAGAACATGCCGGGGTCATCACCAAAACCTTTGAAAAGGAGGGGGGCAAAGTCCTTTCGGTCGAGTACATGAAAACCGGCACGGAAGTCGATTTTATGCCTGTGCTGACCAAAATCAAGGCCCTCAATCCTGATTGCCTTTATATCGTGGCCTATGAAGAGCCGGGAATCCGGATCGCCAAGCAGGCCCGGGAAGCAGGCATCAAATCAAAATTGCTGTTCACCGAACATTTTAAACAGAAAACTATCGATTCCCTCGGCATCGATAAACTGGAAGGGACACTTTTCACCGGGTCCTATTCCACTTTTTCCAGTATGACGGTGGAAGGAATTCCGGAGAAATGTTTGAAATATCATGAACGGTATTTAAAAAGATGGCCCGGCACCTATCTGTCCTCGACCGGAATATACGGCTACAACTGGGTATATTATATCACCAAGGCCATACAGTTGGCCGGCACCACCACTGATGTCTTTAAAGTCCGGGCCATGTGCGATAAGGCCATTCACGAAGGGACCGGAGATTTGACCATGGACTACAGGGGTTTTACCAAGGGCGGCCGCGCCTACGGGCAACCGAGTTTTGTCATGGGTATCGATAAGGGCAAAGTTAAAATCATTGCCGGGGTCCCCTATCCAAAGGAATTGGCCGAGGCCGGTGAGAAATAAGAAGGAAGGGAACTTTCCCGCTGAAATTCCTGTTGGGATCTTTGATAAAAGATCCATTCAATGGTCGGAATCATGCCCCAGATCGGCCCTAATGTTCCTGAGAAAATCGTCCGCTCCAGGCTGAAACATGGGCAGGACCCAGGACATGGTTTGAAGATTATGGAGCATGGTGGCGAACCAGTTATAGGGGATCGATATCAGTTGCCGCCTGGGAGGAAGGACCTTTTTTCGCTTCATCCCATGGCCCATCCCGGTGGTGATAGTTCAATTCCCCGGTAAGGTAGGGATAGGTATAAATCCAGGCGCAACTAATGGCGACGGAACACTTCGATCGCCCCCATTGAGGGCAGGTGGTCTGTTTTGACGGCGCGTCCAGGTTTATTGGACGCCTACAAATTCATCTTGGCTTAACTTGGTTGAATCGTATTTTGCCACTCTCTCAACGTACAGCTTTGCATAATACTGATTTCCAAACCCCTCTTGAAATCGAACATGCCCTCTATCGTGCTACGCAGTATTTAAATGAAAATTCGAGGCCAATGTAGGAAAAGAAATTTAGCGATAATTATGTGTCGTATCCCTTAGTTGACATCCACTTTGAGTTAGACGATTCTTTTGCTAAAACTAAAGATGTCAACGGTCAGAACTCCCGGATCAGATCGATCTTGAGGCTTGTTCACAATTTCCAATCCGCTTACTCCAAAAATCTCCTTGTTTTTCTCCACTCCGATTTTGCGGCACTTCAACACAATATTTTTTCCCACCAGTCGCTTTTGCAGGTCGGAAAGTATTAAAGCCCCACCCATCATTTTGTCTTTTCCTTTCAGATCCCCAAACCCTTCGATATTGAGCATTTCGTCAAGAAGGATGCGGTATTCCCGACCCAGGTCTCTTTCTAAGGTTATAATGACACCTGTTTTCGACTCCTTTCCCGGCATACCTTGAGTGGGACTAAGAAGATTCTTCTCAAGGGCCTTCATGGACAAACCGGCGACTTGACCTTGGATGGACTGGAATTGAGTGGTATTCTCTCCTCCGGTTTTGGCCTCCCCTTCGGCATAGCTCTTTATTGCAAGGGTAAAGGCAAGCAGGCTCATCAGTACAAATAATCCCGTGATTGTTTTTCTCATGATTCTTCACTCCCGGCACACTATTGTAATTTTTTTCAACTCAGCGACAGACGGCATTAAAAGTGAGCATCACCAGAGAATTATCGGCGATGGGGCTCCACTGTTCCATGGTGGATTTATCCTCAGATGTTAAGAGGTTATCAAAATCGTCGTAAGTATTCTCCGAGAGGAAATTAACTCTTTCCGACGGACAATTTATCTCTATGCGGTCAATTATATACCGGAGTCTATCCCATCCCGTGGTAGGCAATCCCGCGTCGCGCCTTTCCTTGATAAATTTTTGTTTTACGGCATCGTATTCAAAAAAGGTTTTGGTGTCCACCTTGATCCTTCCAGTATAATCGGTCGTGATGCTTTCTCTGTCATAGTAGTAGTCCACACCGCCTTGGTCATAGATTGATATCCAGTCTGCAGCGGCGGCACTTGAAAAGGTCCCGCAAATTACCAAAAAGGTGGCCGACACCATGGTAAAGAACTTCATTTCCCGATCCCCCCTTTTTTTATTCCCAGAGATTCTTTATTTTCTTCCCAAGGCTTAAAAAGGTCAAGAAATTTCAAACCAGCGGTTGTCCGTGTGGGTCGGTGGCAAAAAACCAATCGGGCATCGAGGCATCCATCAGCGCATGACCCCACCTGTTAAACCCAAACGAAAAATCACCTGATTTCCTCCTGACTTCATTCCCCGCTTCGACCCCAAGGAAAAGCAGGCGCAGTAAGGCAGGAAATGAGTTTCTCGTACCTTGACCTTGTTTCTCAATTTTACCTTTTTTTCCTTGATCCTCCATCAGACCCAACACACTCAACAAACCCAATAAACCCGATTTGTCAGATTATAACCGTTTAGAAATCTTACAAAAAATTTGATTTTTGGGGGTTGACTTCAACCATTGGTTATGGTTTAAATAATCAATTCTTTTTTGGTTTCCTTGCTACTGGCAACCCTAACCTAAAAGGCTGGTCCATGAAACAATCCGCTAAAGCCCACGCGTCAACTCTAAAACAGAAAGATTAAAATGCCCCGCATCTTCGACAACATCGAACTTGATCTGCTCCCATCGCTTCGGGGAACATTGGAGCTATCCAATCGCTCTGATTTTTGCGTCGGCTATTTTAATTTGCGAGGCTGGAAAGCGATCGACGACCTCGTCGAAAGATGGCCCGGCGGCACGGACAGGCAGTGCCGCCTTCTGGTAGGTATGCAACGCCTGCCCCAAGAAGAGTTGCGCGATATACTTAGCCAATATCAAAACAAGGATGAGCTCGACAATCAGACCGCTTTACGCTTAAAGAAACGTCTGGCCGAGGAATTCCGTAATCAATTGACACTCGGGGTGCCGACCAATGCCGATGAAGCCGGATTAAGGCGATTATCCGCCCAACTCAAAGCCGAACAAACTCGTCGTCAAACTCTTTCTACGCCATCCCCTGCACGCCAAGCTCTATCTTCTGTTTCGTTCCGATCCCATCAACCCGATCATCGGCTACCTGGGCAGCAGCAATCTCACTCTGTCCGGTCTTTCTCATCAAGGAGAACTCAACGTAGATGTCCTCGACCACGATGCCGCCCTTAAGCTCTCTAACTGGTTTGAGGATCGATGGAAAGATCGATGGTGTATGGATATCACTCAAGACCTTATTCGGTCCATCGATGAGAGTTGGGCCCGAGAGGAACCCATTCCTCCGTATCAGATCTACATCAAGATGGCCTATCACCTGGCCCAGGAAGCCCGGGCAGGTTTATCGGAGTTCCGGATTCCACCGGAGTTCGGCCAACGCTTATTCGATTATCAGGTGGCCGCAGTCAAGATCGCCGCCCATCATCTCAACAAACGAGGCGGGGTGCTTATCGGCGATGTCGTCGGCCTGGGGAAGACTCTGATGGCCACGGCTCTGGCAAAAATTTTCCAGGAAGACCAATATACCGAAACCCTTATCCTATGTCCGAAGAATTTGGTGAAGATGTGGGAAGACTATGTGGCCGAATATCGTCTGCTGGCCAAGGTGCTTTCCTTGACCAAGGCCATGCGCGAACTACCTGATCTAAGACGCTATCGGGTGGTCCTCATCGATGAGAGCCAGAATCTCCGCAATCGGGAAGGGAAGCGTTACCGGGCTATTCAGGAGTACGTTCAGGAAAACGAGAGCAAGTGTATTCTGCTTTCGGCCACACCCTACAATAAGACCTACCTCGACCTTTCCAGTCAGCTTCGCTTGTTTATTTCCGAAGACAAAGACCTCGGTATCCGTCCGGAGAACCTGATACGAGAACTGGGTGAAACCGAGTTTATTCGTCGCCACCAATGTCCGGTCCGTTCCATAGCTGCTTTCGAAAAGAGCGAATATGCCGACGACTGGCGAGAGTTGATGCGGCTCTACATGGTCCGCCGAACACGCAGCTTCATCCAGGACAATTATGCGGACACCGATCCGGAAACAAACCGGAAATACCTGACCTTCGAGGATGGGACCCACTCCTTTTTCCCTGAACGGATTCCTAAGACGATTAAATTCAAGGTCGATGAAAAAGATCCTTCGGACCAATATGCCCGCCTCTATGCCCCGGATGTGGTTGAGACCATCAACCGGCTCAACCTTCCGCGTTATGGATTGGGAAACTATGTGGCCGCCACGCCGCACAACCCTCCCACGCCGGCCGAGGCCAGACAGCTCCAAGACTTATCCCGAGCGGGAAAACGCTTGATGGGATTTTGCCGGACCAATCTTTTTAAGCGCCTGGAAAGCAGCGGTGATGCCTTCCAGCAGTCTATCGAGCGACATATTCTCCGGAACCATGTTTTTCTCCATGCCATCGAAAACGGGCGGCCTCTCCCTCTGGGTACCCAGGATTCCGGTCTACTGGATACCGGCAACTACGATGAAGATGTCGATGATATAAATGCCAATGCCGAACTTTTTGAGGAAAACGACGAAGAGACGAAAAAAAGCAAGGGACCATTGCATTTGCGTACAAATGAAGACTTTAAAGCCCGTGCCGCTGAGGTTTATGAAACTTACGCCACCCAGCTTAAAAACCGCTTCAGGTGGCTGAGGTCCGACCTCTTCGTCAAGTCCCTGGCTAAAGACCTGGCAGCCGACGCCGCGAGTCTTCTCGATTTGCTTTTGTGCTGTGGAGAATGGGACCCAAAAAGAGATGCCAAGCTTGAAGCCCTCCATAAACTTCTTACCGGAAGCCATCCCAAAGAGAAGGTCCTGGTCTTTACCCAGTTTGCCGATACGGCCCGTTATCTGGAATTCCAATTGCGCACCCGCAGTGTCGGGGAACTGGCCGAGGTCACCGGTGAGGCCGAAGATCCGACCCACTTCGCCTGGCGTTTCAGTCCCGAATCAAACAACAAACGGGGCCGGATCAGACCGGAAGAGGAGCTTCGGGTTCTGATCGCCACCGATGTCCTTTCCGAAGGGCAGAACCTTCAGGACTGCGCCATCATCGTCAATTTCGATCTTCCCTGGGCTATTATCCGACTGGTCCAGCGGGCCGGCCGGGTGGACCGCATCGGGCAGAAATCCGAACGGATTCTGTGTTATTCTTTTCTACCGGCCGAAGGTGTTGAAAATCTCATCCGACTGCGCGCCCGGGTTCGTCAGCGCTTAAACGAAAATGCCGAAGTAATCGGCACGGATGAGGCCTTTTTTGAAGATGAGCAGGAACGGGAAACCCTTTATAACCTTTATGATGAAAAAGCCGGCATCCTGGACGGGGACGATGAATCGGAAGTAGATCTTTCCTCTTACGCCTATCAGATCTGGAAAAACGCCATTGACCGCGACTCTAAATTGGAGCAGATCATCCCGGCCTTGCCGCCGGTCGTCTTCTCAACCCGTCCTCATCAAGCCACAGACAAGAAGCCGCATGGTGTCCTTGTGTACCTTCGTACCGCCGAGGGAAACGACGCCTTGACCTGGATCGACAAGGCGGGCCATCCGGTGACGGAATCACAGTTTGAAATCCTCAAGGCGGCTGAATGCTCGCCGAGTACCCCTGCGCTTCCCCGGCAGGAAACCCATCATGAGTTGGTCCGCAAGGGAGTGGAATTGATCGCCGCCGAAGAAAGATCCATAGGCGGTCAATTGGGGCGGCCTTCGGGTGCCCGTTTTCGCACCTACGAGCGGTTGAAACGCTATGCCGAGCAAGTAAAGGGCACTCTTATTCGATCTTCCGGAATTGGCTAAAAGCATAGAGGATATCTACCGCTATCCGTTGCGGCAGTCGGCTGTTGACACCCTCAACCGGCAGCTCAGGTCAGGGGTCACAGACGAGAAACTGGCCGGCCTGGTCATGGCCCTGCGCGACGAGGACCGGCTCTGCATCGTCCATGAAGAAGAACAACCGCGCGAGCCCCAGATCATCTGTTCGATGGGGTTGGCAGAAAAATAAGACAAGAAAATTACCTGTCCGGTTTGAGAACATTTATGATAAAATTCCAAAAGTTTATGAATTAAGGAGGTTCGGCCATGAGCCTGTCAGCAAAAAACATATCGGCCCTTAAAATCATCAAAGCCGTGGAAAGTCTTTCAGAAGACGAAAAAGAAACCCTGGCCATTCTGGCCGATAAAAAATTATCAGAAGAATTATTAAAAAGAAGAAAAGATGCCTATCGGGAACTGAAAAAAGGAGAACTATTAAGTCCGAAAGATCTTTTCCAAGAAATGAATAACGATTGTGTTTGATATAAAAAGTATCAAGGCGGTCGCGCGGGATATAAAAAAACTTCCTGGAGAAGTTTCAAAGGAAGTCGAAGAAATTCATTTTAAAAGAATCCGCCAGAATCCTTTCCAGGCCTACGAGCTTGGCTACAGCTTTAAGGGGCTAAGGTCCTATCATTTTTCCCATAAAGGGACGGCTTACCGTATCGTCTATGAGCTTTTTGAGGAAGACCGGCTTGTGGTCATTATTATGATCAGCACCAGGGAAACGTTTTACGAAAAATTGAGAAGGAGGGTACTATAACCGATTTGAATCTCAACAAAGGTAAGATTCGTTCCCTTTTGAAATCCTATGACTTTCAGACCCTGTTCACCGAAGAACTGGGGTGGGATCACTTTCATTCTTCCATAGAGGTCTCTGTGGATGGGATAAACTATTCTTTGAAAGGTGTTGCTCAAAAAAGAGGACTGGGGGTATTTGTTTTAGCCCTTCTTCCAGATCTTTCTTTCCCTGACTATGCCCTCCGCCGCAAGATCGAACGACTGGTGTCCAAATCAGTCCACGAACATCTAATCATCTTCACCGAGGAGGCCGATGGGATACAGATCTGGCAATGGCTGAAACGCGAGCCTGGCAAACCCGCTTCCTGTCGGGAACATATCTTTCACCGAAATCAATCCGGCGATGCCCTGATTCAGAAGCTTGAAGCCATTGCCTTTACCTTGGAAGAGGAAGACCGGCTGACCCTTCCAGACGTGACCGGACGCATCCGTGCCTTCGACGTGGAACGAGTCACCAAGCGTTTTTACGATCGGTTCCAAAGGGAACATGCCCAGTTTTTACAGTTTATCACCGGCATCACTGACCTAGCGGATCATGAGTGGTATGCCTCGGTCATGCTCAACCGTTTGATGTTTGTCTATTTCATCCAGCGCAAGGGTTTTCTTGACGGTGATACCGCATTATCTCCGCAACCGGCTGAATCGAATGCAGGCCGAGCATGGCCGGGACAAGTTTTATTCTTTCTATCGCTATTTTCTTTTGCGCCTGTTCCATGAAGGCTTAGGCGGCCGTTCACGGTCAAAGGAACTGGAAAAACTGATCGGCAGAATCCCCTATCTCGACGGTGGTATTTTTGATATTCACGAGCTGGAACGACCGGAGCGGTACGGGAAAAATATTGAGATCCCCGATGAGGCATTTGAACGAATCTTCGATTTTTTTGACGAATGGCAGTGGCACCTCGATGAGCGGCCACTCCGCGACGACAAGGAAATCAACCCCGATGTCCTTGGCTACATCTTTGAGAAATACATCAACCAGAAACAAATGGGGGCCTATTATACCAAGGAGGACATCACCGGATATATCAGCAAGAATACGGTGATCCCTTTCCTTTTCGATGCGGCCCGAGCCAAATGCAAGGTCGCCTTTGAAAATCCCGGGGGACCGACAGCCTGGGACCTGCTCCGGGCCGATCCAGACCGCTACATCTATAAGGCCGTCCGCCACGGTGTTACCTGGAACTATCAACCCAAGCATCCCAATCAGGGAGAGCCTCTGGTCAAGCCCTATGAATTGCCGGAAGAAATCGCCATCGGTTTGAACCCGTCCACACTGCATCAGCCCGTGGGAGAGGTGGCTTCTGTTAATGACGTAGAAACCATCCGCTTGAGGAAAAACTGGAATAAACCGGCTCCGCCTGAATATGCCCTACCCACCGAGACCTGGCGGGAACTCATTGCCCGGAGAAAGCGCTACGCAGAAGTCAAAACCAAACTGGTCGCCGGAGAGGTTCATGAGATCAACGACCTCATCACTGATAACCTGGACATCCGCCAATTCGCCCAGGACGTGATCGAAAACTGCGAAGGACCGGATTTGCTCCGCGCCTTTTGGCAGGCCATCGAAAAGATCTCCATCCTTGACCCGACCTGTGGCTCCGGGGCATTCCTGTTCGCCGCCCTCAATATCCTCGAGCCGCTTTATGAGGCCTGCCTGGGGCGCATGGAGGCCTTTGTGGAAGACCTGGCGCGTTCCGGTGAAAAACATCGGCCGGAAAAATTTTCCGATTTCCGCAAGGTATTGGCCAGGGTAGCCGCACACCCCAACCGTCCCTATTTCATTTTCAAAAGCATCATCCTTAACAACCTCTATGGGGTGGACATCATGGAAGAGGCCGTGGAAATCTGTAAGCTCCGCCTCTTTCTGAAGCTGGCCGCCCAGGTTGATCCTGACCCTGACCAAACCCAATCTCGGGATAGAGCCCCTGCCGGATATCGACTTCAACATCCGGGCCGGAAACACCCTGGTGGGTTATGCCCGCTATGAGGACGTGCTCAAAAGCGCCGAAGGGGATTGGGTTCGCCAGGCGGAAATAGAAAAGGTCAAGGTCGCCGCCGCCGATCTTCAACAAACCTTTGATGCCTTCCGCGCTCGGCAGGTGGAAGGTGACGGCTCCGTGCCCCACGAGCACAAGCAGGAACTCCGCAAGCGCCTTGCCGCCCTGAACGAGGAACTCAACCGTTATCTAGCCGGCGAGTATGGAATCAGCCAGGAGATTATCCCGAACAAGAAGAAATATCAGGATGCCTACGCCCAATGGCTCAAGTCCCACCAACCCTTTCACTGGTTCGTGGAGTTCTATGGCATAATTCAAGACCGTGGTGGGTTTGATGTGATAATCGGTAATCCACCATATGTGTGAATTCAAAGGCTGTTAATGATTATAGAATACTGGGGTTCAGATGTGAAGAAAGTGGAAATCTCTATGCATTAGTTATGGAAAGGTGTTCAGACCTTGCACGAAAAATTGGCAGACAAGGGTATATTGTTCCAGTCTCGTCAGTTTCAACAAATCGATATGCAACACTCCAAGGTTTGCTCGCAGAGCGAGACCATTTCTTTAGTTGTTATGATGATCGGCCATCTCGTCTTTTTGAGGGGCTGGAACACAGTCGATTAACGATCCATATAACAGGCGAGGTTTCTCGTCCGCTGAAACGGTTCTCGACACGTTACAACAAATGGTTATCCGAAGAGCGACAAACATTGTTTGAAAATCTCCAGATTTCATTAACCAC
This sequence comes from uncultured delta proteobacterium, assembly GCA_963769305.1. Classification (GTDB taxonomy): domain Bacteria; phylum Desulfobacterota; class RBG-13-43-22; order RBG-13-43-22; family RBG-13-43-22; genus RBG-13-43-22. The sequence goes on along the minus strand of CAVYLJ010000048.1, from coordinate 67,017 downwards.
CCCCCAGTTAGTTGACGGGACTCTCCCAAAGCAATCTTCAGAGGTGGAACATATAATCATAAAAAAACTAGCAAGCCAACAAAAGCAACTTAGCTTGTTTTTCGTTCATGGGGAACAAAACCCGGTATTCTATTCAAGAAAGGTTGGCTATTTCCTCCAAGTCCTCAATTTTGAGCCAAGAGTTTTTGATCGGGAAAGGCCAGAGACGTCCCCCCTCGGAGTTTAAAGCACTCTGGTTTATTAATAAGGATCATTCAGAATTGGCGCTTTGCTGCTTGAATTCAAATCTTTTTTATTGGTTCGTCACGGTATTCTCCGACTGCCGTCATGTAAACAAACGCGAAATTGAAGCATTTCCGATCAATTTGGACACCCTTTCTAAGAGTCTTTTAAGGAATTCCATACAAAAGCTATCGAAAAACCTGATGGAGATTTGAATCAAAACTCGGTAGATCGGAGGATGAGTTTTCGGCATGACAGTTTGACTGTGCAGTGCATTTATCCAAAGGCTAGCAAACCCATCATCGACGAAATCGACTGCGTCCTCGCCCGGCACTACGGCTTTACCGAGGAGGAACTGGACTTCATCATCAACTACGACATCAAATACCGCATGGGGCGGGAAACTGAAGAAGGAGGCGAATAAATGCCTTCAAAAAAATTCGGCATGATATGGAAGGCTGAACCGCATACTTTAGCAAAGATCACGATACTCGAAACGTATCTTCAGACATGGTTTCAGATCATGGGACGTTCTATGTCCGGGGCAGATATTTTTTACGTTGATGGCTTTGCCGGGCCAGGAGAATATGTAAATTATCCGAAAGGTTCGCCGGTAGCGGCGATAGATGCGGCAAAGACGGCGCTTGCGTTGAGCGGAGGTCAGTGGAAGGCTGGTGCTATTCACTGTACTTTTATTGAATCTGACGAGAATCGGTTCAACCATCTCCAGCTCGTGCTTGGCCAGATCGAGACCATCCAAGTGGATAAAGATTCACATGATTCCCAAATCCTTCAGTGACGGCATGGAGCAGCTTAAGTCGGAAATTCCAAAAATGTTCAGTGGTGCCTCTCCCCTTTTTGTATTTATCGATCCTTTTGGAGCAACAGGTGTGCCGTTTACTATTGTTGCCGACATTTTGAAAAGTTCTCGTTCAGAGGTCCTTATCAACTTTGACGCGGACGGCATAGCGAGAATTTATCGTGCCGAAGATAGGGCCAATTCCACGGTTCTCCTTGACGAAATATTCGGGACCCACGACTGGGAAAAAGGTCTTGCCGGCATAACTGATTTTTCCGGACTCTGCCGCCAGGTTCTTAAAGCTGTATAAGGAGAATTTGCGTCAGCTGCCGAATATTCGATATGACTTCGCCTTTGAAATGCGAACGCGTGCGACGACCTTGAACTATTATCTCGTTTTTGCAAGCCAGCATCATCTCGGCTTGGAAAAAATGAAAGAGGCGATGAAGAAGGTTGATCAAACCGGGACCTATCAATTTACGGATGCCCATGTTAATCAATATAGTTTATTTCGCTTTGACGAACCTGAGAATTACAGCCCTTTACTTTTCGCCCGCTTTTGTGGAAAGACCGTTCGATTTGAGGAATTACGGGATTTCGCTTTGAACGAAACGCCGTTCACAAATCCCAAAAGCATGCTGAAAGATCTTGAAAATAAAGAGCTTATTATTGTAATGACCAGTGACCCCAAACGACGCAAAGGGACATTTAACGAAGAAAAAATTGATAGAATAGTATTTAAAGGGGGCGAATAAGGTGGCTAAAAATACCAAGATCGAATGGACGGAAACAACCTGGAACCCCGTGACCGGGTGCATAAAAATATCTTCCGGCTGCCTGAATTGCTACGCGGAACGGATGGCGAACCGTCTGCGTATGATGGGGGTTAAACGTTATAGAAACGGCTTTGAGGTCACGCTGCACGAAGATATGATTGATATGCCGCTTAAATGGAAGAAACCCCAGGTGATTTTTGTCAATTCCATGAGCGATCTTTTCCTTCCCGATATTCCTTTTAGCTTCATCAAGAAGATATTCAATGTAATGAATACGAGCGCACTGGCATACATACCAAGTACTGACGAAACGAGCCGACCGACTCCTTGAGTTAAATCAAGAACTTTATTTGACGCCGAATATCTGGATGGGTGTAACGGTTGAAAATAACGAATACACCCATCGGATTGATTGTCTTAGAAAAACAAATGCACATGTCAAATTTCTCTCCCTTGAACCGCTCCTGGGACCGATACCGAACCTCAACTTGGATGGGATCGACTGGGTAATAGTGGGTGGCGAATCCGGCCCCGGCGCCCGGCCCATAGACTCGACATGGGTGGTAGATATTCGTGACCAGTGCCAAGAGGCCGGCGTGCCTTTTTTCTTCAAACAGTGGGGTGGGGTAAATAAAAAGAAAGCAGGACGAGAACTGGAGGGTAGAACATGGGACGGCAACCCCTCGCTTTACGCCAAGAAGGGGATTCGGGTGGGAAAATCACGAAGTTCAAATTATATTGGGATAGCAGGGAGGGAGGTTTAAATGGAAACTTACGAATATGTAGCCGAAGTCTTAGCCGATGGACATCTTTCCGTCCCGAGACGTTGAAAGAAAAATTGCAAAAGACTAAAGTAAAAGTCATGCTTTTGATCGGGGACGAAGAATCAGATTGGAAGCAATTTACGATGTCCCAGTTTTTAAAAGGGTATTCGGAAAAGGATGCCATCTATGATGACCTATAACTTCGGAGATATAATCCTTGTCGGGTTTCCTCATACGGATTTGGCAAGCATAACCAAAAGACCGGCAATAGTTCTATATGATTCAGGTGATCAGGATGTCCTTGTAGCCAGGGTAACGACTCAGGACTATGAATCTGAAACGGATTATAAAATATCCGATTGGGAAAAATGTGGCTTGCTTGCCGCCTCAACTGTAAGGTTGAGCAAACAAGCGACCATAGAAAAACGATTTATATTGAGGAAGCTGGGAAAATTAGGAGCCACAGAAATATCCGATATAAAATTTATCTTGAGAAAAATTTTTTCTTGAGATGACAGGTTATGAACAAAAACAAGAAACTATCTCACGTTGTGCTGCGTCTCACCCGAATCGATGAGGCCTATCCGAACGTCCTTCTTGACCGCCTTGGGGAAAAGGCCCCGGAGACGCTGACGACCATCGGTCCTGTCGAGCACTTGGCTAACCGGAAAACGGCCATTTTTTGCTCCGCCCGTACACCGGGGGAGGCTATCCTGCGCGCCCACGACCTGGCCCGTCGCCTGCGCGATGAGGGGGAAACGGTCATCAGCGGTTTTCACTCGCCCATCGAAAAAGAATGCCTGAGTATCCTCCTTCGCGGGAAGCAGCCCATCATCATCTGTCCGGCCCGGGCCATTGCTGGCATGCGCATCCCCATGGAATGCCGTACAGCCTTTGACGCCGGGAGGATTCTGTTCCTTTCCCCATTTGCTGAAAAACCAAGGCGCATTGACCGCGAATCAGCGCGGTACCGCAATGAGATGGTGGTTGCCCTGGCCGATGCAGTCCATCTTGCCTACGTGAAACCAGGCGGAGATACGGAACAACTTTTATCGCTTCTCAGGAAATGGGAAGTAGCTGTCATTGAAAGGTGAACGATGAAAAACATACACGGAATTGACATCTATGAGAATCTGAAGGAAATTGTCGATCCGGCACATTCCTGTCTGGTTGTCTGGGACGTGCAGAACGGGCTGGTGGAAAGAATATTCAACCGGGAAGCCTTCCTGGCCGCCCTTACACCCTTTGTCGAGGCCCTTCGTGGCCGGATGCCGGTCTTCTATACGCTGATCACCCCTTTGCCCCGGAAATTGGCCTCATCATGGTTTTTTTATTCCATGATGCGACGGTTCAAGATCGATGATCCGGCCAGGCTGCCGGAATTTATGGCCCCCGGCTCAACGGAGCGCATGATCCCGGACAGGGTCAAACCCGAACCGGGGGACGTGGTGCTTGAAAAATCGACGGCCAGCATTTTTCTGGGGACCAATTTTGAATTCATGCTGAGAAACCGGAATATCAGCACCATCCTGTTTACCGGCCTCACCACGGAGATCGGCGTGGAATCTTCCGCCCGGGACGCCTCTAACCGGGGATTCTACCCGGTGGTGGTCTCCGACTGCGTCTCTTCCCTGGATAAAGAGGCCCATGACCGATCCCTCCAGAATATGGCCAGGCTCTTTATTGTCGAAGACTCGGGCAGTATCTTAAAGGCCCTGGGCTGAAAAGGCCGCGGAACTGGTACGATGAGAAGCACTTGATGGGCGAGACTCCTCCCCGGAAAAGGATTAAGATTTTAATAATAATTTCTGATATACTTATAAAAATTGAATAAATCGCTTGGCGGGTCGGAGGAGGTAACTGCGTAGTTTGAAGCAAAAAAACCAGGCAATATGAGTTCGGTTTAAAGTATTAAACGGGGGACCCATGAAAACCACAGAAGAGATATTGAAAACTTTGGGGCAGGAAATGCCTTTCCTGAAAGAACGGTACCACGTTAAACAGTGTGGCCTTTTTGGATCCTATGCCCATGGGGGAACAACCTCAAAAAGCGATATCGATCTCCTGGTTCAGTTTGAAAAGCCTGTCGGGTTTTTTAAGTTTATCGAGCTGGAAAATTATCTTTCCGAAAGGCTTGGGATAAAGGTGGATCTGGTGACGGAAGATGCCCTGAAACCCCTCATCAAACCTCATGTCATGGAGAGTGTCATCTATGTCTGAAAATCCTAAAAGCGTCTTGCCCTATGTAAAAGACATCCTGGATTCCATAGAGAAAATTGAAAATTTTACCGCTGCCATGACATACGACCAGTTTTTGGAGGATGCGAAAACCCAAGACGCGGTCATTAGAAATTTAGAGGTTATCGGAGAAGCAGTCAAAAATGTCCCGGAGGGCATCAAAGACAAATATAACGACATACCCTGGAAATTGATTGCCGGCATGAGAGACAAGCTTATTCATGAATATTGGGGCGTCAGTTTTACAATCGTCTGGGAAACCATTGGAAGCGATTTCCCCCTTTTTAAGGAAAAGATTAAACACCTTTACGAAGATCTTATTGAGGGAGAAGGCCGTTGAGTTGCCTGACCATTCAATGGTCGGAATCAAGTCCCAGATCGGCCCTAAGGGACTTTAGAAAATCGTCCGCTCCAGGCTGAAACATGGGCAGGACCCAGGGCATGGTTTGCAGATTATGAAGCATGGTGGCGAATAGATCATAGGGGATCGATATCAGTTGGCGACCGGGAGGAAGGACCTTTCTTCGCTTCATCCCATGGCCCATCCCGGTGGTGATGTAATTCAATTCCCCGGTAAGGTAGGGATAGGTATAGATCCAGGCGCAACTGAGGACGACGGAACACTTACTGGTCCAGACCTTTCCCGTCGAATAACTCATGGCCCGCAGCAGGATCTCGGCCTGATCAAGCTGGGCAACCATGATGAGGAGATCGGGTTCGAAGGTCAGCCGGTCCAGGGGAGAAAAGGCCACGTAATGGATATTTCTCCCGGCATCGAATTTAGGAAGACCGTCATATAACCTTCTCATGGCCCGGGTATGGTTGAAGGCCTTAAGCCCGGCGCCGAATTCCCCGGAGGTGTAAGCCGAGGGCGCACTCTTACCCAGGATGTAAGGCCCGGCCGGACAGGTATGATTTTCCATGCCGGCGTAAAAGGCCATCCCTTCCTGGGCCCGCTTAAGCATTTCGCAGAAGGCCATGGCCTCTTCCAGTTTCTTCATCCCCTCCGGCGGCTTTATCAAAAAACTGACGGCCACCGGGGGCAGTTCCAGGTTAAGCTTTTTTGATACTTCCATCCAGGCCGCTGTGTCCCATCCTGATAAAGACATGTGAAGCTCCTTTATTTTTTATATGTAAGTAATTAATATAAAATGATATTTAAATTAATATTTAAGTTGTTGATGAGGTTGTTAAAATTCTCTCAGATCGTGACCCCTGCCTCGCCATCGGCGGCCTGTGCTCAAGCCGGGGTTTGGTCCATCCACCTTCCCGGACGAAAGCTGGGAACCAGACCATTGAACCAGGATTCCGGTCCGACTTCCTCTATGGAAAACCCCGTTCGATAATTTGATCGGGGATGGTCCCCTGGTAAAGAGGGATTAAAAGGAATTTCCGTGGGCCTTCAGCAAAGGCCCACGGAAATGATAGTAATGGAAATGGGATTAATAAATGTTGCGGGCCGGCCAGACGCCCAGTTTGACTACCTTGCCCTTTTGCAGTTGATCGACGCGCACCTTGTCGACTCCCTCGATCTTGCCGGGGGCGTAGCTGATAGGCGAACTGCTGATGCCGCCGGTGTCTAAGTTTTTGATCTGAAAGAAGCCGTTGTTCAGGACATCAACGGGCTTTAATTTTTCCAGGGGTGTTTTTTGCATGGCCAGCCTCAAGGCCTCTACCTGGATCATGGCTTCCAGGAAGCCGCCCATATATTGGCTGTGGCCCACCCATTTGTTGGGGTGATATTTTTTCTGCAGTTCAATCTCAAATTTGACTCCGGGGCTCGGTTCATCCCAGGGGGGGAAGCCGCCGGCGACCACAAAACCGTCGCCCAGGGTCCCCATGGCGGCGGCAAAGACCGGCAGATGACTGGGCAAGGCACAGCCGAGCGTCATTTTATAGGCCTGATAAGGACCCATGCCCAGCCGGACCATTTCTTTAACCGTCGGCTGTGAGCCGGGATTGACCATGACCCCCAGGGCCAGGTCCACCTTGTTTTCCTTCAGCCACATCAACTGGGTGGTGGGGGGGGAAGTGGGAATAAGCGGCACATACTGGATGCCCACAAATTCATACCCCACCTTCTCGAGGTAGGCCTTCATCGGGGGGATCTCAATCGACTTGCCCATGGCATTATCGGCGGTCAGATAGGCCACCCTCGGTTTCCGGCTTTCTTTCCAGTGCTCTTTGTACCAATCGGCCACAGCCGCCAGGCTGTCGGTATAAAGGGGGTAATAGGTCAGGATGGTCCCCGGCGGTTTCATGAGATAGGGTCCGGTAGCCATACTGGTGGCCCCCATGTTGTCCTGTTTCAACCGGTCCTTCAGGGCCAAAGCGATGGGAGACCCCGATATCCGGTAGACCAGCATTCCCTTGGCCTTCAACTCTTCATAGATCGAGAGCGCCTTGGCCGGCTTCAGTTCGTCATCCCGCCAGAGCAGCTCGATGTTGACATCGGCCGGCCATTTGTCTTTGCGCCAGGGGGCCAGATTTTTGGTCTCGTTAACATATTTGACATAGTCCTCAAAGGCCGCCAGGATGGCCGCTGAATCTTCGGCGTAAGGGCCGGTGAGTGACATGGTGCCCCCCACATAGACCGTCTTGGCAGCAGCGATGCCGGCCGGAACCAAGGATAGCCCTACCAGCAGCATCATCACGGAAGCTATTAATGCCCATCTGAATTTAACCATTTTTTTTCCTCTCTTGGTTAGGATTAAGATTTCTGAAATAGTCACTCTAAAAATTATTCTCTAACTTTTTTTAATCTCAAAATCAATCACCTCAGGCAGAGAGATTTTGAATACCGGTTACTGAATAAGTGACGATGGTCTCGTAAAAACTCGTCATTCCCGCGCGGGCGGGAATCCAGGACAGGCAGAACCAATTGAAAACACTGGATTCCCGTCCCCGACTAACACATTCGGAGACAAGCTTTCACGAATGACGAATAAACAGTCCGAGATGAAATATTTTATCCGGCATCCAGTATCAAGTATCCAGCATCTTTGGAAACGCATCCCCCCTTTCGTCATTGTTCTTCATGTGAAAAAGGCCAGAGTTTGAAATAGGCCTTGATCATTCCCCAGCGGTGTTCGAGCCCCCGGGGCTCAAAAATAAGAAAGAGGATGATAATCAATCCCCGGGCAATGAGCGCCAAAGAGGCCGCGGCCTGGGCGGCGACCTCGGCCGATAAGATGGGACCGACGATGGTAACCAGCTCATCCAGCAGCGTCAGGGAGACCGCGCCCAGGATGGCCCCCGGGATGCTGCCCATACCGCCGACAATCAGCATGCCCAGATACCAGACGGAATCCATAAAGGGGAACTGGTCGACACTGGCGAATCCATAATAGTGGACCAACAGGACCCCGGCCACACCGGCATAGACACAGCCGATAAAAAAAGCTTGCAGCTTGTAACTGAACAGATTGATGCCCATGACTTCAGCCGCCAGGTCATTATCTCTTATGGCCACAAAGGCCCGGCCGGCCCTGGTCCTGACGATGTTGACCGCCAGAAAAGTAGCCAGACAAGCAGTGGTCATGACCAGGTAGTAGTAGCTGGCCTTCGAATTGATGACGAAGCCGCCGATCTGCGGTTTGGGTACGGGTAATCCGTCGGCCCCCCCGGTCACACTGCGGAGCTGGAGCACAAACCAGATGATAATAAAGTGGGCGGCGATGGTGGCCATGATGAGATAAAAGCCCCTGATCTTCAAGGAGGGCAGGCCGAAGATCAAACCGGCCACTCCCGCGGCCAGGGCCGCGCAGGGCATGGCCGTCCAGAAGGACCAGCCCAGCTTGGCGGTCAGGATGGCGGAGACATAGGCACCCACGGCCATGAAACCCACATGGCCCATGGAGATCTGGCCGCAATAGCCGGTGAGGATATTGAGTCCATGGACACTGATGATGGCGATGCCGATCATGGTCATGATGGTCAGTTGCCGATCGCTGGAAAAGAGGGGACAGATTAAAAGAGCGGCCAGCAAGGCCAGGAGCAGCCCCCACTGCCTTCGGGTGCGGATGAGGGCCATATCCTGCCCATAATTTTCCAGAAAGGTCCCGACGTCCGAAGCCATGGCTTAAATCCTTTCTATCCGGACCAGACCAAACAGACCGTGTGGCTTGAGGATGAGCACGACGAGCATGACGATGAACGGAAAAACCTGGGCCAGCCCGCCGCCCGGCAACAAGGGGTCCAAATAGCCGGCGGCCACATTTTCCAGCACCCCCAGGATGATCCCGCTGACAATGGCCCCGCCGATGGAGTCGATCCCGCCCAACAGGACCACGGCAAAGGCCTTCAGGCCGATCGAGGCCAGGGGGATCATCACTCCGGAGACACCCCCCAAGAGAATGCCGCCGATCACCCCGACGACACTGGCAATCACCCAGGAAACGGCATAGACCGTGGTGGCCCGGATACCCAGACTCTGGACGACCTTGAGGTCTTCGGCCGTGGCCCGCATGGCCAGTCCGATCTTGGTATAGCGGAACATGAGCAACAACAGCGTCACGGCCACGATGGAGACCATGAGCCCGATCAGGGACTCCGGCGGTACGGAAATATTACCCACCTTGAGGGTCAGCGTAGGCAGCATGCCGTGGTAGGTCTTATATTCGCCGCCCCAGATCAGGGTAGCCAATCCTTCCAGCACCACGGCCAGGGCGATGGTCATCATGATAATGGCCAGCTCGGATTGACCCACCAGCGGACGCAGGGCCAAACGTTCGATGAGTAAACCCATGACGGTGGCCGTGATCACCGCCAGGACCAGGGTGGCCCAGATGGGCAGGCCGAAGGTGACCAGGAAGGTGTACCCCAGATACCCGCCGATCATGACGAAATGTCCCTGGGCGATGTTGAAGGCGTTGGAGCACTTGAGAATGATGACAAAACCGATGGCGATCAGGGCATAGATCATGCCCAGGGCAAAGCCGGTCACCGCTAATTGAAGAAAAAAGTTCATGGGTCGGTCCTTTCAACAGATAGGATGCGGAGAAGGGTCTTGACGGTTACGGTCTGCCCGTCCCGGTGCTTGACCGGAGTTTCTATCTGCGCCTCGGTTTTATCGGTATAAAGGGCATCGATCAGCCCTTGGTAGTGCTTCTCCAGAACGGTTCTTCTCAGGTTCATGGTCCGGGTCAACTCGCCTTCATCGGGGTCGAATTCCTTGTGCAGATGGACATATTTCCTCACTCGGGAGCCGGAGGGCAAGGTCCGGTTGACCCGCTCGAACTCGTTTTTCACCAGGGCATACACCTCCGGCTTTTGAGATAGCTCGGCCAGGGAGCTGAAGGCGATTTTCCGTTGCCCGGCCCAGCGGCCGACGTTGGTATAATCGATGACGATGACCGCCGAGGCATAAGCCTTATCCGGTCCGGCCAGAACCCAGGCCTCCTTGATGAAAGGACTGAATCTCAGCCGGCTCTCCACCAATTGGGGGGCCAGTTTGTCGCCGCTTTTCAGCGCCACCAGATCGTGAAGCCGGTCGATAAAGACCAGGTGCCCGTCCTCCCGCAGATAGCCGCTGTCTCCGCTGTAAAACCATCCGTCTCTGAGCACCTCGGCCGTCTTCTCGGGGTCCTGGTAATACCCCAGGAAAAGACCGGGATGGCGAAAGGCCAGCTCTCCCTGTTCGGTTATTTTTATCCCCACGCCTTGGAGAAGGGGGCCGACCGTCTCCGGGTTCAGGCCCTCATTTTCAGCCCCGCTGAGGGGACCGGCCTCGGTGGTCCCATAAAGGCTTTTAACCGGCAGGTTCAGGGCCTGGTAGAAGCGCAAGGCCTCGGGGCTTAAGACGGCGCCCAGGCTGTAGCAGATCCGGGCATTGGCCAGACCCAGGCTGGTCCTCATGCGCTTCAGCAAGACCTTGTCGGCCAGGGCATACCCCATTTTGAAAAATAGACCGGGGCTTTTCTTTTGAAGCCTCCCCTCGGCCCTCTTATAGCCCAGGGGCATGAACCGGGCAAAGGCCCATTTTTTCAAGGCCCCGACCCCGAGGATCCGCGCCTGAACCGCGGCCGCCTGGGATTCCCAGACCCTGGCGCTGTAGAAGACGATGCTCGGTCCGGTTTCCCGGATGTCCCGTTTGAGGGTCTCCGGTCCTTCGGCAAAATTCAGGCAACACCCGGAAAGGAGGTGGCAGCCGATCCCCAGGACCTGTTCGCTCATCCAGACCGGCGGCAGAAAAGGGACCAGATTATCCCTTTCCTCCCAGGGGTCCAGGAGAAGGGTGCGATCGGCCGCGGCCCTCAAGGTTCTGAAGGTGTGCATTGCCCCCTTGGGTGCGGCCCCCGTGGTCCCGGAGGTGTAGACCAGACGCGCAGACATCATCGGCTCGGCCTTCGGCCAACTTCTGCTCAAAGAGTCCGGGATGTTCCTTTTCATAAATCTCCCCCAGTTTGCCGACCTGGCCGTAGCCCATCAGGATCGGGTCATTATAATGGGCCAGGCCTTTGGTGTTCCAGTAAATGACCTTTTCCAGCCAAGGGAGTTGATCCTTGATCTGGAGGAGCTTATCCACCTGCTCCTGGTCTTCCACCACGGCATAGCGGGCCCGGCAATCTTCGGCCAGTTTTTTTATCTCCCCGGGAAGTAAATCAGCATAAAGGCCCACGGAGACGGCCTGAACGGCCTGGGCCGCCAACTCAGCATAATACCATTGGGGGGCATTATCGCCGATGATGAGCACCTTGTCTCCAGGGGCGATGCCCAGGGCCGTCAATCCCAGGGCCAGGGTTTTGACCTGGTCGTAATAGTCCTTCCAGGTGGAGGGCTGCCAGACGCCGTAGTGCTTATACCGCATGGCCTTGCGGCTGTCCCCGTATTTCTCCGAGTTATGACGGAGCACCTTGGGCCAGGTATCTCCCTTTTCCCCGGGAACCTGTCCTGTCCCGCCGGTCATTTCTTTATGCCCTTCCATCAAGCCAGCCACCTTTTTTTCCGCCGGTAATGTTTGATATCCCGGTAGCTTTTTCGGGAGCCCACGGCCGACAGCCCGAGATAAAATTCCCGGACATCCTCATTGTCCCTTAAGGTTTCGGCCGGACCGCTCAGGACCACCCGGCCGTTTTCCATCACATAGCCGTAATCGGCGATCCCCAGGGCGGCGCCGACATTTTGTTCCACCACCAGGATGGCCATCTTTTGATCGATCCTGATCCTCTGGATAATTTCGTAGATTTCTTCCACCATCAAAGGGGCCAGACCGAGGGAAGGCTCATCCAAAAGCATCAGCCTGGGACGGGCCATGAGGGCCCGGCCGATGACCAGCATCTGCTGTTCACCCCCGGACAGATAGCCGCTCATCCGGCGGCGGAGGCGTTTGATGTTGGGGAAATAATTGAAGACCATTTCCAGGTCCTGCTTGATGCCGGCCCGGTCCTTGCGGCAGTAGGCGCCGACGAGCAAATTTTCCTCGACGCTCAGGTGCTCCAGGACCCTTCGTCCTTCCATGGCCTGACTCAGGCCCATACCGGCAATGGTCGCCGGGCCAAAATGGTCTATCCGCTTGCCGGCCAATTCGATGCTGCCCTCGGTGACCTCCCCCTCTTCGGTCTTCAGCATTCCCGATATGGCTTTCAGCGTGGTCGTCTTGCCCGCGCCGTTCCCGCCGAGCAAGGCGGCGATCTTCCCATCCCCGACCTCGAGGGAGACGCCTCGCAGCACCTGGATGACCTTCATATAAACCACTTCGATATTGTTGACTTTCAGCATCGGTCTAAGCCTTTTTCCCTTTACCCAGGTAGGCGCTGATGACCTTGGGATTGCGGCTGATTTCGGCCGGGGTGCCCTCGGCAATCTTCTGTCCGAAGTCAAGAACGACGATCCGGTCGGCAATATCCATGACCACGCCCATGTCATGCTCGATGAGGATGATGCACCGGATCCCATCCCTTAAAACCGGGGTGTCGGGATAGGTGGCCCCCTGACCTTCAAAGACATCGATGATGAACCGGGCCATATCCTCTTTTTCTTCCAGGTTCATTCCGGCCATGGGTTCGTCCAGGAGCAGGACCTTCGGCTCCAGGGCCAGGGCCCTGGCCAGCTCCACCCTTTTACGCATCCCGTAAGACAGGAGGCTGACGATCTTCTTCCTGGCCGGGGCTATTTCCAGGAAGTCGATGATCTCCTCGACCACCTGGCGGTGCCGGATCTCCTCTTTAAGTGCCCGGCCGAAATACAGGGCGCCGCTGACAAAGCTTTGCTTCATCAGCACATGCCGGGCGGCCATGATGTTGTCCTGGGTGCTCAATCCGGTGTACAGTTCGATATTTTGAAAGGTTCGGGCAATGCCCAGCCGGGCCAGCTTATCCGGCCGCAGGCGGGTAATCTTTTCCCCCTGGTAATAGATCTCGCCCTTTTGGGGTTTGTAGAAGCCGTTGATGCAATTGAGGAGGGCGGTCTTGCCGGCGCCGTTGGGTCCGATGATGGCCAGGATCTCTTTATCCCTGATGTCCAGGCTCACGTCCACCAGGGCATGGGCACCGCCGAAGCTGAGAGAAATTTGGTCAACCCGTAATTTAACCTGATCCGTTTCCACCCGGCAAGTCCTTTCAAAATTTGAATACTATAAACCAGCTCAAAAGGTCAATATATAAAATATCAAATTACATACTATTGATTTGGTTATGTTGGCTCAATTCGGATAAATCTGGTTTGGTTATTTTTAGAGGACTCCCATGGTCCTTCATCTGTCTAATCATTTCCTATCTATTCCCGGAGCGGTTGTTCTCCTCAAGAAACTGTTTCCTGATTTCCCTCTTGAGGATCTTGCCCGTCGGCGTCTTGGGGAGTTCGCTTACAACCATATACTCCTTAGGTATCTTAAAGGGAGATAACCGGGACTTAAGAAACGTTTTAATGGTTTCAGGGACAACCGGACGGCCCGGTTTGGGGACGATAAAAGCGGTCACCCGTTCGCCCCATTCCCGGTCGGGCATGCCGACGACCGCGCACTCCTCCACGTCGGGGCTGGCGTAAAGGACTTCCTCCACTTCCCTTGGATAGACGTTCTCCCCGCCGGTAATGATCAGGTCCTTAAGGCGGTCCACCAGGAAAAGGTAGCCCTGGGAGTCGAACAAGCCGATGTCCCCGGAGCGATACCATTCGCCTTCCCAGAAGGCGGATCGGGTGGCCTCGGGGTTATTCAGATAACCCTTCATGACATTGCGCCCCCGAACGCAGATTTCGCCTTCCTGCCCGGGACTCAGTTGATTTCCGGCCTGATCCCGGATCTGGATTTCCACCCCGTGGATCGGCTGTCCCACCGACCCGACCACATGCCGGTAATAATGATTATAGGTGACCGGCATGCCTTCGGTCATTCCGTAAGACTCGGCGATGGTCAGGCCGGTACGTTCTTTCCATTGTTTGACGACCTCCCCGGCCAGGCTGGCCGCGGCCGAAAAACAGTAGCGCAAATTCCCCAATCGTTTCTCCAGGTCTTTGAGGGCCAGGAGGCGGATATAGATGGTCGGCACGGCAAAGAATTTGGTAACCCGGCCGGCCCCTATGGCCGAAAGGATCCGGTCCAGATCGAAGGCCGGCAGGACTTCAACGCATCCGGCGCTTAAGATGGTGGCATTCATAATATGAATCTGGCCGAAGACATGATTGAAGGGCATAAAGCAAAGGGCTTGATCGGTCTCCAGGGATCGTTCGAAAAAGGCCACGCTGTAGCCGGCAAAATTAATGTATTCGTGGGACAGCATGACCCCCTTGGGAATGCCGGTGGTCCCCCCGGTATACAGGATGGCGGCCGTATCGTCGCGGTCTCTGTCCACGGTCTTGAAAGCCCCGGTCTCCGTGTCCATCAGGTCCGGAAGAGTCAAGTCTCCGCCGGGGCAGATAATCTTTTCTGTCCCGGCGGAAGTCCTTATCGATTCCAGGTCCCCAAGCTTGGTTGCATTGGTAAACATAAAACGGGGTTTGGCGTGGTTGACTAAGAGGGCCAACTCATCACCGGTCAGCATGCCGGAAAGGGTAACGGCCACGGCCCCGGTTTTGAGCACTCCGAAATAAAAGCTGATCCAATCCGCTGAGTTGGGCGAACACAGGCCGATAAAATCTCCCGGCCTGACCCCCATTCGGACCAGACCGGCGGCTATCCGGTTGGATTGTTCGTTCAGTTGCTTATAGGTCCACTCCAGACCGTCTTGACGGACGGCCGGACGGTCGGGAAAGAAAAAGGCCGATCGTTCCAGATTGTAGGCAAGATTCATATCAGGGCTCCAACAAGAGGGTCTGTTTCAGCCTTTGATCGACAAGTCTTATCCATTTTATTTCACCTTTATCAAGATATCCTTCACGGCTCTTTTAAAAATCTCCATAGAGGCCGGTTTAAAACCGGCCCCTACAAGGGGTCTTCTTTTTCGCGGCCCTTATTCCGGGCAGGCAGGAATGTTTTCGTTAACAGGCTGCCCCCAATGAGGATAGAGTATTTCAAATCTTTCGTTAAACGTCTCCATAGAAAGCCCGCAGCTCGACCCGAGGATCAGGCCGCCGTTTTTATACTCGATCTCTGCCAGATCAATTTCTTTTTGCAGGCGTTCACGGCTCCAGGTCAAAGGGTCTATGTGACCCATGAAACAGACCCTTTGGCCGAACTCCTTGGTCAACCAGTGAAGGTCCTGCCCGGCCTGCGAATCGACGGGGTGGATGCAGTCGACCCCGGCTTGAATCAAAAGCCCGATGATCTTCCGGATATCCCCGTCGGAGTGGAAAAAAGCAAACATCCCCTGGCCCTTGATGATTTCGGTCATGGCCTGGTATATCGGCCAGAGGGTATCCCGAAAATAGTCGAAGGAAAAATATAGGCCCTGATTTCCGGCGATATCGTCCGTTATGGCCATGGCCCGGAAGCCGTTGATCCTGGCCGATCGGGCCATTTTTTCCAGATCGGTCAACATTTCCTGGGCTATTCCGGAGATGGATGCCGGGCTTCTGACGGTAGTTGCCATGGCCTTTAAAAATCCCTGTTGGGTGATCAAGCCGGAAATCGGTCCGTTGATGACAGCCGACCGTAAAGTACGGTTCAAGTTCCCGGTAGGCCCCCTCATCCAAAAGAGGTTGGGATTTTTCCGGATCCAATTCAACTCCTATTACCGAAAGCCTCAGACGTTCGGCTGCCCCTTTCAGTTGCTTTAGATAGTCCCCTTGGTGACGGCTGAAAAAGTGATCGAGAAAATTTTTATTAAAGAACAGTTCGCCTCGAGGCACAAAGGGCACCGACCGGCGTTCCAGTGCCCGGGTGACGGTCTCAACGACCTGAGACACTTTTCAACTTTCGGAAGTAGGCCGTATAGCGCCTGGCCCTGGGATCGCGGCCCAGTAAAAGATCGGCGGCCAGAATGGTCGGTTTCATCCTGGCCGCATCGACAATGGCGCAGGTGAGTCCCGCCTGGATGGCCAGGGAAAGAAAAACCGCATTGATGACCGTTCTTTTAGGCAGGCCAAAGGAGACATTGCTGGCCCCGAGGACCTGATTAAGGCCCCATTCCTGTTTTACCTTTTCCATGGTCCCCAGGGTCACCCGCACCGCCTGATCACTCACCGCACTCGACTCGGCCACGGAGTCGACCAGGATGTCCTCCATGTCGATCCCCTGGCTTGCCGCCCGGTTGAGGATACCCTTTATGATTTCCAGCCGTCTGATGGGTTCCCTGGGAATGCCGGTCTCATCGGATGCCAGGACGACGACCGCCGTGTTATACTTCTTTACCAGGGGCAGGACCTGTTCCAGCACAGGATCTTCCCCGCTGACCGAACTGATGATCGGCTTGCCGCATCCTAATTGCAAGGTTTTCTCCAGGGCCTGGGGATTGCGGCTCTCTAAGCAAAGCGGCACATCCACTGTCTTGATGACCGTCTCCGTCACCTGGGGCAGCACGGTTTCTTCGTCCAGGCCGAAGGCGGCCACGCTGATCATCAGGATATCGGCACCGGCCTCCACCTGTCTTCTGGCCTCCTGGCGGATGGGCTCCATATCCCCGGCCTTCATGGCCTCCTTAAGGATGCCCTTTCCGAAGGGGTTGATCCGCTCCCCGATCAGGATGGTAGGGTGACCGTCCCCGATGACGACTTCTTTACCCTGAGGGCTAATTAGGTGTGTTTCCATGAGACCTTTTATCTCCGAACTGGCCAGGTTATTCCTGAATCATTGGTCTCGAATTTCGAATCTCGGGTAGCACAGCCGCCCTCGGCTGTGATTAATGTTGACAGGCGAGGGCGCCTGTCCCACATAAAAAGCCCCGAATCAAGAAAATTGTTTTCACCGGACGCCGAACGCTTAACGCCGAACGATACTTCAATACACCCCGTAGTCCCTGGTGAAATCAAACATGGCCCGCACATTCTCCGGCCGGGCATCGTCGAGGCCGGTGGAAGCGTCCATAATATATCCGCCGCCCCGGCCGACGGTATCGATCAATTTTTTGCAGTTGGCCCGGACGTCATCCGGTGTACCCGTGACCAGGATCGAGAGCGGTACATTACCCCGGATACAGACCGTGTCGCCGAGGATTTCCTTGGCCTTGAACAGGTCGGTGGCCTCGAAGGCGTAGCAGGCCTTACCGGCCGGGATGTCCTTGATGATATCCAACCGGGAGGTGCAATTGCCTTCCCACAGCGGGCAGGGGGTCAGACCTTCGTGGATCAGGGCCATCATCAGCTCCCGGAGGGTGGGCCAGAAGAATTTTTTAAATTGCTCCCTGGACATAAAGCCGTCCAGACCTTTATGGATGGGGATGAAGACCCTGGGGATCCCCGAGGCCCTGGCGGCATTGACGCCCATCTCGACCATAATGGGCAGGAGTTTCTCGCAGGCCTGGATCACCTTTTCCGGCCTCCGGTACATGTCGAGCATCTGTCCCTTGGTCCCCCGGAAAAAATCGCCCAGGGTATCGAAGGGGGCCTGGCAGAGGCCTCCGACTTGAATGGGAAATCCAAGGTCCTTAGTCCTCTGAATGTATTTCCGGGAGTAAGCGGAAACCTGGGCCGATTTCTCCCCGGCCTTCTTGAGCACTTCCAGGGCCTCGACCAGTTCCGGGGAGCTGAAAGGGGCGAAGCCGTGAGGGGTCCCCATATAATAGGTAATAAAGCTATGGAGGGGTGGAATTTTTTCAAAGGCCTTCAAGGCCCCGTAAATACGCGGCCAGAACCGTCTGACCATGAAATCGGTGGGGTCGAGCAGAAAGTGATCATACTCCTCGGCCTTCATATATTCCCCTTCGACGAACTGGTAAGTGTCGTTGGAGGAAAGCCCATGGCCGGGCCAGACCAGGGCCTTGAAATCGAGGGTCTCCAACAGAGGCCCCAGGAAACGCAAGGGAAAGGGATTATGGGCCATGTCCATGGGGAAGTCGGATAAAGCTTTCTCCTCGGACTCCCAGAGTTTTTCCGGATCGTACATGACCTCTTGGACGGTAAAGCCGGCATATTTGGCCGGGAAAAATCCGAAGAAGAACATGACGGGTATTCGATCCGGTATTTTAAGAGCGATGGCATCCAGGACCCTCTTTTCCCTTTCCCGGTAGAGTTCTTCAGGAGTTTTCATTTCTCTTCCTCCCTCCTACTCCCGATCCACTGTTTACAAAGATTGACGGCCGCGGCGGCATCCTTGCCGTAGGCATCGGCCCGGGCGTATTTCCGGACTTCCTCATCCATCTGACCGCCGCCGATCATGATCTTCACCTTGTTCCGCAGGCCCGCTTCTTCGATGGCCGTGACGGTCTTTTCCATGGAATCGAAGGCCAGGGTGAGAAAACCGCTCAGGCCCACGACCTGGGGCTCAAATTCCTTGATCTTCTCCACAAAGACCTTAACCGGCACGTTGATACCCAGGTCCAGGACATCATAGCCGTTCACATCCAGCATAAAGGTGACGATATCCTTGCCGATGTCGTGGATATCCCCGGCCACGGTGCCGATCAGGACCTTGCCTTTTTTCTGGGGAGCCTCCTCCTTTTTAAGCAGGGGCTTGACTTTCTCCGAGATGGTTTTGAGGATCTCACCGGCCAGGACCAGGTCGGGGATAAAGTATTCCTCGGTCTCAAACCGCTTGCCGACGATCTCCATGGCCGAGCGGGCCTGGTCCAGGATTTTCAGGGGGTTGGTCCCCTGGCGGATCAATTCTTCGACCAGGGCATAGACTTCCTCTTCCTTCAGGTCGGCCATCAGATTAACCAGGTCCTGGCTCATAGGTGTGCTCCATAGTGAGAGAATAGGGTTCAAGGATTCCAGGATTCGAGGGTTCAAGGGTTTTAAATTCCACGCCTTTCACTTGAATCCTTGACCCCTCGGACCCTTGAATCCTTCTTCATGTTTCGCCAACGCCTTAACCCCCCATCCTTTCCCGGGAAAGAGGTGGAAGAAGTATTGGTTTATTGTTTCATTGGTATAATGATTAATTGAACTAAAAAATTATGTCAATGAAAATTTTCTATTGAAAAATATTTTTTTATTTTCTATGCTGCCACGAAAGAAGGGTAGGTTATGACGAAATTTAGGCCCATAAAACAGATGCGGGTTTCCGAGGAGGTGGCCGGGCAACTCAAGGAGTCCATCATGGTCGGTCATTTCAAGGCCGGGGATCGTCTGCCTCCCGAACGGGACTTGGCCGAGTCCTTTCAGGTCAGTCGGGTGGCCGTTCGCGAGGCCCTGCGGTCTTTGGAAAATTCCGGTTTTATCCAGACCCGCCAGGGAGCGACCGGAGGGGCCTTCGTTACCGATCTTAGTTTCAAACACCTGTCCAACGCCTTTGTCGATCTCTTCCTGTCGGAAAAGATCTCCATCCCTGAAATGTACCAGGTCAGACTGCTCATCGAACCCGAAGTGGCCCGGCAGGCGGCCCAAAAAATGACCCAGAAATATGCCCAACGACTCCGGGCGGCCCTGGAGGCCGAAGAAGCAACCCATAACCTCCCTGGCCCAGGACATGGAGCGAAAGACAGCCGTCCATTTCATCCTGGCTGAAATGTGCGGCAATCGTTTCTTTGAGGCCATGATCCGTTCTTTTGTGGAGCTGACCTTGAGGGTCGTTCAGATAGCGGCCGAGCCGGATTTTCCCTATATTCACCCGGCCGGGATGCACCGGCCTATCGTCGAGGCGGTTTTAGCCGGAAATCCTGCCAAGGCCGCCCTGGTCATGAAAAAACACGCCGTCGAATTCGGCAAGATCCTGATCAAGATGGAAAAAACCTTCCGAAAAAAGAAAGCGTCTTCTTCCTTATAATTTCTCCTGTTCGGCCCGATTCGATTCCGAATTTAACAGGGATAGCGAGCGAACTTCAAATAATAGACACTTACCTTGCCAGGAAGATTTCCCGGACCTTGATGCGGGGAGCTTTAATTCCTTTTCAGGCCTCGATAGAATTATTCAGGAATGCGTTCCCGGTCAAAGTGGCCCAGCTTTTCCAAAAGATGAGCATCTTGGCATCAAAACCGGTCCACGTTCTCCGGCCGTCAGGCTGTTCTGGCCGTCGCTAACCGGGATTCCAAAGGCGGTCGTGTAAGTATTTTTTCCTTTTGCCATTTCTGTTCTTCTTTTCTAAAAATTTTTTCTTCAAGACAAGAAGAAAACATCGGGGGATGAGATGGGAAAAATCTAATTTGGGTTTTAGGGAATGGTTGATTTTTTCCACCCTGGTTATTTTCTCACCCAAGGATCATCCCCATGCTGTTGGCCAATAAAATCCTGAAAGGTGGCCGTCCCTTCCTTTCGGGCCTGGCCGACGGTCAGGAATTTCCCGACCATGAGTATATGCAGTTCCGGGGGCAGATCTTTGAACTTAACTTCTTTTAAAAAGCCCCCTACCGTGCTGTAGATCACCTTTTGCTTTTCCCGGTCGCCGGCATAGTTGACGACGGCCACCGGCGTGTCCTTGGGGTAATGTTGATTGAGCTGGGTGAACAGTTTGAGATAGTCCAGATGCATGGTGTAAAAAATCATACTGGTCTGAAGGGTCATCAGTTTCTCATTAAGGTCCGCCCGGCCGGGCCAATCGGCCATGGTCAGGATCACCGAACTGGTGTCCCAACCGTAAGGAGGGCTCATTTTGACAGCGGCACTGGCTGCTTGAAAGGCCCCTACCCCCGGGATGACCTCGGAGGGAAAGTCCTTGGGCAGCATTTCCAGGTAGAAGGTCGTTCCGTACATCATGGGGTCTCCCCACTGAAGAGCCGCCACCGTCTTGCCCTGTTCCACGGCTTGTCTAATCTTACGAACTATGTCTTCTCTGGCTTGAGCGTTTTGAATCGCCTTGGCCCTGGCTTTCGGGTCTTTTAAGGTCTCCGGGTCGATTCCGTAATAGACCCGTGAAAATTTCCCCAAGATCCAAATTTCCTTTCCATCGATCAGGGATTTCCAGACATCGCTATCGCTCTTATCTTCCAGCAGCACAACATCCGCGTTTTTAACCGCTTCCATTCCCCGCGAGGTGACTAAATCCGGGCTGGCGCCCATGCCTACGATATAGAATTTTCCCGGAGCGGCCTGGGCAGTCGCCGAAGAGACCAAAATGACCATAAAAATAATAGTGACAAGCCGAACTCCCATTTTTTGTTTCATCACGAACCCTCCTTTTTTTAACCGGTTGAATAGGGGTAACGAGCGCATTCCCCGGCACGCCAACGGCGTGACTACGCGAGTTAGCGAGCGAATTACAATAATAGACATTTCCCTTGCATAGAAGATTCCCTGCACCTCGATGCAGGGAGCTTCAATCTTGTGATGCGGCTATGGTTAAGAGGCCAGATCCCGCCTTCTCTGTTTCTCCCGGAATATTCGGACCGGGTCTCGGTTTTTATACATATATGTTTAAAATGACATATAAAAAGAGAAAAATTTTTCCTCCCCCGTTTCAGGGGCTCCACCTCCGGGAAGAGTCTGTCAAAAAAGGATTCAAAAGAAACAATGTTTGCACTTCGGCATTGACCGGGTTACGACCTACTTCAAGGGGAGAACCGATCTGGACGATCTTGCCCTGGGAGTAGACGATGATCTTATCGGCTACGGCATAGGCCTCCACGAGGTCATGGGTCACCAGGATTACCGGGATATTAAATTCTTGCCGGATCTCTTTTAAGAAATTTTTGCATCTCCAGCCGCAAGGGATTATCGAGGGCCGAGAAGGGCTCATCCAGGAGGAGCAGGTCGGGCCGGCGGATAAGCGCCCGGGCCAGGGCCACCCTCTGCTGCTGTCCGCCGGAGATCTCAGAAGGGTATCTGGCCTCCAGACCGTCCAGATGGAAGGCGGCGATCATCTCTCGACCCCGTTCTTCCCGTTGCTCCTTTTTTAGGTCCCCCGCTCCATAGAGGATGTTTCCTTTAACCGTCATGTGCGGAAATAAAGCCAGGTTCTGAAAAACATAGCCGATGGACCGGTCCTGGGGGGCGAGGTTGATTGCCGACCGGCTGTCGAAGAGAATCCTGTCCCCGGAATAAATCCATCCCTCATCCGGTCTGATCAAACCGGCCATCAACTGCAGGGTCATCGATTTTCCGGCCCCGGAAAAGCCGAAGAGAACGGAAAGTTCATTTTCCATGGCCCACTCGACATCAAGGTTAAATCCATTGACCTGCTTGCGAAGTTTAAGCGACAGGCCCATTAGATGCTTTTCCTGCTGTACCGGTTGGCCAGATAAAGGAAAGATCCGGAAAGAAGGGTTAAAAAGAGGACCAGGACGTTTGCTTTTGACCAGTCGCCGCTGCCGGCCATGGTATAGATGGAAAGGGGCAGGGTATTGGTTTTACCCGGGATGTTCCCGGCGATCATCAGGGTGGCCCCGAATTCTCCCATGGCCCGGGCAAAGGAGAGGACCGTTCCGGCGATGATTCCCTTTTTGGCCAGGGGAATGATGACCCTGACCACCGTCTCCCATTCCGAATGCCCCAGGGTATAGGAGGCGTTGATCAGGTTTCGGTCCACCGATTCCATGGCCGCCCGGCTGGTCTTGATCATCAGAGGCAGGGCGACGACGAAGGAGGCCAGGACGGCCCCGTACCAGGTAAACATAAGGCTCCAGCCCGTCCAGGCATAAAGGAAACCTTCCCAGGGCGCCCCTCCGGCCGAATAAAATAATCAGATAATATCCGGTAACGGTCGGCGGCAGGACCAAGGGAAGGGTGAAGAGGACATCAACCAACTCCTTTCCCTTAAAATCCCTCCTGGCCAGGAAGTAGGCAATGGGAATGCCTGCGACTACTATAAAACAGGTTGCCGCCAAGGCCACTTGGAGGGAAAGGCGCAAGGAGAACCAGGTCGAATCATCCATCATTTTGTTTTTCCTGGAACGTTTTTAAATCCGTACCGTTTGAGAATATCCTTCCCTTCCTTGGATAATACCAGGGCAATAAATTCATTCGCCAGACTTTTCTTTTTTGTATCCTTGGATAATCCCTATGGGGTAGAGGATCGGCCGATGGCTGCCTTCGGGGGCTGTCGCAATTATTTTGATCTCTCTGGATCGGGTCCGGGCATCCGTTGAATAGACCAACCCGGCATCGCATTCTCCACGGGCCACATAATCCAATACCTGCCTTACATTTTCGGCCAGGATCAATTTGTCCTTCAACCCCTGCCAGAGATTGAGGTTGGTTAAGACCTCTTGAGCATATCTCCCGGCCGGAACGGTTTTGGGATTTCCAATGGCTATCCGTTTGATGCGACCGTCTTTCAGGTCCTGAAAAGATTTCCCCTGAAGGGAAGAGTCATTCGGCGCAATCAAGACCATGGCGTTGCCGGCAAAATTAATTTTGGAATCAGGACGGAGCAACCCCTGGTGATCGAGATCCTCCATATCTTTAAGAGCGGCTGAAGCAAATACATCCACCGGGGCCCCGGCCGCTATCTGCCGGGCCAGATCCCCGGAGGCGCCAAAATTAAAGAGCACCTTAACTCCTTTATGTCGGCCTTCAAAATTCCGCCCCATCTCTTCAAAGGCATTTTTCAAACTGATGGCGGCGGAAACGGTCAACTCGTCGTCTGAAGCCGGATAGACATTTGGTGAGAGGGCCGGAATGAGTAAGAGCATGAGAAGACAGAGTCTGATTTTTTTTATGAAGGTCATTGCTTCCCCCTGATTTTAGATTTTCTTGTCTATTGCCGATAAGTCCTTCAGCCAGGTCATGGCGGCTTCGGTCTGGGACAGGCGAAACCGCAGGGCCTGGATTTCCATAAAAGCTTCCATCGACTTGGTCTTAGAATGCATCCTTTGGCATTTTTCTTCCAATAGGGCCATCTGGGCCTTGATAAGCCGTGTTTCCGCGCCCCGGCCCAGTGTCCGGGCGAAGTGGAGCTTGCAAAGAAATTCCAGCCGCAGATCGCGTACGTGCGGAACCGGTCGACGTACCCAGTCCTTAAAGATCTTCATCCCGGCCGAGGTCAGGGTGTAGATTTTTCGGTCCGGCCGTTTTCCCTGGGCCTGTCGCTGATGGGTGATCAATCCTTCCTGCTCCAACCGGGAAAGGAGGGCGTAGACCTGGCTGAGGCCCAGGGTCCAGATAGCCCCCAAGCTCGCGGAAAGATAGTGATAACAGATCGTATCCGTGGGCCGGCCCCCTCTCCAGGGCACCCAGCACGGCATATTCCGCGGGGTTGCGATCTCCTCCGGCAACGATTTTATTCTTAATCGGAATATTCATGATGTGAATATATCTCCCTAATGAAGGTTCGTCAACCGTTTTTACGAAAATACGGTACCTGCCGCGTTACCCATTATTACTTTTTCCTATGGGGGCATCGATTATTATCAATATTTCCTATTTGTATTATAGGTGAATTTAATATATCCATCCATCTTATGTTGGAATCGAAACATTCTATTATTCGAATCCTAAGTCGTCTTCTTTCGATTTCTGCCGGGCTCCCTTTTTTGATCCGTCTGGTTCTTGGAATGGTTTTTATGTATGCGGGAGCCGTGAAGCTCTTAGACCCCAAGGCCTTTGCCCGAATTATCTACCGGTATGACCTGATTCCCGACCTGCTTTTACCTGTCGCGGCTATCGGGTTGCCGGTCCTGGAACTTTTAGCCGGGATAGGCGTTATCCTGGCGGTCAGGGGCAGTTTAAGTCTGCTTTTCACTTTGCTTGTTTTTTTTGCGGCCGTGCTCTGGTACGGGATTTTAAAGGATTTAAAGGTGGATTGCGGCTGTTTTTCCCTGGAGGAATTAAAAAGCCAGGCCGGTCTCTGGCAGGCCTTTTATCGGGATTTAATGATGTTGGGAGGGGTCATTTTTGTATACGGTTCAAGGTGGCTTAAGTCCGACCGAAAAACAACTTTGCCTTTATGGGCGAAAATAAAACGAATGGTTTAAGGAGGAGTTGCAGATGTCAAACGGAAGATTTTGGGTAAGTGGATTGTTGCTCTTGATGACCATGGTGATATTCACCAGCCCTTCTTTGGCTGCCTGGGGCAGTAAAGAACTGGATACGGAAAAAATAGCCGTTAATTTTTATCGGGAAGTGGAACGGGGCGGGTATAAGGTTGTTTCCACCACCGAACTGAAAACTTGGCATGGATCAGAAGAAAGACCTGCTGATCGTCGATACCATGCCTTATGAAGACAGCTATAAAAAACAACATATCCCCGGGGCGGTTCAGATTGAATTTCCGATTCCGGAAATGACCCAATTGGATGAAAAAAAGAAAACCGACCTGGAAAAGCTGCTCGGACCCAACAAGGACCGTCTGATCGTCTTTTATTGCGGCTTTACCAAATGCACCCGTAGTCACAATGGGGCCATGTGGGCCGTCAAGTTGGGATATAAAAATGTCTACCGCTATCCCGGGGGGCATCAAGGCCTGGGATGAGGCCGATTATCCGATCGAAAAAGGGAAATAGGCGAAGTCCGATGTCCATTTGCGTTCCTCTCCCGATTATTAATGAATCGATTAAATTCTGTCGGAGAGGAGCGCCCTTTTTATGGCCCTTTCTCTATTGAAAATGTTATCGGTCGGGGTGGTCGCAACCCTGATTTTTTCCGCACCGGGCGTAGACCCTTCTTGGTCTGCGGACCTGACCACCCTGCCCGATAAAGCCCATCCCCTTTCCATCGATCTTAAAAAAAGACGGGTCCTGCTCTATACCGAAGTTAATCTAAAAAATTGGAACAAGACCAATCCGCACTGGGGCGTGGTTTATCGAGGCGGCAAATTAAGCGATAAGGGAATCCTGTCTGCTTATTGTACCCCCGAGGAATTTCATGCGGCCCTGCTGCAAATCGGGGCCCGTCCGGGAAACAACCTGACCCCGGATCAAACCAATACCTTGGTTCAGGGAGACGAATTGTCCGTCTCCGTATTTCGGCCGGACCTGAATAATTCATTCTCTCTGGCGGATATTATCTCTGATCAAACCGGAAAAGGACTTCACATCCGCTTCGGCGGTAACTTGGAGAGGGCCGCCAAAGAAAAAACCGGTTGTATCACCTGTCTGGAAAGTTGTCCCGTTGGGATCACCAGTAACGCCGCCTATCCGACCATCAGCTCATGGAAAAGATTCTTTTCCCCCAATTCCCTGTTTAAAGGGAAGACGGAAAATCTCCCGACTCGGGCAGGGGTCCCCGTTATTTTGATATACCAACTCATAAACTTAAAAAATTTAAAATCGTCAATGGAGGAATGAAAATGTCTACGCCTTATGATGCTATGTGGGAAAAATTGAATTTGGACCTGGAGGCCCATGCCGGACTCTTGGAAGTTTTGGGAAAATTTTATGGCGATATTTATTTGAGTCAGACCGGTCGGCTGAAAGGAATGGAGTACCTGGATTTTGTTCTGTCCGAGGTTCATGGGCTGCGCATTAAAGAACTTCAGGATGCCAAGGCCCAGGGTAAAAAGGTGATCGGAACCTTTTGTGTTTTTGTCCCTGAAGAAATCGTCCTGGCCGCTGATGCCGTTCAGGTAGGTTTATGCGCCGGGGCCGAGGCCGGAAGTGAAGCGGCGGAAAAAATTCTTCCCCGTAATACCTGTGCTTTGATCAAATCCTTTGTGGGCTTTAAATTGTCCAAGCTTTGCCCCTACCTCGAATCCTGTGACCTGGTAGTGGGGGAAACCACTTGTGACGGGAAAAAGAAGGCCTATGAGATTTTTGCCGACTATGCCCCTCTCTATGTAATGGAAATCCCCCAGATGAAAAACGCCTGCGACCGGGACCTCTGGAAAACCGAGGTGCTTCGGTTTAAGGATAAAATCGAAGCCATTACCGGCAACACCATTACCGCCGAAAAGCTGAAAGCCGCCATCAAATTAGTCAATGACCGCCGTCGTGTTTTGCAGCGTTTGAATCAATTGCGCGCGGCCATCCCGACCCCCATTTCTGGCCGGGATGTCATTTTAGTCAACCAGATCAGCTTTTATGATGACCCGGTCCGTTTTACCGCCAAGATCAACGAATTATGCGACGAATTGGAAACCCGCGTCAAAGCCGGAGAGGGGATTGTTCCCAAGGAGACGCCCCGACTAATGCTTTCCGGATGCCCCATGGCCGTGCCGAACTGGAAGTTGCCCTTTGTGGTGGAATCCTCCGGCGCGGTCATTGTCGGAGAGGAGTCCTGCATCGGCACCCGCAATACCCGTGACCTCGTTGATGAATCGGGGCAAACGTTAGAGGCCATGCTGGATGCCCTGGCAGACCGCTATATGAAAATCGATTGTGCCTGCTTTACCCCCAACAACGAGCGCCTGGATCATATCGTGGAAATGGCCAAAGATCTTAAGGTAGACGGGGTCATTCATTATGCCCTGTCTTTTTGTCAACCCTATGCCATGGAAGCTTATAAAGTGGATAAAGCCTTACAAAAGGCCCATATTCCCATGCTGCCCATCGAGACCGATTATAGCATGGAAGACGTGGAACAGTTGAAGACCCGGGTGGAGGCCTTTGTGGAGATGACGCGGCCATAAAGTTTCGCAGGTCGTCATTCCGGCCTCCGTCCCGGAGGGGACTACGTCCCAGAGGGTGAAAACCGGAATCCAAATTTCCCAAATGTTTAAATTATTTTTTGAAAGGAGCATCCCATGAAATACGGAGCCCGTAACAAAATTATGGCCAAGGTGAAATCGATTCAAAAGGGGGATGTCATGTCTCTGGTAAAATACAAAATCACCAAACCAGCCGAGATGGCTTCGGTCCTGACCAGCGAATCGGTGGAAGATCTGGGTCTCAAGGTCGGAGACGAGGTTCTGTTGATCATCAAAGCGGTCCATGTGCTGCCGGCCAAAGAAGGATCAAGCGATTAAATGCCGTTAGATCGGGTGGCCGGGATCGATATCGGGTCCCGGTCCATTGAATTGGCCATATTGGAAGGAGGGCAGTTGGTTGACCAGGCCAAAGTGCCCACCACCTTTGATCCCCTGGGCCAGTGCCGGAAAATCATGAAGGGAATTGCCGCTGAGCGGATCGTAGCCACAGGTTACGGGCGAAAGCTTTTTGCCGAATCCCTGAACGGCACACCGGTCACTGCCATCACGGAGATCCAGGCCTATGCCCTGGGGGCCCGATTTTTATTCCCAGAAGCCCGGACCGTCCTGGACATCGGCGGTCAGGACACCAAGGTCATTCTCCTCACGGAAAAGGGAAAGGTGGCCAAATTTGAAATGAATGACCGCTGTGCCGCCGGGACCGGGAAATTTCTTGGAATTCATGGCCACGGCCCTGCAAATTCCCCTGGAGTCTTTTGGAGACTTCGCCCTCGGGGCGGACAAACGGATCCAGATCAGCAGTATGTGTACGGTCTTTGCGGAAAGCGAGGCCACCTCCCTGATGGCCCGGGGCGAGCGGCCGGAAAATATCGCCATGGGGCTCCATTCTGCCATTGTTCAACGCACATTGTCCATGCTCGGCCGGGTGGGGAAAGAGGCCCCCCTGGTTTTTGCCGGAGGGGTAGCCCACAACCCCTGTGTCCGAACGTTAATGGAAGAAGGGCTGAAATTCTCTCCCTTGATTCCTGAAAACCCCGACATGGTCGGGGCCATCGGAGCCGCTCTTTATGGAAAAGAAAAGTCCATATCTTGATAAAAAGTTGACGGCCTTTGGTCAGCCTTTAGCCTTCTTCCCCTGAATACGATGCTTATTAATCCAGGGTCTGGAATTTAAAGGAGGAAGGAAACATGAAAGAGGAACTGGTTAAAGAGGCCGCTCAGAAGACCAAACATCGACCAAGGAAAGGAAATGGCCTTAAAAAGAAAAAAATCCAGGTCGTCATTTCTTGATCCGGAATCCAGGAGTTTTGCCAATCTTGGGAATTCCAAGAGATGTTCCACTTGATAGATGAATGAAATGCAGGAAGAGAAGGATAAATTAACACGATGATCCGGTTTATTCATCTGGAAAAAAGATTTGAGAAAGAACTTGAAGCCTTATGGAAACGGGGTGAAAAGGGGGTGGCTGCCGCCCAGAAAGCCAACGAACTCCTGGCGGCCTTGACCAGAAACGGACCTCCCGACTTAAAAAAAGTCTGGAAGTTGACCGGCTGGGGAGAGAAGCGGATCGATGGCTGTATCAAATATGACCTGGGTGACGGTTTTCGGGCCATCTGTTTCCGACGGGGGGAAACGCTGTTTATCTCTTATATCGGCGATCACGACGAATGCCACAACTGGCTGGACCATTTCAGCGGCCGCCACAATTGGGTTGCCAAGGAAAACGGCACCACCTTGCCCGTCCAGTGGGCTGGACCCTCAGATGGGCGGGAAACCGCGCCTTCGGACGAAGACCTTGACGATGATTTTGATGATTTCTTGCTGGACCAAATGGACGATAAGACACTCCGAAAGATTTTCAGCGGCCTATGCAAAAATCAGGTAATAACAAATCACGGGACTTAAACTGATCATTATGAACGAACAGATTAAAGAGAAATGTATCGAATGCTCTCTTTGTCAGAAGGAATGCACGTTTTTACAAAAGTATGGCAACCCCAAATATATCGCTGACAAGTATTGTCCGGCGGATGGAAAAGACCAAGGCATAGCCTTTGAATGCAGCCTCTGCGGGCTTTGTGCGGCCGTTTGTCCGGCCGATATCGACCCGAGCCGCATGTTTCTGGAAATGCGCCGGGAAGCCGTAAGGCTGGGCCAAGAGGAAATTTCGGAATATCAGGCTTTGTTGAACTATGAAAAACGGGGGATCTCAAAACGATATACCTGGTATGGCCTGCCCAGGGGTTGCGATACGGTATTGTTCCCCGGATGCGCTCTGCCCGGAACAAGACCGGAGACGGTGCTCAACCTCTTTGAGCATTTAAGGCAAAGCTATCCTAACTTGGGAATCGTTCTGGACTGCTGTACCAAGCCCTCCCTGGATCTGGGTAGACAGGGCTATTTTCAGACCCTATTCGGGGAAATGACCGCCTATTTGCTTGACCAGGGAGTTCGAAACGTTTGGGTGGCCTGCCCCAACTGTTATAGGGTTTTCAAGGAGAACGGGGGAGGGTTGAAAGTAAAAACCGTTTATGAAGTTTTAACGGAAAATGGGTTGCCGGAAACGGAAAAGGTTTCTTCCGCCATTACCATTCACGATCCCTGCGTGGTTCGATTTGAAGCCCGTATTCAAGATGTCGTCAGAGGTCTGGTCGAAAGAAAAGGGCTGGCCATCCAGGAAATGTCCCACAACCGACAAACCACCCTTTGTTGCGGAGAAGGCGGTGCGGTCGGCTATTTGTCTCCGGAATTGGCCAGGTACTGGTCGACCTTAAGAAAGGAAGAGGCCCAAGGACGGAGGATGATCACTTACTGTGCCGGCTGCGTCAATCATTTAAATCCCATTTCCCCAACCAGCCATGT
The DNA here is from genome assembly GCA_963769305.1 of uncultured delta proteobacterium. Taxonomy (GTDB): domain Bacteria; phylum Desulfobacterota; class RBG-13-43-22; order RBG-13-43-22; family RBG-13-43-22; genus RBG-13-43-22. Next base: position 36,431 of record CAVYLJ010000048.1, on the reverse strand, counting down.
CCTGGATCTCCTTTTTCAACCTCAAGCCACTTTAGCAGGGAAGATTAAGTCTTCACGATCACCCATGACCTACTGGAATCGGATTCGTTTAAAACACTGGTTTAAGAAAAACATCAATGCCCCGGTTTCCCGTGAAAGGGTTTTTCAGAAGGAGTGAGAACAGGTCATAGATACCACGAGAACGTCATTGTCCAGACGGGGCGCGGTAAGATGCGGATCAAGGTCAAAGTCACATCCCATATCCTTCCTGAGGATATATCCATCCCCTAACCAACTCAAAAATCAAGCGGACTCTTAAAAACCTCTTTCATAATCCTTGCTTAGTAGGCGGCAGGCAGGTAGTCGCGGTTTTAAGCAAACCGTGGCCGAGAATCTCCCGAGTGAGCCGATTAAATTTAATAATTTTAGATAGTTGTCAAAAAAAATTTTCTAATTTTATTGACCATACGGAAACTTCCTGATATTATCCGGGAAACAGTTTTTTAATGTTTTTCCCGGAATAAATTCAAATATTACCGGAAATAACGTATAATAGGTAGGCATGGTTACAGCCGAATACAAATATACCGACTATTTCGAGAAAGAAGTGCTTCGGAAACGGCCGTACCTGAAAAAAGAGTGGTGCGTCAGTGTGATAGAAAACCTACTCAAGGTCGAACCCCAGGAACTTAACCGCTTCAGGTTCTGGGTTGTAGTCTCTGAGCTTGAGGGTCGTGTACTCCGAGTAATCACCCTCAGCGACAAGAAGACGATTCACAATGCGTTTCCTGATAGGGGGTTCAAACCATGAAGTTAAATTACTATCCCGAAACCGATTCTCTCTATATCGATTTATCAGAAAAGCCCAGCGTGGAGAGTCGTGAGATTTCCGGATAGCTTTCAGCCGTCAGCGGTCAGCATTTAGCCCAACTCCCCAAAGATAAAGGATTTTGCTGAAAGCTAAAAGCTGATGGCTGAGCGCTCCGTCCGGAAAGTTATTGTTTCCAGACGGATACTATTTAGATGGGCAGCGAAACACTATATATTCATAGTAGCGCTGTTCAACAAGTCACACAACGAAAGGAGTAAACATTATGAATGACGACAGCAAGGACCCGGTAACGGGCGGGACTGACAAACACATGGCCGGCAGAGGCACATCGAACCGAGACTGGTGGCCGAACCAGTTGAAGCTCGATATCCTGCACCAGCATTCCTCCAAGTCCAATCCGATGGGCGAGGGTTTCAACTACGCTAAGGAGTTCAAGAGTCTCGACTTGGAGGCCGTGAAGAAGGACCTCCGTGAACTGATGACGAAGTCGCAGGACTGGTGGCCGGCGGACTTCGGCCACTACGGACCTTTGTTCATCCGTATGGCGTGGCACAGCGCCGGCACCTACCGCACCGGCGACGGCCGCGGCGGCGCAGGCAACGGCAGCCAGCGCTTTGCACCCCTCAACAGTTGGCCCGACAATGCGAACCTCGACAAGGCGCGCCGACTGCTCTGGCCGATCAAGCAGAAGTACGGCCGGAAAATTTCCTGGGCCGACCTGATGATCCTCACCGGCAACGTCGCCTTGGAATCGATGGGTTTCAAGACCTTCGGTTTCGCCGGCGGGCGTGAGGACATCTGGGAACCGGAAAAGGACGTCTACTGGGGCTCCGAGAGCGAGTGGCTTGGAGACAAGCGCTACACCGGCGACCGGGAACTCGAGAATCCCCTCGCCGCCGTTCAGATGGGCCTGATCTATGTGAACCCGGAAGGCCCGAACGGCAACCCGGACCCGATCGCTGCGGCGCGGGATATCCGCGAGGTCTTCGCTCGCATGGCGATGAACGACGAGGAGACGGTGGCCCTCATCGCGGGCGGCCACGCCTTCGGCAAGACCCACGGCGCCGGTGATCCGTCACTGGTGGGCCCAGAGCCGGAAGCCGCCGGCATCGAGGAGCAGGGCCTGGGCTGGAAGAGCAGCTTTGGCACGGGCAAAGGCGGCGACACGATTACCGGCGGCCTGGAAGTCATCTGGACCACCACGCCTACGAAGTGGAGCAACAACTTCTTCCGGAACCTGTTCGGCTACGAATGGGAACTGACGAAGAGCCCGGCCGGTGCGCACCAGTGGAAGCCGAAGGGTGACGCAGGCGCCGGTACCGTGCCGGATGCGCACGACCCGTCCAAGCGTCACGCGCCATCGATGCTGACCACGGACCTCGCTCTGCGGTTCGACCCTGTCTACGAAAAGATTTCCCGGCGCTTCATGGAAAATCCGGATCAGCTCGCGGACGCCTTCGCCCGGGCGTGGTTCAAGCTGACGCACCGCGACATGGGCCCGCGCGCACGCTATCTCGGCCCGGAGGTTCCGGCAGAAGAGCTCATCTGGCAAGACCCCATCCCGGCCGTCAATCACAAACTGATTGATGCACAGGACATCGCCTCCCTCAAGGGCAAGATCCTGGCTTCTGGCCTGTCAGTGTCGGAGCTGGTTTCGACCGCCTGGGCGTCGGCGTCCACCTTCCGTGGCTCCGACAAGCGCGGCGGTGCCAACGGTGCCCGCATTCGTCTGGCGCCGCAGAAGGATTGGGAAGTCAACCAGCCTGCCCAGCTGGCGAAGGTGCTCAAGACCTTGGAGGGCATCCAGAGCGCGTTCAACAGCGCGCAGTCCGGCGGCAAGAAGGTATCACTGGCTGACCTGATCGTTCTGGCCGGTTGCGCGGGCGTCGAGCAGGCTGCGAAGAATGCCGGTCACGAGGTGACGGTTCCCTTCACGCCGGGACGCATGGATGCGTCGCAGGAGCAAACCGACGTGGCGTCCTTCGCCGTACTCGAACCGGCTGCAGACGGGTTCCGTAACTATCTAAAAGCTAAATATGCAGTAACGGCAGAGGAACTGCTGGTTGATCGTGCGCAATTGCTGACGCTGACCGCTCCTGAGATGACAGTGCTCGTGGGCGGCATGCGCGTCCTGAAGACCAACTTCGGAGGGTCCCAGCACGGCGTCTTCACCAAGCGGCCAGAGGCGCTCACCAATGACTTCTTCGTGAATCTGCTCGACATGAGCACGACGTGGAAGGCAACCGCGGAAGACGACGGCGTATTCGAGGGTCGTGATCGAGCAACGGGCGCACTCAAGTGGACCGGCACCCGTGTCGACCTAATCTTCGGTTCGAACTCCCAACTCAGGGCCTTGGCGGAAGTCTACGGATGTGAGGACTCCCAGGAGAAGTTCCTGCACGACTTTGTGGCGGTGTGGAACAAAGTCATGAACCTTGACCGTTTCGACCTCGCCTGATCGTAGCATAAACGTCTTCGAGAGCTTCTGACTGGGCGGTGATAAGGAGGAACATGATGACCGAATCAGCTTTAAAAGGTAAGAAGATACTGGCTGTTGATGATGAATCGGATGTCTTGGCTGAACTTGAGGATGAGATCCTGCTGGCCTGCCCGGACTGTGCCTTCGAAAAAGCAATCGATTACGAAGGGGCGGCCAAGCTGCTGAAGTCGAAAGAATACGATATAGTCATTTTGGACATCATGGGTGTCCGCGGCTTCGATCTCCTTGAAATTGCCGTTTCTCGAAAATTCAAGGTTGTTATGCTGACGGCCCATGATTTGAATCCCGAAGCCCTTCAAAGATCCCATGATTTAGGTGCCAGGGCCTATTTGCCCAAGGAAAAGCTGGCGGAAATCGTTCCTTTTCTTGAAGATGTGTTGCATTACGATCATAAGTCCGGCTGGCGGCGTCTCCTCGACAGGCTTGAGAACTATTTCGATGAGCGGTTTGAAAAAGGATGGAAAGATAAAACCGGAATCCCCTACTGGTAGAAATCGCAGAGGCCATTCAGCCGACTCAAGCTATATCCGTGAGGACGGCCATCATGACCACCAGCTTCGGTGCCGTCATTAAAGGGAAGCCGCAAGCGTAGTTACCAAAGAAGCCACGAAGGCTATCCCCTGGTCGGAAGATCGGGGAGGTTTTCGTGGTTTCCGGTATTATACAGAGGAAACCTTGATGCATAAATTCAAAAATGCGGCAGAAATTTTCCGACTGTTGGAGAAGTCGAACTGTAAAAAATGCGGTGAGTTGACCTGCTTGGCCTTTGCCGGATCGGTCTTCCTGGGACAAAGGAAGCTCCAGGAATGCCCCAAGCTGACCCGGGAGATCCTTGAACGGTTCGTCGGGGGACCGGAAAATCAAATTATCGATGAACATAATCCCGATGATTATCTCCAAAAGCTTAAATCCGAGATGGCCCATCTGGATCTTCTGGCCACGGCCAAACGGGTTGGTGCCCTTTTCTCGGGCAACAAACTGACGTTAAAAGTACTGGGTAAGGATTTCAGCGTAGATACCGAGGGAAACCTTTTTTCGGACATTCATATTAACCCCTGGGTGGCCGTACCGTTTCTTATTTACCTCTTCTTAAAGGACAAGGGCTGCCGGTTTCAGGCCGGTGGGTTTCCTTTCGGGAACTCCGAGGGGGAAGGGACCGGTATCCGCTTTTCCAGAAGCGGTGTGAAGAATCCATCAAACGGGTGGCCGACATCCATACCGACCTATTTGACACCATGGTCCATCTTTTCAGCGGGAAACCGGTGGACAAGCAATTTAAATCCGACATCTCAGTTGTGTTGCACCCTCTGCCCCAAGTTCCGGTCATGATTTGTTACTGGTTTCCGGAAGAGGGTCTGGGCTCCGGCCTGCATGTCTTCTTTGACGAAACAGCCGACCGAAATCTCGACATTGATTCTGTTTTCATGCTGGGAACCGGACTGGCCCAAATGTTCACCAAGATCGCCTTAACACACGGGTTTGCGGCAACAACCCCCACGGGACAGGGTTAATCACGGTGCAATATTTTTTTATTGACATTTGAGGTAGAATTGTCGTATATTTTATTCAATTTCAGAAAGGCCACGAAGGCCTTTTTTCTGCTAGTTTAAAATAAAAAATAAGGTATTTTTAGATCAGGCCACGAAGGCCAAGGCTTCAAAAAAAGCCGGGGTTTCGTGGCCTTTTTTGTTTCAGAAAGAGGAAGCTATGCCGATCAAGCGGGTGTGTGTAGTTATTATTTGAAGAATAGGGAGATTGATTTATGAACACTAAACCAATAGATCCTGAGATCATCGATCAAACCATCGCCTTTCACGGCCATTGGTGTCCCGGACTGGCCGTCGGAATCCGGGCCGCCCAATGGGCTGTGGAGGAAATGGGCAAGGCCTCGGACGAAGAACTCGTGGCTGTAGTCGAAACCGATATGTGCGGTGTGGATGCCATTCAATATTTAACCGGCTGTACCTTCGGCAAGGGCAACTTGATTCACAAGGACTTCGGGAAAAACGCCTTTTCCTTCTACCGGAGACGGGATGGCAAATCGGCCCGGCTGGTGGGCCGTCCGGAACTGTATGGGGAAGATGGCGCGAAGCTCAGGGGATTTTTTCGTAAGATGCGAGAAAAGAGTTTGACTGAAGCGGAAGAGAAGACCTGTCGGGAAATCCGGGAAAGGATCTCCAAGCACATTATGGAAGCTGATTTTGATACCCTTTTTGAGATCAAGGCGCCCACTGAACCTGTGCCCAGGAAAGCCCGGATCCTGAACAGTTTGATCTGCGCTTCCTGCGGCGAACCGGTCATGGAGACACGGACGCGGTGTTTTCAGGAACAGGTCTTGTGCATTCCCTGCTTTGAAGCCGCGGAAAATAGATTTTAGACGGAAATCTATGAAGAATTAAAGCAGACAAGGCGTCAACCTTTGGCCGGGGCGCCCTGCCTGCGGGAGAAACGCGCAAAGATGAGCGGATCGAGATCATCAAGGGTGGTAGTTCAATCATATACGGTCTGCTGAAGAAGCCGCTCTCGGAATGTCGGGTGACGCTGGTGACCACAGCATCGGCTTTGACAAGGCACGTATCAATGCCTTGTTGAACCTTTGATCCGGGCAGTTAAGCGCCCTTGCCCGAGAGCCAACCAGGGGCAGCGGCAAGACGCTGACGGCCTTCCTCCGGGCTACCAACTGGCCACCGGGGCCTGGGTTACAGGCCAGACGTGCGTCCTCTGTGTCTTGCCGTTAATAACACTTAACCGATCGAAGGCTCCTTTTAGAACTCAGCCGCTATATTTGGGAATTTCTAAAAATCTATCCGATGCCTGATTTTCAGATATGAAAAGGTAAGCCTACCGCGGCGCCGTCGGTGGCATGCCCTCGTTCGCATCCTTACCGTACGGCCGATAAGGGTAGGCTTCGGGTTTGATCTCCGCGATGACCTCCTGAAGGGGGGAGCTCCGGGGCTGATGGCGACGGGGACGGGCGACTCGGCTTGCGCGACAGAGAGCACCCGTTCCCAGTCCACTGCCGGGCGCCCGGGGGCGTCCGGTTTGTCCGACAGCAGGCGTGTTACCGCAGCCACGGCACGGGTCAACGGGCTTTCCTTGGTGGGATAATCGGTAATCGGTTTGAAGGCCGCCATGTATAACTGGCCGCCGCGCATACCGACCAAGTAGGGGTTGTTGATGATGCGCACGGGCGTTCCCACCGGCAACGCCGGAAAGAGTTGGGCGGCGTCTTCCGGGTACAGGTGAAAACAGCCGTGGCTCGTACGCATGCCCACCCCCCACGGCTCGCTGGTTCCGTGAATGAAAATTTCGGGGAAACCCGTCTGCATCGCAAGCATACCCATCGGGTTGTCTGGCCCGGGTGGGAAATAGCTCGGGAATTGCGACTCCCCCTCTTTACGGTGATCCTCCTGAATGCTCTTCGGCACGATCCAACTGGGATCCCGGTATTTGGCGATGATGCGCGTGCGGCCCAGCGGCGTCGGCCATCCCGGGCGGAAAATGCCCAACGGGAAAGTCATCAACTGCGGCGCTTCCCCTTTTTTCGGCTTAGGAAAATAATACAACCTACGTTGCGGCACGTTGATCACGATACCCACCCAGGGCTTGGGCGGCAGGATGAATTCGGTGGGCGCCACGATCTTTTGGTGTTGATCGGGCACCCAGACGGATACGTCGGGATTGGCTGCCACGATCTCTTTGTATCCCAAGTCGAAGTGACGCATGATGTCGAACAGCGTGTTCTTGCCGATGTCGGTCACGACCCGGACGCGGCCGACAATGGTGTTGCCGTCCGCAGGCAGGGCAAATGTTGCGGCCTGAGCGCTCACCGCCACGGTGCAAGCGCAACCCGCCACGAGAACAAGCAAGGCAAGTCTCGTAAAACGACTCAGTTTTGTTAATATGGTGTGGTCCAACGCCAAGCTTTTAATTTTCACCGACTCTACCCCTTAATCTTGTTTCTGTTAAAGCTCAAATATTTTTAAAAAATCTTTTGATCCAAGGCTCTTAACTTACTTTTCTCTAAGGGTAAGATCACTTCCGATCCCATTAATCTGCTGAAATCCTAAAAACATTCCGGCCCCCAGTCTTCTGTGGCCTGCGTATTCATCCTGGGGAAAGATGCCATAAGATGGCTTATTATACCATCTCTATCAAGAATGGATGACATACCAGGATTAAGGCTGCTCCAGTGGAGTGAAAAACCCGGATTCATTGAAATCTATCTTTGGAAAAGGGCAGTCGGGCATTGATCCGGAAAGCGATCTCCTCCGGCAGCTTCAGTTTTTTTATCATCCGAACCCCCGGACTCCATTGATATTGGTTCAGATCGATCGTTCCATCCGGCCTGAAGGAAAGGCCTTCATTTTCCAGCAAAGCCCGCTGCAGTTCCCCGCTGCCGACCTTGTAGGTTGAAAGTCCGCCGTAATGATTGATGACCCGCTGCCAGGGCACACTTCGGCCATAAAAGTAGAGGATACGTCCCACCTGTCGTGCAGCCCGCGGGGTATCCGCCAAGGCGGCCACCTGTCCGTAGGTCAGGACGTACCCGGAGGGGATCGCCCGTACAATCTCCAGCACACGGTGCTGAAAATTTATGTTTGATTGCCCCTGAGGCTTTAATCCCGGGGATCGCCTGAGTCGGCCGGTTTCTTGATTGAAAAGAGGGGTCATTTTTTTCATAGGGGTCCAATTATCCAAAGACCAGCTTCACCTGTAAAATTTGGAACGGATGCTTTTACGGATTCATCCGGACCTTTTTGGGGATAGTGCAAGTGGTTTCTGTTAATTCGCAGGGGTACGGGCAGGGCTCCATGTGAATCAGAATATCACTGGCGGGTATCATCTTTTTAATCTCCAACTCGATCCTGTCGGTTTGCTCGTGGGCCTCGACAACGGTAAAGTTTCTACAAAGGAACAAGTGAAAATCTACATATTTTTTGTTTCCGGAAAATCGGGTCCTTAATTTATGGAACCCGGCATAGGGATACGACAATTTATCTAAAATTTCAATGAGGTTTTTTTCTATAGGCTCGGGAATATGGGTATCCATAAGACCCAGGATCCCGCCCTGTAATATTTTAACAGCCGAAATGATAATGATAAAACCAATGATTACGGCGAACAGCAGATCAAAAAAAACCTTCCCGGTATAATAGGTGAGAATTATGGCCAAGATGGCGGCGGAGTTTGAATAGAGATCACTGGTATAGTGGAGGGCATCGGCCTTCAGGGTGTTGGAGTCTGTTTTCTTCCCTACCTTTCTTAAGATCGTTGAGATCATAAAACTGAAAATAAGAGAAAGAACCATAACCCCCAGGTCAAGACCGGAATAGGTAATCCCCTCTTGGCCGAAATATTTTTGAACGGCTTTGAAAATAATAAACCCACCGGTGCAGACGATGACCACAGACTGGGCCGTTGCCGCCAGATTTTCAACCTTGCCATGTCCGTAGTGGTGCGTGCGGTCGGGGGGTTGGGCGGCTTTTTTTATGGCCAGGAAATTCATGGCCGACATGAAGACATCCAACAGACTGTCAAGACCGGAAGAAGCCACGGCCATGGAACCCGAAAAAAGCCCTACCGAAAACTTGCTGCCGGCGAGAATAAAGGCCGAAATAATGGCAAATAAAGAAGCTTTTTGTTTAATATCCATTAAATTATTTTATGATTTAATAACCCCTTTTTTTCGGATTCAATAAATTGACGGTCAGGGTCAGTCCTTCCACGCTTTGAATCCCTACTTTATTTCCGGTCTTTAACGGAACCTCGCTGACGGCTCTCCATAGTTCCCCGTCGACAAAGACATATCCTTTCCGTAGCCGCCATTCTTTGACTTCTCCAATTTCCCCCACCAGGCGTTCAGGCCCGCAGAAGGCTTTTTTCTTCCGGTTGACCCCGGACCAGAATAGGGGAAAGACCACATGCTCCATGAACTCATAGACCACAAAAGCGATTATCAAGATTAGGACCAGGGTTTCCAAGAGGTTATTGATTCATACCTCCATGCTAATGGGGCGGTAAATCCCTATATGCACGAACAGGGATAGAGCAAATATAACGGTTCCATTTATCGGGGAATAACCACAGAATGGTCATCCAAAAATTTTTGTTCAACCGTCTTGTGGCAGGCCTGGCAATTTTTTTGACGAATTGGGTCAAGTTCGCTGGCGGCCTTCAATAATTATCAACATTTTCATTGTAATAGCGGCGGAAGGGCTTCTTGTCCGTCAGGAGAAGGACCTGTCCTTCTCCTGACGGGGCACCTGATTTTCAGGGCGAGACGGTTATGCCCCCGGACAGGTCATCAATCACCTCGCCGATCAGAGAGGCTTGTCCAAGCCCTTTTTCGTTTAATTGCTTAAGCAAAGCCGAAGCTCGATCCTGGGCCACGGAAATCAGTAACCCCCCGGAAGTCTGGGCATCGGAAAGGATGTCCAAGAGATAAGAAGGGATATTAGGGTCCGCATGCAGGGAATGACTGCAATAATTGCGGTTGGCGTGAGTCCCTCCGGGGACCAGGCCCATCCGGGCGTATTCCAGGGCCTGAGAAATGAGGGGGACCTGAGAGGCAAAGATCGCCATGCCGCAATGACTGGCCGTGGCCATCTCCAGGGCGTGACCCAGCAAACCGAAACCGGTGATATCGGTGCAGGCATGGGCCCCCACTTCCTGCATCACTTCGGCCCCGATTCGATTGGATTCGACCATGACCGAGATCATGGCTTCCTCGGCCTCCTGGGAGGCGAATTTGCCTTTCAGGGCCGTGGCGATGATGCCGGTTCCGATGGGTTTGGTCAGGATCAGCCGGTCCCCGGGCCGGGCCCCGGCGTTGGTCATGACCTTGGACGGATGGATGATCCCGGTGACCGACAGGCCGTATTTTAATTCCAGATCGTCCACGCTGTGGCCGCCGACCAGCAGGGCCCCGGCCTCGTGAATCTTTTCCAGGCCGCCTTTTAAGATCTCTTTTAAGATCGATTTATCCAAGGTCTTCTTGGGGAAGCAGACGATATTCATGGCCGTTAAGGGCGTGCCGCCCATGGCGTAGACATCGCTTAGGGCATTGACGGCGGCGATCTGTCCGAACCGGTAGGGGTCATTGACGATGGGGGTAAAGAAATCGAGGGTCTGAATCAAGGCCAGGTCATCGCGTAATCGATAGACCCCGGCATCGTCGGAGGTCTCCCGGCCCACCAGTAAATTGGGATCGGTTTCCAAGGGCAAGTCGGCTAATATTTCCTGCAGGTCTCCCGGACCCAGCTTGGACGCTCAACCGGCGGCCCGGGCGCCGTTGACCAGGTTGACGGGTTGTTGTAATTCGATCATTTAGGTCTCCTTCTAAAAAGAGGATTAAAGGGCTATGGGCCATAGGCAATGGGCAATGGGTTAACATTTTTCCCAGTCTTTTATTTCCTCTCGCCTCTCGCCTCGTGCCTTTCGCCTATGTCCTGATTTTCGTTAAGAATAAATTCCTTAAACTCCTGGGCCAGGGGAGAAAGGGTCCTTTGCCTCAGAGTGATCAGATAAAAATTCCGGATGAGGGGGAATTTTTTTATCCTCATTTCCTGAAGCCGCCCCTGTTCCAGATCCTCCAGGACCGCCCGCCTGGAAATAATCGAAATCCCCAGGCCGGCCTTGACGGCCTGCCGAACGGCTTCATTGCTCCCCATCTCAGCCACCACCTGGAGGTCTTTGACCTCCAGGCCGATTTTTTTAAAGGCCTGTTCCATGGCTTTTCGGGTTCCCGATCCTTTCTCCCGAAGGATAAATGGGAAGGTCAACAGCTTTTGGCTGTCCAGGGCCTTTTGCTTTTTCGCCTCCTGCCCGGGGAGAGCAATGCAGACCAGTTCATCGGTGGTCAGCAATTGACAGGAAATCTGCCGGTGGTCTATCTGGGCCCCGACCAGCCCCAATTCAATGGCACTTTCCAGAATTTTATTCTGAATGTTCTGGGTGTCCCCGATCAACAACCGGATGCGGACCTTGGGAAAACGATCTCTGAATCGTCCCAGAAGAGAGGGCAATAGGTACTGGCCGGGTATGTTGCTTCCCCCGATCAAAAGCTCTCCCACCCCTTTATCCCGAAATTGATTCATGACCCTCAAGGAATCCCGGCGAAGGGCTATCAACTGTTCGGCATATTGATAAAGGAGCCGTCCGGCCTGGGTCGGCAGGACTTCTTTGCCCTGGCGGTCAAAAAGGGACAATCCCAGGTCCTCTTCCAGAAGACGGATGTGTTCGCTGATCGTGGGCTGGGACAGGTAGAGGACCTGTCCGGCCTTGGAAAAGCTTTTCAGTTGATAGGCCTTTACGAAAACTTCCAGCCGTCTGAAATCCATTATACGTCAATCCTTAGGCCATTTATGGATGAAATTCGATGATGGAAGAACAGTCAGTTTCTCTTCCTCAAAATGTTAATCACCAGCCACAACCCCAAGATCCCGGAACCCAGATAGCCGATGACCCCCAGGGCCGGAAAACCGAAGAGCAGGGGTTTGACACCGGTGGTAATGATCATGGAAGACCCGACGATCAGAGCGGCGATAATGATCCCGAAGGTGACCCGGTTGCTGATCCTCTCCAGGGTGTTGTTCAATGGCGAAAGGCCGGTATGCTTGAAGGTCAGGGTCAGGTCCCCCTTGTCCATCTTCCGAAAGAAGGCCTTCAGCCTGGACGGCAGATCTTGAATCAGGTCAAAAAAATTGAGGCCCTGGGAGCGAAAATCCTCGGAAAGGCTTTTGATGGACCACCGTTCCTTGACCAGCTCGACGATCAGGACGCTGGCCTCTTCCATCAGGTTGAAATCGGGGGCCAGTTCTTTTCCCAACCCTTCCAGGGTCAGCATGGCCCGGCTCAAGGGAGCAAAGTCCGAACGGATGCGCAGACGATGTTCATTGAGCAGGTTCATCAAAGATAAGACCAGTTCCCCTATCTGGATTTCTTTCAAGGAGAGCCCATAGTGGGAATCGATCAGGTCCAGCAGGTCCGTTTCCAGACGGGTGCGGTTCAGGTCCGAAGGGGCATCGGCCGTGAGGTAGGGGATGAGGCGAAGAAGGGTATCGGTGTCCCTTTGGATGATGGCCTGGATCAAATCGATCAACCGATGGCGCAGGTCACGGGTAATTCGGCCGGTCATGCCCCAGTCCAAAAAACACAACCGTCCGTCGTCCATGACCAGAACATTGCCCTGATGGGGGTCGGCATGAAAAAATCCATGGCGGAGCATCTGGTCCAGCATAATTTTAGCCCCGTTTCGGGCCAGTTGTTTCCGGTCAAAAGTGGAATCATCCAACTGGTCGATGCGAACGCCTTCGACCAGTTCCATGGTCAGGACATAAGGGGTGGTATATCCGTCAAAGACCCTGGGAATGTACATCAGGTCCGGATAGGACAAGGTTTTTCGAAAGATCGTCATGTTCCGGGCTTCCCGGGTAAAGTCCAATTCCCGGGTCAGGCTGAAGCGGAGTTCTTCGACCAGACCGGGGAAGTCATACAACTGGTAGGTGCGCAACTCATTCAGCCGCTGGGCGATATAGGTCAGGATATTTAAATCGGCCCGAATCAATGGGCGGATATCCGGTCTCTGGACCTTGACGGCCACAATGCTATTTTCTTTTTTTAGAAAGGCCCGATGCACCTGGGCCAGGGAGGCCGATCCCAAAGGAGTCCAGTCGAATTCCGAAAAAACCTCCTCTACTGGGCCGGCCCAAGGCCTTTTCAAGGAGGGATTGAACAGCCGGTTGCGGGGCCGGCGGGACCTGGTCCTGCAATTTTTTGAGTTCCAGGACCAACAGACCGGGGACCAGGTCGGGGCGCATACTTAAGATCTGTCCGAACTTGATAAAGGTGGGGCCCAGATCCTGGAAGACCATACGGATCCGTTCATTGACCGTCAAGACCCCCTTGACGCGGGAAATCCGTTTGAGGATAAAAGAGCCGGGCAGGTCCAGACGGTGGATGACATCGTCAAAGCCATACTTTAAAAGGACCCAGACGATATGCCTGAAACGGTTCAGATTGCGGATGGATTTTATTTCTAACATACATTCCCGGATCGGTTTAAAATTTTTGATGATCCCCTGTTGCCTGGGACCCATTGGGTCAAAAACAACCTTTCTTTCATTTTTACAGTTTTTTATTATAAATTTCAACAAGAAGATCGTTTTCCGGTCAGGACGGTCGGGAAAACTGAAATGATCAAGAATAGTTCGGCGGATAAATATCTTCTTGACAACGGCACAAAGGTTCGATAAATGATAGGTTATGACTGATTAGTCAGTCACTTGGGGCTTATTTAAAGTGAGTCCATGGCCGTTAAGGCCGGAGGTCATTCATGAAAGAAACTGAAACGCCCAAGAGGAACGTCATTCTGAATGCGGCCATCAAGGTCTTTGCCGAGAAGGGCTATCACTCCTGCCGTACTCTGGACATCTCAGGCGAGGCCGGAGTGGCCTATGGTTCGTTGTATCAGTATTTTAAAAGCAAGGAAGACATCCTGCTGTCCATTTTTAATGAAAATTGGGACTTCCTGCTAAAGCGCATGGGAAAAATAAATCAAACCATTACCGGTCCCACTGAAAAACTTTTGGCCGTTTTTAGTTTTATTTTCAGAAGTTATCAGAATAATCCCAACCTGATGAAGGTTTTGATCATGGATCTTCCCAGGCTAAAACAGTTCTACAGTCCGGAAAACTGGAAGAACTATAATCGCTTCTTTACCGGGGTGGCCGATATTTTCAGAGAAGGTCAGAAAAAAGGCCTTTTCCGTCGGGATATCTCCCCTCTGATCGCCTCTTTCGTCATCTATGGGGCGGTGGACATGACGATCCGGCAATATGTCTACAATCCGGATTTCAACCACGAAGAATTCCCGGTGGAAAAGGCCAATAATCAAATCATGGGTCTTTTAGAACAGGGTTTCCTGAGTAAGGCACCGTCCCGGGTCCCAAAAAAAGGGAAAAAGATTGGAGGGTAAAAGATGGACAGAGATTATTTTGAAGACTACACCGTGGGGGAAAAACTGGTCTCACCGGGCAGAACGATCACCGAGACGGACCTCGTCTTGTTTTCGGCCTTTACCGGTGATTGGCACCCTCTGCATACCAACGTGGAGTACGCCAAGAATACCCCCTTCGGCGAGCGGATCGCCCATGGCATGTTGACCCTTTGTGTGGGCAGCGCTCTGGTTTTCCGCCTTGGGGCTTATGTGGCCCTGCCCAGGTCATTCATCGCTTTCTACGGCATGGACCAGGTCCGTTTCACCGGGGCCGTCAAAATCGGCGATACCATCCGCTGCGAGGTGGAGGTGACGGAACTCCAAGCAAAGGACGACCAACGGGGTATCATCGTAGCCAGGAATGCCATCAAAAATCAAAGGGACGAAGATGTCGTGGTCTATACCACCCGGGCCTTGGTGGGCCGAAGACCCAAATCCTAAGGTCCTTTCTCAGGCCGGTCCGGTGCTGGTGAACCGATATAAAAGGTCTCTTAGGTGTCCCGGCTTTCTCGGTGCCCGTGTTAAGGAAGGCCTGATCGGATCATCTTCTGTGGCCGGGATGGGAGATTGCCTGCTCCTCGACTTTTCCCGGAGGTTTTTCGCCGTAGCCGACGGCTCGGAGCGTAATCCTTCGACCTCCCGGGAGTTTATGAAGGTGTTTGCAACCATGCTGACCGGAATTATTTCCCTGTCCGACGAGCGGGACTACGGGGAGACGGAGGTCAAAACTTTGAAAAGGCAACTGATTGCTGAATCCGATCATCTGTTGCAGGCCCTGTCCTTCGGCGACAGTTGTACCTTTACCGGAATCCTTCTCTTAAAAACCAAAGGAGCGATGACCGGTTTCCTCTTCCACACGGGCGACAGCCTGTTGTTCTCTTGTAATGTTCAAACAGGCGAGAGCCGGCAATGGTCAAAAAACAATTTCTGGATGGTGGGACGGACGCCCCGCTTTTTCCAGGTGGAAGACCTGCCCATCATGCCTCATACCCGTCTTTTGTTGGCCACCGACGGTCTGGCCAATATTCCTCTTCCTCCTTCTCAGAGCAGGGAGGAAACTATCCTGAAATTTTTTGAAACCTTTAGCCCCGAAGAAATTCCCGACCGATTGCTCGAAAGGAATGAAACTTTGTCGAGCGATTGGGACGATACGGCGATCATCGCCCTTGATCCATATTCCGCGCCGATTTTATCCGGTTGTTTCCTCTTTGGAGGCACTTCCCAGACGGAGGAGAAGATTTTTCAGGAAGAAAAAAGGCGGGGTTTATATCAGGACCGGTATCTCCCTTTTGCCGAGGCGGGAGAAGACCGGCACAAGCCGATAGGCTTATAATGGAGATCGATCTTCATATTCATACCAATCGCTATTCCGGCTGCAGCAATGTCGACGCTGTCAGACTGTTGCGGAAGTCCAAAGAGGTGGGCTTGGACGGGATCGCCCTGACCGAACATGGCATCTGTTGGTCCCAAGAAAATATCGACACGATTATCCGAAAGAGCCGGGTCAAGGACCTGGTGGTTCTTGCCGGGCAGGAGGTGGCCTGTTATAACAAAGCCGGATATTTCCAGGGAGAATTTCTGGTCTTCGGCCCTACCCGGAGCCTGGGGTCGAGTCGTTCCCTGGAAGAGATTCTTAAGATCACCCATGGAGAAGGGGGGATAGTCATTGCCGCCCATCCCTATAAAAAATTACCTAATGCAAGCGGTTTTTACGGGGCTGGCCACGGGGTCTATGACGCGGACATCGATGGATTGGAGGTGGAGCACCCCTCCTACGATGATGAAAGTCGGTTGCTGGCCCAAAAAGCCGTCAGGACCAAGAAGATCGCCGGGATCGGCTGCAGCGATGCCCATGATCTTCGGTCCGTCGGTATCTGCCGTACCGTTTTTGTAAGACCGGTCCTGGATATAGGGACCCTTTGCCAGGAGATCAAGGCCGGCCGTGTGGCCGCTGCGCGATTGGATTCATAGTAGACTTTCAAAGAATTGGCAATGAAGATACATTGTCCCTAAAAAAATGACTGATTAATCAGTCATTATTAAACATCTTGGAGGTGGCTATGTCAAAACTATTTTATATCCCGAAGAATAGAGAAGAGATTCTGGCCTGGATCAACCATATTCCCATGTATCGAGAGGACCACCCCCATGACCTCTCCTTCAAAAGCCGGGAAGAAATCCGTGATATCCAGAACGCCAATCTGGTTAAACAGATGGGCCGTTTGCAGAAATTCAGTCCCTTTTACCGCAATAAATTCCAGGAGTGGGGATTGGATCCGACCTCTATAGAAACGATCGATGATTTGGAGAAGGTGCCGCTGACGTCTAAAACCGATTTCATGGTCGACCGGGGAGAATCCTTTAAGTTGGATGTCGATATGGCCAACATGATGGAATACATTTTGTATGAGATCACCTATACGACGGGGACCACCACCGGTCTGCCTTCCCGGTTCTACAATACGACCTACGACATGTTCATGCAGTCCTGGATGTTCCGGATAGGCTGCAAAATCTGCTACCTGGAACCGGATGATATCCTGATGAACCTCTTTCCCTTTCACTTTATACCCCATATCGGGTACTACAAAACGGTCCATTTCGCCTCAGCCGTGGGCATGACCATGTGCTGGGGATTCACCGGCGCCCAGTTGCCGGGGTTCCCCCATACGATCCATCGCTCTATGCAGCAGGCCATCGAGGATATCGAGAAAAAAGCGGTTAATGCCCTTTCCGGCGTGGCCTCTTATATCCGGCGGCTCATCATGGCAGCCGAGGAACAGAAGAGAGACTTCTCCCGGATCAACAAGGTCCAGGCCCTGGGAGAGGCCGTGCCTCAGGGGATGCGGGACGACATCAGGAAACGGCTTCAAAATATAGGGGCCGGAGAGGTTTTTATCAGCAACGCTTTCGGCTTTACGGAATCGCAGACGGCCTTCCAGGAGTGCGCCGAGCTGGGCGGTGCCCATTCGGGAACTCCCCAGCTCTACTATTTTGAGGCGGTTGATGAAAAGGGTAAACGGAAACCGGACGGGGAACCGGGGCTGCTCTGTATCACCCACCTGGACCGTCGAGGTACCTGCCTGCTTCGGTATTTGGTCGGTGATATTGTGGCGGTCAGTAACGAATCGTGCCCGATCTGCGGTCGCAATGACCAGCGTATCGTCACCACCGTCGGCAGCACCTATGGAACACGGACCAACGAACTCCTGAAAGTAAAGGGGACCCTGATTAATCCCGAGATAATGCGGGATGCAGTGGCCAATACACCGGGGGTAGTGGAATACCAGTTTATCATCACCAAAGAAAAACCGGATGATCCCTATGCCATGGATAGGCTGCTGCTAAAGGTGGGTGCCGATCAAGGAGTAGATCTCAAAAATCTGGAGACCGATCTGGTCGATAAGGTCCGTCGGGCCGTGGAGTTGACTCCCAAGGTGGAGTTCGTCGCCTTCTCTGATATTTTCAATCCCGGGCTGACCTTGAAGGCCATACGCATTATCGACCAGAGGCCCAAGGGATAAGCGATGGGATCAGGTCGGTGTGAAGGATATTTCTAAATTTGCGCAAAAAAAGACCAAACTCCGACTTCTGAGACAAGGAGAAGAACCTATGAAAAAAGTGATGATTGCAGATGGGGTGAGAACGCCTATCGGACGTATGGGCGGGTCTTTGTCGGGTTTTCGTCCTGAAGAGTTAGCCGCCTTGGCCTTGAAAGGACTGGTGGGAAAAACGGGTATTGATCCGGCCAAGGTGGATGATGTCCTCATCGGCCATGCCTGTACCAACCATTCTGCCGTAAACATTGCCCGCTGGGCTGTTCTCAAGGCGGGATTTCCCGTAACCGTGCCGGCCCAGACCGTGGAGCGGCAATGCGGTTCGGCCCTGCAGACCATCAATTCGGCGGCCCTGGCCATACTGGGTGGAATGGGAGAGGTTTACATCGCCGGGGGCTGTGAAAGCTGGAGTACCGCCCCTTATTTGATGGAGCGCCAGAAGGTTCCTTTCTCCCTGGTGCCCAATGCCTTTATTACCCGGGAAACAGGACCGACCTCGGACACCAATGTCCCGATGGGGATCATTGCCGAGATCCTGGCCGAGGAATGGGAGATCTCCAGGGAGGAACAGGATGCCTTCAGCCTCAGGAGCCAGGAGCGGGCCATTCGGGCCATTGAGGCGGGATATTTCAAGGAAGAGATCGTGCCCGTCACCATACCCCAGAAAAAGGGGGATCCTCTTATTTTTGACCGGGACGAGCACCCCAGGGCGACGAGCCTGGAGAAGTTGGCGGCCTTGCAACCGGCCTTCAAAAAAGGGGGCACGGTGACGGCGGGGAATTCTTCGGGACTGAATGACGGAGGCGTGGCCGTTCTTCTCATGTCCGCAGAAAAATGCCGGGATTGGGGTTCCAATCCGCTGGGATGTTTTAAGTCCTGCGCCTTGGCCGCCGTGGAGCCCAAATACATGGGAATTGCCCCGGCCTATGCGGTGCCCAGGGCCTTGGAGAGGGCCAGTCTTCAATTAGCCGATATGGACGTGGTAGAGTGTAATGAGGCCTTTGCCTCCCAGACCCTGGCGGTGATGAAAGAACTCCGTAAGAAGGGTCATCAAGTCGATCCGGAAAAGTGGAATCCCAACGGCGGGGCCATCGCCTTCGGCCATCCTAACGGGATGAGCGGCGGCCGGCTGACTTTGGCGGCCTTGCATCACTTGAAAAGGACCGGGGGAAGATACGGTCTGGTAACCCTCTGTATCGGCGGCGGTCAGGGGATCGCCACGATTTTCGAAAGGATTTGAAGGAGGTTTTATGGCAGACAAGGTGGCCATTGTGGCCGTGGCCCAAACCCGATTTGCGCCTAAACGGGCCGAGGTGAACTACGCCGAAATGGCTTACGAGGTAATCAGCCGGGTCCTTAACGATACGGGGCTGGACCTTGGTAAAGACATCGATAACAAAATCAGTTGCTCCCACGATATCTGGGACGGTCAGACCATTTCGGATATCGGGATCACCGACGTGATCGGCGGACATCTGGGCAATGAAGAGAAGATGGCCATGGACGGATCGACGGCGGTTTTTTACGGGACCATCGGTATCCTTTCAGGAGAATATGAAGTGACCCTCCTTTTGGCCCATACCAAGATGTCCCAGACCAATCGCAACGTGGTCAATAATGTGGCCTTCGAGCCCATCTATTCCCGGTTGTTGGGTTTGGATTATACCTCGGCCGGGGCCTTACAGGCCAGGCGCTATATGTACAAATACGGGATCACCCGGGAGCAGTTAGCCAAGGTGGTGGTGAAAAATCTTTCCAATGCCCGGTTGAACCCGGTAGCCCATCGGGCCGGGGAGTTTACCGTGGCCGAGGTCATGAGTTCGCCCGTACTGGCTTCCCCGCTCCATGTCCTTGATGTGTCTCCTGATACGGACGGTGCTGTGGCCATGATCCTGGCTTCGGAAAAAAGGGCCCGGGAAATTACCGATAAGCCCGTCTGGGTCAAGGGAATGGGGGTTTGTTATGACGCCCACTATCCCGGGGACCGGGATCTGGCCGACAATTTAGCCTTGGAAAAGGCGGCGGCCCAGGCTTTTCGCATGGCCGGCCTTAAGAAGCCGAGGCGGGATATCGATGTGGTCGAGCTGGGTGATGAATTTTCCTACCAGGAGCTACTCTGGCTGGAAGGATTGGGTCTATGCGACCGCGGAGAGGCCGGGCGGATGATCGATTCCGGTGTGACGGCCCTCAAGGGGAAAATGCCGGTCAATCCCTCCGGTGGACTTCTCGGCGGTGTGCCGGCCAATGTGGCCGGTCTCAACAGGGTGGCTGAGGCGGTCCTCCAGTTAAGGGGGGAAGCCGGGGAGCACCAAGTGAAGAATCCGCGGGTGGCCCTGGCCCAGGGACACAGCGGATTTTGCGGCCAGCACCAGTGTGTGATTGTGCTCGGGAATTAATGGACAGGATTAACAGATTTTTCTTGCCCATCCTGTAAATCCTGTCAAAAATTATTTCAGGGAGAAGGCAACCATGAAAAGAAATGTAGCCATCATCGGGGGAGGGCAGACCTATCACAAAGCCCGGCGCCACGACGTGGATCAGGCGGAATTAGTCAACGAGGCCGTCCGGGCGGCTTTAGCGGATGCCGACATGACCATGAACGAGATCGACCTGGTCTTACTCGGAAATATGGAATTCTTCGAAGGGGTCCACATGACCGATTGCTGGCTGGTCCACGGGACCGGCGCTTATGGCCGGCCGGGGCTCAAGATCACCACCGGAGGCACCGTGGGGGCCACCACGGTCTGCGCCGGTGTCCATCATGTGGCCAGCGGCCTTTTCGACAAGGTCCTGTGCATCGGTTTTGAGAAACAGGAAGAGGGAGATACGGGAGCCATCTTAAGCGGCGTAGCCCATCCGCTCTGGGGACGGTCTATGGCCGGCGCGGCGGTGGGATATTTCGCCATGATGGGGTCTTCCTATATGGCAGCCTGGGGGGCCAAGGAGGAGCACTCGGCCATGGTGGCCGTAAAGGCCAGGCAGAATGCCCGGAAGAACAAATACGCCCATCTAAAACTGGACATCACCATAGAGGATGCTTTGAACTCCCGGATGCTTTCTTATCCGATCCGGATGCTCGACATGTGTCCGGCCTCGAATGGGGCCTGTGCCGTCATCCTGGCCGATGAAAAAACGGCCAAGAGACGCTGCCGAAAGCCGGTCTGGTTCCGGGCCATGGAAACGGCCCATAATGAACAATTCGAACTGGACTGGCGGGACGTCAAGACCGAGAGGCCTATTTTTTCCAAGGTCTGCGCCTCCCGGATGTATAAAAAACTGGGGGTTACCAACCCGGCGGAACATTTCGATGTCTTTGAGATTTACGAACCGGCCACCTGGGCGGAACTGGTCTGGTATGAGGACCTGGGTCTATGCCGTCCGGGGGAGGGATTCAGACTAATAGAAAAGGGACAGACCAACATTGACGGCCCCATCCCCGTGAATCCTTCCGGCGGCGTCTTGTCGACCAACTGTATCGGCGCATCGGCCATGCTGCGCATCTGGGAGGCGGCCCTGCAGATTCGGAGGGATGCCGAAGAGCACCAGGTGCCCAAAGAGGTAAGAAGGGCACTGACTACGGCCTACGGAGGAACCAACTGGACCGTCATGACCGCCCTGTCAAAGACGTTACAAGATTGAGGAGACAACCATGATTAAAAAAACTGATGAACAGATTTCCATTCCCATGGTCGTGGATGTCCCCTTCGAGTTCGCGGCCGGACAGTACCTGACCCGGGCCTTGACGGAATTGAGGGACAACGGAAAATTCTACGGGGTGAAATGCCCGAAATGCGGACGGGTTCAGTTGCCTCCCAGGATCGTTTGCGCCGAATGTCACGTCAAAAACGAAAAATGGGTTGAGCTGGGGCAGGAAGGGACCCTGAAGGCCTTTACCATCATGTATCTGCCGCTGAACGATCCAACGACCGGCAAACCGCACAATCCGCCTTTCTGTTACGGCTCGGTGCAACTGGATGGGGCCACCTCGGTCCTGGACCACCTGGTTCATGTGGAACCCGATATGGATAAAATCTGGGTGGGAATGCGTTGCCGGATTGTTCTAAGACCCCAAAGTGAGAGAATCGGAGATTTAAGCGATGTCCTCTATTTTGAACCTTTACCGGGCCAGAAGAAACCCGAACAGATGAATAGCTGAGGAGCCGGAAAATGGAAGATGCCAAGACCTATCCCCCCTTCGAAGTCAAGCAACGCCTGAAGGCCGACAGCCTGTACTATGCCGGAAAGATGGGGAGTCTCTTTTATGTCAATCTTCGGGACCATAAGGTAATCGTGGGAGTCCGTTGCCCTAAATGCAACAAGGTCCTCTGGCCCCCGAGGTCCACCTGCGGACATTGCTTTTCGGAATTGACCGAGGTGGTTGAAATCGGCCCCTTGGGCACGGTCGAGACCTATACGGTGGTGGCCTATTCGGAACCCATCCATCCCCGCAAAGCACCCTTTGTCTATGGGGTCATCAAACTGGACGGCGCCGATACGGGAATCACCCATTTTATTGACGAGACCGATTATGAAAAGATCCATATCGGGATGAGGGTAAAACCGGTCTTTGCCGAAGAGCGAAAAGGGAACATATTGGATATCCGATATTTTAAACCGATATAAGCGGTTCAAGGTTCGAGGTATAAGGTTTAAGGAGAAAAACTTTGTGCCTTGCACCTTACACCTTATACCGTGCTTTTACAGGAGGATACCCATGGAAGATAAGGAAAAAGAGTGCTATCTGGCCTCATTCAACGGAAAGCGGGGAGCCGAGAGGAACCCTACCAACTACCAGCGCCGCGATGACGGCAATCACATCTATAAAAGCGATGAATATTACGAGTGGTGGTACCTCGATGCCTCATTCGACAACGGGTATCATATCGTATTGACCTTTCATTATATGAACGGGTTCCTGAACCCCATGGCCCCATCCATTCAACTCATGATCTATAAGCCGGACGGGACCCAAACGGCGCGGTATGTCCTCTGCAAACCCGATGAGATTTATGCCGGGGCCGATTATTGCGATGTCCGCATGGGGAATAACTGGTTGCAGGATATGGGAGACGGCCGGTATGAATTATTCATGGTCATAAACGGGGTCGGAGCCCGGCTGACTTTTACCAATATCGTTCCCGGGTGGAAGCTCGGGACGGGCTTTAATTACAAGAACGAAGAAATCGGTTGGGTGGCCGGTTGGACGGTTCCAGTGCCGCATGCCCGGGTGACCGGCGAACTTTATCTAAAAAATGAAACCCTCCAGGTAAACGGTGTGGGCTATCACGATCACAATTGGGGCAACTACCGATGCCATAAGACCTTTTCTGGTTGGTATTGGGGGAGAATCCATCATAATCTTTATTCCCTGGATTACAGTTGGGTCTTCCCCAGGAGTCCGGAAGCCCCCATCTTCTCTCCCTTGATGATCGCCAAAGGATCGGAGATCGTCCTGTCCTCCACGATCATGGAAACGAAGTTGGAAGACCTGAAAAAAGACGAAAAAACCGGTAAAAACTATGCCAACAGGCTCATCGTTACCACCGATGTCTTGGGGGTCACCATGAATCTCACCATCCAGACCACCCGTCTGGTGGAATACATGCAGCTTCCCAAGGCGACGGACTGGGATCAGTTCTATTTCCGGTTTCTGGCCGATTACACCCTGGACCTGGAAATCGATGGAATCAAAGATCGGGTAAGCGGGGAAATGCTGCATGAATACATGGTGCTGTGATTTTGACCAGAAGGATTCCAGGATTCATGGGGTCAGGGATTCAAGTGAAAGGCGTTGAAATTATACCCCTTGAACCCTCGAATCCTTGAACCCTATTTCCGTTTTAAGGATCGAGATAATGGACGAAAAAAAAACCTATGATGCGATTATCATTGGAGCCGGCGTCGGCGGGATAACCGTCGGAACAATGCTGGCCAAGGAGGGATGGAAGGTCCTGATGTTGGAACAACTGGACCGGCCTGGAGGGACGGGCCCTTTCCATTCCAGGGCAAGGAAATCTCCGATAACGGGCTCGAATGGTATAAAGGGGTTCTGGCTTCCCAATATACCTACCTGGCCGGTTCCCAGCCGGATATGGCCTACTATCATCAAGAACCGCCTGCTGGACGGCTACACCCTGGACATCGGGTACCACGCCATCAGCGCCAACGGGGCAGGATACATGCTGGACTTCGAAGACCAGATCGGCGGCCTTGGGGAAGTGACCAAGCATGGCGCCCAATACGGCAATTATTACCAGGGGCGAATTTATCGGGACGTGGCCGGATCCAATATCGATCCGAACCTCAAAAAGATTGCCAAGGAGCAAAATATCCCTTATCTGGCCTTCTATACCGATGCCTATGGGCTGCCCGATGAGGAGATCGACCGACTGGAAAAAGTTTCCTTTAAGACTTGGGCCGATCAAAGGGGGATTTCGAAAAGCGATATCATCTTTGACCATCTCCACTCCGTGAGCACCCTGTTTTCGACCATCAATGATCCTGATGATATTTCCATGGGGGATATCTTCCGGTACTTCAAGCATGCCTTTGGACCCAAACTAAAGAGAGGGGTTCTGGGATATTCCGGGGGTTTTGTGGGCCGGGGCACCATGGAATGGTCCAAGGCCGTTGTCCAAAAGTTCAAAGCCTTTGGTGGGGAAACACTTTTCCAAACCATGGTGCAGGAGATCCTGACCCGCGAGGGGAGAGTCTTCGGTGTGCGCGCGAGAACACCGGATGGCGAAAGGACCTTTCTGGCAGATAGGGTGATCAGTAATATTCCGGCCCAGCAGACCTTTAAGGTTATAGATCGAAGCCATTTCCCGGAGGAGTGGGTAAGCAGGGTTAAGACCATGTACGGTTACGGGAGCTATGTGCCCTACATGGGTCTGAACAAACTGGTCATGCCCGAGGAAGAGGCCAAAATGGGTCTGAAGAACACCTGCGTCCTGCCCAAGACGGAAGGTTTTGACTATGATGTCTACATCTGCTGGAATATTCAATCGGCCGTGGATCCGTCCGTGGCCCCGAAGGGAAAATACCTCTACACGGCCTATCTTCCCCTGACGGAAAAGGAGTCCCTTAACCGGGAGCTGGTGCAGAAATTGATTGACCGGCTTCCAAATTTTATGGAAGACTGTCTATCCGGGATTCAAGGAGAGCATCGATTGGAAAATCGACCTGGTCTGCTGGAAGCTCGAAGGGGTGGCCAAGAGCATATCGCAGGCCGGAACTCAGAAAGTGCCGGTAAAATCGGCCTATGTGGAAGGTCTTTTTTTCGCCGGAGACACGGCCAAGGGTTACGGCGTGGCCATGGATTGCGCCATCGCCTCGGGGATGATCTGTGCCGGGGAGATTTTGGGGAAGGATTTCGGGATCAGGTGAAAAGCTTTTTTGTGAAGATGAAGCTTTATTTTTTTAATGATGAAAGGAAAATGGTATGAATGCCAATGATGTCGTTATTGTCAGTGCGGTGCGGACGCCCTTCGGACGTTTTGACGGTGTCCTGAAAACGGTCCTGAGCATGGACCTGGGGGTCATGGTGCTGAAGGAAGTGGTTCGACGGATCAATCTCGATCCGGGACAGGTGGACGAGATGTATTACGGGACCTGCATTCCCGCGGAATATGCCATCTATACCAATGTGCCGGCCAGGCAGATTACCCTTTTGGCCGGGTTCCCGGAAAATAATATTTCCCTGACCATCGACCGGGCCTGCTGTTCCTCCATGACGGCCCTGCGCCTGGGCTACCGGGCCATCAAATCGGGCGATGCCCAGATCGTCATCGCCTCCGGTGCGGAAAACATGGCCAATGCCGGACTCATCGCCAGTGCGGCCAAGGCCCGCTGGGGTGTGCGCCTGGGGCCTCTGGAGCTGGAAGATGTCCTCTATGAACTCGGGTTACGGCCGGAAAGGCTTTGCGCCGGTGGCCACCGATGCCGGTCAGGTGGCCGTTGAATACGGGGTCACCCGGGAAATGCAGGATCAATGGGCCATGGGCAGCCACCAAAAGTATTTCCGGGCCTTTCAGGAGGGGAAATTTAAAGTCGGTGAAGAGTTGATGAAAATTGAAATTCCCCAGAAGAAGGCGCCCATCATCCTTGACCGCGATGAATCGCCCCGGGAAAATTTGAGCCCCGAGAAAATGGCCGCCTTGAAGACCGTTTACGGCAGTCCCACCGTCACCGCCGGCAATGCCCCGGGATTAAACTCGGGGGCCTCGGCCGTGGTCCTCATGAGCCGGCAGAAGGCCGAGTCCCTGGGTCTTAAGCCCATGGCCCAGATCATGGCCTGTGAGGCCGGCGCGGGAACGCCGAAGTACATGGCCTGCGTCCCGGCCCAGACCATCGAAAAGATGTTCGCCCGCACAGGCCATACTATCGATGACATGGATCTGATCGAGATCAACGAGGCCTTTGCCGCCGTGACCCTGGTTTCGCTCAAGGAGTTGGCCAAGGGGGATCCGGGGAAATGGCAGGCCCTGCAGGACAAGACCAATGTCAACGGCGGGGCCGTGGCCATCGGCCATCCGGTGGGGGCCAGCGGCGCCCGGATCACCATGACCATGATGTACGAACTGATGAGGCGCGGCGGCGGTATGGGCGTGGCGGCCATCTGCGGAGGACTTTCCCAGGGAGAGGCCATGCTGCTTAAGGTTTAGAAAAGGAGGAAGACCATGTCGGAATGGATTGAGAACGTAGAACCGTTGACCCTCAAGGGTCAGATCAAGGTCCCTTACAACTGGTCGGTAGGGGAGGTGGGGAGCCGGTTTTTGGTGTCCCTGCGGGATGATCAAAAAATTATCGGAAACCGCTGCGGCGAATGTCAGGACCGTTTATGTGCCTCCCCGTATGAATTGCGGGAAATGTTTTAAGCGTATAAACGATTGGGTGGATCTGAGTCCGGAAGGCATAGTCGAGGCTTATACCGTCGTCCGTTTTGCCTATCCGCTGCAACCGGCGGAACCTCCCTTTGCCTTTGCCTTGATCAAACTGGACGGGGCCGATGTGGGTTTTTTGCATATCATCAAAAAGGACCTGGACCGCGTGAAAAAAGGGGTTCGGGTGAAGGCCCGATTTGCCGAACAGCGCACCGGCCATATCAAGGATATAGAGGGATTTACCATTGTTTAGATGATCAGGTTTTGAGATTCAAGGGTTTTAATTCCAAGCCTTTCACTTGAATCTTGACCCTGGTCCTTGAATCTTGGTTATGCCCCCTGGGGCAGAGGATAGGAGGAAATATGGAAAAGATAGCCATCGTCGGCGTGGGGCAGACCAAGTATGAGCGCAGGAAAAAGGACCAGATCTTCTATGACCTGGTTTATGAGGTCACCATCAAGGCCATGGAGGATGCGGGCTTTACGCTTGAAGATATCGACAACGTCATCACCATCTCCAACGATTTCTGGGACGGCCGGACCATCTCCTGCATGGCCGTGCAGGAGGCGGCCGGGGCCCATGATAAAAATGTCTCCACCGTGGAGGGGGACGGCACCTTCGGCGCCTTTTACGGGGCCATGAGGGTCCTGGGCGGTTTCGGGACGACCCTGGTGGTGGCCCACTCCAAGGGGAGCGAAGGGGACCCCAAGTTTATTACCAACGGCATGTTCGATCCCATTTATCACCGTCCCCTGGGGATCGAGGCCCTCAGCTCCTCGGCCCTTCAGGCCAATGCCTATATGGAAAAATATCATCTGACGGAAGAACAATTTGCCGCGGTTTCGGTCAAGAATCACGGCAATGCCCTGAAGAATCCCTTGGCCCAACTCCCCATGGAGATCACGGTGGACGATGTCATGAAATCCCGAAAAATCGCCGACCCGCTCAAACTCCTCGATTGCAGTCCCGTAAGCGACGGGGCCGCGGCCATCATCATCGCCAATGAAAAAAGGGCCACAAAAGGCGGCTAAAAAGCCGGTCTGGATCAAGGGCATGGCCCATTGCTCCGAGGCCTATTTTCTGGGGGACCGCGACCTGGCCGAACCGATAGCCCTTAAGGAAGCGGCCCAAAAGGCCTACGCCATGGCCGGCATCCGTAATCCCTTAAAGGAAATCGATGTGGTCGAGCTCTACGATGCCTTCAGCTACATGGAACCCCTGTGGCTCGAAGGTCTGGGATTCTGCGGGCCCGGCGAAGGGGGCCGAATGATTGAAAAGAAAATCTCGACCATGGGTGGATCTCTTCCGGTCAACCCTTCCGGGGGCGTTCTGTCGGCCCACCCGGTCCTGGCCGCGGGACTGGCCCGGATCATCGAGGGTGTGCTCCAGATCCGCGGAGAGGCAGGGGAACATCAGGTGGACGGCGTAAAAACGGCCCTGGCCCAGGGCATCAACGGCCCATGCGGTCAGAGTCACTGCGTCTGGATCATGAGCAGGGATTAAAAGGAGGCGGGAAATGGCAAGGCGGGTAGCTATCGTAGGGACGGGTCAGACCCATCATCGCAGCCACAGGCTGGATGTAAACGGCCGGGAGTTGATCCATGAGGCCGTGGAAAGGGCCCTGAAGGACTGTGAACTGACCATCAAGGATATCGATGCCATCGTCATCGGCAACATGGATCATTTCGAATCCATCAACTATGTGGACGCCTGGAGCGTCGAGGGCTCGGGCGGGTATATGAAACCGATCATGAAGGTGACCACCGGAGGAACCACCGGCACATCGGTGGCCATCGCCGCCTATTACCATGTGGCCTCCGGACTTTTCGACAAGGTGCTGGCCATCGGCTGGGAGAAGAATTCCGAAAGCGATACCACCGGGGCCATCATCACCTGCAGCGACCCCATCTGGGACCGATTTTCCTATTCGGGGGCCATCCCCAGCCTGGCCACGGAGGCCTCGGCCTACATGGAGCAATACGGGGCCACCCAGGAAGATGCGGCCAGGGTGGCTGTCCGGGAACGGACCCACGCCATGAACAACCCTTATGCCCAGCTTCACGGCCGTCCCATCACCATCCAGGACGTCATGGAATCGGCCATGCTGGCCTATCCGATCAAGCTCCTGGATGTCTGCCCCCGGACGGACGGGGCCTGTGCCGTGGTCTTTGCCGCCGAAGGGACGGCCGAAAAGATCGCCCCCAAACCGGCCTGGATCAAGGCCTGCTCCGTGCGTCATGCCGCCACCTGGTTCGGGGACGTAGACTACAACACCGGGCTCCTTTCACTCCAGAGGGCCTCCCGGGAGGTTTACGAAAAGGCCGGCATTCGCAATCCTGTGGAAGAACTGGATGTGGCCGAGCTCTATCTTCCCTATTCCTATGCCGGGCTCAAGTGGATCGAGGTGCTCGGTTTCTGCGGACCCGGTGAAGGACCGAAATTTGTCTGGGAGGGGAATACCGATATGGGCGGCAAGCTCCCCATCAATCCCTCCGGAGGGGTGATGAGTACCAATTGCATCGGGGCCACGGCCCTTCTGCGCACGGCCGAAGCGGCCATTCAGATCATGGGCAAAGGGGATAAACGACAGGTCCCGGATGTGAAAACGGCCATGGCCACTGGCTTCGGCGGCTGCTGGTGGTCCGATGCCATTATCATGAGCAGCGAAAAACCATAGATTGAGAAAGGTCCCCTTTAACTTTAGACCTCGGCAAAAGTCCAAAATGGCTTATTCCCGTGTCATTCCGGCGAAAGCCGGAATCCAGAAGTTTTGGCCATGATCTCCTGGACCCCGGCGCCTGCCCCGGACCTGATCCGGGGTTCGCCGGGGTGACGGCTTTTTACGAATTGGTCACCTCTTGAGGATGATTAAAAGTGAAAGGGGCAAGATGAGGAGGAGATTGATACATGGAAAACGAAAAAAATAAAGAACTGTTGACCATCCATTCCGGGGACCTGGCCACGCCCTATGAATGGTCCATCGGGTTGTACGGAAGCCGTTTCTTTCAGGAGATCCGGGAGAAGAGACGTTTTCTGGGGATCCGCTGTCCGAAATGTCAGAAAGTTTTAGTTCCGCCCAGGCGGATCTGCGGCCCCTGTTTTCAGAAGCTGGATGAATTGGTGGAACTCTCCGATCAGGGAACGATCATCGCCTTTTCCGTGGTCAATTATCCTTTTATCGATCCGGCAACCGGAAAACAGCGGCCGATCCCTTATACCTACGGTTATGTCAACATCGACGGGTCGGATAACATCTTCTCCCATCTGATCAATGAGACCGATGAAAGCAAGATCAAGGTCGGGATGAAGGTTAAGGCCGTTTTTAAAGACCCGGTTGAGATGGAAGGAAACATTCAGGACATCCGGTATTTCGAGATCATCTCAGAATAATTTTTCCGACTCGGTCGGGATTGGAGATTTTTAAATGGGACAGAACTTTTATAAGCGGGACGACCGGGATGTGCGCTTCGTCTTGAAGGAACAACTCGGCATCGAGCGCCTGCTTGACATTCGAAGCCTACAAAGATTTTTCCATGGACGATTTTGATATGATCCTGGACCAGGCCGGTAAGATCGCGGCCAATGAATTGGCCCCGACCTTTCAAGACGGTGACCGGCAGGGCTGTCGTTTTGAAGACGGCAAGGTCTTGTGCCCCGGAGTCCTTCCACCGCTGTTGGGAGGTCTTTAGGGAAGGGGGATGGTTCGCCTTGGCCACCAACCCGGAATATGACGGCCAGGGGCTTCCCTTAGTCATAGCCGAGGCCGCTTCCGAATTCATGATGAGCGCCAACTTTGCCTTCTGCTGTTACTCCGGCATGGGGGTGGGCAACGGCGGAATGATCGAGCGTTACGGAACTGATAAGCAAAGGGAGTTGTTCGTCAAAAAGATGTACAACGGCACCTGGTGCGGCAGCATGTGTCTGACCGAACCGGGTGTGGGTTCCGATGCCCATATGGTGACGGTCAAGGCCGTCCCGGACGGAGATACCTATCGGATTCAGGGGACAAAAATTTTCATTACCTCCGGAGAACATAATCTCGTTGAGAACATCATCCATCTGGTCATCGCCCGCATCGAAGGGGCGCCGGAAGGGGCCAAGGGGGTGTCGCTCTTTGCCGTACCCAAAATCTGGGTCAACGAAGACGGCTCTCTGGGAGAGCCCAATGATGTGGCCTGTATCGGCATCGAGCACAAGATGGGGATCAACGGCTCGGCCACCTGCGTCATGAATTTCGGAGAGAACGGGAAGTGCCGCGCCCATCTGATCGGACAGCCGGGCATGGGGCTGGCCTACATGTTCGACATGGTCAACCTGGCCCGAACGGCCGTAGGACTGGAGGCGGTGGCCTTTGGAGCCAATATTTACGCCAATGTGCTGGCCTATGCCAAGGAGCGGATTCAGGGCGTTTCCTTTGGGAAACGGGGGGAGCGGGTGCGGATCGTGGAACATGCCGATGTGCGGCGGATGCTCATGAATCTGAAGGCCCTGACCGAGGGGATGCGGGCCCTGGTTTACCGGGCCTATTTCATGGAAGACCTGGTCAAGGCCTCTCCTTCGGAAGAGGAACGGAAAAAGGCCCGGGGCCGGATGGAACTGTTGACGCCTCTGGTCAAGGCCTACTGCTCGGACCGGATCTTCGAGATGGGCCGAGAAGGGATTCAGATCTTAGGGGGATACGGGTTTACCAAGGAATACCCGGTGGAGCAATACACGAGGGATTGCAAGATACTTTCCATCTGGGACGGGACCAACTACATCCAGTCCATAGATCTCATCGGCCGAAAATTGAACCTGGAAGGGGGACAGGTATTCCAGGACTGGATTAACGAA
Organism: uncultured delta proteobacterium; assembly: GCA_963769305.1. Lineage (GTDB taxonomy): Bacteria > Desulfobacterota > RBG-13-43-22 > RBG-13-43-22 > RBG-13-43-22 > RBG-13-43-22. The sequence continues at coordinate 4,848 of CAVYLJ010000048.1, read as the reverse complement.
GTGAAGCAATTTATCCAGAGGCATAAGACGGACCCGGCCTTTTCTTCGGATTTGGACCTTCTGGAAGAGGCCCTGAAAACCCTGGTGGAGATCGGCTTGAATTACGGCCGTTATTTTAAGGATTGGAAATTGAACTTAATCCCCCTGACGGCCACCCGGTTTCTGGATTCCATGGCTGAGGTGGCCATCGGACATTTGTTGTTGGATCAGGGCCTGATCGCCGCCGGGAAACTGAGTCAGGAGAACTGCGGTGAGGCCGATGCCCGTTTTTATCGAGGCAAAATCGAGACGGTGCATTACTATATCCGCAACTTTCTTCCCCAGGTTTTCGGCCGGGCTCGGATCATCGGGCTGGAGGATACCTCGGCCGTCGACATCAAAGAAGAATGGCTGTGAAGGAGGTGAATCATGGGAAGGAAAGTCATTGTAACCTGTGCTTTGGTCGGCTCGGCCACTCGGAAGAACCAAAATCCCAGTACCCCCTACACCCCGAGGGAATTGGCCGAATCAGCCCATCTGGCCTTTAAGGCCGGGGCGGCCATGGTGCATGTCCATGGCGTTGAAGACGACGGGACCAACGCCACCCGTATCGAACGCATCAAGGAAAGTCATGACGCCATCAAGGATAGGACCCCGGAGCTGATCGTCAACATGACTTCGGCCTTGGGCATGGGGGCGACGCCGGAGCAGAGGATAGCTCAGATTGAACAGGTCCGACCCGAAATGGCCTCTCTTAACATGGGGACCATGAATTTTGCCGCCGTGAACCGGAAGACGGGCGAGGTCATCGTGGACTATACCTTTGATAACAGCTTCTTCACCATCTCCAGGCTCGCCGGGGTGATGAAGGAAATCGGGACCAAACCGGAACTGGAGGTCTATTCCTCGGCCGGCGTCGATAATTATTATTTTCTCTCCCCCAGCGGATTTTTCACCGATCCGGTGAATTTCAATTTCGTCTGGGGCGTCTGCGGCGGGGCCTCCTTCCGACCCGGTACCTTTGTGGCCATGGTCGGCGCCCTGCCCCCGGGGGCCAGTTTTTCAACCTGCGGTGTGGGCATCGAGGAATGGCCGGCCATCACCCAGGCGATCCTGTGCGGGGGACATGTGCGGGTCGGTCTGGAGGATAACATCCGGATGCCCAATGGGGAGTTGGCCAAGGGCAACTTTGATCTGGTTGAAAATGCCGTTCGGATTATCGATTCCCTTGGCTGCCAACCGGCCACCCCGGATGAGGCCAGAAAAATCTTCGGTATTACCGAGAAGTAAGATGATTTCGACCGATGATTTGCAACCAGGGGATTGATCATTAATGATGATTTCTTGAAGTAACAAGTGGGCAATCCAAAATTTTTTACAGGAGGAAAAAAGATGAAGTTTCCCGAACTTGGGTTTGACCCTTTTTTTACCTGGCTTATCCGTACCAGGGTTATGTATTCTCCTGGCCTGCGGAAAGAAGTGGGATTTGAAATGTCCCAGTTGGGAGGCAAAAAAGTCCTAATCTTCACAGACAAAGGGCTAGTTGAGGCCGGCATAGCCGAGATGGTCATCGAAGCCGTCAAGGATTCGGATCTGGAGTTGGTGGGTGTATTCGATGGAATCCTCCAGGACGCCCGAATCGAGATCATTAACGAAGGGGCGAGATTTTATCGTCAACAGGGGGCTGACTGTGCCATTGCTTTAGGGGGCGGAAGCGTTATGGATTCGGTAAAGGCCATCAATATCCTGATCGGCACCGGTGAAGAGGACTTTGCCCCCCTGGCCGCTCAGGCTGCCCTCTGGGAGGGGGCAACCCCGCTGCCTCCCCATATCGCCTTTCCGACGACGGCCGGAACGGCCTGCGAGGTGACCAATGGCATCGTGGTGCTCGACACGCAGGCCCAGGCCAAACTGCAGGTAACTCATCCCTATTGCAACTCCGACATTGCCATGCTCGATCCCGAGCTGACCCTGAAACTACCGGCCAAGATCACGGCTTTTACCGGAATGGACGCCCTGACTCACGCCATCGAAGGTGTGACCTCGACCAACGCTTCACCCATCGGAGACGCCCTGGGATTCCACGCCATCCGGATGGTGGCCAGATACCTGCCCCTGGCCGTCAAGGAACCGGATAATGTCGAGGCCCGGGGGAATATGCTCATCGCCAGCACCATCGCTGGGATGTGTTTTGTTAATACCATGACCGGGGCCGTTCATGCCCTGGCCCATTCCTTAGGAGCTCGATATGGGATTCCCCATGGGCTGGCCAACACGATCATGCTGCCGGAGGTTATGGCCTTCAATCTTTCGGAGCGAGCGGAGCGGTTCATGATGATCGCCGATGCCCTGGGACTACCCGTGAACGGTCTTGATCCCCTGGAGGCCGGGCAGATGGCGATTCAAGCGGTCCGGGATCTGAGACAAGAAGTGGGCTTGACCCAGACGCTTAAAGACTTCGGGGTTCCTACGGATCGAGAGGCCCTGCAACCCCTTATTGACCTGGCTTCGGCTGATGGGCAGCTTCCTTACAACCCGCGGTACCTGGAGGAAGAGGACATTTATGATTTGTACGTGAAAGCCAATTAAATAAAAAGAGGAGGAACCACCATGGAGTACTGGAAAGACAGTAATGAAGCAGCGACTACTATTCTGAAGTTGCAGGAAGAGGCCTTCAAGGATCCTGACCTGGGGACATCCATGAAGAAAGTCAACCAGCTCATCGTCTACGATTACTCGGAAAGCGGTCCCGGATGCAAGGTTTGGGTGGACTGCCGCAACAATCAACTCAAGGCTGGAATCGGTGATCCTCCGGGGGAACCAGACCTGGTTATGAGTCTTAATGCCGATGATGCTCACAAGGCCTGGTCGAACAAGCTCAACCCTATTGTGGCCATTACCCGCAGGAAGATTCGCATTAAAGGCTCAGCCACCGGATTGCTCAAGTTGTCACCCAAACTCAAGAAGACGGCGGCGATTTACAATAGGGTCCTTACGGAACTTGGCATGGCCGATAAGATTCTTAAATAATCCCGAGAGCCCCTTAGTCCCAAAACAAGCGCGTTTTATTAATCCGGCATAACAGATGCCCCGAGGGTCGAATTTTAGAAAAATCGAACCAAGGTACTATGAGGCAGATCGAATTTTGGGCATAGGTCTCCCGTTGAATCTCTTGGTGGACTTTATTCAGTTGTATTCCGATTGGGGGCCTCCTGATTTTTTATTGGGTACTTCCGGCTTCCAGTTGACTTCTACCCGGGCAGGAGCCGGAGATATTCAAACGTTTTTAAAAAGTCTTTCAGTTGCGCATTATACCCCAAAAGCCTGTACACGATCCGTCGGCCGGTTTTGATGATCAGACAGGGGATCAGGATAAAAGTGTGGATGAACTGTTTAAACTCCATCCGCAAGATCTGGTATCGTAAGGAGGCGCTGGGAGTCAACAACCCCAACCAAGCCTTTAAATTCCAGGCCAAGGCGGCAATGACCATATAAGCCCAGTTGGAGACCAGGTCATGAACCGGCCAAGTCATAGCCTTAACGCCGTTTTTTAATTGTTCGATATCGTTCTCGTGGTCGCAACGCTCGTGGATAAAATAGACGATTTCATGGGCGGATAAGCTCCAGTCATCGGTGATAAAGAAAAAATATCGAAGGTCGTCGAATAAAACCTGCTCCCCTTTCTCCACCGATAGATTCTTACGCAGCACCACGATGCGGTAGTCGTTTTTGCATTTTACCGGGCGATAAATAAACTGCGTTACCTGTTCCGAAATCGTCCGAATATTTTTGTAACCCCGTTCTTTGACAATACGATCCTTCACATTTTCAGGGTGTTGCCGAGGCTCTCGCGGCTCTTGGAAGGCAGAATTGGGCAGCAGTTCGCTCCATTGTCCTTCCGGCAGCGATTTAGCCATGGCTACCAAGTTCGGATGGGCATCGACACCAAAAACAAAATGACACCGCTTCGCCCAGCGGTCCAAATGGTCGGTCAGGCTGAAGTCCGTATCCCCTCTCAGCCAGACGGTTTCAAACCGGTCACAGACCAGATCCAGGCTTCGGTCAATCCATTGGGCCGCGTCTTGATGGGATGGGGCATTGCCGGGCCGATTGATCAAATACAGCGCTTCCCGTGTTTGGGCCAGGGAGATCACCAACGGGCCATAGCCCCAATCCCCTTTGTAGGAGATATCCATGCCCTGTTTGCATTCCCCTTCCGTAGGGGCGATGGTCCCATCTACATTGAGGATGGCTTCGTTAAAAAAAGCCTTTGGCCGATGGTCCCAGACCTTCACCCGACAGTCATTTATCAGGTCCATTAAGGTCAGGATGTCCTTTTCACTGAAACGTCTCAGAAAGTCTCCTGCGGTGGTCGGGTCCGGGATCATCTTGGCCCCCAAGGCATCCATCCAGGCTTCATCCCTCCGGCGCAACTCGATATCCTCCAGGCGGGTGCCTCCGGCCAGTATGTTATAGCAAAGATTGAGCACATGATCGGACTCATGGTAAGGAAGATGGCGCTTTAACAAATGCAAGTCTTGGTCAAGGGCTTTGATCAGCCCTGTTTTTTTAGCCAATCGATGTAATACGCCAATACCCCCCTGGGCAATTCCCTTATTCCGCCCGTCCACCTCATAGTGGATGTTGGTACCTTGAAACATGGGCCGGGGCTGATCATACCAGTTCCGTCTTTCCAATCTTTTTTTAATTTTTCTCTTGCGCCGATTCAGATTCTTATGGTTTAATTTATTCACTCGAAATGCTCCTTTTGGCGAGTTTTTGTTTTGTGGTAAAAACTATTATACCCGCATTAAATGGGCATTTCGAGAACTTTTATGCACATTCCGTTAGAAAATCACGCTTGTTTTA
>CAVYLJ010000047.1:0-18426 GCA_963769305.1 uncultured delta proteobacterium | reverse complement strand
ATACCAATTCCCGTCTCCAGGCCGCCAGATCGCTATATCCGTCTTCCCGTCTCCGTCATAATCACCTGGCACAGGCACATCGTGGAGGGAACCAGTCCCCATTGCCGCACCGTAACTGTCCCAGTTCCGAATTCCTAATATACCAATTCCCATCTCCAGGCCGCCAGATCGCCAAATCCGTCTTCCCGTCTCCGTCATAATCCCCGGGCACGGGTATATCCCCAAGAGAACCCTGCCCCCATTGTTGGACCTTCATGTTTCCGGTCGCCGATTTCCTAATGTACCAATTCCCATCTCCCGGCCGCCAGACCGCTATATCCGTTTTGCCATCCCCGTCATAATCCCCGGGCACGGGTATATCCCCAAGAGAACCCTGCCCCCATTGTTGGACCTTCATGTTTCCGGTCGCAGAATTCCTGATATACCAATTCCCGTCCCCAGGACGCCAAACCGCTATATCCGTCTTCCTGTCTCCATCATAATCCCCGGGTACAGGTACCGTCCTTCAATGATCCCGCTCCCCATTGCTGGACCATCATGTTTCCGGTCGCAGAATTCCTAATATACCAATTCCCCTCCCCAGGCCTCCAGACCGCTATATCCGTCTTCCCGTCTCCATCGTAATCCCCGGGAACAGGCATATCCCCAAGAGATCCCTGGCCCCATTGTTGGACCATAACGGTTCCGGTCGCCGAATTCCGAATATACCAATTCCCGTCCCCCGGCCTCCAAACCGCAAGGTCCGTCTTCAGGTATCCATTAAAATCAACTGCCTGGACAACTACCTGTCCCGATTGGGAAATGGGGCCTCCCCCCCCTGCGGATGCTGTGGTGGTATTAGTACCAGACGGGACTGTGAACATCACCTGGTTGGAATAGGTACTCTCGAGCCCGCTTGTCGTGTAAGCCGTTGCTGCCGCATAATAAGTCGCTCCTATAGTGAGTGCGGTTAAAGTGTAACTGGTCACATTACCAGCGTCGGCGTTCCACTGATAATTTCCGGGTGTCGTTCCGTAATAGATTTTGTAACCGGCCAAGTCCGATACGTTATCGTGATCCCAGGCGAGAGTGACCTGAGCGCAATGGCCCTCCTGGAGAGGAAAGACCAGTAGAGACGTAAAGACAAGGAATGAGAAGAGTATGAGAAAAAGAAGATAACCGTGGCTAATGGAACGATTGGATCGACTATTACTCTTTGTCATGAAAGCACCCCCGTACTAATAAAAATTTTTCAAACACCAGCTTACAGCACGAGGATGCTGCGCCTGGCGGCCCTGCTGCCCTATCTTACCTAGCGGTAAAACTTAGGCCAGTGGCTTTGCGTCCCACCCTTTCGGATGGTTTGCCCTTTTCAGTCATTTTTCTTATCGGCTGATTATATCCCCGACTTTAGGGAAAAAACAAGCTTCCTCAAGAATAAGAAAAGCCCGCATTCCTTCGCAAACAAGAAATTTTTTCCTGTTTGGTTGAAGCTGGTTACTGGTAATACTAAGATCTCTAGCAAAGTTCATACCGCATGGGTATGGGTATCTATGTCACTTAAAATAAAGGCTTACCATTAAAAGGTCCTGTTTAAGAAATTATTAATTGACTGGTTTTTCCTATAAAAATTGGGAGAAAACGAAGGGTAATCCCTACGATATAACTGGTAACTCAGGTATAAGCGAAGAAATTCTTCCGTCAGCGATGTCGATGTCCCGAACTGATCTTAGGAAGGAGTTAAAAAAATACAAAAGTTTGATAAATTCAGACAAATTTTGTAAATTTTGCAGTTTTTATTTTTTTTAAAATTAAGAAACTTTTAAGATTCAGCTGTTATAATTTGAAACTCCGATAAGAACAAACAAAGATTCGGGAGAGGAAGATATAACCTTCAGAAGAAGGTTTCAAGAATTTTTAGAAGAGATAGTGCGGGTAAAGGGAAAGAAAACTGGTGGATTTCAATAACAGATTTATGGATCTGTTTAGAGAAAAAGGCAAAATATCATCAAGTTCAGGAAAGCATTCGGGGATTGGGTATATAAAAAGCAGGAAGAGTTTGAAGCCCTCCGGTGTTTATCCGGAGAGCTTCAAGTTATAAAGAATTATCGTTAAAAGTCAGACCTACCCCGGCGTAGCCGGGGGCTTAGCCATGGAATTAAAGTTCCGATTAATAAAGTAGACCTTTTACCTGTCTGTATATGATTGTGTTGGTGGATATAGGTATATCATTTAGCCAATTGGCGCCCCATTGTCTTATCTCTACAACACCATCGGAAGACCGGCGGATATACCAATTACCGTCTCCGGGGACGCCAGACCGCTATATCCGTCTTCCCGTCTCCATCATAATCCCCAGGAACGGGTATGTCCAGTGAGCCCGGCCCCCATTGCTGGACCGTCACCGTCCAGTTCGAATTCATGATATACCAATTCCCGTCACCAGGACGCCAAACCGCTATGTCCGTCTTCCCGTCTCCATCATAATCCCCAGGAACGGGTATATCTCCCAAGCCCCTCATCCCCATTGCTGGACCGTAACGTCTCCTCGGTCGAATTCCTGATATACCAATTCCCATCCCCAGGACGCCAAACCGCTATGTCCGTCTTCCCGTCTCCATCATAATCTCCGGGAACCGGTATATCCCCAAGGGATCCCTCTCCCCATTGTCGGATCGTCAGGGAGCCACCGGTCGAATTCAATATATACCAATTCCCGTCACCAGGACGCCAAACCGCCATGTCCGTCTTCCCGTCTCCGTCATAATCCCCAGGAACGGGTATATCTCCCAAAGCCCCTGATCCCCATTGCTGGACCGTAACGTCTCCTTCGATCGCCAGAATTCCTGATATACCAATTCCCAGTCCCCAGGACGCCAAACCGCTATGTCCGTCTTCCCGTTTCCATCATAATCTCCGGGAACCGGTATATCCCAAAGGGATCCCTCTCCCCATTGTCGGATCGTAACGTCTCCTTCGATCGCAGAATTCCTGATATACCAATTGCCATCTCCAGGTCGCCAAACCGCTATATCCGTCTTCCCGTCATTATCGAAATCAATTGGGGAAGCCCGCAAAAGAGACACAAAGGCATCGGTATTTCCACCAAATTCAGGCTGAGCACCTCCGCTGGTCCCGGGAAAAGGGCTCGAACCGGTCTACCCGGTCACATAGACATTCCCTCCTGAAACTGCAATGGATTTGGCATAATCATTGTCACTTCCACCGAGATAGGTAGACCGAACAAGCTGTTTCAGGTCGGCACTCAAGAGAGAAACAAAGGCATCATTTGATCCACCAAGTGTGGGCTGAGCCCCTCCGCCGGTCACGGGAAAATTGCTTGAACCGGTATACCCAGCCACATAGACAGTCCCCCCTGAAACGACCATAGAAATGGCATCATCAGCGCCAGTTCCACCGAGGTAGGTGGACTGAGTCAGCGTTTTCAAGTCAGCACTCAAAAGAGACACAAAGGCATCAGTAATTCCTCCACCAAAGGTAGGTTGAGCACCTTCGCCAGTCCCAGGAAAAGTGTTTGAATCGGTATACCCCGCCACATAGACACCCCCTGAAAAGACCAGGGAATTGGCATAATTACTGCCATTTTCACCGAGGTAGGTGGACTGGGTCAGCGTTTTCAAGTCAGCACTCAAAAGAGACACAAAGGCATCTATAGTTCCTGCACCGAATGCAGGCTGAGCACCCTGGCTTGTCCCGGGAAAAGGGCTTGAATAGGTATACCCGGCCACATAGACATTCCCCCCTGAAACGACCAGGGAGTTGGCAATATCAGCGCCAGTTCCACCGAGGTAGGTGGAGTGGGTCAGCGTTTTCAAATCCCCACTCAAAAGGGCTAAGAAAGCATCGCCTCCACCTCCATAACCCTGCTGATAACCTCCGCCAATCCCGGGAAAATCGCTTGAATAGGTTTGCCCGGCCACATAGACATTTCCCCCTGAAACAACCAGGGAGTTGGCAACATCACCGCCAGTTCCACCAAGGTAGGTGGACTCGAACAAGGGTTTTCAAGTCGGCACTCAAAAGAGACACAAAGGCATCGGCATTTCCCCCATATACCTGCTGATAACCTCCGCCGATCCCGGGAAAATCGCTTGAATCGGTTTGCCCGGCCACATAGACATTCCCCCCCGAAACAACCATGGAAATGGCATAATCATCGTCATTTCCACCGAGGTAGGTGGACTGAACAAACTGTTTCAAGTCAGCACTCAAAAGAGACACAAAGGCATCGGTACTTCCTCCATATCCCTGAGAACCTCCGCTGGTCCCGGGAAAAGGGCTCGAACCGGTATACCCAGCCACATAGACATTCCCTCCTGAAACGACTATGGAGTTGGCAACATCACCGCCAGTTCCCCCGAGGTAGGTGGACTGGATCAAAGGATCTATGATTAATTCCCTGCTTTTATCGTAGCTTCCGACTTTAAATCCATAGCTGTCCCTATCAACAAAGTAAGCTACTTCCACATCCTCCCTCTGATTACCCGCCTGTTGAAAAGCCTTGGGCCGGGCCCAAAACCACCGGCCCATTGCCGGTCTGGGCTTCCAACTCCCCCTTGTCGTTCACCTTTAAGGAATCGGCCCCATTGACCTTTATCCGAATCTCCTTTGGATCTCTGTCCGGGCTGATATAATAGAGCTTTTCCACACTGCCGCCGTAAGCCCGCAGTTTTAACTTTATCCCCTTATAGACCTCTCCCAGGTTGACCGTCTCATAAGTCGCAAGGCCACTCTTCCACTTCGCCGGATCATTACCTTTAAAGAAGCTCACTTTGGTATCCGACTCTTTTTCTCCTTTGATCTCTTTCACCGGAAGACTGTCCAGGGCCTCCTCAACAAGGACCCATCCCTGGTTCTTCCGGTCTTTACTCGTGGGTAATTGATAGACCATCTTGCCCCGGTCGGTCACATAAACCGTACTACTGAAGGTCTTGGCAAAAAACCGGACCCGTCGATCCGTCTGACCCTGATTCATTATAAAAGGGACCCTTACCCCCTTGATCTTTTGGTTGGTTTCATCAGGTATTTTTTCAGCCAAGGCCATTCCCAACCCAATAACCATCATTAGAACTATGGAACTCAGCATGCCCAAGGCTGTCTGGAAGATAGATACCCTCTCAGAATAGAGGAATGGGTATTGCTTACGTTTTTCATCCCGACCAACGACATCATTTTTAGGGTTCATTTTGCCACCTCGGATAATGGATTTTTGCAAGGCTCAATTTACTAAAAATCACTTACCATATTATTGCCAAAAAGACGAGAAATTAAAGTTTTTTTCTAACGATTACGAATTAATGCTTGTATTCTTTAAAAGGGAGGTTTTGATGACTTCAGGAAGCTATATTGAGTTATTCACTTAAAGGAAGAGCCCACTAACCTTTCGGCTATTGGGCTCCTTTTAGTTTTCATTAACCTATTCTCTTATTAACCTAATTGACTTTCTGTATTCCTTATTACTTTTTTAACTTCTTTCTCGCAAATCCCGCCAATCCAATCAACCCAAAACCAAGTAGAAGCAGGGTCGCCGGTTCGGGAACGGATACTTCCGAAAACTGGTCGGTTACTACGGAGAGAGGTGCAGCCCCTCCATTTCCATTCACAGCGATATCCTTAACCATGTGAATGATTCCCGTAGTTGGGTCAAAAGTTATTGTCTCAGTATTTCTGACTCCACCTGAATTATCAAAAAGGAAGATTTTTCCGAACCCGTTTGTATTTTCCGCCACACTTAAAGCTCCATCAGACGTAAAGCCATAGCCGCCTATGGTGGCATTAATATCTTTTATTAGGTTACCTCCAGGCAATACCTGAACGTCAAACGCAATCAAGGAGTCCAATGCTTGGCCCGGACCAACACTCCATGCCGCAGTAAACTGAAAACCTGGATCTAGCGGGGTATTTATCGCAGTAACTGTGATACCATCTGCGGGAATTGCTACAGCCCCCCCTGACGCAGAGCTGGAATATTCAAAGTTGGAGAAAAGCTTGTCGTCAAGTATACCAGATCCCAAAGCAATTAGCTGATCATATGTGGTCGAACTGGGTATTAGTGGAGTTGCCATGGCGGTTCCAGCTACCAGAAAAAGCATTACGATTAACACTAATATTTTTCTCATCTTCTTTCCTCCTTCTTCTTCCTCAAAATTTTTTTGCTTCAGTCAATTTATCAGCAACAATTATGCCATACATAGAACACTGATGGCATAATTTCGAGTTATACTTAATAACTTATTGAATTAAAAAAATAAATTATTCATAAAACTAAACTCCCGGTCCCTAGAATTAGGTAAAGATCCCTTCATCGCCAATTTAAAAATCGTAAAGAAATCCGACAATAAAATGGGGGCAGGATGGGAATTTAATGATAACTTGATGTAATAATTTAATAATATTATTATTTGAAAAATTGTAAAGAAAAACCGAATTCCCCGATTGAATATCGCTACCACTTCCAGATTACTTTCGACGGGTGCCAATTCCGGTCACGGTATATTTAATTCTTGAATTTCAGTACTGAATCGTCTTTTGCGGGATAAATTCAACAATGCCAAAGAGCTCAGACAGGAGGCCGAGCCAGGAATCATGCATGGGGATCTGTTTAGGAAAAGGAAGGGCGATGTCGAGCAGTTCACGGGAAAAAGCCAGGCAACAGCCCATATAGGTGTTATGTTTAAGATTCTTCAATAAGCCTTTGCCTGAGGCAATCATGTCGAAGATCGATTCCTGGATCACGGCCCCTGTTTCATCAATGACAAAGCCGTCAAGGACAATGGTATATATTTTTGAAGGCTTATTTTGGAAACAATGCCTGATGACAGCCAGTTTATTTTCCAACCAGACATCGTCCTGATCGGACAGGGCGATCACCTCGCCGGGGGCCTGTTTCAAGGCGTTTTCAAAGTTGAAGATCGGGTTATAGAATGAATTGCCGGGAAAGACCCTCAGACGGCGGTCATGAAAACGGTCGATAATGGCCAGGGTCTGATCCGTTGAAGAATCATCGGAGATGATCAACTCATCCCTTTCACCCAATTGCTTAAGAATGGATTCAAGCTGTTCGGCAATGTATTTCTCGCCGTTAAAAGAGGCCAGGCAGACGCTTATTTTCATGGCTCCGGCCTCAAGTCTTTTCTATAAAAGATTGCCGGGGAACATCCGGACATTGATTTCTGGTAAGACCTCATACCCAATTGGGGCACCACGTATCATGAAACCGGGATCAAGGATTCGAGTAAAAGGCATTGAGTTTAATACCCTTGAACCCTCGAATCCTGGGATCCTCGAACCTTATTCTCGTGGTAAGATTATTTAATCTCCGGCCCTTTCAGCCAGTCATAACCGATCACCGGATCATTATAGGCGATTCGCCCCTCATCGGAGGGATCATAAACCCTGGAGGTAATATAAAACAAATGGGCCGGTCCGCTGATGCATTTACAGCCGTGGGCCACTCCGGGCGGGATGCGCAGCACGCTGGCCGGTTGATTTTCGCCCATCATGATCTCCATGGTCTCTCGATAGGTGGATGAGTCCGGCCGCGTATCATGCAAGGCCACCTTTAACACCCCGACGCCCACATACCACCAGTCAATCTGCACCTGATGGACATGCCAGGCCTTGACAACGCCCTGGTACATCAGCGAATGGCTCCACTGGCCGAAGCCTTCGGTAAAAAAATCATCGGTCAGGCGGATGATCTCGCGGAAGAAGCCCCGTTCGTCCACATGAGTCACCAAGTTTTGGAGAATGACACCTTCAATCATAGGTTTTCCTTTAAAACATGATTAAATGATTTAAAAAATTTAAAGGGAAACGACTTAAATGTCAAATAATATTTCCTTTTTTAAAAATTGCTTGAAAATCATCTCTGAAATCCCTATCATAAAAGTACACTTTTTAGAAACAAGGATTTTTTATGGATAGACGCAACTTTTTAAAACAGGTCGCTTTGTGGTCTGCGGGTCTGACCCTGTCACCACCCTTATTCCGCCTGATTCCGGAACTGAACGCCCAAACCCGGCCATCGCTCGTCTCCGTAACCGAGGGGACCGATTATGGGGCCCTGGTCTCCAAGGTCCTCGGGCCTTTGGGGGGTATTCAGACCTTTGTTAAAAAGGGCCAGAGGGTGGTTGTTAAACCCAACATCGGCTGGGACCGCACCCCGGAACAGGGGGCCGATACCCATCCGGAGGTGGTCAAGGCCCTGGTTCGGCTGGCCCTGGAGGCCGGGGCCTCGCAGGTGCTGGTCTTTGACCGACCCTGCAATGAAGAGCGGCGGTGCTATAACAACAGCGGAATCAAAAGGGCCGTTGAATCCATCGGAGACCGCCGTGTTCTTTGCCCCTATATGGACAATCGAAAATTTGTACCGGTTCGAATCGCCAAAGGAAAATCCGTCAGCGAATGGGAGTTTTATAAGGAGGCCCTGGAGGCCGATTGTTATATCAATGTACCGGTGGCCAAACACCATTCTTCCGCAGGGTTAAGCCTGGGCTTGAAAAACATCATGGGCATACTCGGCGGATACCGGGGCAAGATCCATTTCTCTTTAGGACAGCGTATTGCTGATTTGAACACGGTCTTAAAGCCCCATCTGACCGTCATGGATGCCACCCGGATCCTGCTCCGGAACGGCCCTCAGGGAGGAGACCTGAAAGACGTCAAGGTCTTAAATACCCTGATGGCCTCCACCGACATTGTGGCGGTTGATGCCTATGCCACCACTACCCTCTTCCACCTGAAGCCGGAGGAAATCGAATCCACCCAAGCGGCCTATCAATTGGGTTTGGGTGAGATAGATCTTGAAGAAAGTCAAAGTGGTCAAGGTCTGATAAAAATCGTTCAAAGTTCAAAGTTCGGAGTTTGGAGTTCGGAGTTCGGAGTAAAAAAATCATTCTGAAAGAAACGAGCTTTGTGTATGGTCATATCCAACGAAATTCTGCCAATGTCCCAGTGAGTCTGTGCAAGTCTGAAACAAAAAAATGAACAGGTATTGAATGCCCAAGAATAAAAATAAAACATTTCCCCTCCTCTACTGGAGACGCATCTCCCAAACCCTTTTTTTGCTTTTGTTTCTGGTCCTTTTTCGCCTGACCGATTATAAAGGGGTGGATCAAATCCCTTATGCCGTCAATATCTTTTTCCGCCTCGACCCCCTGGTGGCCGCTGCGGCCATGCTGGCCGCCAGGACCGTGATTTCCCTGCTCCTTCTGTCCCTGATCGTCATCGGCCTGACCCTTATTCTGGGGCGTTTTTTTTGCGGCTGGTTTTGTCCTCTCGGCACTCTGTTGGACCTATCTCATTCGGTTGTTTTTCCCCCCAAAAAAAGAACACCGAACGTCCGTCGTCGATCCTGGAAATATCTTCTCTTGGGGTTTATTCTCCTGGCCGCCCTTTTCGGTTTCCCGACGGTCGGCTATTTTGATCCCTTTTCCCTCCTGGTACGAGGAATGGCCGTATCGGTCGATCCTTTTTTTAATTTTACCGTTGTTTCCCTTTTTGATTCTTTATATCGCCTCGGTCCTGCCTGGTTATCCTCCATCAGCGAATCGATCTATTCCTTTTTTAAGGATACCCTCTTAGCCTATAATCAAAAAGTTTTTACCCTGAGCCTTTTATCCCTTTTTATCCTTTTATCGATCTTTGCCCTGGAACGCCTTGAAAGGCGCTTCTGGTGCAAAAACCTTTGCCCCTTGGGAGGACTCCTGTCCTTAATATCCAGATTTTCCTGGCTTCGGGGTCACGTTCAGAGTTCGTGCCGGGGGTGTCGGGTCTGCACCCAAATATGCCGCATGGAGGCCATCGATCAGGACGGAGGTATCGCCGCCGGAGACTGCAATCTCTGTCTGGAATGTTTGGACCGCTGTCCGGACAAGTCCATTTCTTTTGTTTTTAAAAAACCGGAACAGAGACAAGCACCCCTGGGAGTATCCCGACAGGGCCTTTATAGGAACGCTTTCGACCGGACTCATACTTCCAACCTTTCTGAACGTCCGGGCTGAAACCAAAATCCCGAATCCGGCCCTGATCCGTCCCCCAGGGGCCCTTAAGGAAACTAAGTTTCTGGATCGATGTGTGCGCTGCGGCGAATGCATGAAGGTATGCATCAACAATGCCCTTCAGCCCTGCTGGCTGGAGGGTGGCGTGGAAGGCCTCTTTTCTCCCCGGCTGATTCCTCGCTTGGGTTATTGCGAGTTTAATTGTACCCTTTGCGGTCAGGTCTGCCCGACCGGCGCCATCCAAAAGCTCCCTTTAATGGAAAAACAAAAAACCGTTATCGGCGTCGCCTATTTCGATAAAAACCGCTGCCTCCCCTACGCCAAGGGGACTCCCTGCATCGTCTGCGAAGAGCACTGTCCCACGCCGGATAAGGCCATTAAGTTCCGGGAGACTGCCGTGATTAATCCTCAGGGGAAAACGGTGACGATAAAACAACCCTATCTTCTTGAATCATTATGTATCGGCTGCGGCATTTGTGAAAACAAATGCCCTTTAGAAGGGAAAGCCGGGGTATTGGTGATCAATAATCGCGAAGGGAAAAGGGCTTAATCGGCCATTGAAAAGGAGGAGATGGACCGGGGCTTGAAATGATGAACCGGGCATTGATAGAGTCTGATCCCGGTTATAGCGTTTTTACTTTCAATTCCGCATCTGAAGGGCGAATATAGAGGGGTCGGAGTTCTTCCGCGGTGGACTGAAAACCTTGCTGAAAGCGGGACCGGGCCAGGGTCCCCAGGACGGTTGGAGAAATAAGATGCAGATGGGGTTCGGGGAACAAGGCCTTTGAACCAAGGGCCTCCTTGAAAAAACCCTGATAAAGCCTGGCCCCGTTGCCCACCAGAAGGACCGGCTCGTTGATTTCTTGAACCAAATTCTGGGGTTTTGTATTCCTGGGTTCCCCGGCTGGAATTATTTTTCCTTTGGGATCTGCCCGGAAATAGGCACAAAAGACCTCTTTCTTTCGGGCGTCGATAACGGGACAAATCAGGTAAGGACAAAAGGAGAAGGGAGAGGCCAAGGCTTCCAGAGTGGAAATCCCGGCAACCGGTTTTTGGGTCGCAAAAGCCAGACCTTTTACCGTGGCGATCCCGATGCGGAGACCAGTGAAACTTCCAGGGCCGACAGTCACGGCCCAGAGATCGACATCATGAAGGTCCCATCCGGCCTGTTCCAGAAGGAACAATAAAATCTTCCATAACTGGTTGGCATGGGTCTTGGCCACCCGAACCTGGGCCTGGGCTTGAACGACTTCCCCTTCCAAGAGGGCCACTCCTCCGGTTTCGGTCGCGGTATCCAAGGCTAGGATTTTCAAATTCTGTCCTGTTCGGTTGGTAAAATCGAGTGGGAGGTTTCCTGATAATGCATATTAAGTTTTAAGTTCGGAGTTCGGAGTAAAAAAGCTTTTCCCGAACTAATCTCTAAAAACTCCGGACTAAACCCCCATGCCACCCTGAGGGCCACGGCACTGAAAATGGCTTACTCCGAACTCTAAACTCCGAACTTAGTCAATGAATCGAATCCTTATGCCTTGGACCTTATACCTTACGCCTGTCTTCACTGTTGAATAATGCGGACGATGTCATTGTAAAAAACAAAGACCATCAGCAGGATCAGAACAAACATGCCGATTTGTTGGGCTACTTCTCGTTTCTTTAAGCTGAGGGGTTTGCCCAGGATCCATTCAAGTCCGAAAAAGAATAAATGCCCCCCATCCAGAATGGGGATGGGAAGGAGATTCAAGATTCCCAGGTTTATGCTCAACAAGGCGGTAAAAAACAGGAGATTGGCCCACCCTTCCTGGGCCTGCTGATCGGCCAGTTGGGCAATAAAAATCGGTCCGCCCAAGGTCTGAAGAGGCACCTTCCGCTCCACCAGCTTGACCAGACTGACGACGGTCATTTTGGTAACCCCCCAAGTTTGGACCAGCCCGTTTTCAAAGGCCTCAAAAAAACCCAACTCCCTGGTAATATATTTTCCCGAAGGGGTAACTCCGATAACGGCTTCCTGAACATCTTCCCCAAAAAGGTTTTTAACCGTACTTCTGATTGGAGTAACCTCGGTTTTATATTGCTGTTTTCCACGGACAAAGACCATAGAAATGGGTTTCCCCGGGTTTTTTCGTATTATATCGGGCAAATCTTTCCAGGTGCTGATGGGCTTACCCTCCATCCGGATAATCTTATCTCCTGGACGAAGACCGGCATTATAGGCCGGAAAGTTAGGCTTTACCTCCCCGATCTCACTGGTCAGCATGACCTGCCCGACGAATAAAAACCCCAAACAAAAAACGGCGACGGCGAAAAAAAGATTAAACAAAGGTCCGCAAAAGACAATGAGCATCCGTTTGCCGACGGACTTATGGGCAAAGGAAAAGGCCTTCTCTTCTTCTGAGATCTCTTCATCGAGCCCTTCTCCCACCATTTTTACATACCCCCCCAGGGGAAAGGCCGAGATCCGGTAGTCCGTATCACCCCATTTATAACCAACCAGACGGGGGCCCAAGCCGAAAGAAAAACTCTCCACCCTCACCCCAAAAAATTTTGCCGCCACAAAATGTCCCAGTTCGTGAAAAAAGATCAGCAACCCAAGGACGATGATAAAAGGGACCACCTTATACAGAAACCCATAAAACACAGGCTGGGCCCCGGCGGTTTCGGCCAGGACGGAGATAAAATTTCCCAATTGCAGTATAATCAAGTCCATTGAATGTCTTCCTTACGTTTAGTAGGTATTCGGTAAGCGGTATAAAGCTTTCCCTTGAACCTTATACCTTGAGCCTTGAACCTTTCTTTTCAATCCAGGCCTCGGCCAGTCTTCTGGCCCAGGCATCGATAGTCAGGATTTCTTCCAGACCGGCCGGGGAAACAGGCCGATGATTCTCCCATAGTCTCCTCGATTACGGCTGGAATCCCTTCGTATGACAGACCGCCATTTAAAAAAGAAAAAACAGCCGCTTCATTGGCGGCATTTAAAACCACCGGCATACTTCCTCCAACCCTTCCCGCTTCCAGGGCCAGCCTCAAACAAGGGAATCTATCCAGGTCCGGCCTGAAAAAGGTCAAACCGGGCATTTGGAACAGATCTAAAAAACCCTGATTCAGGGGCAGCCGCTGGGGATATGAAAGGGCATAGGCAATGGGTATCATCATATCAGGGTTTCCCATCTGGGCCAAGATAGAACCGTCCTGATATTCGACCATGGAATGAATGATACTCTGAGGATGGATACAAACGTCCACCTGGTCCAGAGAAAGGCCGAATAACCACTGGGCCTCCATCACTTCCAGGCCCTTATTCATCAGGGTGGCTGAATCAATCGTAATCTTCGGGCCCATTTTCCATTTGGGATGATTCAAGGCTTGCCGGCCGGTAATACCCTTCATCTCTTCAAGGGAGCACTTCCAAAAAGGGCCTCCTGAGGCGGTTAAGATAATCCTTCGTAAGGCCTCCCGCTGTTGGCCCTGTAAAACCTGAAAAATAGCGCTGTGTTCGCTGTCAATGGGGAGAATAGTCACTCCGTGTTTCCGGGCTTCTTCCACCATCAAGGCGCCGGCCATGACTAAGGGCTCTTTATTGGCCAAGGCGACGGTCTTTCCGGCCTTAATGGCCGCCAGGGTTGGCCCTAATCCGATCGCCCCGACCAAGGCCGAGACAACCATATCGGCCTGTTCCAGGGCGGCAATTTCTTCATGACCCCCGGGCCCCCAAAGGACCTTCAAGGGAAATCCCGGAAACCCGCCGTCGGTTAATTCAGCGGCTTCTTTCTCCGAGGCCACTGAGACCGCTTGGGGCTTAAAATAAAGGATTTGCTGGCGAAGGAGTTCTATATTTTTCCCGGCAACCAGTCCGACGATGCGAAATTGATCTTCAAATTGTTTCACCAGAGAAAGGACCTGGACCCCGATAGAACCGGTACTGCCTAAGAGGGATAATGCTTTCAACGCTTCAATCCAATCCTGATAGGTCTTTCCCCTAATCCATTCATTTTTGAAAAAACACCATAAAAAAATAAACCAACGGCGCCGGCAACAGCAGGCTGTCCACGCGATCCAGAAACCCGCCGTGCCCCGGGAAAAGGGAGCCCGAATCCTTTACCCGGACAGTCCGTTTAAACATGGATTCCAGCAAATCTCCCATTTGGCTGACCACGCCGACCAGCAAACCCAGGCCGATCATATGGATCCTGGGATATTGGGAGAACAGGGTCTCCTGAAAAATCCAGGCGGCCAATAAATTGGCCGTCAGACCGCTCAAGGACCCCTCGATGGTTTTCTGGGGGCTTATCAAAGGGGCCAGTTTGTGTCTCCCCCAGGTACGTCCCACATAATAAGCAGCCGTATCCCCGGCATAGTTGACGGCCAACAGGAAAAACAGCCAGTTGACGCCATGGTCTTCCTTTCGAATGAGGATAAGAAAAGGAAGATAGAGCGGCAAGTACCAGAGAGCGAATATTTGTTTGCCAAGAGAATCAAAAAAAGGTTTCTGGTTCGGAAAGGAAATCATCAATTGTATAAAACAAAAAACCGCCCCCAGGATCAAGGCTAAAAAAAGGCCGTTTGGCCCTTTAAAATAAGCACCCCCGATGGTCAAGGTCCCGATGAACCAATGAAGCCACAGGATATGGGCAGGGGGTTTTTCATAAAGCAAATGAAAAAATTCCCGGTTCCCTATAAAAAAACCGGCCCAGACCAGTATGAGAAAAAGGACCGTCCCCCCGAAGTAGAGACAGCTAAACAGCAAGGGTATAATCAGCGAAGCGGTGATAACGCGCTTACCATGAGAAGTAGGTGACTGAAAACCCAAATCAGCTCCTTAGGAACGTTCCCGGAGAGGCAGGGGGTTTTTCCGGCGAACCTGATCTCCGGTCAAGCCGAAACGTCTTTCCCTCTTTTGAAATTCTTGAATGGCGGTTAGGAGGTTTTTTTTTCGGAAATCGGGCCAAAGGGTCTGGGTCACATAAATTTCCGTATAAGCCGACTGATAAATCAAAAAATCGCTCAGCCGGTATTCTCCGCTGGTTCGAATGAGCAAATCCGGGTCTGGCAGACCTTGGGTATAGAGGTATCGCTCAAAAGTCGCCTCGGAAATATCTTCAATGGAAAGGGTCTTATTCAGGACGGCTTCCGCCACCTTGCGCACAGCCATAAGGATTTCTGCCCGCCCGCTGTAGCTCAAGGCCACATTTAAGATCATGTCCTTGTTTTCCTGGGTTTGGGCAATGGCCTTTAGCAACTGCGGCTGGAGCGTCTCGGGTAACTGTTCCAGGTTGCCGATGACCCTTAGGGCAACCCCGTTTTTCTTCAATTCCTCGATTTCGGATTTCAAATACCGGGAGAGGAACTGCATTAAGGCCTTAACCTCCCATTTAGGACGATTCCAGTTTTCCCTTGAAAACGCATAGAGGCTCAAAACCTGAACCCCCAATTCCCGGCAGGCCTTCACCACCTCTCGAACCGATTCCACGCCTTGTTTGTGTCCGGCCACACGGGGCAAGGATCGCTGTTGGGCCCAACGCCCGTTCCCATCCATAATGATGGCAATATGCCTGGGTATTTTTTCGGAATAAGTTGATTTCATCGGGAATGGAGAAGGTGAAGCGAAATCCGCCTTTGTTGAATACTCAGGCCATTGGGAAGCCGCTAAAAGGATAAGATCTCTTTTTCTTTCTCCTCGCTGATCCGGTCCACCCTTTCAATAAAATCATTGGTGATTTTTTGGACCTCTTCCTGCCCTTTAAAAAAGGCGTCTTCGGAAATAGTCTTGTCCTTTTTCAGCTCTTTCAATGATTCGTTGGACTCCCGGCGAATGTTCCGTAAGGCTACCCTGGATTCTTCGGCTATTTTCTTGATCACCTTGACCAGATCGCGGCGTCTTTCTTCGGTCAAGGGCGGTATATTGATGCGGATTATCTTTCCGTCATTAATCGGGTTGAGTCCCAGCTCGGATTTAAGGATAGCCTTTTCGATATCGCCGATGGCCTTGATGTCCCAGGGTTGGATGGTAATTAGCCGGCTTTCCGGTACGGCAATGGAGGCCACCTGGTTTAACGGGACCTGGCTGCCGTAATATTGAACCCGAAGTCCGTCCAACAAAGAAACGGAAGCCCGCCCGGTGCGAATCCGGCTTAGGTCTTTTTTTAAGGCCTCTATGGCCTTCTCCATCCTTTCCTTGGTTTCTTTATATACCGTGTCCAACATGATTCACCCCTTTATCAAGGTCCCTATGCGGGAACCCAGGAGGATCTTTTTTAAGTTACCCTTTATCAAACCGTTGAAAACGATGATCGGGATGTTATTCTCCCTGGCCAGAGAAACGGCCGTAGCGTCCATAACCTGAAGGTGACTCTGCAAGAAATGGGAATAACTTATTTCCCTATAGATCTTGGCCCCGGGATTCAATTTTGGATCCTTATCATAAACCCCTTCCACCTGAGTGGCCTTTAAAATCACTTCCGCCCCCAGTTCAGAGGCCCTTAAGGCCGCGGCGGTGTCCGTGGTAAAAAAGGGGTTCCCCGTTCCGGCCGCAAGCAGCAGGACCGTCCCCTTTTCCAGCAGGACCTTGGCCGATTGAGGCACATAAGCTTCGGTCAGACCTTGAACCGGCAAGGCCGATAAAACCTGGGCCTGAATTTTTTCATTTTTCAAAGACTCTTTGATGGCCACGGCATTGAACAGGGTAGCTAACATCCCCAAATAGTCGGCTTGAATCCGGTCCATGCCCCGGGCACTGGCGGCAACCCCGCGGAAGATATTTCCCCCCCCGACAACGATACCGATCTGGGCGCCCAGGGCGACGACTTCTTTAATCTCCCCGGCGGTCTTGGCCACCACCTTGACGTCGATACCAAATCCCTTATCGCCGGCCAGGGCCTCCCCGCTGAGCTTCAATAAAATTTTTTTATATTTCTTTTTATCCGCGGTCATATTCGGTTATTCTCATAATCTTATTCTTCCCCTAACTGATACCGGGCAAAACGCCGTATGGTGATGTTCTCTCCGATCTGGGCCAGCTTTTCATTCAGCAGATCGGCTATGGTGATATCCGGATTCTTTACGTAAGCCTGCTCCATCAAACAGGACTCCTTAAAATATTTTTCCATTTTACCTTCTACCATCTTCTCAACAACTTTTTCGGGTTTTCCGCTCTCTTTGGCCTGGGCCCGATAGATCTCCTTCTCCTTTTCCAAAAGTTCGGCCGGCAACTCTTCCCGGCGCACACAAATCGGGTTGGCGGCGGCGATATGCATGGCCAGGTTGTGGACCAATTCCCCGAACTGTTCGGTCCGGCCGACAAAATCGGTTTCACAATTGATCTCCACCATCACCCCGATCTTTCCGCCGGCATGAATGTAGGAACCCACCTGTCCTTGAGAAGTGGTCCTCCCGGCCCTTTTTTGGGCGGTGGCCAGACCTTTTTTACGCAAATGGTCAACTGCTTTTTCCATATCACCATCGGCCGCTTTTAAGGCCTCTTTACAATCCATCATTCCGGCCTGGGTCTTATCCCGCAAGGCCTTGACTAATTCCGATGTTATATTCAACTTTCCGCACCTCCCTGGATTGACGTTTCTTCGAGCTTTCGAATAATGATCACTTCCGGACCTCCCGAAGTCTGAGGACTTTCCTTCTTAACTCCTAATTGGGGTGTTTCAACAGCGGCTTCTTCAGGCATGGCCTCTTTATCGATCTCCGCCTGTTGCGCCTCTTCCCGCTTGGCCTTGCCTTCCAGACAGGCATCAGCCATCTTAGAGGTAATCAAGCGGATGGCCCGAATGGCATCGTCATTACCGGGGATGATATAATCGATTTCATCGGGATCGCAGTTGGTGTCCACAACCGATACTAAGGGGATCCCCAATTTTCTGGCCTCCAGGATGGCTATCCGTTCCTTTCGAGGATCGATGACAAAAATGGCCTTAGGGAGGGCCTCCAGATCCTTGATGCCCCCCAAGTTGCGGAGCAGCTTGACATACTCTCGATCCATGGTGATGATTTCTTTCTTGGGAAACCTCTGAATCGTTCCGTCGGCCTTGATCCTTTCCAAATATTTCAACCGTTCTATTCCCAAGCGAATGGTCACAAAATTGGTCAACGTCCCACCCAACCAGCGGTGATTGACATAATACATCCCGCAACGCTCGGTTTCTTCTTTGATGGCCTCCTGGGCCTGTTTTTTGGTGCCCACGAAGAGAACCGATCCGCCCTGAGCCACGGTATCCACAACAAAATCATAGGCGATTTTAAACAGGTTGACGGTTTTTTGCAGGTCAATGATGTAAATCCCGTTCCTGGCCCCGTAAATATACGGCTTCATTTTGGGATTCCATCGCTTGGTCTGGTGGCCGAAATGAACCCCGGCCTCCAATAACTGCTTCATCGAAACATAAGACATATTTTCCTCCTTTTGGGTTATTCCGCCGCTTTT
>CAVYLJ010000046.1:0-37169 GCA_963769305.1 uncultured delta proteobacterium | reverse complement strand
AACCCGAAGGGGTCCAGGTCGAGCTCGCTCTTAAAGAAAAAGAGATCAAATCGATCACCGAGAACGCCCTGTCGCAAAGCCTGGAAATCATCCGGAACCGGATCGATCAATTCGGGGTCACGGAACCGGTCATTGTTCGCCAGGGGAGTGATGAAATCGTGGTTCAACTGCCCGGGGTCAAGGACCCCCAGCGGGCCATGGATCTTATCGGCCGGACCGCCCAGTTGGAATTCAAACTGGTGGACAGTGAAAGCAAAATCGATTTGCAGAACCTTATCGAACAGGCCGTTAACAGCGGAAGATTGAAAAGGGACTATAATCATGCCGAGCTCAACGAGGCCCTGAAAGATCAGATCCCGGCGGACAGGGAAGTCTATATCCGCAAGGAAGTCAACCGGGAGACCGGACGGGTCAGCCGTATCCCTATTTTACTTTATAACAAGGCCCTCATGACCGGGGATGCCATTAAGACAGCCCAGGTCCAGATCGGGGGGAATTTCAACGAGCCCTATGTCAGCGTGGAGCTGAACGCCCATGGGAGCCGGGTCTTTGATCAGGTCACCCGGGACAATGTGGGACGCCAGTTGGCCATCGTTCTGGATAATGTCGTCCAATCGGCGCCGGTCATTCAGGAACGGATCTCCGGCGGCCATGCCCAGATCACCGGGTCCTTTTCCATGGAAGAAGCCACCGACCTGGCCATCGTCCTCCGGGCCGGGGCCTTACCGGCCCCGGTCAACGTCGTCCAGAACGTGACCGTCGGGCCGACCCTGGGCCTGGATTCCATACAAAAAGGATTTGTTTCCGGGCTGGTCGGTACGGGCCTGGTGATCTTGTTTATGATCTATTATTACCGGTTTTCCGGTCTCATCGCCGACTTTGCCCTGGTTCTGAATGTCCTTTTTATGATGGCCGCCCTGGGGCTCTTTCGGGCCACCTTGACCCTGCCGGGCATTGCCGGCATCATTCTGTCCATCGGTATGGCCGTGGACTCCAACGTCCTGATCTTTGAGCGGATGCGGGAAGAATTCCATCAGGGCAAACCGGTCAAGTCCGGGGTGGACGGGGGATATGATAAGGCCTTCTGGACCATTATCGACTCTCATGTCACCACCTTGATCACCGCTTTTGCCCTATTTCTTTTCGGATCCGGGCCGATCAAGGGTTTTGCCGTCACCTTGAGTGTCGGTGTTATTTTCAATCTTTTTACCGCCCTTTTTTGCACCCGGGTGGTCTATGATTACTTGAGCGTCAAGCGCCGTCTCAAACCGATACACTTTGTGGAGTTTTTGAAAAAAACCAAGATCGATTTTATCGGATTCAGGAAATATGCCTTTATCTTTTCCGGAATCCTCTGCCTTCTGGGCTTGATCGCCTTTGTGCAGATCAACCGGGGACAGGCCAACCTGGGGGTGGAATTTTCCGGGGGGACCATGGCCCAATTCAAGGCCGCCCAATCCTTCAGGCTGGACAAGGTCCGGAGCGCCTTGACCCAAAGGGGTTTTAAAGACCTGGAACTGCAGCAGGTGGCCCATGAAAATATTCTGATCGTCCGGGTCAAAAAATCGGAACACTCCGTGGGAAAAGAGACCGATGCCATAGCCAAGGCCTTGCAGGAGGATTTCCCGGAGCTCAAATTTACGGTGGAAAGCAAGGCCGAGATCGGGTCCTCGGTCAGCGCGGCCTTGAAAAAGGCGGCCTTGCTGGCCATTGCCATCTCTTTGGCCGGTATCATTATCTACCTGGCCTGGCGTTTTGAATTTCGCTTCGGGGTGGCCGCGGCCATTGCCACCTTTCATGATGTCCTGGCGGTCCTGGGGATTTTTTATTTGTTGGATAAGGAAATTACCCTGCTGATTGTGACCGCCCTCCTGACCCTGGCCGGTTATTCCCTGACCGATACGGTGGTCGTCTTTGACCGGATCCGCGAGACCATGAACCGCAGCGGGAAAAAGGATTTCGGTGAGATCATCAATGTCAGCATCAATGAAGTCCTCTCCCGGACCGTCATCACTTCACTGACGGTCTTCCTGGTCGTTCTAGCCCTTTATTTCCTCGGCGGGGTGGTGATCCACGACTTTGCCCTGGCCCTGCTTTTCGGGGTCATCGTGGGGACCTATTCCTCGGTCTTTGTGGCCTCGCCCATTGTTTATTTGTGGCCGGGGAAAAAGGCGCGGAGTGCAAGGTTCAAGGTGCAAGGGAAAGTCTCAAAGGAAATAAAAAACGACGAACTGAAAGCTGAAAGCTCAAAGGACAAAGAAAGCTCAAAGCTCAAAGCTCAAGGCTCAAAGAAAAACAAAGCTCAAAGCTGAAAGCACAAGGGCAGAGCTTATTAAACCCTCATGCCCCTTGGAGCGATACGGTCTATAAAAATGCCCGTAGGGGCGGGTTTCAAACCCGCCCCTACAACACCCTCTATTCTTTTCTCCGAATTAACCCTTGAACCCTATACGTTATACCTTGAACCTTTCTTTTATCATTTTAATCCAAAAAAAGTCGGCAGGAAAGTGGAAAGACCGGGAAAAAAGATGGTGACCAGAAGGGCCGCCAGCATAATGGCCACAAAAGGGATCACCGATTTGGAAATCTGTTCCAGGGAAAGGTCGGCGATATTGGCGATCACATAGAGGTTTACCGCCACCGGCGGCGTGATCTGGCCGATGGCCAGATTGAGGGTCATGACGACCCCGAACCAGACCGGGTCCCAATGGAAAAAGGCCATGATGGGAATGAGGATGGGCAGAAACACATAATAGATGGAAATGGCGTCCATCAACATGCCGGCGATAAAAAGCATGACGTTGATCAATAGAAGGATGACCATGGGGTTGGAAGAAAGAGACAGAAGGCTGGAGGAGGCCTTGTCCATGACCCCGAGGGTGGAACCGGTCCAGGAAAAGAGGCCGGCAAAGGCCACAATGAACATGACCACGGCCGAAGACAGGACCGCATCTTTGAAGATATCGTAAAGGGCCTGAAGCGTCAGGTTCCGATAGATACACAATCCCAAAAAGAGGCCGTAAAAAACCGCCACCACGGCCGCTTCGGTGGCCGTAAAGATCCCGCCATAAATCCCGCTTAGAATGACGGCCGGGGCCAATAGACCCCAGAGGGCCTCTTTAAAGGCCTGCCAGATTTCACCGGCCGTTCCCCATCTCTCCCCTTTCCAGCCCTGTTTTCGGGCAATGAAATAAGAAGGGATGATGAGAAACAGGGCCGTTATGACCCCCGGAATAACGCCGGCGGCAAAGAGGGCCGGGATGGAGGTGCTGGTGATGACTCCGTAGATGATAAAGGCAATGCTCGGGGGGATGACAATGGCCAGAGAACCCGAGCTGGCGATCAGGGCCGCGGTGTAGCCCCGATCATAGCCCATGGCCACCATGGCCGGGAAAAGGATGACCCCCAGGGCCGCGGTGTCCGCCGGGCCGGACCCGGAGATCCCGGCAAAGATGACCCCGACGATGATGGTCACGATGGCCAGTCCTCCGGGGATTGGTCCGACCAAGAGACTGACAAAGCGGATAAGCCGTTTCGATATGCCGCAGCGGTCCAGGATAAGGCCGGCCAAGATAAAGAAGGGCAGGGCCAGGAGTTGAAACTTGGCCACATTGGCGTAAAAGTTGGAAGCGATGACCTGGATCCCCAGGTGATAGTCCCAGATGAGCAGAATGGAGGTAAAGCCCAGGGAGGTGGCCACCGGCACGCCCAGAAGCAGGAGGAACAAAAAAACCAGAAAGAAGAGGAGGACCGATTCCATCAGGCCCTTCCCTTGAACTCTTTCCAGGCGGCTTCCAATGAGCGCAGGATGATCAAAATCCCGCCCACCGGAATGGACAGGGTGTACCACCATTGGGGGATATCCAAGGCCTCGGTCCGGACGTTTAAGGTGAATTCATCCCTGACCTGGGAGAGGCCGAACCAGATCAAAAGACCGATGGTCGTCAGGGTCAAGAGGGAGGCCAGGGGAAAGAGGACCTTTCTCCCAAAGACCGGAAAACGAAGGGCCAGCAGATTAAAACCAAGGTGTATCCCCCTTCGAAACCCGGCGGCCGCACCCAGCATGGTCAGCCAAACCAGGCAGGCCACTTCAATTCTTCGGTAAAGGCAAAGGAATAACGGATAAAATAGCGGGTCAGCACATTGGCAAAGGCCAGGAGACACATGGCCAAAAGAAGAACAACGCCGGCCGCCTCTTCCCCCTGCTCAAAAATTTTTTTGAGCATATTTGAAATCTCTCAGTTACGAGTTACGAGTTACGGGTTACGGACTGTTAGAGGAAATTAAGCTCCCCTGATACTATAGCGACACCTTTTCCGTCATTCCCGAATGTCTTTATCGGGAATCCAAGTTTTCAAGAAATGAGAAAATCAAAGTCCCTGGATTCCGGCTTAAAGCATGCCGGAATGACGGATAAAGAAGCACGTTACGTAAATAAAATCGCTGCAGACCTAATTTATACCCCGCAACCCCATAACTCGGAACCCGCAACCAGGTATTATTATTTCTTTTTTCCCGCCTGTTGGATCTCTTTTTCCGCCAGTTTAACCAGGTCCGGGCCTATTTCTTTCTCCCATTTCTCAAAAACAGGTCTGGTCTTATTGATAAAGGCCTTGCTCTGGTCCGGTGAAAGGACCGTAACCTCCATGCCGTTTTTCCTGAGCAGCTCCAGGGCCGGCATGGTCCCCTCCAGCCCCTCACGGGCCCCTTTTTTCTGCCACCGTGACGGTCTCTTCGGCCGCTTTTTTTATGGCCTCCTTATCTTTCATCGGGAGACCATCCCAGACCTCCTTGCTCATGCCGAGGATGAGGGGGTCGATGGCATAACCCCAGACGGTCATGTATTTATGGACCTGCCATAATTTGTTGGGGATAATGACGGAAACAACCGGGTTTTCCTGCCCATCCACCGTTCCCTGCTGGAAGGACGAAAGGGCCTCGCCCCAATTCATGGACACGGGGTTGGCGCCCATGGCCTTAAAGGTATCGATAAAGATGGGAGAGCCCACGACCCTGATCTTGAGGCCTTCGAGGTCCTCGGGCCTTTTTATCGGTCGTTTGCTGTTGGTCAGGTCCCGGTAGCCGTTTTCTCCCCAACCGAGGACGACCACCCCTTTATCTTCGATGATTTTTTGGAGACGTTTGCCGGTTTCACCGTGCTCCACGGCATCAAGGGCCTTATAGTTGGGAAAGAAAAAGGGCAGGGAAAAGAGGTTCAGCTCCTTGATGGTGGTGGACCAGTTTATGGTTGAGCCGAGGGCGAAATCGATGACTCCCTGTTTCATCAGGAGAAATTCGTTGGTTTGTTTTCCGGCGAAGAGCTGGCCGCTGTAATAGGGTTTGATGTTGATACGGCCGTCCGTGGCCTTTTTCACGGCCTCGGCAAATCGGGCCGCCCCTTCTCCCCAGGGTCCGGTGGGACCGACCACGATACTCATTTTGTATTCCGGCTTATAGGTCGCACAAAGTCCCCAATGTGCGGCCCCAGGAGAAGGATAAGGATGACGATCGATCCGATGCTATTTCTTTCCCATAATGTTCCTCCCGATTCATGGTGTTTTTGCCTATAAATGCTTTTCGTGGCAGGAGTATAAAATAGGGGGAGAAGCGGGTCAAGGAGAAAAAGGAGACGGCGTGCTTGGGACCTAAGCTTAAAGCGGTTTTCCGGCCAACCCGTCTTTTCGCACCCGCCAGAAGTGATAGAAGATCAAGAAGAGCATCAGGCCGGGTAAGAGCATACAATGCAAAATATAAAAACGAAGGACCGTGGTCTCTCCGATTTGATCCCCGCCTACCAAAAGCAAATGGAAAAAAGGGCCGATCCAGGGGATTTCTCGAACCAGATTCACGGCCACCAGGGCGGCCGAATAGGTGTCGCCATCCCAACGGAGGACATACCCGCTGAAATCTTCTCCAAAAGTCAAAACCAGTAAGACCAGACCAACCAACCAATTAAACTGTCTGGGAGGTCGATAGGCCCGATAATAAAAGACCCGAACCATGTGAAGGAGTAAGGCAATCACCATTAATTGGCCGGACCAGTAATGGATATTGCGTATAAATCCTCCGTAGGGGACCAAGTAGGTGATCTCGGTTATGCTCGGATAGGCCTTGTCCGAAAGAGGAAGATAATAGAAGGTCAGCAACAGGCCGCTTATAGCCAGCAGCAGAAAAAGCAGGAAGGTGCAGCCCCCAAGGCAAAAAGTATAGGTAAAGCCGATGAACTCCGGCTGAAGCCGCATGGGATGCAGGTGTTTCCAAAAGCTATTGTCCCAAGAAGGTTTTTTCATGTCCGTAATCTAAAACCAGGATCCACCAATCGCCGGAGATCCACCCAAATTTCTTGTTTGGACCCCATAAAGAGGAAAGGCCGCTGGAGCGGACGGACCGCCGGGCCTTTGAGGACATTTCCCTGAAGATCGAACCGGCTGCCATGACAGGGACAGATCAATATCCTCATTTGGGGGTCAATGGCCGGGTGACATCCAAGGTGGGTACAGACATTGATCAGACCATACCAGCCCCGATCATCCCGGATCAACCATACCCCTTGGCGAAACAGAAGGCCGGTTCGATTTTGGGTTAATTCCTGCCGACCCAATAAAGCAAACCGGGTCGGCCTGGTCCGGGAAGCGGGTTGTTGAAGAAAAGAAGAAATCCCTTTGAGGATTAAATAGAAGGCTCCCAGACCGGAAAGAATCCCGCCGGTGATAAATAGGCGTCGGGTCATAAAGACGCTGGTTGAGGGAAGCAAGGGTTTCAAAATATACGAGTTCTAAAATTTTAGGATCTATTCAAACAATTTTATTTTCGATATAATACCGCCCTATGGAGAACATCCCTGAAAAAATAACCCGGGATCAACTTTTATTCAAGGAATTTATCAGCGCCGTATTGCTGGTCCTGTTGATCCTTTGGGCGGCCCTCCTCTTCCCGGCCCCCTTGTCAAACCCGGGCACGGAAGGGGTTTCCGCGGGAAGCCGGGTTCAGGCCCCCTGGATTTTTTTGGCGGTTCAAACCCTGCTTTTAGTATCTGCCGCCTCTCTGGGCCGGCCTGATTCTTCCCTTCGGGGCCCTTTTCCTTCTGGCCCTGTTCCCTTGGGAATCAAGATTCGGATTTGGCCCCCGGATCACCCTTTTTGTCTTCGGGATGTTGATACTCTTAGGGGCGGCCCTGACCATTTATGGGTCTCTGGGGTTTTCATGATTGGCGTTAGTGGCGTGCGTATTTATTGGCACCATTGCATTCCGCATTGATCTTTAAAATTGGGATAGCAGTTCCGGCGTTTGAAAAGAGGATTATAATTCACCGCAGAGCCGCATAGAACGCAGAGAAGATAGTTTTAATGATTGCCGGTGAGAGGCCGGCAATCATTAAGCTTCACTACCTGAGGGTAATAATCAGTCCGTGGACGGAAGAGGTTTTCATTTTCCGTCCTCTCAACGGAAAATGAAAAAGTTTATCCCTGCGGCCTTTGCGGCTCGGCGGTGAAAAGATTTATTTTAAAATTTAAACGGATAACAGATTGGGGCTTCTATCGGTTTTTCCGGGCGAATCGATGGAGGATCCAGGCCAGCAATCCGATTATCATCATGCCGATGATAATTTCAAACTGATAATGTTTGATATCCTTAATGATTATTCCAAGGGCTTCACCAAAGAGATAGCCCCCGATGGCTACCGCAATGGACCAGATGATGGCCCCTAAGGCATTGAACACTAAAAAACGGCTGGCCTTTATTTTATGATTGGTGCCCAATACGATTGGCGTCAGAATGCGGATGCCGTAAACAAATCGGAACCCGATCATGATGAGATCATTATAACGGTCCAAAAATTGATGAATCCTATCGACCCGCCTTTGGGTCTTTTTGAATTTGGACAATAAGGTTTGTCCCTTTAAGCGTCCGAGGATGAAAAAGAATTGGTCCCCTGAAAAGCTTCCCAGAAAGGCCGCCCCCATGACATAGGGCAATTTTAGATAACCCAAATGGGCTATGAATCCCCCGACGACTAAAATAGTCTCCCCTTCAAAAAAAGTACCGATCAGTATGGCCCAATACCCATAACAACTGACCAGATATTCTAAGGTTGGAAGAGATTTCATTTTTTATTTTTTTTAAGAGACTGATTTCCGGCCGGGGAGGAGTGGCGATTTTTTTTGGTTGTCAATCGATAAGGCTTTATAAATTTTATAGTTCTTTTTGGATTTCGTGCTTCGATTTATAAGGAATCATCCTTCCCAGGAT
This sequence comes from uncultured delta proteobacterium, assembly GCA_963769305.1. Taxonomy (GTDB): domain Bacteria; phylum Desulfobacterota; class RBG-13-43-22; order RBG-13-43-22; family RBG-13-43-22; genus RBG-13-43-22. Next base: position 28,919 of record CAVYLJ010000046.1, on the reverse strand, counting down.
AGGTCAAGGCCGGCTCCCTCGGTCTCGGATATTGACTTTCTTTTCCAGGTGGGATCGTAAAACAGATTTGGGTTTAAAATTATTCCTTTTTGATTTTGTCATCCGGTTCAATCTCTTTGGCTTTAGGTGCGGCTTCCTCTGCATCCTGACCGGATATGCCACTTTTAAATTCTTTAATCCCTTTTCCCAATCCTTTCCCGAGTTCCGGTAATTTTTTTGCCCCGAAAATAACCGCGACAATCAATAAAATGATGAGCATGTCCTGATTTAAACCTAACATAAAGCCTCCTTAAGTCAGCACGAACCAAGGTTTGATCCGGGCCTCCTTATTTTTTATTTGGTTCATATTGTAAGCCGGTAAGCAGATAAGTCAATCAAAATTTTTCCTTATGAATCAGTGAGGCGAGGGGAAAGCGGTCTTGTTGATTTCCTTCCTTGACTTCTCTTTCCCCTCTATTTTATATTCATGCCTTCCGAGAGTTGCTCTCGATTTTTTTCAACAAGGAGGAAATCATGGGTCTGGCCGAAGAATTGGCTTTTATGGATGCCTGTGCTCAGGCGGAACTGGTGCGGAAAAAGGAACTTCAACCCCTTGAATTGGTGAATGCGGCTATTGAAAGGATCGAGCGGCTGAACCCGCAGCTCAACGCCGTGGTCACGCCGATGTTCGATCTGGCGCGGGCCGCGGCCCGGGGAAAGATCCCGGAGGGACCCTTTCAGGGTGTGCCGTTTTTGCTCAAGGACCTGATGGCCGCCTATGCCGGGGTGCCCATGTCCCTCGGATCGGCCCTGCTCAAAAATTTTATCCCCGACCGGGACAGCGAACTGGTGGCCCGTTTGAAGCGGGCCGGGTTGATCGTCGTGGGCAAGACCAATACCCCGGAGTTCGGCATCCTCCCCACCACCGAGCCTCGCCTCTTCGGCCCCTGTCGAAACCCCTGGGATACGACCAGGACTACCGGGGGATCGAGCGGTGGCTCGTCGGCGGCCGTGGCCTCCGGCCTGGTGCCCATGGCCCATGCCAACGACGGCGGCGGTTCCATCCGCATTCCGGCCTCCTGTTGCGGGCTTTTCGGCCTCAAGCCCACCCGGGCCAGAAACCCCCTGGGACCCAACTTCGGGGATGTGATGAGCGGGATAGTCTGCGAGCACGCGGTGACGCGTACGGTTCGGGACAGCGCCGCCCTGCTTGACGCCACCTCGGGTCCCGACCTCGGTGACCCTTACTGGGCCCCTCCGCCGGCCCGGCCTTTTCAACAAGAAGTCGGGGTGAATCCGGGAAAGCTGCGCATCGCCTTCAGTACCGAAGCCCTTGACGATGTTCCCGTGCATTCGGACTGCCTGGAGGCGGTGCGGAGCGTTGCCGGGTTATGCGAGGCATTGGGGCACCGGGTGACGGAGGCTTCTCCCGAGGTCGATGGAGAGCAGATGGACCGGTCTTTTCTTACGGTCTGGTCAGCCGGGTGCGCCTCGACCCTGGAAGGCATCGAGTATATTCTGGGCCGACCCGTGAAGCCCGATGATATGGAACCCTTGACCTGGACCTTGAACGAGATCGGCCGCACACAAACCGGGGCAAAATATCTCCTGGCCCTCCAGACGATACAGCGGATGGCCCGCGATGTGGCCCGTTTTTTTCTCGATTACGATATCTGGCTTACGCCTACCCTGGCCCTGCCTCCTTTGCCCCTGGGGAGATTCGAACCCGCCCCGGATGATCCCCTTCAAGGTCTTCGCCAGGCATCGGCCTTCGCTCCCTTTACACCCATCTGCAATCTGACCGGGCAACCGGCCATGTCGGTCCCCCTTTTCTGGAACGGAGAGGGGCTGCCCATCGGAACGCATTTCATCGGCCGTTTCGGCGATGAGGCCACCCTGTTTCGCCTGGCGGCCCAATTGGAGACGGCCAGGCCCTGGGCCGGACGCCGTCCGCCGGTCTCGGTGTGAGGAAGACAGGCAATGAAAAGTCTTGACTCTGTGCTCTCCCCGTCGAACGAGTCACGCCTTGGGCGTGACGAGTGGGCGGTGAAAAAAATTCTATAATGTAACTATTTTATGCTCCTGGTGATAACTATTAAAGGACTGACATTGATAGCACGGCAGATCGGGTATGACAGACGGGTTAAGATTGACAAGAGGGGAGGAGAGGATTAAAATTTAAATCAGTTGCTGGGATAATGGTTAAAAAAAATCGAATAACGAATGAACCATTTCGAAGGAAGAGAAGACTGTAAATGAACACAACTCTTTTGGATCCGGAAAACCTTCCTAAGATCCCCCTGGCCCTGGAGGGTATTTCTTCCCGTTTCATCCGGGAAAACGTCATCGTTCCCCTGGAATTCAAGAATAATATTTTAAAGGTGGCCATGGGCAACCCGGAGGATAGGGAGACCATTGATGCCTTGCAGGTGGCCACCTCGGCCCAGGTCCAGGTCTATGCCGGCGAACCCAAGGTGCTCGACGAATATATCGGCAAGTTTTACGGCCAGGAGACCCAGAATATCAATCGCATCATCGAGGACATGGGAACCGATGAGCTTGAATTCTTAGCCGAAGAGGAAGAGGACATCGGACATCTCAAGGACCTGGCCTCGGAGGCCCCGATCATCAAATTGGTCAATATGGTCATCAACCGGGCGGTGGAGAGCCGGGCCAGCGATATCCATATCGAGCCCTTCGAAGACGAGTTGAAGGTCCGGTATCGAATCGACGGGGTGCTGCATGAAATCGAATCCCTTCCCAAGAAGCTTCAGGCCGCCATTCTGTCCCGGCTCAAGATCATGTCCAAGCTGAATATCGCCGAGAAGAGACTGCCCCAGGACGGCCGGATCAAACTGAAAGTGGCTGAGAAGGATATCGAATTGCGGGTATCAACCATTCCGGTCCTTTACGGAGAAGACGTGGTGATGCGGATCCTGCAAAAAGAAGGGATCACCATCGACCTCAATCTCCTGGGCTTTTCCGAACAAACCCTGCAGACCTTTAATCAGTTGATCAAAAAACCCAACGGGATTGTTTTGGTCACCGGGCCGACCGGAAGCGGGAAGACCACCACCCTTTACGGGGCCCTGGACAAGATCAATACGCCCGACAAAAAGATCATCACCGTGGAGGACCCCATCGAATACCAGCTCAAGGGGATCAACCAGATCCAGATGAAACCCCAAATCGGGTTGAATTTTGCCAACACCCTGAGGCACATCGTCCGCCATGATCCCGATATCATCATGATCGGAGAGATACGGGACCTGGAGACCGCCGAGATCGCCATCCAATCGGCCCTGACCGGACACCTGGTTTTTTCCACCCTGCACACCAACGATGCCCCCAGTGCCGTCACCCGTTTATTGGATATGGGGGTGGAAAGCTTTCTCCTTTCTTCGACCGTCCGGGGTGTCCTGGCCCAACGGCTGGTCCGGGTCATCTGCCCGGCCTGCAAGGTCGTCGATCCGGCCCCGACGGTTCAGGAGGAATTGGTCCATCTGCGGATGGGAAATATCAAGACCCTGTATAAAGGGACCGGCTGTGAACACTGCGCCTATACCGGCTTTTACGGCCGAATCGGGATCTTCGAATTATTCCTGGTCGATGACCATATCCGCCGGATGATCCTCAATAATGAGGACGCCCAAAAGATGCGGGAAGTAGCCAGGCAAAACGGGATGAAGACCCTCTTGGAGGATGGCCTGGAAAAAGTCAGAGATACCCAAACCACATTAAATGAAGTGCTTAGAGTAACCCAAGAGGTATAATGGCCGTCTTTTCCTACCGGGGAACCGATATTCAGGGCACGATTATGGAAGGGGCCATCGAGGCCCCCGATCAACAGGCCGCGATCGATAGGCTGAAAAATTCCGGCATCATCCCCCTAAAAGTCTTCATCCCCGGGAAGGGGCTTGGAAGATCGCTGACTTTAAAATCGGCCAAAGGGGATATTATCAGCTTTACCAACGAATTGACGGCCTTGCTGGAGGCCGGTTTGCCTCTGGACCGGAGCCTGAATATCCTGGCCGGTATTGCCGAAAGCAAACAGAATCAAGCCGTCATTCAGGATATTCTCCGGTCCATCCGGGAAGGAGGCTCTTTCTCCGATGCCCTCCTGAGGCACCCCAGGGTATTCTCCCGACTTTATGTCAATATGGTCAGGGCCGGTGAGGCCGGCGGGATTTTAGTGGAGGTCCTTGAAAAACTGAATGAATTTCTGGAATCGACCAAAGAACTTAAAGAGCAGGTCTTTACTTCCATGATCTACCCGATTATCCTGGTTTCCACCGGGGGTCTGTCGATCATTATCCTGCTCACCTATGTTCTGCCCAAGTTTTCGGTTATTTTTTCCGAAATGGGGAGTTCTTTGCCCTTGTCCACCCAAATCCTGCTTTCCGTCAGCCAGGGTTTAAAGACCTACTGGTGGATCTTCCTGGCCTTGTTCATCCTGGGCGGGTTTCTCTTCCGGACCTATATCAAATCGGAACAAGGGCGGCTTTATTGGGACCGGTTTAAACTGACTCTGATGGGAGACATTATCCGAAAGTTGGAGACGGCCCGTTTTTGCCGGACCTTGGGGACCCTGTTAAGAAGCGGGGTGCCCCTTTTGCAAGCCTTGAAAAACTCCCGGGATGTGGTTACCAATCGAACCATTGCCCTGGCCCTGGATAATATCGCCCAGGGAATTAAAGAAGGGAAAGGGATTTCCTTACCCCTGGCCAAGGCCGATGTGTTTCCTCCCCTGGCCCTATCCATGATCAAGGTGGGAGAGGAGACCGGACAATTGGACAAGATGCTGATGCAGGTAGCCGTTACCTATGAAAAAAGTCTGCGGATTTCCATTAAAAGGTTTGTCGGCTTTCTCGAACCGGCCATGATATTGGGGATGGGGCTGGTCATCGGTTTTATCGTTCTGTCCATGCTCACGGCCATATTCAGCATGACGGAACTGCCTTTTTAGGAGGGTTAAAAGAGAATGTTGAATATCGAATAATAGAATATTGAATGGTGAAGGGCGAGAAGACATAGTCTTCATGACTTCAAGAGTCGAAGAAAACGTTCGAAATTCGAGAGGATGAAAAGATTGAAATCAAGGATCTAATAAATTAGCCGTAAGATTATAAATGTCGCTATTGAAGTACACAAGAATTGGGCTGGTTACTTGATCGGCCATGAAGAATGAATGTGCTATGAATTTCTGCTCAGGGATTTCGATTTCGAGAGGCAGAAGTTATTCCCCATTTCTTGTAAAGGCAGACAGTATTCGGACAGCGAAAGAAAAAAACAAAAAAATTTAACTTTATGATTCGATATTCGATATTCAGAATTCGATATTCTCTTTTTCGAACTAAAAAGGAATCCGGCTTCACCTTACTGGAATTGATTATCGTGATGATCTTAAGCCTGTTGATCTTGGGCTTGGTTACGGTTTATTTTTCCAACTTTTTGTCCTCGGCCAGACTTCAGGCCACCGTCCGAGAGTTTTCAGCTACCTTAAGGCAGGCCAGAAATCTGTCCAAAATCAACGGAAAACAAGAGGTGGTGACCATTGATTTAGACACCAAAGAATACCGAATAGAAGGACGCAAAGCCAGAAAGATCCCTTCCAATTTGGAATTCAAAATAATCGATCCTACGGCCGGGGATATCATCAGCGGCCAATATCGTCTCTTCTTTGAGCCCAATTGGGGAGGGGAAGGCGCTGATTTTCAATTATCCAACAAGAAAAAAACCGTCTTGATCCGTCTGGATCCTTTGATGGGGGCAGTGGTGGTCAGTAAGTGAGTTTGTTGTGTTTATAGGGTTTATAGAGTTTGTTGGGGTTAGTTGAATCATTCAATAACCCGAACTGAACCCAATGAACCCAATGAACCCAACGAACCCAATGAACCCAATGAATTCAAATAACCAAAATAACACATCGGGGTTCACCCTCCTGGAGGTCCTGGTGGCCTTGTCCCTTTTGGGGATCGCCGTGGTTGCGGTGATTCAGCTTTTCTCCATAGACCTGAGGTCCATTTCGCTTTCTGAAGATTATGTGGCCGGTAGCCTGGCGGCCCAATCCAAGATGCGGGAAGTCTTATCCGCGGAGGACATGTCCGAAAAGACCTGGAAGGGGGTCACGGATGATGGCTATCAATTCGAGGTCTCTATTTCAAAAAGTCTGAAGGAGAGGACGGAAGAACTTCAGGTCAGGATGTACGAAATCACAGTGACCGTATCCTGGACAAAGGGATTCAAGCAAAGATCGATGACCCTGAGGACCCAAAAATTGGTTCAAAAACTGGTGTAGATCAAAGGGGAATGTCGAATATTGAATAAAGAATATCTAAGGGAAAGACCACTTCATGATTCGAAATTCGGTGTTCGATATTCGATATTCAAAGGTCCGTCTGCTGGTTTCACCCTGTTGGAACTCATGATTTCCATTTCTATTCTCGGGATTATGATTCTTATCCTCATGGGCGTTTTGAGGCTTGGCTTTCGATCGGTTGAAGCCGGAGGGAAAAAGATAGATTCACTGGAAAGGGTCAGGGCCTCTCTGACCGTAATTGAATCTCAAATTCAATCGGCCATTCCTCTGACCCAGGAAGTCAATGGAGAGACCAAACCTTATTTTACGGGAGACCGGACTTCCCTGGAATTTTCAACCAACTACTCCATCTGGGATGGGGAAATCGGTTATTCGGTCGTTTCCTATCGGGTAACCGAAGGGGAGAACGGGAAATGGTCCCTTTTGGCCTCGGAAAGCAGGGTAGGGGAAGAGAACAAAAGGGAGATAAAACTATTAGACCAGTTGGACGATTTTTATTTCGAATATTATTTTAAGGACCCGACCCAGGAAAAAGGGGAATGGGTTGATCAGTGGCCCGAAGGCAACACCGTACCGGATAAAATTCGGCTTCATTGGACTGCCCAGGGAAAGGCCCTTTCTTTGATCATTCCCCTGAAATCAGGATGGTCATTAACTACTCCGGGTATAACAAAGAAGTCATGAAATGATTAAAAACCAGAAAGGCATCGCCCTCCTTACTGTCCTGTGGGTTTTGACCATCCTGATGGTCATCGCCTTGTCTTTTACCTTTTTGACCGGCACCGAGACCCATTCCACTCTTTACTTTAAGGAAGGCATAGAAAACAGATTTCTGGCCGAAGCCGGGATCGAGCGGGGGGTGATGGAACTCTTCTACCGGCAAAAATACCTCGGGGCTACCGCCCTGCTGGAAGAAAATGAGCTCTGGAAGACAGACGGCAGCCCTTATTCCATCCCCTTGGGAGACGGGACCTATACCGTACGGATTTATGATGAAACCGGGAAAATAGACCTTAATTCCGGGGATGTGACTCTCTTAAGAAACCTGCTCACCAACCTGGGCGTTAAGGGAGATGATTTGGAAACGATCGTCGATTCCATCCAGGACTGGAGAGATAAGGACGATTTAACCCGTCTTCACGGGGCCGAATCGGACTACTATTTGTCTCTCCCCAATCCCTATAAGGCCAAGAATGCGGATTTTGACTGCCTGGAGGAGCTTATCATGGTCAAGGGGATAACCCGGGAACTCCTCTATGGGACGGGGAAGAAGAAGGGCTTGATCGATTTCCTCACCGTCCTGGGGAAATCCAATAAGATCAATGCCAATGCCGTCTCCAAAGAAGTCCTGATGACCGTTCCCGGAATGTCGACGGAAGCGGCCGAGGCGATTATTGAGTTTCGTCAGAAACAAGAGTTTAAGAATGTCCAGGAACTGACCCCCCTTTTGGGGACCAATGCGGCCCAGATCCTGCAATTTATCACCATTACCCCCAGTACTACCTTTACCCTCGAATCTCTTGGGTATAGAAAAAAGCCCCGGCTGGGCACCGGGATCAGGGCCGCGGTTAGCCTGCAGGGAAACAACAGCTATAAAATTTTATATTATAAAACCCCGGTTATTTTAAAACCGGACGAAACGACTCCCTAAGTGCCTTCTTCCCTTTAGTCGCCTTCCATAGGAATCTATGGCCTCCTCGTCTTAATAGGGACTTCTCTGCGCCGTTAGGGTTGAATGTTGACAAATTACCATGAGGGGTGATAAAATTTAAAGTCAAATGGAACAACTTCAAATTACTCTCAGGAAATTCAGCCCTGACTGGGCGGCTTGGCAGAAGATCGGGAAATCCATCGGCGATTGGTTTTTCTTGAGTCCTGCCGATGATCGGATTTCCTATAAGAAATCTCTGTGTCTGAGTATTGAAAAAGGGGAAATCCAAGCAGCCCTTGGTTCACGGTTCCTTTCCCGGATAAAGATAATCGGATTTAAAAAATATCCCTCAACCGAAGAGGATTACCCTGCCGCCCAATTTTCTGACCTCTTCGCTGGCCCTGGCCGTGGCCGAGTTGGGGGCGGAAAAATGTCCTGTTACTTTGAGCATTCCCAAAGCCTGGACGGTTATCAAAACGGTGGACTACCCGTCCACGGTTTTAGAGAATGTGGCCGAGGTTATGACCTATGAATTGGATAAAATAACCCCGTTTACTCCGGAAAAGGCCTATTATGATTTTAAGGTTTTAAAAGAAGAGGCCGGCCGGGTCTTTATCCAGGTGGTGGCCGCCAGGGCGGACCTGATCGATCCTTATCTAAAGGCCCTCCGGGAAAAAGGGTTCAAAGTAGAAGGAATAACCATCAACCTCCTGGGATTAGGCCTCCTTTGTCAATACAGCCGGAATTCGAACCAGGCCCTTTTTATGGAGATAGATAAAGATCAGTATGAAGGGGCCTTACTCTTATCCGATACCGACTTGAAGGTCTTTTCCGGTTTTTTCGGAGAGGCCTCTGGGAAAACAAAGGTCGAACAGATTGAAGAGGCAATAGAATCGCGGCTCCCCTTTTTAGACCAAAAGGCGCTCCAGGGTGGGATCATCTTTTATCTGAAGGATAATAACCCGAGCTTAAAGGAATCGATTAAGATCCAGATGAGACATACGGTCCATTTTCTGGATGAGTCGGATTTCCGGTTCGGGACCTTTGGGAAGGGACGAAAACAGATTCCCTATGCCGCTGTCGGTGGGATCCTGGAATCTTTGTGGGCTAAGTCCTGGGATCTGAATTTATTGCTTAAGGGTCTTCACCGAAAGTCAAAGCCCCCCTGGGTGATTAGTCTCCTGCTGCTCTTGACCCTGGGGGTCCTGGTGGGGATTTATTGGACGACCCCGGTTGAAATGGAAACAAATAGGCTCCATAATTTAGATAAACAGATTGTCTTAAAAAAGGCGGAAGTCAAAAAAGTGGATAATCTGAAAAAAGAAATCGAAGCGGTTTCCGGCGAAATTAGTCTGATCAATGGCTTCAAGCAGACAAAATCCCTGGACCTGAATATTCTGAAAGAGCTCACCCTGCTGTTACCGAAGAATACCTGGCTGACCAGGCTGAGGATTTTTGAAAACCAGGTCAATATTGAAGGATATGCCCCTTCAGCCACTTTGTTGATCCCCAAGCTGGAAGGTTCTAAATTTTTTAAGAAGGTGGAATTTGCCGCCCCCACTTTTAAAGATCCAAGGCAGAACATGGACCGCTTTCAACTTAAAATGGAGCTTAAAAGTCCTTAAGATGAAAAAAAATAGAATCTTAATCATAGCCATCCCTGTCCTGGTCATTCTCCTGGGATTGATCATCTATCAATACGGCTATGTCCGGATTCAGGAATCGTTGTCGGCCATCAAAGAAGAGCAAAATATCAAGGCCAAAACCCTTGAAAAATATCTGACCGCCATTGCCGAAGGGCCGGATCTCCAAAAGAAACTTGATGCCCTGAGGGAACAAAGAAAAACCGACGCGGCAAAATTGATCTCAGGAGACAGCTTTTCCTTGGCCGCGGCCACTCTCCAGGAAACGACCAAAGGAATTATCACCAGCAGGGGCGGCGTCATCTCCAGTGAACGGGTTGGGAAGGAAGAAGATCTTCTCCCTGCGCCTCCCGGTCAAACCAGGGAGGAACCGAAAGGACAAAAAGGCCCCAGGCCCAAGAAAGAGAAATCCGCCGAGAAAAGTCGATTTAAGATCATCAATGTGAGTTTTGATTTTACGGCACCGGATATCGGGGCCTTAAGGGATATGGTTTTTTTTATCGAGACCAAGACCCCTTATCTGGTTATCAAAGAGTTGGATTGCCGGGTCAGAAATTTTCAACAGCCGAGAGATTTAATGGTGCGATTGGATGTTTCCGCCCTCTATGGAGGTAAATAAATTGGAATTCAGGCGGGTCCTAAAAAATTTCAATTTGCTGAATTGTATCTTGGTTGCCGCCGCCCTGGTCTTCACCTTTAGTTTTCTGCTCCCCCAGCGCGATTCAAATCTGGCCATTGTCCTTCCCACCTTGAAAAAGAAACCGGTCGAGAAAACTCAAACCGAGCCGCCGAAGGCACAGAACCCTTCTCCCATGGACTATGTGGTGGTGGCCGACGAAAATCTCTTTCATCCGGAAAGAAGGATCCCCCCTGAAAAAAAAGCGGAAGCCGCTCTTCCCAAGCCGGAATTCGTTCTTTTCGGAACACTGATCGCCCCTAATTTGAGTATAGCCTATATGGAAGACAAAAAGGCCCCGGTCACGACTCCCGGAAGGGGAAATCGACAGACTACCTTAAAAAAAGGGGAAATGTTGAGCGGTTTCACGCTGAAGGAGATTACGAAAGACAAGGTAGTCATGGCCCGAGGAGAAGAAACCATTCAAGTTCCCTTGGAAGATCCCGGATCCCCAAAGAAAAGGGAAACCCTCCAGACAACACCAGGTCCCCAGCCTCAGACACCCGGTATGCCCACAGCGGGTCAGCCCAGACCGCCCGTTGCCCCCATGGGGGCAGCCTCTCCCGCCAGGGTAATGCCGGGGGCTCCGCCCGTTTTCCCGACACGGGTTGGACCTTCCCCGCAGCCTTCCGCGCCCGGCGGGATTTCATCCCCAGCGACGCCTCTGCCGGCCGTCATTCCAAGACGGGAGCAAAGTTATCAGTCGTCTCATGCCTCAAAGGTAGAGTCTCTTATGGCCTAAAAGTTGAGTATGCTTATGCTATTGAACTGGGATAACGAGCGAACTTCTCAGAATAATAGATTAGTCCGGGGGCGAATAAACCCCGGCCTGAGTTGAGGGGGAATTGCTTATTCTTGGATGATTATTTTTTCGCTTTTAATCTGTTTCTCAAAACTGCTGTCCAGCCGGTGGATGTACATATCGGTCATATTTTCGGCTTCCTTTTGATTTCTAACGACTCTTGGCGTGAGTAATAATACGATTTCGGTTCGGTCGAAGGTGTTATCGGTATAGCCGAAAAGATAGCCGAGTATGGGAATCTTACTCAGAAAGGGGAGCCCTGATCTGGTCTTTCCGGTCTTATTTTGAATCAGTCCTCCAATGACGACGGTCTGTCCATCCTGGGCTACCATGAAGGTCGAGGCTTCTCTTTTGGTAAATACCGGGAAGGTGTTCGTGCCGATTGCCTGGAAGACAAAATCTGAAACCTCCTGGCTGATTTCCATGGAGACCAGGCCGCTTTCATTAATGGTGGGTTTTATTTTAAGGATCACCCCGGTATCTTTATATTGCACGGTTTGAGTGGTTACCGTAGTGCTCAGCACGTCGGTAACAATCGGGACCTGACTTCCAATCTGGATCTTGGCCTCCCGGTTATCCGCGGCCATGATGTGGGGGGAGGCCAGGACATTGGTTTTACCCTGGGTAGCCAGGGTCTGCAAAAATCCTTGTATGAGGCCGGTTTTATCAATTCCCAAGAAAGAGAATCCCGGTGCCGTGTGTAGTGGTTGTCGATGTTGTGCTGCTCGCCGTGGGGATAAAACTTCCGGTAAAACTAAGAAAACCCTGATCCCCCCCCTGGCTCTCAAGGCCCACTCCAACCCGAACTTTAACTCATCGGTTAAGGTTATCTCGGCAATAAGCACCTCGATCATCACCTGTCTCGGGACCTGATCGACCTTCTTCAAGGTTTCTAAAATAAGGGCGTAGTCTTCCGGCGTGGCCAGAATGACCAGGGAATTGGTGATTTCATCGGGAAAAATTTTGGTTACATCGGAAACCAGGGCTTCCCCTGCCGAAGCGGAACTGACGCGGGTTTGGGTTTGTGGACCAGGAGGGGAAGGCGGTGCTCCCGGGAGGGGTTCCAGGCTTTGTCGTTGTGGTCGTGGAAGTTGTTTTTGGCGGTGCGTTTGCCCCAAGGTAAATTTGTTGCAGCAAACCGGCCAGGTCCTTGGCTTTGGCGTTTTGAACGGGATAGACAAAGACCTGGGGTTTTATCTGCTTAAGCTGCTCGCTGTCAAATATCTCCACCAGGTGCAATAAACGTTTTACATTGGCATCCGTATCTATCAGGATAAGATAGTTTATTTTAGGCACATCCACTATCACGGCGTTGGTGGAAAGGAAGGGGGTTAATACCTTAACCATTTCCGTGGAAGAGATATACTTCATGGGAACGACTTGAAGTAAACCCAGACCTTGTAAGGTCACTTTATCCGGGTCCCGCCCGATCTTTACCGGGGCCGGCTCTCGGGGCATATCGGCAATTGGGATGATGCGGTATAGTCCCCCTTCTTCAACTACGCCTATCCCATTCAACCGTAAAATAACCTCCATCAAAGGCAGGACGTCTTCCTTGGCTACCGGGGAGACGGATCTAAAGTTCACCCGTCCTTTCACTTTCGGGTCGATGATATAATTATATTGGAGGACCCCCCCGAAAATAGTCTGGATGACCGAATAGACATCGGCGTCGTCAAAATTAAAACTGATTTCGCCTCTTTTCGCCGGCATCGGCCTTCCGGCCGGAAGGGAGCGGCCTCTGATGGGCTGTTCGGACTCTACCGGATTCTGCCGGAGGGGCAGTAACTTGTCCGGCAGGCGGCTGAGGCCGGTTGGGGTTGGAGCGGGGGATTCTGCGTTGAAGGGACCGCCGGGGAACCGGCAGGAACTTGGGCAGGTGCGGGGGCCGGTGAAGGCGCTGGAACCTGCGAGGGCGCTGGGGCTGTTGACGGGGGTTGCGGGAAACTCTCTGAAGCCCCGAATGACCATAAAACAATTAAAAATAAAATAAATATTCGGGAAAGCCTGTATCCTTGTGTCAGCAAAGACATTTTCCTCCGGAGCCCATCATTTTCAGCCGTCACGAGTAATGAAATATAATTACATAAAATTTGGAATTAAACAATAAAAAATTTAGAATAGATTAGTATATAATGGAATTTTACAGAACCTGGGGAAAGGGCTTTTGGGGTGCGTCTAAGCAAATTTAAAGGAAGAATTTTATAGACCTAAACGTTGGTGTTGGTGAGTGAGGAGATCGTCAAAAAGTAGGTTCAATTAGGATAAAGACCCTTTCGGCAGAGGTTCTCGAGGGGAAAAAGAATTAGCTAAAATTAAAGGATGAGTTAATATTTTAGTTGACTATGGACATAGTATTTTCTAATATTTTAATTAGTATCCATTCGGAAACGACCCTCTTCCGGATGGAGCATTAAGCCATCAGCTTTTAGCTTTCAGCAAAACCCTTTATCTTTGGGGAGTTGGGCTAAATGCTGACGGCTGACTGCTGAAAGCTATCCGGAAATCTTGGATTTCCGGATGAAAACTAATTACCTAAGGGAGGGAGGCCCCCGTATAAGGGCGGATGGAAATTAAAGGGAAAAAATCGATATCCAATCGTCATGGATTCACCTTGATAGAACTTCTGGTGGTCATGGTGATTATCGGATTGCTGGCCGCATTGGTCGCCCCCCGACTTTTCCCTAAATTGGGCAAAGGAAAGCAGGCAGCGGCCAAGGCCCAAGTTGAATTATTGGGACAGGCCTTGGACCAGTATAGATTGGATGTCGGCTCTTATCCTTCTACTACGGAAGGGCTGAACGCCTTGATGACCAACCCGGGCGGGGATAAATGGGACGGCCCCTATCTGAAGAAAAATGTCCCCCTGGATCCCTGGGGGAATCCCTACAATTATCAATGCCCCGGGAGCCACGGAGAGTATGACCTCTATTCCCTGGGCCGGGATAACAAACCAGGGGGAGATGGGGAAGATAAAGATGTCGCCAGTTGGGAATAAGACCCATGCCTAATAAATCATTTTCTTTTATTTCCCTTTTTTTATTAATGGTTATTGCACTTTTTGGTTTGATGGGGTGCAATTCGGACGCCAACAACAAAAACAGCATAACCAGCGGGACAACAACGGGCTTTGGGGGTTCCGGCGGCACTGCCGCCCAGGTTACGGTGGTGGCGGGAAATAGCCAGATCGCCAACGGTGGAACCACCCCGATTACGGTAATAGTCACGGATAGCTCAAGGAAGACGAACCGATGCCTCGATTATTTTAACCTCATCCCGAGGGGGATCTTTTGCGGTAACACACGAGCATCGACTACGACGAACGTGACCACCACCAGTTCGACCATTACCTCGGCGACGATCTAATACCATCTTGTCGGGATCTACCGTAGGCGGAGTTTGATCGACGACTACTTTTCCGCTGCTACCTAACTCCGCCTAGCTACTACAATCAACTTTTACGGACGATCTCACCGGGTCGACATACTTCCTTAACACACTGACGTATTCGCTAGCTGAAACTTTCATCCCCGTTGATACTCAGATTACCGCTTTTATCACAGGAACAACGATTAAAGGCTCCACCAGCTTGTTACCATAATCGGCCATAATCCGGAAGCATATCGTAGTAGTATCTCATAATATCGGATCGGGTGATGATCCCGATCAATTTATTGCCTTTTAGGATCAGCAGTCGGCCGATATTATGTTTGACCATCAAGCGGGTGACTTCGGCGACATGGGTTTCCGCTCCGATGTGAATAATTTTCCGGACATAAAGGCCTTTACCGGAGAATTAAGGTTCGGTGGCTCTTCTGTCAAACCGTCCGTCGGTCACTTCCGTCATATACCAGCCCTTTTCCTGATAATAAAGGGTATAAAACCCCTTATAGGCCTTTGATTTGGCCATTAGTCTCTTTACTTCTTTTAGATTATAAGGCCTGGCTTTTGGGCGGGTTTGGGTTTGCAAAGGGGTCCCTTTCCCATCGATGAGGGCTTCCCACTCAAAAGGGATATTCAGGCCGCCATTTTTGGGGTTGGTCAGCGGAGGAGATAATCTGAAATTCCCCTTTCCGCCCTCTTGGGCCAACAGGTTTCCCAAACCCAAGGCCCTGAGATTGGTGTGGCATCCCTCGCAACGGAGGGTCTCCCGGCGTATGGTATGGGGGGCATAGGGATTAAAGCCTAAACCCGGTTTTCCGTCCTTGGTCTTCATAATTTGACTGTTCAACATAACCCTTCCTTGTCCATCCACCTGGCTGACTACGAACTGATGGAGGGGGCGAAAAACACTGGTCCGTCCCCTTTCATTGATGCCGAAAATGGGGGATTCCAGACGGCGATAACTCCACCCGGAATACCAGATTCCTGGGAAAAGGTTACCCGTCAAATAATCACGGGAAAAGGGAGGGGACCGCAGGTCTTTTTTCAGAGGGAGATTTTTCCGCAGAAGGTCCTGAACCTGGGGATCGTTTTGAAGCCATAAAGGGGCCCATTTTTCATAATCGGGCCGATCTTCCCGGATCAGATGAAAGCCAAAATCCTGATAAGACCAAAGGGCGTGGCAACTGTGGCATTCCATGCCGCGGATATGCTCTGGGATGCGGTGGGATAAGGCGGAAGGTCCGGCGGATAGCAAGGGGACCTTGTGTTTACTGTCGTTTGATTTTGAATATAGAAATAGGCCTTTAGCTTCTTTTTTGACGTGCAGGAGAGGGTTCCCCTTTGAATCCAGAACGATTTCCTGCCGGACCGGTTTGTTGTTTTTTTCATTTAGAGGGCCATTCGCCGAAAGAGGCAAAATTTTTGTCCGGGGTTCGTGTTGCGGTGTCCCATGACAGTCCTGGCAGCGGATAGCCACCTGTTCCATTGAGTGGGCATAAATTTTTCCATCCCCCATGATATCTTTGGAAGTGTGGCAGTCAATGCAGATCAGCCCTTTTTCAAAATGGATAT
The DNA here is from genome assembly GCA_963769305.1 of uncultured delta proteobacterium. Classification (GTDB taxonomy): domain Bacteria; phylum Desulfobacterota; class RBG-13-43-22; order RBG-13-43-22; family RBG-13-43-22; genus RBG-13-43-22. The sequence continues at coordinate 12,893 of CAVYLJ010000046.1, read as the reverse complement.
CCGGTGTCAACCGGCGAGGGTCAAAACCGTAGATCAAAGAGGACTGTTCCCCGTCTTTGGAGAAAAAGCGGTAGCTCTGGTCATAATCCCGCTCCGCCAGGCCAACGAAATCCATTCCGACACGATGTCCGTTATGGCAGCTCAGACATTGCCGGGTGGGGACCGTCTTGGTGAATTGATGGGTTAGGGGATAACCCCGTTTTTGTCGATTGGGGTTTTCTCGGATTTGATCGGTCATCGACCTGATGGCTTTGTCCCTGCTTTGACTGAGACCGTCGGGGGCATAGGGCATATGGCAGGCCGCGCATCCCTCGGCCCGCCATTCTCCGTATCTCTTGGTCCCCGTGGAATGGAGATGACAGCGAAGGCAACGGCGTCTAAGCAGGTCGTCAACCAATTGACCGCTTTCCGAAAAAACAGGTATCGCCGGATATCGGTCCATTTTTCGGTTCAGATACCGGGTGTCGGTGTCCTCCTGGGCGCCCCACAAATAACGGGTCTGATTGATTTCTCCGGCCGAGGTGGCCATGAGGGAGCGTCGAACTCTGTTTATCTGTTCTTGATGGCAGGGGACGCATCGGTTGGGTGCCTGGTCTAAAGAGGAGGGATTGGCAATCAGTCCCTGATGAGCTTTTTCTCTGGACCCTTCCTGAACATTTCCCCCATGGCATCGCTCGCAGGGAAAGCGGTGGTTCGGTCCCGGTGATTCAATCCCCTGATGACAGGAAAGACAGCCCTGGTTGGCGGATTGAGGATGATCGGTCATAATAAGGAACAGGGCGAGAATCAGGCAGGACAATAAAAACCATTGGGTCACTTAAGGAATCCTTTTAAAAAAATGAGGGTTTAATAAAAAACTTGAATGTCGAATATCGAATAACGAATTTCGAATCATGAAGTTATTTGTTTTTGCCTTCCTTCGGCATTCGTTTTTTACTGATCCATCGGGCGCCCGGTTTTCGCGCCTCCCTTTGTCAGGGATAGATAATCCGCAACTATCCCTTTGTGCTTCGGGGTTCGATCCAGGATATAGCTTTTTTTTATGTCCTGATATATGGGGTCTCGATAAGAATCATGACAGGGCAGACAGGGCGTTACCTGAAGGATTTTCCTTAAATCCTTTTGATCAAAAAACCGGGCCCCCGGGTGGGAGATCGATTGTAAAGGCCGGCCGTCCGGGGCGGAGAAGGATTCCCAGGAATGGGGAAAGGCCTTTTCTCCAAGAAAAGGAGAAAGGTGTTTATTCTCTTTCCATGATCGCCCTAAAGACAAAATCCCGCTTCCCAGGCCCAGGGCCTTGGGATTGTTATGGCAGTCAGGACAGGAGCGGACTTCCTCTCCGGATGGAATGAGGATTAATAGGGCCGGAAATGATCCCCGAAAAATTGGCCCTTCGATGCAAGACCCGGTCCCAGCCGGGAAGGGGATGGTTTTCAGGGTCCAGGATCGTGGTCAGTACCTGGCATCCCGGCATAAAGGGAGAAACCTTGTTGCGCTGGTTGATGCCCAGGGGAGGGTCTTCAAAGCGAAAATAATCCCTGGTTTCCTGCCAGCGTCCCGGTGATTCCACTTTGGCCATGGAGTCCCATTGCTTTTGACCGTTTTTCCGGTAGTCATGACAGCCATAGCATTGGGGGGCCCAACGGGAATGGCAGGAGAAGCATTCCATCCTCCGGGAAGAATGTCCCGGCAGAATATGGGGCCCCGGATTCTGGGTTATGATTTTTAGGGGATGGCGCTTTCCGTCCACCTTGCCGTAGAGAAAAAAACCCTGCGGTTCTTTACGCACATTGATCAGGTAACCGCCCCGGGATGTTGCCAGGAGTGCGTCTCCGACTTTCAAGGGAGGCACCTTGATATGGGCCGAGGCCCAGAGGGCGGGATCTTTTTCCGATCGAATCCGGTAAACCCTGGGAAATTCTTTTTCCGTTCCATGACAATCCCGGCAGCGTATCTCGACGGCTTGAGACATACGGGAATAAATCCGGCCGTCTCCCATAATCTCCCGGGCGGTGTGGCAGTCGATACACTGCAGCCCTTTTTCAAAATGGATATCCGGGGTCAAAGGCAACACAAAGCGATCATCGCTGAGACGAAGGGGGTTCAAATTTCCTTTTTGATAGGGGGTCCCATATTGATCGGATTCCATAAGACCGCTGAAGGTGAGACCTATCCGTCCACTGCGATTATGACACCGCAGACATTGGCTGGTGGGAATAGAGGTCGTCAAGCGGTGGATTTGCCCGTATCCTTCCCGGGACTTTGAAATGGCCTGGTCTTTCCCCTGATAAGTTCCGCTGTCGTTTCTTAAAATATGACAGGAAGAACATCCCCCGCCATGGGCATTTTTGCCGGAAGGACGTTGATTATAAAGATGGCAGCGGGAGCAAAACTTGCGCCAGTGATCATCGGCGTACTGACCGGAGATGCTTATCGGATTCCCCAGGTCGTCAATCGCTTTTGGGTTTCCCCGGTCATCTTTAGGTAAACCTTCTTGCTGGAACACCGGAATGGTTTGCAGAATCTTGTTGGGCCCTTTAATCCCCACCGAAGCGTAAATGGCCTCCTGGGTTTCCTGTGCGCCCCAGGTGAACCTTAATCCGGCGATAACCCCGGCCATGGTGGCCATCAGGCTTTTGGGGGCCGTTTGCGCAGGATCCTTTTCGATTCCCGGGTGTCCCGAATGACAGAGTGTCCCATCCGGAGCGCGGCGGCCGCAGGTAAGACGGACGACCCGAAAATCAGAAGGGTTCCTCCCCCCAAGAAGATTTTGGTGGGCCAGGTGTTTATCCAGGGCCAGTCCATTCCCCCCATGACACAGGGTGCAGCCAAAGGTTTTGATGGGGTGGGAAGGGGACATCTCTTCAATCCCATCGTGGCAGGTCAAACACCGTTCCCGAACCTTTCCGTCAAACAGAATCAGTTCTTTTATTTCCGGTTTGGAAAGGGTCTTTCTTTGAATGGTCTTCCAGGGGAGGTTTTGCTCAAAAAAAAAGACTGCCCCAAGTGTCAGGAGAAGCGACAGCGAGGCGATAAAAAATATAAAAGGTCTATGATTCATACAAGGAGGTATCTGTCGGCTTTTTGAAATTATAAAGACCTTTAGACAGAATTTGCAGGATTACCTGTGTGATTTTGCCATTCCGGAAGAATGGCAAAATAGAATCGTCCTCCGGCTGAAAGTCTCAGCCTCCGCCGAAAGCGGATTGAGGTTGCTCAGGGTCCCCCGGAACCTGAGTAAAAATCAGGTCTATCCTGTTAATCCTGTCAGACCAAAAGTTTTTCTTAAGACGCAGTTGTGCCGAAATTGTAATTCCAAAAAGAAGGATTGTCAAAAGACTTCGGAATAGGTACTATAAAATAAAAAGTTTTCGAGTCAGCTATGGAAAAGCCGGGGCCTTTTTAAATGAATTGGTGAATCAAACCATTTGACGACCATTTTTTAGCGGACAGGAATTTTAATTGATTTTACGATTTTCGGATGTAAAATATCAGCATCAATATTTAAGGTAACAGAGGACTATTTGGGAGACCTTTTTAAAAAATAAATAAAAAGAAAGGAAAGGGCATGAAGAAAGACAACCGGAAGCGATATTTGCAGGCCTGGCTCAATTATCTTAAGGGGAAAACGGAAATGAATTATCAGGAGCTTGCCAGGCTGCTGGAAAAGAAATTCAAAACCAGTTATTCAAGCCTAACCTTGAAACGGTACGTTTCCACCTTGATCGGTAACCTTCTTGCAAATGGGTATGTCTCCGGAGAAAGGGGCCGGGGAGCGAAGGCCGGGCCGTTGTCCATTGTCAAAGCAATTTCCCTGCCGGTATTGGACAAATGCCTCACCCGCGACTTTAAAAAAGTGCGTTTTGATGAAAAGGACCTGGCCCCGGCGGAAAAGAAGAAGACCTCTCTTGCCGCCCCAAAAAAAATTGGAAAGAAAACGGCCGAGGCCCCTCAAAAGAAAATCAAGACCGGCAGTCTTCGAAAAAAACCTCCCATAGAGAAGAAAGCACTTGGTCCTGCCCGACGGGCCCCCCAAAAGGATAGGGGCCGGACACAGCAAACCACTGTTTATTATGCCCAACAACTGACCGAACAGATCGCCGAACTGGAAAACCGGCTGGCCTCTTATGAACGCATTTTTGAAAGCTTGAGAGGAATGTTCGGCCAGGAGATATGTGACATGGAGGATTGGATTGTGAGGTTTTTAAGATAAGGAGACTGGTTTTATGGTGACCCCCGGCGACATGCGTGAAAAAGCCATGGATCTATTTGCCCATGATTTTTATTGAGCCCAGGCCATCCTGGCCGTGGGCCTGGATATGATCGGAGAAGAAGATAGGGATGTAGCCATGAGGGCCATGGCTGGTTTAACCGGGGGGTGTTACCGGGGGGATTTTTGCGGGGCCATAGCCGGGGCCGTTCAGGTGATTGGTTGCCTCTTTGCCGGCGCAAATAGAGACGAAATGGAAGATGCGCGCTTGACCCCGACGATAAAAATGATCTATGACCGTTTAAAAAATTTAGCGGTCGAAACCTATGGAGACACGAGCTGCCGGACTATTTCAAGTTGTAATTGGTATGAGCCGGAGGATGTAAAGGCCAGGAGAACCGATGGACGCAGGGACGAATGCACCCGTTTTGTCGGGGAGACAGCCCAAGTCCTGGGAGAAGTGCTCCTGGAAGTTGTCGGCGAGGAGGAATTGAAGATATTGCAGGGGGAATAATTTAATCCCAAAATAAAAATCAAGAATTCAGAATCCAGGAGTCAGAATTCAGAATAAAAACTTTTAACCAGACGATTCTAAGTTTTATTTTCCTGCTTCGTTGGTGCCTGCTCCGGGCGGCATGAGAGCTTAGTTCGAAAATAAGAATATCGAATTTCGAATCATGAAGTGATTTATTTTTACCTTCTTTCAACATTCAATATTTTTATGTCGGCCTCGGACCGTTCACCTTGAACCTTGAACTTGAAAGATTTCAGGCATCTTCCAAAAACATTCCCACCAACTCCTTTTTCCTTATATCCGCCAGGCCTTTGTCCGTCAGGCGGATAAAGGGCAAACCCGTAAAGCAAAAGGTCTGCAAGGCCAGAAAGGGGCTCTCCAGGGCCGAGCCCAGAGATTGGATTGCCCGGTCTATTTCTTCGATCTGTCGAGTCAAAACCGGCAGGGGTTCTTCGGAGATGAGTCCCATAACCGGCATGGGCATTTCGGCAAGGATACGATCCCTCCGGCAGACCACGATCCCCCCTTTCAATTCCAGAAGACGATTAACCGCCAGGGCCATCTCCTGATCGGTAACCCCGATGACCAGAATGTTGTTGGTATCCCAATTCAGGCTGGTGGCCAGGGCCCCCTTTTTTAGTCCTATGCCCTGGCAAAAACCGAGGGAGGGGCGGAGGCCTGCTTGTCGCCGTTGAAAGACGGCCACTTTTAAAACATCCCGATCGGGGTCTGTCTGCAGGAACCCTTTTTTACTTTCGAGTTGGGCCTGCCCTTCTCTGGTTATGGTATGATTGACGGCCATGACCGTTCGGACCGAGGCCTTGGAAGTTAAAGAAGGAATGCCAAAAATGATCCGGCGTAACCCTTGAAATCGAAAAAGACTCACCGGTCTCAAGAGGATAAGTAAAAGGAGGCACATCCTTGACCCATTTCCCCTGGTCCCAGACAAGTTCACCATTGGTCCAGACTTTCAGGCAATTAAAATCCGTTAAATTATCCACCAGGACCAGGTCGGCCGACTTTCCCGGGGCAATTCCGCCCAAATCCTTCAGACCGAAATAATCGGCCACATTCCGTGTTACGGTCTGGACGGCGGTTACCGGGTCAAAACCAAAGGCCACGGCCTGGGCCAATAAATCATTCATCCCCTTTTTTTGAAGCAGTTGGGCCGGATGAAACACATCGGAGACGAGCATAAGCCGGCTCAGGTCAAGGCCCATCCGGGCAATGGGGGCGACGGCTTTAAGCTCGGAACGCACAAAGCCTTCACGGACCATGACCGCCATACCCAGCCGAAGCCGCTCAATGGCCTCATCGAGATTGGTCGATTCATGACAGGAGGTGGCGCCGGCGGCCACATAAGCCACCAAGTTTTTCTCCCTGGCCCCGGCGGCATGCCCTTCCCGGGTCTTGTTTAAATGATGGGCCAGGGGATAGCCGGCCATGATCCGGGGATCCAGGCCCAAGACCCTCGGCCAGTAGGCCTCTCCGATACCCAAGACCTCCGGTTTTTTCAGAAGCCCGGCGAATTCCTTGGGGGTCATCCCCAGGCTGGTTTCCAATTCCGGAAATGGAGGCGTCAGGGCCGGGGCCAGAAAAAAGATCTTGAAGGGAAGGCCCAGTGGCCTCCTGCATAAACAGATCGATTCCTTTCCTTCCGAAGACATTGCCGATCATGGCCATTTCGGTGATGGCCGTGGTATTGCCGGTTGCTAAGGCATAGGGGGCATAGGCCCGGCAGGTAAAGATACCGTCCAGATGGGTATGGCCATCGATGAATCCGGGCAAGAGATATTGACCCAGACCGCTAATGATCTGTGTTTGGGGACCGATCAGGTCTTGCGGCTCCGGCCCGATATAGGCAATCCGGTCCTGAAATAATCCCACGGAAAGGTTTTTTTGAATTTCATGGGAATAGACATTGACCAGTAAAATGTCCTTTATGACTGTCGTGGCTTTTTTTTGACCCCTGGCTACCTGGATCAAGGCTTGAATTTTTGAAGACTTTAAACTTGAAAATGACATTATTTCTCTTCCTCTTCCTTAAGGGGGTTTAGTCCGGCCCATTTGAGCCCGGCCACGCCCCCGGCCAGGTTGAGGGTATTTTTTATCCCGGCCTCATCCAAGAGTATTTGGGCCTCGTAAGAGCGGACCCCCGAGTTACAGACCAGGACCAGTTTTTCCGCCCTGGGCAGTTCATCAAGACGACGGGAGAGCGTTTCCTGGGGGATATTGATCCAGCGGGGGCCTAATTGTTGGACATAAGGCTGGGCATTTCGCGGTCCCCGAACGTCCAGGAAAATTACAGATTCTTCTTTTTTACCGGCAAAGAGCTCCTGAAATTGTTCTATGGGTAAAGGACGGTTCTTGCCTTCCAGGGTGTTTTTAAGGGTATTGGCTACGGCATTCAGGATATCCATGGCGGCCGCAAAAGGCGGAGAATAGGGTATTTCCAGATTGGCCACATCTTCTATGGTCATTTTATAGGGCAAGGCCCCGGCTACGGCAGTGAGGCGGGCCATCAGGGCGTCTCCATTTTTGGCCACCCCGGATATTCCCAGGACCCTCCGCGTTTTTCGGTCGGCCACGAGCTTCAGGGCCATCAATTCCTGGCCGGGATAGAAATGGGCCCGGTCAGACTGAATCACCAGGGCCTCTTCGGCCTCAAATCCGGCTCGCCGGGCAGCGGCCGTGGTCAGGCCGCACCGTCCTGCCGAGAGATCGAATACTTTGATGGCAAAACTACCGATAACCCCGGGAAAGGTTTCCCGGCCCCCGGCCACATTGGAACCGATTACCCGTCCCTGTCGGTTAGCCAGGGAGCCGGAGGGGAAAAAACAGGGTTGTCCGGTAATGAGATGAGGGACCTCTATGCAATCTCCACCGGCATAAATACAAGGGTCCGAGGTCTGGAGGTATTCATTAACGGCTATTCCGCCGGTATTACCGACAGCCAGCCCGGCCTGTTGGGCTAAAACCGTATTCGGCCTGACCCCAACGGCCAGGATAACCAGGTCGGCCGGCAATTCTTTGTTTTCGGTAATCACCTTTTGGACCTGCCCTTGATCGTCTCCCAGGATTTTGACGGCCCGTTCTCCAAGAAGAACGTTCACATCATGGCCCTTTAATTCAGTCAACAGCATTTGGGCCAGATCCGGGTCCAGGAGTCCGGGCAAGACTTGATCCTGAATTTCCAAAACGGTTGTTTCCACACCCCAAAGATCGGCAACGGCCTGGGCCATCTCCAATCCGATGGGACCGGCCCCGATGATGACACAATGGCTGACTTTGCCTTGACTGAGGGATTCTTTGATCATCAAGGCCTCAGCGGGACTGGAGATGGTGGTAACCCCTTTGAGGTTTATGCCGTCGATGTCCGGCCTGACCGGAGAAGCCCCTGTGGCCAGTACCAGGTTGTCGTAGGACAGCTCTTCTTCCGTTCCGTTGACCCTGATTTGAATTCGAACCAGCCGTTGTTCGCGGTCAATAGCCAGGGCCCGGGTTTGACTATGGACCTGGACCCCTTTAGCTTCTCTAAAAAATTGCTCATCGCGGACCAAATGAAAGGAAGTGGACATGAGGGCCTGAATGTCGCTGATGTCTCCTGAAATATAAAAGGGGATGCCACAGCCCCCATAAGAGAAATGATGCGGTTTTGTTCGATCAAAATCACCTGGGCCGTAGGGTCCATCCTGCGGGCCCGGCAGGCAACCTTGGGACCCAGGGCGACGGCCCCGATAATGACTATTTTTTTTGGCATGACTGAACCTCCAATGAAAATGAAGACAAGGCGCGGGTGCAGGGCATAGGGCAAAGGGTTTAAGGTAAACTTTTCCTTGAACCTTGAGCCTTGCACCTTGTACCTTACCTAATTGGGGTCATAGTATCTGGAAATCATCCGGGGCGGTGGTGATCAGGTTGAGTCCTGTTTCGGTCATCTGATAGGTGTTTTCGATACCCACCAGGCCGTATTCGGGCAAGAACATCTTCGGCTCCAGGGCAAAAACCATTCCGGCCTCCAAGGGCCAATCAAATTTTTGGCCGATGATGGGGAGTTCGTCCAACTCCAGTCCGAGGCCATGGCCGATATAGGATAATGGGGTAAGGCCGGTGCGCATGAATTGGGATTTGTATCCCAAACGGTTTGCTTCTTCAATAGCCCAGAAATAAACTTGCTCGCAGGGGACCCCTGGTTGGGCCTTCAACCTGATGGATTCTTGAATCCGGACGATGGCCTGAAAGGCCTCTTTGACCGGCTGCGGCGGATCGCCAAGAGAAAACATGCGGGTTTGGTCGACCAGATATCCGTTATAGCAACCCACATAATCAATACTGATCGGCTCCCGGGCCCGGATCGGCTTGCACCCCGCCCCCTGGCTAAAGGCCGGACCCACACCCATTCCCCCGGAAGGGGAGTCCATATAAGAAGGTTTAAGGCCTTCCGGCCCGGAAAGGAGGTGGCCATAGAAGATTTCCTGATTAAAGCCCCGGCTTCTGATAAACCCCTGGTGCCCTTCTTTGCGCAGGAAGGCCTCCAGCAAACCGGCCAACTCTATTTCCATCATCCCCGGCCGCAAGACCTTGGGGACCTCGAGGACCATCCGGGTCATCATTTGTGCGGCCCGGCTCATCTTTTCGATTTCCCAGGGGGATTTAAGCATTCGGCACTTGCGGATCAGGATAGAGGCATCCATGATCCGGGACTTCTTAAAAATGCTTTTCAATTGAAGATACCCGTTGGCCGGCAGGATATCCATTTCCAGGCCGAGGTCCTGGGGTTGGGGAAGGCCCCTGTCGGCCAATAGAGAAGGGATTTCCTTGGCAGAGGATAGGGCAACAATGGTATTAAGAGTAGATTCTTCCAGGGCCCGCTCCATGTTTTTTTTGGACAGGAATACCGGCTCTTCTTCAATCGGGACATAAAGAAAGCCCGGCTGCATGGTGCCGGAAAAGTAAAAAAGGTCCACGTTCTGGCAGATCAGGACCCCATCCAGCCCTTCCTGGGCCATCATTTCCTGAAGACAGCGAATCCTTGTTTCTATCTCAGAGGAAGGCACAAATAAAGGAGAAGGTTCGTTGTTGGGGTGCATCTTTATTTACCTTTCTTCTGTGGTCACTCTCAGAATAAATTATACCACAGTTTTCGATCTTTATGATACTATTTCCGACAATGAATAATCAACCCTATAACCGCTATTCCTCTTATTTGACTCAGGTCTTCGGCTGCCGGGTTCAGAAGATTTCCTTAGATGCGGGTTTGACCTGCCCGAACCGTGATGGGACCAAGGGAACCTCGGGGTGTCTGTATTGTGATTCCCAGGGTTCCGGTACGGGGGCCTATTTGCGGACTCCATCGATAACCCGGCAGATCATCCAAGGGAAAAGCTTTTTGAAGAAACGGTACGGGGCCTCTAAATTCATCGCCTATTTTCAGTCTTTCTCCAACACCTATGCCCCCTTGGAGGTTTTAGCGCCTTTGTATCAGGAGGCCCTGTCCATAGAAGAGATGGTCGGATTGTCGGTGGGGACCAGACCGGACTGCATCAACCCCGGGGTCCTGGACCTTTTGGCCGGTTATCAAGCCTCCCATCTGGTTTGGATCGAATACGGTCTTCAATCCTTTCACCCGAAAACTTTGGCTTTGCTTAACCGGGGGCACACGGTGGAAGATTTTATTCGGGCCGTTAAAGAGACCCGGAAACGCAAGATCAATATTTGCGTCCATGTCATTCTGGGTTTGCCTGGAGAGGGGCCGGAGGAAATCCTTTTTACCGCCGACCGATTGGCCGAACTGGATATTCAGGGAATAAAAATCCATTCCCTTTATATCAACCGGGGGACCTTGCTGGAAACCTGGTACCGGCAGGGGAATTATCAGCCTATCGGGCAGGACCAATATGCCGATTGGGTCTGCCGGTTTTTGGAACATTGTCCGCCCCACTGGATCATTCAACGCCTGACTGGAGATCCCAATCCCAAGCAACTCGTGGCCCCCCTTTGGGTCTTAAAAAAACAAGAGACCTTAAAAATGATCCATGATCGTTTCCGGGAAACAGGCGGTTTTCAAGGGTCCGGATGGAAAGGTTAAAAACGGGAGGAGCGATCCCTCAACGTTTACCATACTTTTTAGGAGGTTATCAGGGAAGAATATGATGAACAGCAAAACGGTATACTATGACAGCAAGCAGTTTCCGGTCTTGGGGAGAGTCTATGTGGCGGCTACGGAGAAAGGGGTGTGCGAACTCTCCTTTCCGACCCATTCGGTGGAATCCTTTTTTCAAAAGATCCTGACTCATTTTCAGCCCAATTTTTTTACCCAAAACCCCGACCCCTTTGAGGATCTTTATCGACAACTGGATCAATATCTAACCGGCAGGAATGTTGCCTTTGCCGTCCCCCTGGACCTCCGGGGGACCCCTTTTCAACTTCAGGTCTGGGAGGCCCTGACGAAAATCCCCTATGGAGAAACCCGAAGCTATGGTGAAATAGCCCGGACCATCGGCCGTCCCAAGGCCTGCCGGGCCGTCGGTCTGGCCAATCATAACAACCCGGTCCCCATTGTGGTCCCCTGCCATCGGGTCATCGGGGCCCGAGGAGATTTGGTCGGTTTTGGCGGCGGGCTGCCGCTCAAGAAAAGACTACTGGCCTTGGAAAAAAATCCATCGTTTTTCCTTGCTTGAAAAATCATTTTTAAGTATAATAATATAAATTTACTAAATTCTCACGCTTTTTCGGTCCCTTGGGTGAAGCTTTAAAAAAGGGGAGAAACCTATTGAAAAAGCGGCGGAATAACCCAAAAGGAGGAAAATTATGTCTTATGTTTCGATGAAGCAGTTATTGGAGGCCGGGGTTCATTTCGGCCACCAGACCAAGCGATGGAATCCCAAAATGAAGCCTTATATTTACGGGGCCAGGAACGGGATTTACATCATTGACCTGCAAAAAACCGTCAACCTGTTTAAAATCGCCTATGATTTTGTAGTGGATACCGTAGCCCAGGGCGGATCGGTTCTCTTTGTGGGCACCAAAAAACAGGCCCAGGAGGCCATAAAAGAAGAAACCGAGCGTTGCGGGATGTTTTATGTCAATCACCGCTGGTTGGGGGGGACGTTGACCAATTTTGTGACCATTCGCCTGGGAATAGAACGGTTGAAATATTTGGAAAGGATCAAGGCCGACGGAACGATTCAGAGGTTTCCCAAGAAAGAGATCATCAACATGGATCGAGAGTATGTCAAGCTGCTCCGCAACCTGGGTGGCATCAAGGATCTGGAGGCCCTCCCCAAGGCCATTTTTGTCATCGATCCCCGAAAGGAACGGATAGCCATCCTGGAGGCCAGAAAATTGGGGATCCCCCTGGTATCGGTTGTAGACACCAACTGTGATCCCGATGAAATTGATTATATCATCCCCGGTAATGACGATGCCATTCGGGCCATCCGGTTGATTACCTCTAAGATGGCCGATGCCTGTCTGGAAGGCAAGGCCAAGAGGGAAGAGGCGCAACAGGCGGAGATCGACAAAGAGGTCATGCCTGAGGAAGCCGCTGTTGAAACGCCCCGATTCAGAAGTTAAGAAAGGGGAAAGTCCTCAAACTCCGGGAGGTCCGGAAGTGATCATCATTCGAAAGCTCGAAGAAACGTCAATCCAGGGAGGTACGGAAAGTTGAATATAACATCGGAATTAGTCAAGGCCCTGCGGGATAAGACCCAGGCCGGAATGATGGATTGTAAAGAGGCCTTAAAAGCGGCCGATGGTGATATGGAAAAAGCAGTTGACCATTTGCGTAAAAAAGGCCTGGCCACCGCCCAGAAAAGGGCCGGGAGGACCACTTCTCAAGGACAGGTCGGTTCCTACATTCATGCCGGCGGGAAGATCGGGGTGATGGTGGAGGTCAATTGTGAAACCGATTTTGTCGGCCGGACCGAACAGTTCGGGGAATTGGTCCACAACCTGGCCATGCATATCGCCGCCGCCAATCCGATTTGTGTGCGCCGGGAAGAGATGCCGGCCGAACTCCTGGAAAAGGAGAAAGAGATCTATCGGGCCCAGGCCAAAGAGACCGGAAAACCGGAAAAGGTCGTTGAGAAGATGGTGGAAGGTAAAGTGGAAAAATATTTTAAAGAGTCCTGCCTGATGGAACAGGCCTACGTTAAAAATCCGGATATC
>CAVYLJ010000045.1:0-21098 GCA_963769305.1 uncultured delta proteobacterium | reverse complement strand
AAAAGAGGAATATTTAAATCGAAAAAGAAGGGCCTGGTAATCTTTGGAAGGGAATTTTTTGCGGGATTTCCAATTGTTAAATATGTTTATTTTTTTTATCATTTAAAGAAAATATAATTAAAAAAGGGGGATATTGCAATATTTTCTTCACAACCCAGTTCGGAAAATTTGAGAGAAGGAAGGATGATGGAATTGATTAAAAGATTGAGGAGTAAATCCTTCTTATGTTTCCAATTGGAAGGCAGTATTTTTAATAAAAACTTGTTTTTGTAAGGGAAACCATTAAAATTTAAAAGAGGGCAGTTTCAACCCCTTCAATTCAAAAGGAAGCTGCTGACGCTATGATAAAGGCCATACTATTTGATTTCGGTGGAGTTATTGCGGAAGAAGGCTTTAAAAAGGGTCTCCGGGCGATTGCCCGAAAAAAGGGGCTCGCCCCTGACCGTTTTTTTTCGACCGCCCAGGATCTGGTTTATTCGACCGGGTATGTCATCGGGCAAGCCGATGAGCGGGCCTACTGGGAGGCCATCAGGAAAGAAACCGGCCTCAAGATCACCGATGCTCAATTGCGCAAAGAGGTTCTTAATCGCTTCATTATACGGCCGGCCATGATGGACCTGGTTCGGGGCCTGAAAAAGAAAGGCTTCCTGGTCGGGATTTTGAGCGACCAGAGCAATTGGCTTGAAGAACTGGACCAAAAATATGATTTTTTGCGTCACTTCGACCGAGTCTTCAATTCCTATCATCTCCATAAATCCAAAAAAGACCCTTCTTTGTTCAGAGAGGTTTGTACCCTTCTGGGAGTTGATCCCCAAGAGGTCCTTTTTATCGACGACAACCCCGGAAATATAGAACGGGCGGCTTCAGCAGGCTTAAAGACGATTCATTTTCGGGATATGGCCGCCTTTAAGGAAGATCTCAATAAAATCCTCCCCTTCTCCCCTTTTTGTGGTATATAGTCCTAAAGTTTGATCTGAAAATTCTTAAATATGGATAGTGACCTAAATTTTTACTTATAGAATCTCATGCCATGGCTGTCATCCGGACCCCGCATCAAGTACGGGGCAGGTCCGATCCCGCATCCAGTCTTACCAATGACGAGATAAACACTGGATTCCGGCTTCCGGAATGACGTTACGGGCAAGTCGTCATCCGGCTGAATTTCGACTCAGGTCTTTTGCAGGCATCGAGCCATCTAATCCGGGCCGCCGATGATCAGGCCAGGGAAGAACATCTTAGGAAATTTAAAATGATAAGGAAGTTTAAACTAAAACAAATCAGCCTCAGGGCCCGGATTCTGTTCACCCTTTTCGCCCTGGTCTTGACCACCCTTTCGGGCGGGGTGGCCACGATCTGGTATGCTGAGGCCGTCAGTGCCCTGCTCGCCTCGGTCATCGATCGGGACGTCATCTCCCTGGATGTGGTTGAAGACCTGGAAACCTCCCTGGCCATGCAGAAAGGACTTACCTCCTATTACTTTCAAGACAGAGACCCTGACTGGCTGATACAGTTGGAGCACTATCAAAAAAGTTTCGAAGAGACACTCAAAAAAGCGCGGGAATACGCCCGAACCGAGGGAGACTGGAAGATTTTGGGCAAGATCGAATCGGAATACCTCAAAAATAAAAATGCCCGTAAGGAACTCCTGCAACAATATAAAACGGGGGAGATGGTCTCAGGGCTAAATCGTCTTCGGGAGATCCGCAATCAGTTCCTGGCCATCCACGATCTCTGCGAAGAATACAAGGAAATCCACAGAAAGAATATCCTTAAGGCCCAGGAAGAAGGCCGGTTGCAGACGCGCTATATGAATGCCGCCGCTTTGATCGCCATCCAGATCGTCATCATGACCGGTGCCCTTCTGGCCTATATCCTATTTAGACAGATCCTGGGCCCTATTCGCCGACTGACCATGGAGACCGGTCCGATAGACCGTCAAACTCCCATGCCAGACGAGGTAAGGGCCCTCAGCAAGCAGGTGCACAGTTTGATCGAGGATGTGGACCAGACGCAGGATAAGCTGGCCCGCAGTCAGGAGCATCTGGTCCAATCGGAAAAATGGGCCATGACCGGAAAGCTGGCCGCCGGCGTGGCCCATAGCATACGGAACCCCTTAACCTCGGTGAAGATCCGCCTTTTTTCCATGGGACGGGCCGTGGAGTCATCCCCGCACCTGAAGGAAGACCTGGAAGTGATTTCAGAGGAGATCGGCCACATTGAATCCATCGTTCGGAGTTTTCTGGAATTTTCCCGGCCACCCAAGCTGACCAAGCAAAAGATCAGTCCATCCGAGGTGGTCGATATGTCTCTCCGGCTTCTCGGGCCTCGGCTGGAATCTTGCGGGGTTAAGGTTGATCTCATCCGGGAAAAACCCCTGGATGAGATATGGGCCGATCCCGATCAATTAAAAGAAGTCCTGGTCAACCTCCTGGTCAATGCCTGCGAAATGATGGTGGACGGAGGGGATAATCCGGATTTTGGAAAAAGAGGAGGAAAAGGGACCCACTGGCCCTTTTGTGGTCATATCCATAAGCGATAACGGTCCGGGGATACCGGAGGCGATTCAAGAAAAAATTTTTCAACCCTTTTTCAGCACCAAAGAAGAGGGGACAGGCCTGGGGTTGAGCATCGCCTCGCGGATCGTTGAAAAACATGGCGGAACCCTGACCCTTAAGTCCGAAGAGGGAGAGGGGACTACATTTACGATCACCCTTCCCTATACCGAAAGTTAGGGGTTCAGAGTTCGGAGTGAAAGTAAAGCCTTTAGATCTCTAAAGGATGAGTTGATGGTAATGGGTTAAGGGAAAAACTATAATTTATGGGTGTCATCCTGATTATTGATGATGATTATCAAATAAGACAGAGCTTCGAGAAATTGTTGACCGAAGAGGGGCATGAAGTATTAACCGCCTCCAGCGGCGAAACCGGTTTATCGGTCCTGCGGTCGGTTATGCCGGACCTGGTCTTGTTGGATGTGCGTTTGCCGGGAATGAGCGGTCTGGAGACCTTCCTGGCCTTGCGGGAGATCGAATCCAAGCTCCCGGTGATCGTCATGACCGCCTTTGGGACTACCGAGACGGCCATTGAGGCCACCAAGTTGGGGGCCTTTGATTATGTGCTCAAGCCCTTTGATATCCCGGAGATCTTAAAACTGATCAACCAGGCCCTGGAGGCCGGTCGATTCATGCGTTCCCAGGTGGATATCGATATTCTTCCGAAAGCGGCCTCCCATGAAGTGATCATCGGCCAAAGCAAACCGATGCAGGAGATTTATAAGGCCATCGGCCGGGTGGCCCCTACCGAGGCCACTGTCCTGATTCGCGGCGAATCCGGCACCGGAAAGGAACTGGTCGCCCGGGCTGTTTATCAACACAGCCTGCGGTTTGATAAACCCTTTCTGGTCATCAACTGTGTGGCCATTCCGGAGACCCTTCTGGAAAGCGAATTGTTCGGTTATGAGAAAGGGGCCTTTACCGGGGCGGTCAGCCGGCGGATGGGCAGGATCGAACAGGCCCATGGAGGGACCATCTTCCTCGATGAAATAGGCGATATGCCCTTCAGCATCCAGGCCAAGATATTACGTCTGCTTCAGGAAAAAAGTATCGAACGCCTTGGGGGGCGGGAGCCCATTCCCGTGGATGTGAGGATCATTGCCGCCACCAACCGGGACCTGGAGACCGGCCTGACCGAGGGAAAATTCCGGGAAGACCTATATTACCGTCTCAAGGTGGTCACCATCTGGCTCCCTCCTTTGCGTGAGCGCCTTCAGGATATTCCCAGACTGACCGACTACTTTTTGGACCGATTCGCCCGGGAGATGGATATCGATAACCCGGGAATGACCGAGGAATCCAAAGGGCTGCTGAAAAACTATCATTGGCCGGGCAATGTGCGTGAATTGGCCAACACCATACAAAAAGCCCTGATATTCAGCCGGGGCTATCCTATACGTCCGGAGGATATCTCGCAGGTTATCGGAGAGCCGATGGTCCGGGAGGAGGAACAGGTCAATGGATCGATTCGGCAATGGGCCCGAAAGGCCTTGATAAGGGAGGGCGGAGAAAATAAGTTCGATACCTTGATCGATGAGGTTTCTGAAGCACTCGTCAGCGAGGCCCTGGATATGACCGGCGGCAATCGAAGCCGGGCGGCTAAGATACTCGGGCTTTCAAGACCCACCCTTCAGTCCAAGATTGAAAGGTACCGGATCAAGCTGGAGACCTCGGTAAAGAATGAGGGATCATGATCCTGCCGAATGGCGTTCCTGGGGGAGAAAAATAAAGGGGAGGAACCCCTCCCCTTTTGAAGTACCGTGCTTAATTTCTATAAAAGCACGAAGTGGTTTTATTACCAAACAATCTGGAAACGGGCCAGGAAGGCATCTTCGTAATCCAGTTTTGTCCCGTTCACGTTGATCGTCGTATCGAAATTGGTACGGGAATAATTGAGCATAAACCGGACCACTTCATTGGGGTACCAGGTAAGGCCGAAAGTATATCCGGTGGCCTTATTGGTAAATTGTTTGGCATCCACAAAACCGTTGGTCAGAAGCCCTTTATCCATATCCAACCAATCATAGCGGCCCAAGATCTCGAAAGCCCCGGTTCCTCCCTTTCCGAAGACAAAGGGGCTTTTGGGGGTGATCGCCTGGGGGATCCCGTTTTTCCAGGGTTCATGCTCACCGGTCAGAAACCAGCCCACGGTGGCATAGCCGGAATTGCCGCTAAAGCTTCCGGTCTTATTGCCGTTACGGAGGTCATTTAATTGTAAGGTGACATATTCCCCCTTGATGGATACGGGTCCGATCATCCAGGCCAGTTCTCCACCATATCGGGATCGGTTCCCATCTTCGGTGACGGTATTCTGGAATTGCAAAAAAGTGGTCCCATTCCCCCCCAGGGTTTTAAAGGCATTTTTCCACCAGTCCGTGCTGGGATTGGTGGTATGCTCTATCCCGGTGGTAAAGGCCCCGCCGATGTGGAAATCCTTTAAGAAAGGGGTATCCAGACGGGCAAAGGGAGCGATGGTGAGCCGTCCGGCCACATCCTTCTGGTCATCCACATCAGTAGCGGCGTTGATTTGACGGCCATTAAAAATCCCTAATTGATAATAGACCAGATCCTTGGCGATGCTCCCATGGAGCATCATACCAATGTCACGAGATGGGGCGATGTTATCGGCTAAAGACCGTTCCACGAAATCGATCCAGTTATCCGAACGGACTTCATCCATCAAGAACGGGATTTTGAATTGGCCGAACTCCAACTGGGCGTAAGGCACATAGTGGATGTTCATGTAGGAGTCGTTTAATTTAGCACCGCCCTGACCGAATTCGGATTCGACCATGAAGTCATAATATTTATAAAAGGTGCCGATAGCGGCCAGTCTGGCCCGACGGATTAAGAAGGAGTCGTTATTGGGATTATTACCCAAAAAGCCTCGATAATCTGCCTGTAAACGTCCGGAAAACTGGAGTTTACTTTCTCCATCAAGGGATTCAATGGAAAATCCCCGTTTGAAGGAAATCTTGGCCCCTTCAACCGGAATCGCCTCTGCTTTTGCCTTTAGTTTGGCCACCTCGGCCTCTTCCTGTTCCACGGCCTGTTTAAGTTCCTGATATTTTTCCTGGCTGACGATCTTGCTTTCCAGGAGAATATCCAGAATTTTTTCATTCACCGATTTGGCTTGGGTTAGTAATGGGGTCCCGAAGAGAAACCCGACGGCTACCAGAAGGGTCAGCCATTTTTTCGTTGTTATCATGAAAAAACCTCCTTGGCGTTAATTTTTAATTTTGGCCTTTGATTGTTGCATCCTTGATGAAAATCATTTCTCTCCTCTCCTTGCTTCACACGAATGGACTTCCCCTCCGGGTGTCGTCGCCGGCAGGGGGCAGTTTCATTTCAGATAACCTATTTCACCCCCCTTTCTGAAAAAATAAGCACAGTTATTTTTTGATTATCAAGATTAATGCCAAGACAACTTGTGGGTGATCTTTATGGGGTGGTTATCCATATATCCCGATTCTGCTGGATTCCCTGGAGTCCAAGTAACCGGTTATTTCTTTTACATATTGTTAAGACCTTGACTTCATTCCAAACAGGTCGCTCCGCGCATTTCGATAAAAGCCGGCCATCTTGAACAAGACCTTCCTTTATCAAACCGAGGGTCGGAGTGAGAGGGATCTGTCAGTATTTTTTACAGGGTGTAAAGCATTTCAAGGTTACGGAGGGGAAAGACCTTATAAATTTACTTTGAGGGCTCCCCCCTTTTTTAAAATAGTTATTTATTATTATCCCCTTAGTAGAATTTCGCCCCAGTCTTCGTCTTGGTACAGACCTTGCAATTTTGTAAACCCGAAATAAAAAGAGAGGAGGTGTAATGACAGCCTTACAGCGCCAAGTTTGAGAAGGTAACCGTTCAAACAGAATAGTCAGCAAATAGTAAAGTTAGGAGGAAATTCATATGGCAGAGGGATCGAAAGGACAAGGACGGGGAGCGATCAAGTTTCTGTTCTGGTTGCTGGTAGCGGCGGGTTTATTCTATTACGCCTTTCACACCTATAATACGGGACAGTTGGTCTCCTGGTACTATTACAAAGCGGGTACGGATGGATATGCCGTCAATGCCGATACCCTGAAAAATGCAACCAAGGAAAAACCGGCCCTATTGGAAATCGGTTCTTTTCAAAAGATTGAAGGTCTGCAGGCCGTCCCGGTCAAAAAAGGGGACCGGCTTCCGGTCAATGCCAATGGAGTCATTACCCCTGAGCAACTGAAAAAGAAGGAACGGGCCTCATTGGAAGATAAATTCATCAAGGTGACCATGCCCGTTAAGATACGGGAGGCCAAGGGCTTTAAGTATAAGGATACGTTTAAACATAAAGGGATACAAACCAATCCCTGGGGAGCCCTCTGGAATGTCGTCCTCATACTGGTCTTGGGGTTCAGTTTAGGGCTCACGGCCGAGGGATTCACCGATATGTGCGGATTTAAACTTGAAAAGATCGAACATTTTGAAGGCGCCCATTAATTAAAGGAGGAAACTATGTTTGAATTTGCAATTGCAGGTATGCAGGCCCCCATATTCTTACTGGTCCTGACCGGGTTTACCGTCGGGATCGTCGGGGGATTTATCGGTGTCGGCGGCGGTTACATGGTCACCCCGGCCCTGATCGTTTTTGGCTTTCCGGGTTACATGGCCTCGGGAATTGATATGACCCATATCGCCGGCAAAGGGGTGGTGGCCACCATCAGGCACAGACAACTGGGAAACATCGACTGGGTCCTGGGCATGGCCATGATCGGCGGGACCATGCTGGGCGTCGAACAAGGGGTCCGGCTGCTGACCTATACCAAACACTTGGGACTTTCCGGGATTATTCTTTTGACGGCCTCGGTGATCATCATGCTCGCCCTTTTCATCTATACCCAGATGGAGACCCGTCAATCTCAAAAGAAAATCGATCAGATGACCAAGGATGGAAAACATGTGGGTCGTGACATGACGGTCAGCAGGGGTCCCCGGTTCTTTCAGAGTATTCCCCTTTTCCCCATCGTTCGTTGCCGGGTAGCCAAGATCGTGGTCTCCATGTGGGTAATCGTCGTCGTCGGACTGGTTACCGGTATTCTGGCCGGGTTCCTGGGGGTTGGGGGCGGTTTTATCCGGGTCCCGGCCCTGGTCTATATCGTCGGGGCGTCAACGCACATTTCCGTGGGGACCGACCTTTTGGAAATAGCGGTTTCCGGCGGCTATGGGGCCCTACGGCACGGAATGATGGGTAACGTGGATATTATTGCCGTCCTCTTCATGATCGTGGGAGCCATGTTCGGCACCCAGTTCGGGAGCATCGCCACCTCCTATGTGCGGGGACCGGCTATCCGCTATATTCTCAGCTATTCCTTGATCCTGGCCACGACGGGGGCCTTCCTGAGGCTCTTTTACATGTTGTTGGGGGGAAAACACGAGATCCTTTCCTTTCTGGCCGTGGTCTTCACCCTGGGAGAGATGATCTTTTTGTGTCTCTTTATTATTTCTTTGGTATATTTTTCGGTACGCCATAAACATGGAAAATCAGTACCGGCCTGGATACCTTCACTGGTCGTGGCCAAATAACAACAGTTTAACCTTTAGGAGGAATGAATATGAGATGGTTTATTGATTCAATGCTGGGTTACTGGATCCTGCTCCTGGCTATTTCTTTGGGCGCGGCGGCCGTGGTTTATGAAGTCTGGCTCCGCGGCAACATATAGGGGAGGTGCCTAAATGAAATTATTTCAGATAGTCGGCAATTTGGTCCTTTACGGATATTTGCTCTGGTCGCTTTATCGCTCGACCATTGTCGAATGGGATCCCTGGGATGCCTTCGTCGTGGTCTTTGTCCTCTTTGTGGCCCTGGTGACCACCTTGATGCCCAGCTCTCCATGCCGCCAAGACTTCACCGGGAACCTACCCTTATGACGACTGAAGTAGAAGCCCTGAGACATAAAATCAGGGGCCTCTATCCTAAACGGGAGATAGGGGACCTGACGGAGAAGGTCTTCCAGCGGGAGCTGGTTGAGCGTACCCTGGATCTCTATCGTGGGCTCCTCAAAAGCAGGATGGCCAAGGGAGAATCCATAGTGCGAGAGCATCATGCGATGCGGGCCCATTTTCGATTGACCGGATCCGTCTTGCGGGAGTCGGAACAGGAGGCCGTCAGCCTATTTGCCACCGATCGTCGCCTGTTCCAATATCAAATCCGTCTTGATGCCCAACCGTCCGCCCACGGGCGATCAGGAGGATAAGACGGTCATCGAGGAAATTCCGTTAAATAAAATCCGCTCTCTAAACCTCCGACGCCAGATAAGATGGGGCGAGGCCGGTGTGGGAGTGGTCATGGGGGCCTTTGCTCTCCTCTTCGCCCCCTGGCTCTCTTTCACCGGACCTTTTCTGATCGGATTGGGAGCGGCCGGGATTTTGCACGGCCTGCTGTTGCCTACCCGTTGGATAGAGGTTATTGCCCAGGAGAGCGGATCTCCTCCGGAGCCGATACCGATCTATGCCTTAAGAAAACGAAGTGCCCGCGATCTGGTCCAATTTCTCCAGGTCAGGAAGGGGTCCGGGTGAAAGGGAAAAGGGTTCTTCTGGTTGATGATGAGGTGGATTTCACCTCCAGCCTGGCCAAGGTACTCAGCCGTCGGGGGTTTGAGGTTAAAACGGCCGCCGACGGGCTGGAGGCCTTGGCGCACATCGCTAAAGAGCCTTTTGATGTTATTGTCTTGGACGTCAAAATGCCGGGGATGGATGGAATCCAGGTACTGACCGAGATCCGAAGGTTGGCCTTAGATACCAGAGTAATCCTGCTTACCGGACACCTTTCCCTAACGGATGAGGAAAATGGTTTAAAGGGAGGCGCCTTTGCTTATCTCTTTAAACCTTTTCCCATCCTGAAATTGGTTAGTCTGATTGATTCGGCTGCCTCAGGGGATAAGGCGCGGCCCTTAGAACATTTTTCCTGGATTTCCCTTGAATCTTCCAACCCTTTCCGTTATTATAAATTAATGCCGGATACCTCCCCAAACATTCCCGCCGATCAAAAACAGCCTTGGCTGAATCAGATGATTCACCGGCCCTGGAAGGGTCTTCTCCTTTTTCTGGAAGTGATCGGCCTCAGCCACCGGAGTGAGGTGATCGACCAGGAAGCCCAGGTGGCCCGATTAAAGCTGAACCATGCCGAATTCCGCAAGCTCCTTTCAGCCAATAACAGTTTTTTGGAGACCATGACCGAATTGGAGCACAAGCTTCTGAACAAGGAATTGGTTGATCTCACCTATATCAAACGAAGGGTCTTGCGGGCCATTGCCGACATCCACACCATGGTGGAGACCTTAATCGTGATTTCTAACGGCCGATATTTGGTTTTGCGAGAGACCCTGGAAGAGGTTGTATCTGCCTTAACCAAAATCGTCGAGGACTCAAATAAAGCGGCCCCCTTGACCTGGGTGAAGGATTTACCGGCCGTTAATAGAAGCCAGGCCGATCTGGCCGGAGGGAAGATGGCTAATCTGGGGGAGATCAGAAACGTCCTGGATCTGCCCACACCGGAAGGCTTTGTCGTTACCACCGAAGGCTACCGGCTCCTTTTAGAAAAAGGGGGTCTTCGATCCTGGATACAGGATAAGGATTTGGAACTCCTTTCCACGGAAGATGTGGAAAAGGCCAGCCAGGTCATCCAGGACCAGATCCTCAAAGTTGAAATCCCTTCCTCTCTGATTGGGGCTATTCAGGGGGCCTATGATCGACTGACGGCCGGGATTGGGATGGACGGTCCCCTGGCCATTCGATCCAGTGCCTTGGGTGAAGACAGTGATTTCTCCTTTGCCGGGCAATTCCTGTCCCTGTTGAACATAGGACCGGAGAAGATGGTCGAGGCCTATCTCCGGGTGGTGGCCAGTCTCTATTCGCCCGAGGCCATCCATTATCGCCTTTTGCATGGAATTCCCGGCCAGTCGGCTGAAATGGCGGTCGGCTTTTTAAGCCTGGTGGATGCCCTGGTCAGCGGAGTGACCTTTTCCAAAGATCCGAATCGGCCGGATTCCGGTCAAATCCTGATCCAGGCCGTCCGCGGATTAGGCGTTCCTCTGGTCGAGGGCCGGACCTCCCCGGAAGTCATCTCTATCTCCAGGGACCTTAATAAAGACCGTATCAGACGGACCCTCTCACAACAAAAGGCCCGCCTGTTCCTTTCTTCCGAAAAGGGGATTACAGAAGAACCGATCAGCCCCGATGAGGCCGGGGAGCCCTGTCTGACCGATGAAGAGGCCATTCAACTCGGGCGATGGGCACTTTTATTAGAGGACCATTTCGGAAGTCCCCAGGATATCGAGTGGGCCATGGATCGTAACCGAAAATTAATTCTCCTCCAGTCCCGGCCTTTACGCCTGCTGGGTCACAAGGCTCAGGACAGTCAGCCCTTACCCGGCTATCCCCTGCTCTTAAGCGAGGGCGAGACGGCCTGCCCGGGAGCCGGCACCGGGCCGGCCATCCACATGACCGAAAACGATGATCTTAATTCCTTTCCGGTTGGAGGGATATTGATTGCCCGACGGTCTTCCCCTCGATTTATCCGCCTTATGAACAAGGCTCAGGCCATTGTGACCGACTTTGGAAGCACCACCGGACATATGGCCTCCTTGGCCCGAGAATTTAGGGTGCCTGCTTTGCTTAATACCAAGCTGGCTACTCAGAAGATCCCTCCCGGTACGATCGTCACCGTCGATGCGACCAACGGCCTGGTTTACCAGGGCGAAGTCCCTCTGCCGGCTTGGGACAATATCTCCCGTTGTCCGGCCCGAAGAATCGGAAGGACTAAAACCCGCTCCTCCGGAACTCCAGATTCTCCAAAGGGCCGTCCAGTTCATCCAGCCCTTAAACCTGACCGATCCCCAGTCCAGTTCCTTTAGGGCCGATCAGTGCCGGACCCTTCATGACCTGGCCCGCTTTATTCATGAGAAATCCTATGAAGAGATGTTTCTGTTAGGGGAGAGGGTCGGGGACCTCCGGGCCTCCGGTTACTCATTGGATATCTTCCTGCCCATTGACCTCTACCTGATCGACCTCGGGGGCGGGCTTAAGGGAACCCCTAAGAAAGGTAAGGTTAAACGCTCACAGATCCAATCCATCCCTTTAACAGCCCTTCTTGACGGGATGTTGCATGAAAAGATCCCCCGCTTTGGTCCTAAGTCCATGGACTTTCAAGGGTTCTTTTCGATAATGATGCGCCATGCCGTAACCAACCCGGAAGGGGATCGCTCCTTTCAGGATCCCTGTTATGCCATGATTTCCGACAATTACCTTAATTATACGGCCAGAGTCGGATATCATTTCAGCGTGGTGGATACCTATTGCAGCCCTACGCCCAACAAAAATTATATCAGCCTTACCTTTCGAGGGGGCGCGGCCGATCTTACCCGACGGACCAGAAGGGCCAGGGCCATTGCCGAAATCCTTAAAGAACATGGTTTTCATGTGGGATTAATGCACGATGTCGTCAATGCCCGTTTGGGCAAGGCCACCCGGGAAGAGATGGTCGGCCATCTGAAGATGATCGGCAGTCTCTTTCAATTTTTCCGGCAAATGGATGCCGCCATGATCAGTGATGATTCGGTCGAACAATTCAAGGAAGCGTTTCTACGAGGGGATTATGATTTTGGACAAGGCACCGGATAGAAGATGACCAAGACATCAGACATCAAGGGGAGTCACTTATCCCCTTGCTTATCGATTACCTCCCTGGTTATCGTTTTTAATTCGCAGGCATTCTCGATGGCCGAGATCAGGGTATCCATCGGACAGGGTTTAAGCAGAACTTCGGTCGCTCCTTTATTCAAGACCTGGGTAACCCGATCGATATCGATATGACCGGTCAAGAGGATCACCGGTGTCAAGGTGTCTCGACGTCGGATTTCGTTCAAGACTGCCAGGCCGTCCATACCGGGCATCCGCAGATCCAGGACGATGACATCCGCTTCCTCGGCCGAATGGGCTTCAAGAGCGGTCGGTCCATCATAGGCCGCCCGCACCTCCATACCCCTTTTCTTCAGGACCTTGGTTAAGGATTCAACAAAAATTTTTTCGTCATCGATCAGAAGGACCTGTATGGCATCAGACATTTTCAATCCTGTTCCCTCATGAGGGCATCGGCCAACTGGACCTTCTCTTCCTGCTCATCCTGAACCATTTTCCGTTGATAAGCCTCTCTGATCTTTTCATGGAGATCATCGAAGCGGACCGGTTTCATGATGAAATCGAAGGCCCCCAACTGAATCCCGTCGATTCCCGATTCCATGGAGCCGTGGCCGGTAAGTATAATCACTTCCGCCTGAGGCCTTTTGATCTTGATCAGCTTTAAAGTGGACAGACCGTCCAACCCCGGCATTTTTAAGTCCAGGACGATGACATCGAAATCGATTTCATCTAAGGCCTGGATGGCGCTTTCACCATTATAGACCGTCTTAACCTCAAAGCCCCTTTTCGATATGAGCTTGGCGATATTATTGGCGAAGGCCACCTCATCATCGACTAACAAAATCTTGGCGGTTTTCATTTTTTCGGTTCCTTCCCGGGATCCTGAAAGGAGGTCTGGTCGAGGACCTCCTCTTCATTTCTTTGAGAATCGGTGAGCAGTTTAAAAGGGAGGAAAAGGGTGAATCTGGTCCCCTTCCCAGGCTCACTTTGTACCGAAATGTCTCCCCCCAGTTTTTTAATAATGCTATAAGAAATGGAAAGCCCTAACCCGGTTCCTTTCCCTACGGGCTTGGTGGTAAAAAAGGGATCAAATATTCTTTCCAGGTTTTCGGCCGGAATACCCGATCCGGTATCGGCGACGACGATTTCCACCCCCTGCCTTTGAAGGTCGGCCCGAGTGCTGATATGGATGGTTCCCCGAGGTTTTCCTTCATGGGCATCGATGGCATTGGTGATTAGATTTAAAAACACCTGTTGCAGTTGGGAGGGGTCGGAAAGGATGGGGTCTAAATCCTTCTCCAGGTCGGTAACGAATTGGACCCCCATTCCCTTGGCCCTCCCCTCCATCAGTTGGGTCACTTCCTTTAAAAAGGCATTGAGATTGACCATGCCAATCACCGAAGTGGTCCGACGGGAGAAACGTAACAGATTATGGGTTATGAGATTACACCGTTGCACCTGGGTATCGATCTGGGACAAAGATTCCAGTAGTTCTCTTTTGAACTCTTCATCCAGACCGGGAACTTCTTCGAGGGAATCGCGGATAACCTGATCCTCCGTTAAAATGATGGCTAAAGGATTATTGATCTCGTGGGCCACTCCGGCGGATAGTTCCCCCAAAGAGGCCAGTTTGCCGGCCTGCATCAATTGTTTGTTCAATTGATCGGACTCTCGGTCCCGTTTTCTGATGATCTTGATCATGGTCCGGGTAATGATGGCCGTAATGATGATAATGCCCAAAAGGCTCAAGTGGAGGAAGATCAGGGTGGCCCGGTTGGCGTGATTAACATCCCTGAAGGCCTCGGAATAGTCTTGCTTGACGATCAGCAGCCAGTGAGGTTCCTTGAGCCAGGCATAGGCCACGATCTGACGGCGAGAGAGCCATCCGGACTGACTCCCGTCCATACCCATGATGCGAACCCCGCTGTCTCCCTTAAACTGCCCGACCGGCAGGGGAGAATTTCCCATGATCCTTCCACTGGAACGAGGGCTGGTCTGAAAAATCCCTGTTTGATTCAAAAGATAAGCCTCACCGGTATGTCCGATTTTAACATTCTCAACCAGGGAACGGAGGTATTCGGTATTGATGCTGGCCCGTAAGATCCATCGGCGTTCTCCCTCGAAACCCAATAAGGCGATGATGAAATGAGGGTCGTTTCTAAAACCCAAAAACATGTCGCTGATAAAGATGCCCTTTTTCATCAGTTCCTTAAACCAGAAGGTTTGGGAATAATCCTTGTCCATCAAATCATAAGGGCCGATATAGGCCAGATGCCTGCCCTGCTCACCGATCACTCCCAAATCGGTGAAGTATTGGCCTTGCCGGTTGATGGCAGTAAAGACCTGCCTGAGATTTGATTCCTTCTGTAGATATTCGAGAGAATGGGTCTGGCCGACAAGCTGGAGATCGTGAGTCCTTTCCGATAAAAACAACTCGATTATTTTTCGGTGGGATTCAACCTGTCCCTGAAAGTAAACCTTCATTCGATCTCTGGAAAAATTGGAATAATAAATATAAATGCCCCATCCTACTAAAAGCAAAGGGACCAGCGAACTGATCAGGGTCAAAAAGACGAATTTACGGTAGAGTCTGGAATAATGTTCTTCCTTGGGTCTTTCCCCATTGGGTGTCTCAGACTTTTTCACTTCAATCCTCTTTTCGGGGAATACGGATCAACCTTGCTTAACCGAGTCGGTATATAGGGAGAGGCCACCTGTCTATTGATATATTAAGGCAACTATTATGCCAAAATAAAATATAGGAAACAGTCGAGACAAAGAGATGAAAAAAGATCGGAAATAGGGAAAGAAAAGGTCTCTGACCGCAAAGGGAATAATCAAAACCTGTCAGGTTTTTTTACAGGGTGTAAAGAACCGGCATTTTTAAGATTTTTCTTGAACCAATTTTCGTTGATAGGCGTCCTCAATTTTTAGGATCAATTCATTGATGTCACAGGGCTTCATCAGGTAATCAAAGGCCCCTGACCGCATACCTTCGATTCCGGATTCCACCGAGGCGTGGCCGGTCAGCATAATGACTTCGATCAAGGGATTGATCTTTTTGATCTGCCTCAGGGTCTCCAGGCCGTCCATGCCGGGCATTTTGACATCGATAACCGCCACGTCAACCGGCTTTTCCCTGGTCGTTTCGACCGCCTTATAGCCATCTTCCACATCCCAGACCGTAAAATGCCTTTTTCTCATCCGGTTGGCCAAAGTGGTTCGAAAATCTTCCTCATCATCGACCAATAACAAGCGGATCTCTGACATATAACCTCCCCGTTCATCGCTCAAAATTAAAGGCTGAAGGGTAAGGGGAAACCATGGGCCTTTTTTTGAGCTTTCAGCTTTGAGCCTGATTTGGAATCTCGACAAAGGTGGCGATCTCTTTGAGCATTTCTTCTTTATGCCAGGTGACCTTCCCCGGATCCGATAAGATCATGTCCATCTGCCGGGTATGAAGAATTAAATAGCCCAGCACCTTTAGCCGTTCTTTCAGGGTTTCTTTTTCCTGCCGTTCCAGCCGGGCCGAGAGCAAATCCCCTTTGGTTTGGACCCAGAAATGAAACTTTTC
Source organism: uncultured delta proteobacterium (assembly GCA_963769305.1). GTDB lineage: Bacteria > Desulfobacterota > RBG-13-43-22 > RBG-13-43-22 > RBG-13-43-22 > RBG-13-43-22. The sequence goes on along the minus strand of CAVYLJ010000045.1, from coordinate 5,299 downwards.
CAATATGAGCCGGATAAGAAGACCCCTTTGTTCCTTCCTGCCCCGGTCGGCGCCCCCTCCTTTAAAGTAGAACCAAACATAATTCTCGGCCGCTATATCCCCCAGATAGGCCTCCACCGTAGAAAAATGAAACCCCAGTCGTGTGTTCAAGTGGCAAAAATTTTCAGAGATGATGGCATAATTTTTGGCTGCCATTTCGGAAGCGGACCCGTAATCCAGAGAAGGATCCATAGTGGATTCGGCCAGGATAGAAAGAAATCCCCGAGCATCCACGGCGGGCGGGCCTTTCCAGGGAACGGCTGCCAGTCCTTCCCATAAGGCCAGCAAAGGAACCGAACGGATGTCCGACAGTTGAAGGGCGGGGCCCTGGCCGTTTTCGCTGGTCCCTCCTTCCAAATCAATGATCCACCATTGCATCGGGATTGAGGAAATTAATTTTTTTGCCTGTTTTTCCGAAAAGGTGACTTCTTTTTTGTTATCAAAAAGCTCTCTCAGGGACATTTCATGAGCGAAACGAATGATATCGTGCAAGGTCCGACAGCCCTCGGGTCTAAAATTGTCCCCTTCGGGATCGGTCAGATTCAGGGGGGCGACAAAGTTCAGGATGTTTTCCAGGGATCGATAAACCGGACTGCCTTTCATGGGGTTTGATTTTTTAGAGGATTGGGCCAGAAGGGGTTCTGCACGCCCGGCGTAAATTGTACGATTATTGGCGTCAACCGTTATCAAATCTCCTCGGTGAATGTTTTGGAAGACCGTCTGCATACCCATGAGGGCCGGTATTTTGAATTCCCGGGCTACGGCTGCCAGGTGCCCGGTCAGGGCCCCCTGGTCGGTGACCACGGCCACGGCATTATTTAAAAGGGCCGCCCATTGCGGTAAGGGATACCTGGCCACCAGCACCGCGCCGGGGGGAAATTGCAACATATCGACCGTGGATTCTATCGGAAAGGCCGGACCGCAGGCTACACCCGGACTGGCCGTTATCCCTCCTTCTAAAAGGATCGGCTGTTCCAACCGGGATCTGGAAAAAGGCCCCTCGAGTCTCGATTCCGGTCTAAGGACCAATAAGGGTCGGCTTTGAAGTATCTGAATCGATCCATCGGGTTCAACGGCCCATTCGATATCTTGGGGACAACCGAAATGGTCTTCCAGACGGAGGGCCATTTCGGCCAACTGATGGGCCTGTTCATCGGTAATGGCCGGAACCCGACTCTCGGATTCGACCATCAATTCCAAGCGGACTCCTTCTTCCGGATGACAGACAATTTTTTTCGTTTTATTTTGGATCTCTCTTTTAAGGAGCCGGGCTGGATTTCCTTTGTCGACCACAAAAAGATCGGGGATCAGACTCCCGTCAACCACGGATTTTCCCAGACCCAAAACGGCGTTGATGACTATTTCCTGACGACCGATACCCCCAGGATCGGTGGAGTACATGACCCCCGCCGCCTCCGCCTCAATCATAGCCATACACCCGACGCACATGATGATCTCTTCGTCCAGGAATCCCTTGTTGAGCCGGTAGGTCATGGCCGGGACCGAATATTTGCTGGCCACGATTTCTTTATACGACAGGATCAAATATTCCGGGCTGACATTGAGGATGGACCTATATTGACCGGCAAAGGAGGCCTCCCGGGCGTCTTCGCCCAGGGCGCTGCTGCGCATCGAGACATGGATCCCCTCTTCCCTCTTTTTGAATAATTCCTGATAGGCCGATAGGATGGCATCTTCCAATTCGACGGGTAAGACGGCCTTGGTGATTAATTTCTGGATTTCAGAACTGGTCTCGTGGAGCTGGGCGATATCCCTGGGGTCGAGAAATTGCATCCGACGGTTGATTTCGTCCTGCAGTTGGGTATTTCCCATAAAATATTCATAAGCCGAGGCGGTAATGACAAACCCATCCGGAACCGGCAGACCTACCCGATTCTTGACCTCCCCCAGGTTGGCCATTTTATTTCCCGCGAGGCCGGCCAGGCGAGCATCGACGGCCTTGAGAGGAAGCACCCATTCCCCCTCGGCCGGGTTTTTTTTCTTTTTCAACTCCTGATCGATTTTGGCCCAAATGCCATCAAAGACTATAAAGAGGTCTTCATTTCGGTCGGCCGTTATCTCGTTCAGACTTTGGATGATTTTAAACAGGTTGACCGAAAGGGCGGTGCAGTGGGCCCGGACAAAGGCCATCCCAAAACTATCTCCGTCCTCCAAGGCCTGTTCCATTTCATTGATGATTTCTAAAACCTTATCGTTAAGACTGAGGAGGGTTTTGAAATTTAAATACCGATGGGTAAAGGCCAGACGGATTTCGTCCCGCTCCCTTTCGGCATCCCGGATCTTTCCCTCCAGACGTTTTTTAAAAAAGTGTTTCAAATCAAACATAGGGAAGTCCCAATTTATCTTATCGATCCGCTTATCAATTTTATCCCCAAAAGGATGACCACGCTGAAAGCAATAAGGGCGAAGAATTGCCGCACTTTGGGATTGGCGGTCCTTTTGGCTAAGACGGCCCCTATTTGATGTCCCAGGCTGCCGGTTATTAAAAGAACGATCACCAGGATAAGATCAATGTTGCCTTTAAAGGAATGGGTCAAAGTCCCATAGCCCAAAGAAAAAATACTTTCAAAAAGATCGGTCCCGATAGCCACCACCATGGGACAACCGATTACATAGATTAAGGCAGGCATTCGAATAAATCCGCCTCCCGCCCCCAGGAACCCGATCAGCAGGCCGGTGGCCGTTCCTACCCCCAAGATCACCCAGAGAGAAATGTCCTCGATGCCGGAGAGGGGGAGTGAAATCATGGGCGGCAGATGGATATGTTGGAGCCTGGCGGTCATGGCCGGTTGGTAGGGCGCCATAATGCCATCAACCATCCTCTCTTGTTGAGAGGCTTTAGCTTCCCGGTAGACGATCATTCCGATCCAGAGCAGCAGGGCGCTGTAAGTCAGAGTCATAAACAGGGGTAGATAGTGAACGGACATTCCCAGAAAGCTGGAGGACCCGAGGTGCTTAAGGAATTCCAGAACCCGCACTCCGCCCTCCACGCCGATAATGGTTCCGGTCAGCATCCAACCGCCCAATTTATAGTCGATACTGTTCATTCTTTTAAATCGAAGGCTGTTCACCGCCGAGGCGCCCATCATTTGACAGAGGTCGCTTCCTACGGCGACATTGTAGGGGACATTAAATAAGGCGTTTAACAAGGGAGACAGCAACAGCCGCCCGCCGACACCAAAAAAACCGGTTACCCCGCCGACGAGGAAACCGAAAACAACCAGACCCGGAAGACTCGGATGGATTTCGATCCCCTGCACATGGGCCCAATAGGAGGCGATCGGAAAAAGGTTCGGGGAAGCGCCCATAGTCAGCGCCTTTCTCCCAGTAGACGGGTCAATCCTTTTTCAATAAGCTTGGTAATCCAGGCCAGGGGAATTCCGAGCAGAATGGGAAGTGCCAGATTCAGGGCGACATACAGGGGTTGTATCTGAAGGCCGGGTTTTCGCGGTGCGGCCTCAGTGGCCAGTTTGATCAGGGTTTCCAAGGCTTCCACGACAAGTCCCCTTTTTATGTTGAAGATAAGAGAATAATAAAGTAAAAATAAATTTTCATCAAGCCTCAAGAAAAACGGTTTTAAAAAAAATCATGAAACGAACCTTTAATGAAAACCTGGTTTAAAAAAATCTTAAGGCTGGAGTCCAAATCAACGGTTTCCTTACTCGAAAATTTTCAGACCCTTTACGGCCATTACCAAACCCTTCTCGATGCCCGGGAAAAGGCCTTGGAAATAATCCGGGCGACTCACCCGGACCAATCTCAAGATCTCTCCGTAGCGATTAGCTCGATTCTCGAGTCGTTGAACGGGATCTCCAATCCATGTTCCCTGGTTTTGGTTAATAAATTTCAGGAAATTCAAGACTGGATAGTGAAAAATCCTTCGAAAAATCCGGGTGACCTTATTTCCCCGACCTTCCCTGCGGGGACGTGGCCCAATCCCGAGCCCTTCCCTGTCAAGGAATTTCATCGACTTGAGGACTTCCTCAGCTATGCCCATGAACTGGCCATTGAAGAAATGTTTGACCTCCTGGATCGATATGATCCGAGTTGGTCCAGGGCGACAAAGATCCAAACCGGCTTGCCAATTAATCTTCATGTCATCGATCTGGGCGGGGGGTTGTTTTCCGGTGCCGAAAAGAAACTGATTCGAAAGGAAGAGATCCTTTCCGAACCTTTGTTGGCCATGTTCAAGGGCATGTATTATCCGGGCATAACCTGGTCCGGCCCCATCGGCGTCAACTTGAAAGGGTTGATGGTGATTATGGCCCAAAGCACCAGCCGGCCGGAAGAAGACTTCTGGGATAAAACCTATGCCCTGCTGACCGGGTCTTATATGAACTACAATTCCCGCTTGGGATATCACTACACAGCGGTGGACGCCTTTGTCGGTGACAACCCGGAGAATAATCATATTCGCTTTATGTTTAAAGGTGGGGCGGCCGATGATGTGCGCCGTGCCCGAAGGGCCCGTTTTATCGGGGCGGTTTTGGAGAAATTGAACTTTGAGGTCGTCGTCCAAAAAGATCTGGTCAACGGCCGGTTCTTGCGCCAAGACCGGGCCTCCACGGTAAAAAATTTAGACCTCATCGGCCGATTGATGGGCTGTTCCCGCCAGCGGGACATGGTCATGAACGATGAAGCCATCGCTTCCTGGCATATTGAGGCCTTCCTTCGCGGGAATTACGAGTTCGATCCTCAAAAATAGGTTTAAGGTAAGGTATAAAACACACATCTCACATCCTAAACCTCACACCTCGCACCTTATACCTTGGACCTTGTCTTATGCCGCCTTGGCCACCAATACCGAACAGGGGGCATGAGAGATGATTTTCATGGCCGTGCCCCCCAGGCTGAAACGACCGGTGGCCCCCAATCCCCGGCTGCCGATGATGATCAAATCCATTTTTTCATCCTCGGCCATCTTCACGATTTCGTCGGCAATGGCCCCGGCATCGATGATCACGGCCTTGGGAGAAATCCCTTTGGCTTGAAACGATTCTTTGGCCTTACTCAGGGACTGCTTGGCTTGAGATCCGAACTTTCTCTCCAGGGAATCTCGCGCCCTGGCCGTAATTTCCAAGTCAATATCCGGATATATGGGGATTACCGCCAAAAGGGTTACCTCGGCCCCCTGGGCCTGGCCATATCCAAACCCATCCGACCCCTTCCCTGCGGCATCCTTTGAACCATCAATGGCCACTAAAATTTTCATCGATCTCTCCTTTATCATCATTTCATC
>CAVYLJ010000044.1:0-10805 GCA_963769305.1 uncultured delta proteobacterium | reverse complement strand
ATCAAAAAGTTATCGATCTTTTGAATAAAAAGCCCCCGGCTGATGAGGCCTATTTCAATATAGCCCTGATCCATGCCTATCCTGGAAATCCCAAGAAAAACTATGGCCAGTCGCTTTTCTTTATGAAAAGGCTGATAACGGACTTTCCTCAGAGCCTTTTTTTTTATCAGGCAAAAGTCTGGATCGATGTTCTCCAGGTGAATGAAAAATTGACCAAAGAAAATGAGAAATTGGTTAAAGATTATGAAAAGACGATCAAGGACCATGATAGATTGGCTAAAGAATATGAAAAAATGAACAAGGATTATGAGAAACTGGTTAAAGATTATGAAAAATCGACCAAGATGTTAGAGGAATACAAAAAGGTCGATATCGAGATAGAAGAGAAAAAGAAAGAGAGAGGAAAATAAAAGGACATGTCTTTGGGAAAGATCCTGGTGGTAGATGATGACCGAAACCTCCTGGAATTGGTAAAAATGCGGCTTGAATCCGCAGATTATGAGGTCACGGCGGTCTTAAGGGAAGAAGAAGCCGTCCAAGCCCTCAAAGAGCAAATTTTTGATCTGGCTATCGTTGACCTTCAACTGGAAAATCAGGACGGAATATCGCTGATGACGGAATTTCACCGTCTCATTCCCGAGTTGCCGGTGATGATCCTTACGGCTTATGGAAGCATCGAAAGCGCAGTGGAGGCCATGAAGAAAGGGGCTTACAGTTATCTCACCAAGCCTTTCGATCCTCAGGATTTGTTGTTACAGATCAAAATCGCTTTGGAAAACAGCCACCTTACTTCCGAGGTCAAAAGGCTGGAAACCCTTTTGGAGGAGCATTTCGGCTTCTCAAATATTGTCGCCCAAAGCGAGCAGATGCGCCTTCTCCTCGAAAAGGTTTCCCAGATCGCAAAAACGGATTCGACGGTCTATATCCATGGAGAAAGCGGCACCGGGAAAGAACTCATTGCCAAGGCGATACATATCGCCAGCGAGAGGAAAGACAAGGCATTTGTGGCCATCAATTGTGCCGCCCTCCCGGAAGGGCTTTTAGAGAGCAGGCTCTTTGGTCATGAAAAAGGGGCTTTTACCGGGGCCATCAAGAGTACCAAGGGACTATTTGCCCGGGCCGATGAAGGCACCATTTTTCTGGACGAAATCGGAGATATGCCCCCCGGGATCCAGGCCAAAGTGTTGAGGGTCCTTCAGGAACGGCAGTTTTATCCCTTAGGCAGTGAGAAATTGGTCGAGGTTGATGTCCGAGTGATTGTAGCCACAAATAAGGATCTGGATGCTTTGGTCAAACAAGGTCTTTTTCGGGAAGACCTCTTTTACAGGATCCATGTCATTCCCATATTCCTGCCTCCCTTAAGAGAGCGGAAAGAAGATATCCCCCTTTTAGTCGAACATTTTCGTAAAAAGTTTTCTCAAGAAATGAATAAGGAAGTCAAGGGATTGACCCCGTTGGCCACGCAAAAACTGATGCTTTACGATTGGCCGGGGAATGTGCGGGAATTGGAAAATACCATGGAGTATGCCGTGGCCATGACCCAGCAGGATATCATCTCAGAAGACCTTATTTTTCAGAAGCAGAACAAAGCACTTGCCTCTGAGCAGCCGACTTTGCTCCCCCTCAAAGAGGCCAGGAATGCCTATGAAAAGAATTATCTGATCCAAATTCTCTCCACCTGCAAGGGCAATATAAGTAAGGCATCCAAGCTGGCCGGAAAATACCGCGCCGATTTCTATGAACTCCTGAAAAAGCATGACCTGAAAATAAAAGATTTTAAAAAACCAAAATAAACCGTAGGAATTAAACTACGCCTTTATTCCAGTCCTGTAGGGGAAACCCTCTAATTATTTTAGAGAAACAAGTTTTTCTGAATTTTGATGTCAAATACCCGGAAGTTCTTGAATAAAAAAAGGCCCATTTTTTGAATGGGCCTTTTTTTATTCTGGCTCCCCGGGACGGACTCGAACCGCCGACCAAGTGGTTAACAGCCACCCGCTCTACCGACTGAGCTACCGGGGAATGATTTGTAAATTCGGATTTTGGATTGCGGATTTCGGAATGAGAAAAATATAACTTAAAATCCCTCTTATTTCAAATTATTCTTTTTTGGCTTCCTCTTTGGTTTCTGCCGGTTGGGTACAGGTCTCCAACCTAAGGAGTTTTTCGTATTCCGCGTCCACCCGCTTCTGGATGATGGCGATCAAATCCGGGGTCAAATGGCTGAAACGCCGCTGTAGTTTCAAATATTCATCCACCGGCTTGGGCTTGGTATTTTTCCTGACCACATATTGCCCTTCGATGACTTCAAACAGGGGCATGATATTGGTCTCCACCACCAGGCGACTGACCTCGATGGCCAGGTCCGTGCCATGCCGCCAGCCCGTCGGACAGGGAGAATAGACATGGAGATAGGCCGGGCCTTTGATCAAGGCCGCCTTTTTGGCCTTGTTCATCAGGTCCAATTGATAAGCCGGTGAACCCGTGGCCACATAAGGGATATTATGGGCGGCCATGATGGCCGGGAGATTTTTCTTCCAGGTCGTCTGACCGGCCGTGAGCTTCCCGGCCGGAGAAGTGGTGGTCATGGCCCCAAAGGGGGTGGAACTGGAACGCTGAATACCGGTATTCATATAGGCTTCATTGTCCAGACAGACATAGATAAAATCATGGCCCCGTTCCAAGGCCCCGGAAAGGGACTGGAGTCCGATATCGGCGGTCCCGCCGTCTCCGGCAAAGGCCACCACCACAATCTTTTGCTCCGGGATCCGGCCTTTGGCCATCAAGGTCTTCAACCCCGCTTCCACTCCGGAGGCCACGGCCCCGGCATTTTCAAAGGCCACGTGGATCCAGGGCACGGCCCAGGCGGTTTGAGGATAAGGAGAAGAGATGATCTCCATGCACCCGGTGGCGCTGACGGCAATCATCGGGACTGCCGATGGCCTTGGCCACCATTCGCAAGGCCAGGACCTCTCCACAACCCTGACAGGCCCGGTGCCCGGAAACAAGGGGTTCTTCCTGGGGCAGGGTCTTGGGCGTAAATCTTTTAAAATCCTTCAAGTCGTCGGCAATCATTTTTCTCGCACCCCGATCATTTCGTAACGCATCTCTTTTTGCATTTGGGCATAGCGGCCGGCCTTTTCCACCATTTCGGCAAAGACCTCTACGGTCAGGTCCCGGCCTCCCAAACCGGCGATAAACTCGGCCACATAGGGTCTTTCTTTTTTCTCAAAAAGGGCTGATTTGATTTCCAGCCCAACCGGACCGCCGGCCCCTCCGGGGACCATGGCCCGGTCCACCACGGCCAGGCATTTGGCCTCGGCAATGGCCTGAAAAAATTCTTTAAAGGGAAAGGGCCGCCAGAGTCGGATATGGATCAAGCCGACCTTTTGTCCTTTTTCCCGCAGAACGTCCACGGCCGTCATGGCCGTCTCGGTGATGCTGCCCATGGTCACCAGCAGAATCTCGGCCCCTTTGGTTTTATAGGACTCAATCGGTTTATAGGACCGGCCGAAGAGTTTTTTGAAATCCTTCCAGACTTCGGTGACCACCTTCTGGGAGCCGATCAAGGCCTCTTCGACCTGTTTTTTAATTTCCGTAAAAACATCGGGACTTCCAAAGGCCCCGATGGAAATGGGCTCATCGGGGTTAAGACGCAAGGTCGGTTTAAATATCGGCAAAAAGCGGTCCACGGTCTCCTGATCCGGCATTTCCACCGGTTCGATGACATGGCTCAAGATAAAGCCGTCCAGGTTGACCGCCACCGGGAGCAGGACCCTGGGGTCTTCGGCGATCTTGAAGGACTGGAGGGTCAGGTCCACGGCCTCCTGGCCGTTGATGGCGAACAGTTGGACCCAGCCGCAATCCCGTTCGGCCATGATGTCGCTCAAGTCGTTCCAGATATTGATGGGGGCTGAAATGGCCCGGTTGACCACGGTCATGGTCAAAGGCATCCGGATGCTGGAGGCGATGAACATGATTTCGTGCATCAGGGCCAACCCCTGGGAACTGGTGGCCGTATAGGCCCGGGCCCCCGTGGCCGCGGCCCCGATGGTGGCGCTCAGGGCCGAATGTTCCGATTCAACGGGGACAAAGGCCGCCTGCAACTCACCGTTGGCCACCAACTCGGAGAGATGCTCCACAATATGAGTCTGGGGGGTGATCGGATAGGCCGAAATCACATCCACATTGGCCAATTTCACCGCTTCACTGACGGCAATGGAAACTTCCATGCCCTTTCGACCGGCCATAACTATTCTTCCTCCGCAATCATCTGGATGGCATCCTTTGGGCATTCCCGGGCGCAGATTCCGCAGCCCTTGCAATAATCGCTGTTCCAGTCATAATAGCCGTCCGCCCTTAGGCTGTAGGCTATATCCGGGCAATAAATCCAGCACATCCCGCATTTAATACATTTCTCGCGATCGGTCACCGGGCGCACCTTGGAGCGCCAATCCCCGGTCTTGAATTTACGTGCGCTTCCGGCTTCCTGGATAACACAACCGATGGGAGCTTTTTTCCAGGGGTGAAGGGCGTCGACTTTAGCCACGATAATTACTCCTCGATCTTGGTTTCGTCAAAGGCCCGTTGCATGGCCTTTTTGTTTCGTTCGGCAATCTTCCCAAAGCGGGCCGCCAGGGGTTTGTCCATGGATTCCAGGCTGGTGATTCCGGCCGCCCGGATCAAGGCCCCCAACATGGTTGTGTTGGTAATAGGCACCTTCATCTCTTCCATGGCGATCTTGCCGGCATCCACCAAGGCCAGCCGGCCTTTGAAGCCGTACTCTTTTTTGACCTGCTCCAAGGTCTTGGCCGTATTGATGACCACGATCCCGCCGGGTTTCAGCCCGGCGGAAACATCGACGATGTCCAGCAGAGTTGGGTCAAGGACCACGACGATATCCGGTTCATAAACCTTGGAACGGATGCGGATGGGGGTGGGGCTGACCCGCAGGAAGGCCACTACCGGGGCCCCGCGGCGTTCCGGTCCAAAACTGGGAAAGGCCTGGGCGTATTTCCCTTCATCAATAGCCGCCAAGGCTGTCAATTCGGCTGAGGTTACGGCCCCTTGCCCGCCACGACCATGAAATCGAACTTCAATCATCGTTCAGTTCCTTAGCATCCTCTGGAAATTAGACTAAAAACATATTTTTTGACATAATTTGCAAACTTTTGTCAAGCACTTTTAAAAGGATCGAGAGAAAAATTTAATCGGACCACCCTCTTAACGGACAAATCCCTTCCGGCCGGCATAGAGGGCGGCATCCCCCAACTCTTCTTCGATTCGGAGCAATTGATTGTATTTTTCCACCCGTTCACCCCGGCAAGGGGCCCCGGTCTTAAGATGCCCGGTGCCCATGGCCACGGTAAAATCGGCAATAAAGCTGTCCACGGTCTCTCCGCTGCGGTGGGAAACCATGGCCCCCCAGCCGGCCTTGCGGGCCATTTCAATGGCCGACACGGTCTCGCTCAGGGTGCCTATCTGATTCAGTTTGATGAGTACGGCATTGGCCGCCTTCTCGGCAATACCACGTTCGATCCGTTTAACATTGGTCACAAACAGGTCGTCTCCGATGAGTTCAATTTGCTGTCCCAGGGTTTGATTGAGCAGTTTCCAGCCTTCCCAGTCGTCTTCGGCCAAGCCGTCTTCTATGGAAATAATCGGATATTTTTTCACCCATTCGGCATAAAGTTCGATCATCTGGGCCGCGGAGACCTTGCGTTTCTCGGTACGAAGGTTATAAACGCCTTTCTCAAAAATACCGCTGGAAGCCGGGTCCAGAGAAAGGGCGATCTGTTCCCCGGGCCGGTATCCGGCCTTTTCGATGGCCTGCACAATCAGGTCAAGGGCTTCGGCATTGCTTTTCAGTGCCGGTGCAAAACCGCCCTCATCCCCGACCCCGGTAGAATATCCCTTGGTTTTAAGCACTTTTTTAAGGGTATGGTAAATCTCGCTTCCCCAGCGCAGGGCCTCCCGGAAATTGGCCGCCCCTACGGGAGCGATCATAAATTCCTGCAGGTCCGTCCCCTGCCAATTGGCATGGGCGCCCCCGTTTAAGATGTTAAAACAGGGGACCGGCAATATCCTGGCCGAGATGCCCCCCAGATAGCGATAAAGAGGAAGACCGACGGCATCGGCGGCCGCCCGGGCCGCTGCCAGACTCACGCCCAGCAGGGCGTTGGCCCCCAATTTATTCTTGTTGGCGGTGCCATCCAGTTCGATCATCTTTTGATCCAGACCCGATTGATCCAGGGCATCCCACCCCATGAGGACCTTGGAGATTTTTTTGTTTATATGGTCCACGGCCTTGAGGACCCCTTTGGCCCCATAGCGGGCCTTGTCTCCATCCCGTAGTTCCAGGGCTTCATGGATACCCGTAGAGGCCCCGGAAGGCACAGCGGCCCGGCCCCAGGCACCGCATTCCAGGAATACATCTACTTCAACAGTCGGATTGCCCCTGGAATCTAAAATTTCTCGAGCCCAAATTTTGACGATGGCATGTTTCCATATTCCGACCTCCTCGATCATTTTTTCTTTTTTTTAACCAAAAAATTTATTATAAACGACAGACCGACCGAAAGGCAACAGAACAATATCAAAACTGGCCCTTCGTGACGATAGAGTACGTTAAGGTTCAAGCTCTTTGAGGTTTCATAGGTCGGCAGCGATAAACGCCAAACCGGACCCGCCCCGAATGGGAGTCCCTTTAGGCGAGAATGAGGCTTAGTCTCAGAGAGACACGTAATGAGCTTTTTCAGAAATGGCGAAAGCCCGCGATAAGGGAAAGGAGTCACTTTTTTATGAATCTGGCCGAAAGATGGAAGCGAATCACTTCTAAAACCATAGGGTCCTTTCGAATCTTTTCCATCCGGGAGGATCGTTACCTATTGCCCCGCAATCATCGGGAAGCGCCCTTTTATATCCTGGAGAGCAACGACTGGGTCAATGTCATCCCCTTAACCGACACCGGGGAAGTGGTCTTAATCCGTCAGTTCCGTTTCGGAACCGAAGAAGTGACTCTCGAAATACCAGGGGGGATCGTGGAAGCCGGACATACACCGTTGGAAGCGGGACAGAATGAACTTCTGGAAGAGACCGGGTTTAAAACGGAGCAGTGGGAATATTTAGGGTTTGTCCACCCCAATCCGGCCTTTCTAAACAACCGCACCCATAGTTTTCTGGCCCGGGGGGTGAAAAAGGTGGCTGAAATGCGGCCTGAAGACAGCGAAGAATTCGAGGTGGTTCACGTCCCTTATTCGGAAATAAAGAATTTGATCGCCCATGGGACCATCACCCATTCCCTGGTCATCTGCGCCTTTCACCTGTATGAGCTTGGCCATTCCATATAACTTGGATCATCCAAAAGAGTGGCGCTGATAGAAGGATTCAGGGGATTTGGCCTGACGGGGAATGCGTTTGCTATTCGCGTCAATTCCTTCGGATGGTCAGACCTCCCTTTACCCCCCATTACCTATCATATTTTGATCCGGCGTCATCTTCCGGGCATCTATTTTCGTTCCACGAATTCCACAATATTTCCATCCGGGTCCTTGACCATGGCAATGCGCACGCCGGGTCGGATCTCTCTTTCAGGGACCGTAAATTCTATACCGTTTTTTTTCAGATCATTGCAAAGCTCTGAAAGATTCTCTATTACGAAGGTCACATAACGGAATCCCAATTGATTTTCCAGACCTATGGCGCCTTTGGTTGGCACCTCCTTTGGTTCGATAAGCTTGAAGTCGCTTTCGCCGAAACGGAGCCTATGCATGGTCCCAAACCATAAGGGCATTGTTCCCACAAACTCCAGCCCCAATAGTTTCTGATAAAAATGGAGACTCGCCTTGATGTCCCTGGCGATGACGCCGAGATCCAGAGAATTCTTTGCCGGTTTCATCATCTTGTTTTATTCCTTTCTATGTTTTTTGGTGGGTGTTTATTTCGTTTGTTGACGAGGCGCAATCTTTCCTTTCGCGGGTCCCTTTGTTCCGAAGGTCTTTACCGAATGGTTTCTCATACCCCACCAGCCTTCGTTGACACCGGTAACTCCGCCTTTTCACCTTATCATAATTCTTGATGAATCCCGAAAAAAGTTGCAGAAGAGTCCTCGAAAGTTGTATTATCGCAGAGGAAACTAAGGCTATAATAGAATCCTTGATCCGCTCACCTCTCAATATCGAAACATACGGGGATTAAGAGGGAACCACTGGCGCCGAAAGGGGGTAATGTGTTTTGGAGTATGGTCTGCTTGCGTCAAAATCAGCCGAATTCATAAGCAATATTCTCTATAACCTGGGGGTCGCCTGGGATTCGGTGTCCTGGTGGATGATCGCCGCGTTTGCTCTGGGCATCCTGATTATATGGCGTACGTTGTTTCGTAGTCGTTAACCGCAGCTTGCTTAAAGAGAGCCATGAGAATGTCGATGAGCATTTCATCTTCGGTGGTTACGGTGGCCAGCTTTTTATCAAACGTTTCAGACATTTTTCTCCACCCTTGTTATACCTCTCATTTTATGAGGCGAGAATTTTGTATTCGCTTATCCTTCCTGAAAATTCACTTCGGAAGCCATCCAAGGAACGTTAACCATCCTAAATTAGGGTGATACTTCAAAACCCCCACTGATGGGAAGGGATAATATGCCCCCTGGCGTAGTCCGACCCGATGCCGTATGGATCAAATCCCGGTTATGAGTTGTCCTTGACATTATCAGCTCATGGTTTAAAATTATTAAATATTTTGGATGGTTAAAAAAGGAGAAGGACTTTGCGAATCATTTTTTTCGCCGGTAAAGGAGGCGTAGGAAAAACCAGCGTGGCGGCGGCCACCGGGATCAAGGCAGCGGAATCGGGACATAAGACCCTGATCATGTCCCTCGACATAGCCCATAGTCTGATTGATATTTTTGACCTGGGCCGCCATCTTCTGGATCAGAACCTGGGGAAACCCATCAAAGTCCGTAACAATTTATGGATTCAGGAACTGGATATTCAAGAAGAGATACAAAAAAATTGGGGGGCCATCCATCAATACCTTTCGTTATTGTTAAACACCACCGGTCTGGATGAAATCCTGGCCGAGGAACTGGCCATCCTTCCGGGGATGGAAGAAGTCAGTCTGTTGCTTTATATCAACCGGTATGTCCAGCAAAAAAAATTCGAAGTGATTATTCTGGATTGCGCCCCCACCGGGGAATCCCTGCGGTTTATCAGCATCCCCACCACCCTGGAATGGTATATGAGTAAGATCTTTAAAATGGAAAAAACCCTGGCCCGGCTGGCCCGGCCGCTGGCCAAGAGGATCTATGACGTGCCGCTGCCGGGGAATGATTATTTTGATGCCCTGGAGAAACTTTTCAATCGGCTTAAGGGGGTTGATCGTATTCTGACCGATCCCCTTTGCACCACCGTTCGCCTGGTGACCAATCCCGAAAAGATCGTCTTAAAAGAAACCCAAAGGGCTTACATGTATTTCAGCCTCTACCGTATGCTGATCGACGGAATCATCATGAACCGGATCTTCCCGGAAGGATTAAAAGACGATTATTTCTCGGATTGGAAAAAAAGCCAGGGCACCTACCGGAAGAAGGCCGAAGAATATTTCAGTCCTATTCCCATTTTCAACATCCCCCTTTTTCGGGGGGAAATTCTCGGGTATGATCAGCTCAGGCAAATGGGGGACCGGCTCTATGCCGGCAAAGATCCCCTGGAACGCTTTTACACAGGAGAACCCTTTCGTCTGTTCAAGGTAGACGGCGATTATCGGCTTCAGCTTAAAATCCCCTTTATTTCCCGGGAGGATATCCATCTGAACACCCTTCCGGAAGAACTGATTGTCCGGATCGGCACCTATAGACGTCATATCCCTCTGCCCAGATCGGTGGCGGCCGCCAAATCGGTCAAGGCCAAACTGGAGGGCGAAACCCTGAACATTACCTTTAAAGGAGCATAGTTATGGCCAAGGAAAAAATGAATCAGGAAATCATGAGTTGCCCGGTGGCCCGGATTTTTTCAGAGCTGGAAAAAGCCTGTGGGCGGAAATCCAATTTTTTCAATCATCTTCTTCAGTCGCGCCTTGAGTTTTTAAAGGCCATCCGGTCTTTGGTTGATGATCGGATTGATGAGCTGGAGAAAAAAAAGGAAAAGGGGAAGAAGAAGACGACCAAGATCGAGGTGGAATGACATCCCTTGAGTCGCAAAAAATTAATCGATCAATCCCATGCTAAGCTCCCGGCTACGCCGGGGAATCTCGGCATGGGTTTTCTTCTTAGAAGTTTCTTTTTAGGGGTAAAAAAGGGCACTCTAAGGCTCTTCTTACCCTCTTCCTTTAGTCATTTCATTGTAAATTCAATCCCCTGGCGTAATGCCCAATGCCGATGCTCCACTGGCCTTTTAAGTCGCGCTTCTATGGAAGGGTTAATCAACTGGTTGACAATGCATCCAATGGTATGGAAGGCGATTTTACGTCAGCTTTAGGCCGCGTCCCTCTGAAGCGGCGTCGATTCAACCGGGATCATTTCGGCAAGCAGAGTTTCAGGGGCAATATCTTGGTCATGTGGCCATGTGACAGCGCCGAATAATATTCCGACCTGTTTAAAGTAATTGATGTCCCGAAGCTCACGGAAGACGCCGTGATCAAGATAGGGCTTTAGATCGAAAATGCCCTTCCGTCCATCCTCTGTCTCAACGTAAATCCGGTAATCTGGTAACGGCTTGACTGTTTTGACATCCCAATACATAGGCACCTCACAGTGGAGCAATTTTGTAGGGGGGCTCTCCGCTGACGGCCAGCTCCCAGTCAGCCATCA
>CAVYLJ010000043.1:0-32570 GCA_963769305.1 uncultured delta proteobacterium | reverse complement strand
AAAGGATGGGTATACAAAAAGATAAAGGACCGGCTGGCCAGGGTATAACGCTGGGCCACGTAGATAAAAACAAATTCAATTCCAAAAAGTAGACCGACCGTCAGGGGGTGGATGATATTTAGAGATTTCGGGAAAATAGGTTCTTTTCGGTAAAGGGTCCACAAGAGCATTAATCCCGCGGCAATCAATGAACGAAGACCGGCGGTGAAAATCGGCTCCATGCCCTTATTCGTAAATTTAATGGTCGCCATATTGACGCCCCATAAGAGGCAGAGGATCAAAAGGATGATGATGGCCTTGAAATCAAGATAGGATTTAGTTTGAAGGGGACCGGACATAAATAGTTACCATCCGGAAACCTCGGATTTTCCGGATAAGCGAATAGCTCTTAGTTTACAGCAGTCAGCCAAAGCCCATCTTTCCAAGATTTTTCTGAAAGCTGAAGGCTGATTGTTCTCATCCGGAAATATTTTTCCGGATGAGAATCAGACAAGGCCGAAAAAATCCCGGGCGTTTTGAGTGGTTTTTAAGGCCGCTTTTTCGATTTCTACCCCTTTAATCCTGGATAATTCGGTGAGGGTTTGAAACACCTTGGCCGGAGTTGAAGCCACTCCCTGATAGGCCACCGGGGAATCGGTTTCGATTAATATCTGCTTCAAAGGGGCGGCGGCCACGGCCTCCCGGTGCTTGGGGCTATAAACAAGGGCCGGGGTGGCTGAAATATAATATCCGGACAGAAGCAGTTCTTTCAGGGTTTCCAAAGGGCCGCTGTACCAGTGAAAGACGACCTTTTCCAGGTCCTGCCTTCGGACCAATTCATAGGCCTCTTCGTGAGAGAGCCGGCAATGGAGAATGATCGGTTTCTTCTTTTCCCAGGCCAGTTCCAACAGGTCCTTGAAAACCAAAAGTTGCAGTTCCTTCGATACCGAAACCTTATAATCCAATCCGACCTCACCCAGGGCCACGGCCTGATCCAGGTGTTCCCGAAGATAGTTCAGATTTTCTCTTATTCCCGAAATGGTGAGGTTCCAGGGATGATACCCCAGGGCCGGAAAAACATAACCGGGATATTGCCGCGAAAAGGCCAATATTTTTTCGTTGGATTTTAAATCCATCCCCACGGCCACCATTCCCGCCAGGCCGGCCTCCTGCGCCTCCTGGACGGCCCCTTCCGGATCGCTTATCTCGTCTAAATGAACGTGAGCATCAATGACGGGTATCTGCATAAACCTCAAAAAAGGTCCAAGGTGTAAGGTGCAAGGTATAAGGTCTGAGGCCTAAAACCTCTTACCCACTTCTTGCTTTATCCTTGAACCTTACACCTTGAACCTTGTACCTTTCTTAACTGCACCTTGAAAAGCCGCAGGAGTGGCAGGTCAGACAGCCGTTTTCATGAACCACCTGCCCACCGCAATCCGGACAGGAGCCCATAACCTGATCATCTTCTTCGACCTTGGCCTGAGTATAATTGCTGATCACCCGGCTGATGGCATCCGGGCAGGAGAGGACTTGCTGGCCGTTTCCCCAGGTGGGGGACGGGCAGCGAATACCGGAAATCTGCTTCATGATCGAGGGCAGGCTGATCCCGGACCGCAAGGCCAAAGAGATCAACCGCCCGGTGGCTTCGATCTGAGAGGAAGCGCAACCGCCGGTTTTGCCCATCTGGGCAAAGACCTCGCAAATCCCCTTATCGTCGGAATTGATGGTCACATAGAGTTTACCGCAGCCGGTGGAGATTCGTTCGGTGATCCCCAGGGTCCGGGTAGGACGGGGCCGGGGGTTGATCTTTGAACTGTCGGTGGTCTTATTGAGATTCAGTACCTGGGTCTCCCGGCTGCCGTATCGGTAGATGGTCACCCCTTTACAACCCTGGTGATAGGCCGTTAAATAGGCCTTTTCAATATCCTCCGGGGTGGCTTCATGGGGAAAGTTGATGGTCTTGGAAACGGCATTATCGGTAAATTTTTGAAAGGCGGCCTGAATCTGGATGTGACACTCCGGGCTGATATCATGGGAAGTCACGAATAAGGATCTTGACCTCCTCAGGGATGTCCGGAATATTTTGGATGGAGCCTTCCAGGGCGATCTGTTCCATCAATTGAGGAGAATAAAATCCCTTTTCTTTGGCCATTTTCCTGAAAAAAGGGTTTACTTCGACCATCCGGGTGTTGTCCAAAACCGTCCGGTAGTAGGAAACGGCAAACAAAGGCTCAATCCCGCTGGATGTACCGGCAATAATACTGATCGTCCCCGTAGGGGCGATGGTCGTGGTGGTGGCGTTCCTCATCCCTGAAATCTTTTTATCCGGCTGATCGAAGATGCTTCCATTGAAATTGGGGAAATTCCCCCTTTCTTTGGCCAACCGTTCCGAAGCCTGCCGGGACTCGGCGGCGATAAAATCCATAACCTTCTCGGCGACCTCCACGGCTTGGGGGGCATTATAGGGGATACCCATTTGGATCAACATATCGGCAAACCCCATGATCCCCAGGCCGATCTTTCGGTTTCCCTTGCTCATCTTCTCGATCTTGGGCAAGGGATACTTATTGACGTCGATGACATTATCCAAAAAATGGACGGCCGTCTGGACCAGGAGTTTCAATCGCTTAAAGTCTATCTCCCCTTTTTTGACCACCCTGGAAAGATTGATCGAGCCCAGATTGCAGGACTCGTAAGGGAGCAGGGGCTGTTCTCCACAGGGATTGGTCGCTTCAATGGGGCCCAACTGCGGCGTGGGGTTGTCTCTGTTGATCCGGTCGATAAAGACCACCCCCGGTTCACCACTTCTCCAGGCCGAATCGACGATCCGGTCGAAGATGGCCTTAGCGGAAACCGATTTGGTCTTTAAACCCGTGTGGGGATTGATCAAGTCGTATTCCCGGTCGTTTTCCAGGGCATCCATAAAG
Organism: uncultured delta proteobacterium; assembly: GCA_963769305.1. GTDB lineage: Bacteria > Desulfobacterota > RBG-13-43-22 > RBG-13-43-22 > RBG-13-43-22 > RBG-13-43-22. The sequence continues at coordinate 29,664 of CAVYLJ010000043.1, read as the reverse complement.
ATGTCGGGGATCAAAACCGAAAGGTTGAAATTGCTTAGCCGGTCGGTCTGCAGTTTGGCTTCGATAAATTTTTCTATGTCCGGGTGGTCCACCCGAGCAGGCCCATATTGGCCCCCCGGCGGGTCCCTCCCTGTTTAATGGTTTCCGTGGCTACGTCAAAAACGGTCATAAAGGAAATCGGGCCGCTGGAAATCCCGTGAGTGGATTTAACCGTATCTTTTTCGGGCCGGATCCTGGAAAAAGAAAACCCCGTTCCTCCGCCGCTTTTATGGATAACGGCCGTTTGTTTTATGGCCTCAAAGATACTGTCAATGGAATCCTCCACCGGCAGGACAAAACAGGCCGAAAGTTGCCCCAATGACCGTCCGGCATTCATTAAGGTAGGGGAATTAGGCAGGAATTCCAAACGGGTCATGATCTGGTAAAACAATTCTGCCGATTTTTTTACCTGTTCCTTGGCCCCATAGAGTTCATCGGCCGAGGCCACGACCTGGGCCACCCGTCGGAACATATCTTCCGGCTTTTCAATCACCTGACTCTGGTTGTCTTTTTTAAGGTAGCGTTTGTTCAGAACGATCTTGGCATTGGCTGTCAAAACGAGGGGGGAAGACTGAGCCGTCATTACTTAAATTCCTTTTCTTCAATTCTTTAGACGATAATCTATTATTTACGAGCCATCCTGTCCGCTATGAGGGCCGCAGGAAATAGGGCCTGCTTGGCAGGTTTAACTACAATATGCAGGGAAACCGGGAGTTATATCTACTATATTTAGTATTATAGGCTGATTCACCAAAATTTCCAAGAAAAATTTTTAGACATTGATCCCAAGGGTTAAAGGGTCCCGGGGAATTTTTTTGTCCGCACTTCTGAATTCCTATTAACATATTGCCATCCCTTTTCCAATATGCTATTTTGATTTTCAAAAAAAAATCTTTAATCGGTTATAGGGGGGATCATGAAAAAAGGTATTTTTTTCTTCATTTTGGGTCTGAGTCTCGTTTCTTTTTCCTTGGGCTGGGCGGATGAAAAACCGAGGATAGGGGTCCTGCGATTTACCAACCATACCAGCGCCGGTTGGTGGTCGGGCAGTATGGGCACTGATCTGCAGGACATGCTGGCCTCTGAGTTGGCCAGTACCAAAGCCTTCCAGGTCTTAGAACGCAAAGAAATCAATGCCGTCATGGGGGAACAGGACTTGGGGGCTTCCGGAAGGATAGATCCCAAAACCAGGGCCAAAATGGGAAAAATTAAGGGGGCCAAGTATCTGGTGGCCGGGACGGTCTCGGCCTTTGAAGAAAACACCAGCGGCACCGGCGGCGGGATCGGTATTATGGGTTTTCACATCGGCGGGAGTAAGGGTAAGGCCTATATGGCCGTCGACTTAAAGGTCATTGATACGGAAACCGGGGAAATTGTCGATAATCGAACCATAGAAGCGACTTCGGAAAAAACGGGACTAAGCCTGGGAGGAGGAATAGCCGGTATTTACGGAAATCTTGGGAAACATGAAAAGACCCCTACAGGCAAGGCCATTAGGGCCTGCATCATAGAAATCAGCGAGTACCTGGAATGTTCGATGACCAAAGGAAAGGATGATCCCTGTATGCAAACCTATGCTGCCAAGGATACCAAAAGAAGGGACAAAACCAAAAAGTCCATTGAGTTGGAGTAGAATCGTTTTACCCTTATATTTCAGAAGAGATGCCCTTTGGGCGGTTGTGAAAGGGCATCTCCCTTTTTGATTGTTCTCATGACTGTCTTCCTCTCTCCTGAATTTCCCATACCCTTAATGATTTGATAGCCGAAAACATCGCAGAACCCGTTAAGCTGGTCAGGATAGGGAAAATCCTTGACTTGCCTTTTTGCCTTGTGATAAGGATTGACAGCCTCGTAAAAACTCCCAAAAGGTCCATTTTATTCCGGACAAGCCTGGTGAAGGCTTTAGGGGTTTTTTACAAGTTCATCAGGATTAACTTACGGAGAAAGGAGTCTATTTATGCCAATAACCCCCTTTATAGAAGTCAACCAGGCTATAGTGGCAACTGGCGGAGATACCTTAAATCAATGTATGCAATGCGGCCTTTGCGCCGGACTCTGCCCCTGGGGCCGGGTAGTGGAAGGATCTCCTTTTGATATCCGAAAACTCGTCCGGATGGGCCAACTGGGAATGGAAGGCTATGAATCCGATGATATCCTCTTTGCCTGTACCACCTGCAACCTCTGTGTCCGCAACTGCCCCCGTAAGGTAAAAATCGTCGATGTGGTCCGGGCCATGCGCAGCATGATCGTCGAGACCGGGGCCATCCCTCAGGGCCTTCGCCCCATCCTGGGGAGCGTGCACAGCCAGGGGAACCCCTGGTCAGAGGATAAAGCCAAAAGAATCAACTGGACCCAGGGATTGGACGTGCCCGTATTCGGTCCGGACACCGAATACTTTCTCTTTGTCTGTTGTACCTCGGCTTACGAACAACGGAGCCAGAAAATCGCCAAGGCCGTTGTTGAAATACTGAAAAAAGCCGGCGTCAGCTTCGGCATCATCGGCAATGAAGAGGCCTGCTGCGGGGAGGCCGTCCGTAAAATCGGGGATGAGGCCCTATTTACCAGGCTCGCCGAACAAAACATCGCCCTCTATAAAGAAAAGGGGGTCAAGAAGATCATCACCACCTCCCCCCATTGTTTTACCACCTTCACCAAAGAGTATCCGGAATTGGGAGGAGATTTTGAAGTCCAGCATTATTCCCAGTTTTTGACCAAGCTGATCCGGGAGGGAAAATTAACACCCAAGAAACCCATAAGCAAGAAGGTTATCTATCACGACCCCTGTTATCTTGGCCGGCACAATGAACTCTTTGAAGACCCTCGCGACCTCTTGCGAGCCATTCCGGAATTGGAGTTAATGGAATTTGGTCAAAATAAGGCCTTCAGTCTCTGCTGCGGTGGTGGAGGGGGGCGTCTCTGGATGGAAACCAAGCCGGAACAGCGTTTTTCCGACAAAAAGATGGTCGAGGCGGCCGACCGTGGGGCCGAGATCTTCGCTACGGCCTGCCCCTACTGCATCAGCCTCTTTGAGGACAGCCGCAAAGGAACCGGAAAAGAAGATCAAATCGTGGTTAAAGATATAACCGAATTGTTGCAGGAATCTTTATAAAACTTCGTTCGGAAAAGGGGCCAGGGATTCCAGGATTCAAGGGTTCAAAGGGTTTTAATTCAACGCCTTTCACTTGAACCCTTGAATCCTTGCCCCTTGAACCCTGGCTTATTGACACACCTCTTTCGTCTCATCCAGATATAATTTCTCCTCCTGATAGATCTGTTCCCTGACCTGCCGGCAATTGGGTTTGGACATTTTCCCTAAGGGATAGGCCTCTACCCGCTGGAACCCATCCATGCTTAGATAGGCCGTAGGTCTTCCTTCCCGAGCCGCTTCCCCCGAGGCCCGGGTGGCGATTTCCCATATCCTACCCTCCAAAGGTTTGCCGAGGCCGGCGCCGATGGCCCCACCCCTCCAGGTATAGACCTTATCGACCAAATCCCCGAGGTCGGCCCGGCCGGCACCTTTCTGATAGACCTTTTCGCTTCCGCAGGCAGCGAAAAGGAAGATCAATCCTCCCAGGCTTACCCAAAGAATAAATCCCTTCAAAGAAAGGGACATGGCATCTCCTTATTACGTGATTCAGGACACCGAATGTGGGACATGAGATGTCTATACCCATGTAATCCAACATCCAGTATCCAGCATCCAGTTTCTACTCCCCTTTGGGGATCTTCATCTTTTGCATCTGTTTCAACATTTCCTTCATGTCACCCTGTTGCCCCATGCCCATCACTTCGTTCATACTGCCCACCTTTTTAAAATCCTTGGGGACGTCAAACATGGCCGCCGTGGCGGCCCCGACCTTGATATCCTTAAATTCCGTGACCATCTTTCCGGGACCGCCCATTCTTTTGCTTTCCGGGACCGCCATTTCGGTTCGAATAGGCAGCCCGCCCAGATCCTGTGCTTCCCAAAGAACGGTATTGAATTTTTCCTGGGGTTTATCTTTTAAATAAAAAACGGCGTCGTATTTGATGCAGGGATGCCTGTCAATAGTCTCGGTCCCGATCTTTTTTTTATCAATGACCGCCCTTGGATCCTGGACCGAGGGGATCTTATCCTCGAGACCCTTCTCAAAATAAGTCTTATTTTTGGTATTCATGGTGATCGTTTTTTTTTGGTCTATAAGGCTTATGGTTACCAGCCCCCCTATCATCATATGTTCCACCCGGGTCTTGTTGCCCATTTTAGCCATGGGCATGGACAGACCCATGGTCACTATTTTGGCGGTGAAGTTGTCGGGCGGGGCCGCCCAGGCCATTGCCGACATAAGCATAAAAATCGTGACTACTAATCCCGTTGCCGGGGTCGTTCTCATCTTTTGTTTCATGATAACTCCTTTCATTTTAGACCAATAATAACCCCTTAAGATTCCAGGGGCGATCTTTTGAGACTTCCCTCGATGGCGGCCCAAATCTCATCCCTCCCCTGCCCGGTTTTGGCTGAAAAAAAGACCGGGTCAACTCCGGGGAGATTCAGATCACTGGAGATCATCGACCAGGCCTTCTTCCAAGAACCGCGCCCCAGGGTATCCGATTTGGTTAAAACAATCAAGGTCTCAACTCTGCAAGATCGTACCAGGTTCAGGAATTGTTTATCCTCTTTACTGGGCAGACGCCGGATATCCAACAAAAGAATCACCCCCAAGAGGGTTTTTCTCGTGGTTACATAATCCGACATGGCTTCCTGATAACTGCGAATGACCTCCTTGGAGGCCCGGGAAAATCCATAGCCGGGTAAATCCACCAGCATCAAGTCGTCATTGACCGAAAAAAAATTCAACATCCGGGTTTGACCGGGCCTTCGACTGGTCCTGACCAGTGATTTTCTGTTTAAAAGGACATTGATCAGGGAAGATTTTCCCACATTGGAACGCCCGGCAAAGGCAACCTCCGGGAGAGTCGCCGGGGGAAAATGTTCGGGCTTCAATCCACTTTGTATAAATTCCGCTGTGCGAATAATCATAGAATTTTTTTATAGGTCTCCCCTTCCAGATAGACCCGGAGGCGTTCCATCCCTTCCTCGATCTGTTCGATGGAACTGGCATAAGTGAACCTCAAATACCCTTCGGCCCCGGAGCCGAAATCAATTCCCGGTGTGACACCGACCTTGGCTTTTTTCAAAATATCAAAGGCCAGTTTATAGGAATCCGGATGAAAGGCCTTGGCATTAGCCAGGACATAAAAAGCCCCGGTAGGCTCAACCGCCAGACCAAATCCCAGTTCCCTGAGCCCTTTTATCATCACCTTTCGGCGCTGGTCGTAAATGGCCTTCATTCGGGCCACATCTTCCCGGGCCTGAGTCAAGGCGGCGATCCCGGACCATTGGGCCACCGAATTGGCGGAGATAAAAAAGTTCTGGTGGATTTTTTGCAAGGGACGGATAAATTCCCGGGGGGCGATCAGATAGCCCAAACGCCAGCCGGTCATGGCATACAATTTGGAAAAACCATTTAAGACAAAGGCCCGATCGGTAAATTCGAGAATGGAATGTTCCCGGCCCTCGTAAACCAGACCATGATAAATCTCGTCGGAAATGATATGAGGGGTAAATTGGGTCAGCCCTTTCAGACGATCTTCCGATAAAAGGGTTCCGGTGGGATTGGAAGGAGAATTAATAAATATCCCCTTGGTATCCGGTCCGATCCGTTTGCCGATTTCTTCCGGAAGGTATTGAAAACCGTCCTCTTCATAGACCTGAACTTTTACCGGTCTCCCCTGGGCGAAACGGATAAAATTCGGATAACAGGCGTAATGGGGATCGGATATAATGACCTCCTCGCCCGGCTCGAGCAAGGCCGAAAAAATCATAAACATGGCCGGAGAGGTCCCGGAGGTGACAATGATCTGGTCCGGAGAAACCTTGACCCGGTATTGCCGGTCATAGTGGGCACAGATGGCCTCCCTGAGCTCGAAAAGCCCACGGCTGTCGGTATAATGGGTCTTTCCATCCCGGAGGGCCTTGACGGCGGCTTCCTTGATACATTCCGGGGTATCAAAATCCGGCTCTCCCACTTCGAGATGGATGATCCTCTCCCCGGATCGCTCCATCTCCTGGGCCGTTTCCAGAACATCCATGGCAATAAAGGGGGTAATCTCCCGGGCCCTCTTGGAAACCGCGGAGATCTCGTCTTTCCTGAGACTCATTTCAATTCCTTCAATTTTTGTTGGGCCTTCTTCCCCAGGTCGCTGTCGGGCACCAAGCTGACCACTTCCTTAAAGGCCAGCCGGGCCAGGGAAAGTTGGTTTAACTCAATCAGCACCTCGCCAAAATCAAAATGGGCCTGGGCGAAGGTCGGTGAATATTCGATGGCCTTTTTAAAGGCCTCGGAGGCCTCCTCCGGGTGATTCGTGGCCTTGAAGACCAGTCCCAGGCCATGATAGGCCAGACTGTAAGACGGCCAGATTTTAATGGCTTCCTGATAGTTTTCCCGGGCTTTATCATAGTCCTTGAGGACATAATAGGCCTGACCTAAATTGTAATGCACAAAATGGGGTGTGCCATACAAGGGGTCCTCGAGGGTTTTATTAAACTCCGTAATGGCTTCCTTGACCCTCCCCTCCCTGAGCAGGGCCGTACCCAAATTGTTATGCACTTCCACATAATCGGGATTGAGAGTTAAGGCCTTCTCAAACTGATAGATGGCCTGGCGGACCATCCCCTTTTCCAGATAAGCAATCCCCAGCACATTTCGGATCACCGGATTGTTCGGGTCCAGTTCATTGGCCTTGATCAATTCGGCCAAGGCCTGGGTGGGACGTCCTTCCTGCAGCATGGAGTTCCCCAAACGCATATGGGACTGGGCCTGTTCTTTTTTTTGCAGAGAAGGGGCGCAGGCGGCCAGGCAGGCCAGGATGAATACCAGGATCAGTCCTAATGTTTTTCGGGTCCTTGTCCCCGGGCGGCCCTTGATAGTTCGGAGTTCGGAGTTCGGAGTATTGTTAGCCAAGGGCCTTTTCATTCTCTCCTTGTCCTGCAATCTCCGAACGCTCTTTTCCATTATGCCTTGCACCTTGGACCTTAGACCTCAGGCCTTTTTTATATCAGCTTATTCAACGAATATTCGATGATCCCCTGGGCTCCCTTCCGGATCAAACCGGGGATCAACTCCCGGACCTGGGATTCCTCTACCACGGTCTCCACCGACAGCCAGTTGCTGTCATAGAGATTGGCAATGGTCGGGGCGTTCAAACTGGGCAGGATAGCCACCAGATCTTTAAGTTTTTCGGCCGGGACATTCATTTTGAGGCCCACCATCTTTTCCGCCCGTAAGGCCCCCTGTAATAACAAAACGATCTGCTTGATTTTTTCCTTTTTCCAAGGGTCTTTCCAGGAGTCCCGATTGGCGATGATCTGGGTGTTGGATTGCATCAATTCGTGGATGATCTTCAGGCCATGGGCCCGGATGGTACTGCCGGTTTCGGTCACCTCGACAATGGCATCGGCCAGGCCGGAGATGATCTTCCCTTCCGTGGCCCCCCAGGAAAACTCCACCTGAACCGGGATCTCCTTCTCGGCAAAATAGCGGCGGGTGAAATTGACCAGCTCGGTGGCGATTTTTTTCCCGCCCAGGTCTTCTATTTTTTTTATCTTGGAATCACTGGCCACGGCCAGGACCCAGAGGGCCGGACGGTTGCTGACTTTGGAATAAAAAAGATCGGAGACCACCTTGACCTTGGAATTATTCTCCAGGGTCCAGTCTTTACCGGTGATACCGGCATCAATGGTCCCGCTTTCCACGTAGCGGGACATTTCCTGGGCCCGGCAGATGGAGCAGCGGATCTCCGGATCGTCGATTTCCGGAAAATAATTCCGGCTGTTGACGTTGATCTTCCAGCCCGACTTTTTGAATAAATTGATGGTGGCCTCTTGCAGGCTTCCCTTGGGGATGCCCAGTTTTAACACCCTCACTTTTTATAAACCTCCCGGGGGTCAAACCCTTTTTCCCCCACGATTTCGATGGACCCTTCCGCGTTAACTTTTTGGAAAAAACAACTCTTATACCCGGTATGACAGGCCCCTCCGCCGATTTGCTCCACCTTCAACAGGATGGTATCTCCATCGCAGTCGATAAAGATTTCCTTGACCTCCTGCACATGTCCGGAAGTGCCCCCCTTGAACCACAATTCATTCCGGGAACGACTCCAGTAATGCACTTTCCGGGTTTCCAGGGTTTTTTCCCAGGCCTCCCGGTTCATATAGGCCAACATCAGGACCTGTCCGGTTTGCCAGTCCTGGGCGATAGCCGGGAGCAGGCCCTTGCCCTTTTCAAAATCGGGTTTTGTTTCCATAAAACCATCACAGGGTACATCCTCCCGAAGAGAGAGGAATTTTTTTGAGATCACTATAATAGCAAAACAAAATAGTGTCAACCAATACGATTAGTTGGTCCTAATTTGATCGTCCCCACCCCCTCGGCCTATCATCCGGAGGGCTGTTCCGACCTGGGGAAAATCTGGACCCTCCCGTTGGTCAAGGGGAAGACGCGGTTGAACATACTCGTGGCCCCTACCCCCCCAGTTCTACGGAAGAGGCCCCAATTCCATCGACCGGCGCTATCTCTGGGCCTAAAAGGGGCTGATCGTGGGCCTTGATCCCGTTTTCGTTTCGGCCGTCGGGGCCGAACTCCTCCGGTTAAAGCGAATCTCCTTCTTCGGCGAAGACCGGGAACTGGATGTCCAGCCCATCCACATCGCGGTGGCCGATAAAAAATGCCGACTCGGCATATGCGATCTGAACCGCATCGAGATCATCAAGCTCGGCTGGATGGATCAGGTGTTGTTGACCTGAGAGCTATTATAAAGCACGCTCTCACCGGACCCATTCTCTCCCTCAAGTATGCTTCCTCGGATGCTCCTCAAGCGAAGCGCTCCTCGAGTCCCGAAGGGACGATCCCCTATCTCTTTTTAGACGAACAATTTAAAGTTGCATTATGCTTCTTTTAGACATATTATGATATCATATTGCAACATAACCATTTGGAGAAACGATCATGGCCACAGCAGTAAGAATATCTGAAGAACTTGTAAATGAGGCAAAAAGATTTGGGCGGATCGACCACAGGTCTTTAGCCGGCCAGATTGAACATTGGGCACGTATGGGCAAATGTGCCGAAGAGAATCCCGACTTGCCTTATTCCCTCATCAAAGAAATCCTGATTGGACTGGACGAATTGGACGAAAACGAGAAGACCGAATACAAGTTCGGATAGATGGTTATGAAAATTTACCAATCAAGGTCATTTGAGAATAAAGTTAAGAAACTGTCGAAGTCCGAAAAAAATTCGTTGGATCGAGAAATAAAACGAATAGCGGATGACCCCGGCATCGGGGAAGAAAAAAAGGGCGACCTGAGAGGCGTATTCGTACACAAGTTCAAACTCAAAACAATCCAGTACCTGCTTGCCTATCGAAGAGCAAATGGGGATTTAGAACTTGTTATGGTTGGGCCTCATGAGAATTATTATCGAGACTTGAAACAATATTTAAAGAACCGATAATACAGGTAATCGAGTAAGGCACTCCGAACGCCTAATCCGAACTTCTTTCCCCTCTCGCCTCGCGCCTCATGCCTCATCCCTTTCCTTTTCCTTTCTTTTTCTCCGAACTCCGAACCCTTTTCCCCTCGCCTCTTCCCTCGAGTCCGACCCAACGGACGCTCCTCAAGCACAGCACTCCTTGAGCCCCAAAGGGACGCTCCTCCATCTACTCCCCTTTGCCCTCTGCCCCATGCACTATGCTTTTTTCCTCTAACCACATCATACACGACGGTATTTTAAGACTTGACATTAATATCAATAATGATACCATTTATTTATGGCGGAGATAAGGGACCTCCTTACACAAATGAGCCACAATCCTGGTAATGTTCATTTCAGCGATCTGTGTAAGGTATGCGATCATTACTTTGGTAAACCTCGGCAGCATGGGAGCAGTCACATGGTTTATAAAACCCCATGGCCAGGCGACCCTCGTGTGAACATACAATCCAAGAAAGGAAAAGCCAGAGCCTATCAAGTGAGACAGGTTCTTAAGGCTATAGAGAAATTGGAGTCGAAAAATGGCAATTAAAAATGATCGATACACCTACCGAGTAACTTGGTCTGAGGATGACCAAGAATATGTCGGCCTGTGCGCGGAGTTTCCCAGTCTGAGCTGGCTGGCCCGAACCCCTGAGGCGGCTTTAAAGGGCATTCGAAAAGTAGTTGCGGATGTGATCAAGGACATGAAAAAAAACAAGGAGCCCATCCCCGAGCCCCTTGCCACCAGGGGATATAGTGGTAAATTTATGGTCCGGATTCCTCCTGAAGTTCATCGCAATCTGGCCATTAAGGCGGCAGAGGCAGGAGTCAGTTTGAATCGGCTGGCCAGTTCGAAGTTGTCACAATAAGTCATGCAATGCGGAGAATACTAAACCGTTAGACAAAGCGCTACTTGTCCCCTCACGCCTCATGCATCATGCCTCATCCCTTCCCTTTCCCTTTCTTTTTCGCCAAACTCCGAACGCCGAACCCCGAACTTCTTTCCCTCCCCCTTTGAACTTTGAGCTCCCCTCCCCCTCGCGCCTCATGCCTCACCCCTCGTTTTTTCTTGACACATTAGCCGGTTATATTCTACAGTCTCCGCAAGCTTTAATCTTATAAACCCCTTCTCCAAGATCTTGAGGAAATTCATGGCCCAGCCCCATATCCCAAAAGATCCACCTCCATCAACGAAGCGTTACCCCTATCGACGGGCGTTTATGGTCAATCACGGTCAAAATTCTCTTCACTTTTATGTTGCCATAATTCCGAAAATATTCTTAAATTAAAAACCATAATTATTTCGGACGAAACATGAAGGTTAAAGAATTGACAAAACTGCTTGAAACGGAAGGATGGCAACAAGTACGGATGAAGGGAAGTCACAGGCAATTCAGGCACCCTTTAATCCAAGCTACAATAACAGTAGCCGGGAACCCCAATATCGATATTCCAATAGGAACATTGGCAAGTATTTTGAAGGTTGCCGGTTTAAAGGGCAAGAAATGAATGGAGGGACATATGAAATATATGGTCGTTGTTGAAAGAGGAGAGTCGAGCTATGGTGCCCACGTTCCTGACCTTCCTGGTTGCATTGCCGTTGGAGAGACTCGCGAAGAGGTTCTTAAACTTATCAAAGAGGCAATAGAGTTACATATTGAAGACCTCCGAGAATCGGGTGAGCAAGTTCCTGCTCCTTCGTCGGCAAGCGAATACGTTGAAGTAAAGGCCGCCTAAAATTTTTTGCCCCTTTATGCAAGATTTTAAGGAAATTCATGGCCCTGATCCATGTCTCAAAAGATCCACCCGAGCACAAAACCATTTCTCTCTGCTATGAGCCTTTACTGTTAACATGGTTCTAAACCCTCTTCTGTTTAAACCTTAGCTGTGTATTGGAATTTAGAAACTCATGAAAAAGACCGAATCAGGAGACGTCGAGTGGGTCCACTGCAATCAGTGTCTCCGTGAGACCCGACATGAGGTCATTACCGTTAAAGATCTGAAGGAATCAGAAGACCTCGAACCAGGCTTTTCCATTGATTGGATCACAACGAATACGATGCTTGAGTGCCGCGGTTGTGGCAACGTTACCTTACGTCGGCGAGTCGTTTCGCACGATGTAGACGCGGATTACACGGCAAGCCGTAGCAGGTGCACTTTTATGCGGGAACACGATTGGCAAGACTATCCTAATGCAGTAATGTTTCTGAAGGAAAATAAGAATTCAAATGACGAGGAACACAATGAATACGAAAGACTTACTTATAAACGAAATTGAAGAAGTCCCTGAACCGCTTCTTTCAGAGGTGCTCGATTTTGTCCATTTTCTGAAAACAAAAATCCTTCGGGAAAACCGGGAAATCGCTATCATGAGCGAATCCTCCCTGGGAAAGGACTGGCTGCAACCTGAGGAGGACGAAGCGTGGCAAAGTTTGTAAAAGGTGATGTTGTCGTCATTCCTTTCCCTTTCTCCGATTTGAGCTTTCAGCCTTTTGAGTTTTGGCTTTGCGCCCCCCATCTTTCTTCTTGACCTCATCTTTTTCCCAATTTATACTTAGCACTCAAGAATTAAATCTATCGAAAAAACCATAGGATGAGAAATGACCCGAGCGGAGATTTCTTTAGGCGTTGAAAGCTTGAAACGGGAGCTTTTGACCAAGTACGCCCCTGAAAAAATCATTCTTTTCGGTTCCGCCGCCAGAGACACCGATGAGGTGAACGATGTTGACCTCTTCTTAGTCAAGGACGATGTCCCTCATCTTGGTGCTGATCGGATAGGCCAACTTTTTAGATTAATAGAAACCGATCTTCCGGTTGATTACCTGGTCTATCGCCCATCTGAAGTCGCTGAGCGCCTCGCTCTCGGAGATCCCTTTGTGACCAGCATCTTCAGAGAAGGCAAAGTACTCTATGGCTGATCCGGCCATTGTTAAAGAATGGGTGGAAAAGGCCGATGAGGACTTTCGTTTTGCTGAAGCCAACCTCATGGAAGGAAGCGAGTTTTATGCCCAGATATGCTTCCATTTCCAACAAGCGGCCGAAAAATACCTAAAGGCCTTCATCATCGACAGAGGGCTTGCCTTAGAGAAGGTTCACGATCTTGTCCACCTTCTTAAAACTTGTTCCTCCTTTGAACCAGCATTTGGTGAACTTAAGGAGGATGGTATTCTCCTCAACACTGCATATATTGAAACCCGGTATCCAGTCCACTGGCCGACAAACTACACGGAAAAATCAGCTCAAGCCGCTCACTCCGCCGCAGTGAACATCGTTCGGGTGGTTCGCAGTCACCTCAAAGAGGGAAAGCAAAAAACAAACGGTGCCTAAGAAAAACGGGCTTTTGCCTCTTCCCTCAAGTCCGCCCTTGAGGACGCTCCTCAACCGTAGCGTCCTCAAATCCCGAAGGAATGCTCTGATCTGGCATAGCCGCTGGTTTACCTTCCTCCTATAATGGAATGAACGGCCTCGATAACCTTCTCCGGACTTGGCCGATAAAATTTTTCTTGGGGTGGTGAAAATGGCACCGGTATATCCGGAGAGGCAACCCGTCTGATGGGTGCCTTCAGGTGTTCAAAGGCCTCCTCGGCAACCAAGGCGGCAATCTCCGCTCCGAATCCTCCAAATTTATTGGCCTCGTGAATGACCACGAGGCGGCCTGTCTTCCGGACCGATTCGAGAAGACGGGCTCTATCCAGGGGAACCAGGCACCTCAAATCCAGGACCTCTGCCGATATGCCTTCCGTCGCTAAGGTCTTGGCCGCTTCCAGGGTCGTAACCATAGCCGAACCATAGCTGACCAAGGTACAATCCAATCCCGGTTGGACCAGACGCGCCTGGCCGAGAGGTACTCGAAAATCTCCTTCCGGGACCTCGTCCTTCTTCTCGTAAAGACCCATATCCTCGATGACGATAACCGGATTGGGATCAAAAAGGGCGCTCAGCAGGAGGCCTTTGGCATCGGCGGGGGTAGAAGGATAGACGACCTTTAAGCCGGGGATGTGGGCCACCCAGGCCTCAAGATTATGGGAATGCTGACAGCCGGCAGAGAAACCGACCCCGGACTTGATTCGTACCGTAATGGGAAAAGACGATTTTCCCCCGCTGAGATAACGTAATTTGGCGGCATGATTGACGATCATATCGCTGGCCAGGGTAAAGAAAGGGAAAAACATAATTTCGACCACGGGCAAAAGACCGAGACAAGAGGCACCGACAGCCAGGCCGGCAATGGCCGCTTCACTGACCGGCGTATCCCTAACCCGCCTCGGACCGAATTTTTCCAATAAACCATGGGTCGGCATATTGGCGTCGAGGTGAATCGATACACCCACCCCCTCCCCGGCCAGAAAAATTCTTTCGTCAAGACTCATGGCCAGATCCAGCCCCTGGTTTATGGCCTGTCCAAAAGATCGTAGTGACATGAGGCGCTCCTTTCGTTATGCCCAAACATGGTCAAGGGCTTCGATCGGTAGGGGATAGGGACTCTCGTCGGCGAATTTCAGGGCCGCCTCTACCTGGCTTTGCATCTCCAATTCGATGTTCTCCATTTCCTTCTTTTCCATCATTCCATCGGCCAGCAGTTTTCCTTCAAGCTTTTGAATGGGTGAGCGGCGAATCCATTCTTCCAGTTCCTTTTTATCTACGTAATGCTGATGGTCGTACTCTCCGTGGCCCCGGATCCGATAGGTCTTGGCCTCCATCAGGGCCGGTCCCCTTCCCTGTCGACAAGAGGCGATCAATTCCTTGGCTTGGGCATAGACTTCCAGCACATCGTTGCCATCCACTACCTGGCCGGGAAAACCATAGGACTGGGCCCTGTCGGCAATTCGAGTCAGCGAACAATGCTGAGCCAGGCCTTGAGCCCCGGCCCAGCAATTATTTTCACAGACAAAGAGCACGGGTAGTTTCCAGAGAGCGGCCAGATTCATGGCCTCATGAACACTGCCCTCCGCCGCGGCCCCATCCCCAAAAAAAACCACCGTGATAAAAGGGTCATTACGATAGTGTTGGGCAAAGGCCGCTCCTACGGCCAGTGGAGGGCCGGCCCCGACGATAGTACTGGTCATTAAGGCCCCGATCTCCGGCACGGCCAGGTGTAAGGTCCCGGCTTTCCCCTTATTGACACCGGTACCCTTACCCATGATCTCGGCCAAAAGAGCGGCGGGATCGGCCCCCTTGGCCAACAGATGGCCATGGCTCCGGTGATTACTGACCAGGATATCTTTCGGGTCCATGGCCTGAACGACCCCGACAGCCACGGCCTCCTGTCCGATAGCCAGAATCTGCATACCCGGTAATCGCCCGCGGACCTGGGAAAGCTCCACCAGTTTCTCTTCGAATTTTCGAATGAGGACCATTTTCCTATACATGGTCTTGATCAGTTCTGCGTCACCCGTGTTCATCCGCATAAATCCCCTTTCAGACCTTCATAACATGGCGTTTAAAAATATCCCCAATTCCTTCTTTAGGGAAGAGTATAAGGAAAGAAAAAGACATTATCAAGGAGGAAATACGGGTGCTTTGCTTTGCCCTGGCCCGGTTGGGGGCCATTGCCGTTGCCGTCAATACCCGTTATCGGAGTATGGAGGTGGAGGATATTGTGGGCTGGTCACGGGCAAGATGCTGGGATTCTGGCCGGCATAGACCTTGGCGAAATCCTTTTTCTTCTTGACCTCCCCTCACCCCCTATTTTATAGTCATCTCGCCAAAACAAACCCAATGAATTTTAAATTTCTGTCTCAGGAGGGATCATGGCCAAGCAACTTTACTATGAAGATATAGAAGTCGGGCGATAAAGTGACTCCCCTTAAAAAAATAGCCACCACCCGGATGTTGGTCCAATGGGCCGGGGCCACGGGGGATTTCAACCCCTTACATTATGAAGACGACTTCGCCAAAAACCTGGGGGTCGGGTCGCCGATCGTCCATGGGGCCCTTAAGAAGGCCTGGCTCATCAACCTGTTGACCGATTGGGCGGGGGAAAAAGGACGGTTGAAAAAATTATCCTGCCGCTATCAGGGCATGGACTATCCGCGCAAGATGAAGACCTTCGGTGAACCTCATGAGGGCGAGACCTGGTGGTGTAAGGGCCAAGTGATCCGGAAGGCCCTTGAGGGAGAAGAGGGTCTGGTCGAATGTACCATCTGGATTGAAAACGGCCGGGGCGGAAAAACCACGACCGGCAATGCCCTGGTCATACTGCCGTTGAAGAAATAAGGAGATCGAATCATGGGTGCCTTTATCATAACCGATTCTTTAAAAAAATTAATCGGCTCGAGCGTCGGACCGATCATTTTCAAGGTTGAGGAAGGGGCCATCCAACGCTATGCCAAGGCCGTTGGAGACGAAAACCCCCTGCACAATGATGTCGAATATGCCGCCCGGAGCCGCTTCGGGAGATTGATGGCCCCTCCCGGGTTTGCCGGCTGGGCGGTCAGCCCCGGCCATGACCTTTTTCACCTGGTGGAAAAACTGATCACCGCCGGGGCGCCGCGGGGCAATCTCGACGGGGGGGTGGAACTTGAATTCCTGGCCCCCATTGGCGCCGGGGATGTCTTAAGCGCCCTCTCCAGGATCAGCCATCTGGAAGGCCGGGAAACCAAGATGGGTCCCACCCTAATCGCGACCGTAGAAACGACCTTTACCAACCAACGGGGGGCTGTGGCCATGATCACCCGAAATACCTTTCTCAATTTTTGAGCCCCGTCCTGATCACTACCCATCCCGAAATTCGGGTTTGCCGATGGGATCGAATCAGCCGCTGGGCGTTGGCATAGCCCTTCTTGGATCATCTTCCTGTAAACTGGTCGCTCTCACCCGAAAACCTCTTTTCCGGATGGGCACTAATTATGGGGAAACAATTCCCGATGTTGATCTGAATTCTACTTGATTTTTTCAAACAGTTCTCTTAAAATAAAACTTTTTTTATGGTCCCTCTTTTTAAGGGGGGAAATATCCCGATTTTTATAATAAATTAAAGGAGAAAGAATTATGGCAGCAAGAGAAGTCGTTTTTGTGGATGGCGCCCGCACGGCCTTCGGCCGCATGGGCGGATCGTTAAGAGACATTTTCGCCTCAAAACTGGCCGGGATCGGCATCAGGGGTTTGGTGGAAAAGGCCAAGATTAAGGAAAAAGGGGTGGTGGTGGAATCCGTCTTTTTGGGCAGCGCCACCAGTTGCTCGACGGCCCTGAATCCGGCGCGCTGGGCCGTACTCGACGCCGGGCTGGGCTATGAAACCACGGCCTCCTATGTGGAGATGCAGTGCGGCTCGGCCATCGATGCCATTAACCACGCCGCCTGGAAAATCCTGGCCGATCATGCCGATGTCATGATCGCCGGCGGCATGGAATCCTACAGCCAGATGTGGGTCAAATTTTCCATGGCCACCCCGCCCTATAAACTTATCCCCCCAATGCCCATCATGACCCAGCTTTCCCCGGTCAAGGAGGACAATATGGCCATGGGGCTGACCGCGGAAAACCTGCAGGTCATGTATAAAATATCCCGGGAGGCCTCCGATGAATTTGCCTATAACAGCCAGATGAGGGCCAAAGCGGCCATGGAGAGCGGAAAATTCGACGACGAAATCATCCCGGTCGTTTTCCCGGCCACCAAAAAGACTCCGGAAGTTGTTTTTAAGATCGACGAGCATGTCCGCCCGGACACCACCCTGGAAGGGCTGGCCAAGCTGGCCCCGGCCTTTAAAAAAGATGGGACAGTAACGGCCGGAAACGCTTCCGGGCGAAACGACGGTGCGGCCTTTGTGCTCATGATGACGGCTGAAAAGGCCAAGGAATACGGTTATCAACCCTTTGCCAAATGGCTGGCCGGCGCCGAATACGGCGTGGACCCCAAGATCATGGGCATCGGACCGGCCTATGCCATACCAAGGGCCATGAAGCGGGCCGGGTTGAAACTTTCCGACATCGACATCTTTGAATGCAATGAGGCCTTTGCCGTTCAAAACCTGGCGGTGATCAAAGAGCTGGAAAATCAGTTCGGGACCAAGATCGATATGAATAACTGGAACCCCCTGGGGGGCGCCATAGCCTTCGGTCATCCCAACGGGGCCTCCGGGGCCAGAGTATGCATGTTTGCCATGCGGGAACTGGCCCGGCGGGGAGGAAAATACGGATTATTTTCTTCCTGCTGCGGCGGCGGGCTCGGCGTGGCCTCGGTCATCGAAAATTTGAGGAGATAATCCCTCAAGAGTAGAAAAAATTTTTTTGACAGGATAGACAGGGTCCGTTTTCCCCTTCTCCGATGATTAGGAAAAACAATAAATTTAAAGATCCTGTTTATCCCGTCAAAGAATCCTCAGCAGACTTTCCCCATTTTTCTCCCACACCGCCTTAATAACTTGCTCGACACCTTGAGATCGGATCGGTCCTCAAAAAAATTCGGGTCAACCTGCCGAAGGTCTGGTCCATTCGGCGTGGAGCTGGCCGCAGGCCGCCGATATATCGGCCCCTTTGCTCCTGCGGATGATGGCGGTGTATTGAGAACGGATCAGGATATTTTGAAAAGTTAAAAGCTCCTTTTCCGGAGGCGGTTCAAAGCCGATGCCCGGATGGGCATTAAAAGGAATCAGGTTGATCTTGGCCTTAACTCCCTTTAACAACTTGGCCAGGGCCCTGGCCTCCTGGGGGGAATCATTGACCCCTTTGATCAGGATGTATTCAAAGGTAATCCTTTTCCCATGGGGTAAGGGGAACTCCCGGCAAGCCTGGATCAAAGGCTCCAAGGGATATTTCCGGTTGATGGGCATCAGTTGATTTCTGGTTGCATCATCGGCGGCATTCAAGGAAACCGCCAGGTTTACCGGAAGGAGTTGGCCCAGTTCCTTCATCTCCGGAAGCAACCCGGCTGTCGAAAGGGTCACGTGCCGATGGGAAAACCCCATTCCCCTTGGGGAAAGCAGGGATTTTAAGGCCCGGACCGCATTCTCAAAATTATCCAGGGGTTCCCCCATGCCCATCAGGACAATATTGGTCAGCAGCGGGTCGGCAGCGGTCAAGGTTCCTTGAACGGCCAGGACTTGATTGATGATCTCCGACGCCTTGAGGTTTCTCTTCAGGCCCATCTTCCCGGTAAAGCAAAAGCGGCATCTTTGAGCACAGCCGACCTGAGAAGAGATGCACAAGCGTATAATGACCCCGCTCGGGGATGAGGACACTTTCAATACCCTCTCCATCCTCCAATTGAAACAGAAATTTTCGGGTTCCATCGGCGGATTTCTCGATCTTTTTAACGATCAACCGGCTCAAATAGGCCTGCTGCCTGAAAAAGGTCCCTCCATTTTTTAGACAAATTGGTCATTTGATCGAAGGATTGAATGTCCGGTTGAAAAATCCAGCGAAAGACCTGCTCGGCCCGATAGGACTCCAACCCGAGGTTGGCGGTCCAGTCCCTTAATTCTTCGAAGGTCAAATTTCTCAGATCAATTTTGTGAGTCATAAATAATAGCTGCGAGTTACGGGTTGCAGGTTCAGGATCCGAATCAGAATGGGAAACATTGATCCGGTAATCCAAATCTTGACTACTCAGGTACTCGGAGATTCAAGAAAGTTTTTCAGACTCGCAACTCTGAACTCGTGACTCGTAACTCTGTCTTGCCGCATTCTCCCCGGCCACCCAGCCGGTAGAAAAGGCGGCCTGGAGATTGTAGCCCCCGGTTTTCCCCTGGATATCCAGAACCTCGCCACACAGGAAAAGGCCTTGAACGATCTTAGATTCCAGGGTCTTGGGATTGACTTCTTTCAGAGAGACCCCGCCGGCGGTCACAATCGCTTCTTCAAGAGGCCGGGTGCCGGTTATGGTCATTCGCAAATCGGTAAGCAAGCTTCTCAGACGGGAACGTTCTTCGGCGGTTATTTGATTTCCTTTTTTATCTCCGGCCATGTTCAACAGGTCGAGAAAAACCGGGATCATTTTATTGGGTAATAACAATTTAAGGATCACCGGATAATCCTTTTAAATGATGGGCCTTCAATTCCCTTTGGAGTCGCCCGTCCAACTGGTCCTGGTTTAAGGCGGGTTTAAGATTGATGGAGATTTCCACTTTCCCCTGGTTTAGATAATCCACCACCCCTCCGCTCAAGGTCAGAATAATCGGCCCTGAAACCCCGAAATGGGTAAAGAGCATCTCTCCGAATTCCGAATCCTTTTTCCGGCCGTTAAGATACACCGTGGCCGAGACATTCTTTAAAGCTAAACCCTGCAGGTCTTTGACCCAGGATTCCTTGACCTCCAGGGGGATCAAAAAGGGACGGATTGGATTTATGCTATGACCCGCCTTCTGAGCCAGGAGGTAGCCATCCCCGGTGGAACCGGTCCTGGGATAAGAGGCCCCGCCGCAAGCCAGGATCAGGGATGGGGCCTTAAAAATCTCATGATGGCTTACGACCCCTTCGACTCGGCCGGAATGAACCAGGACCTCCTGTACCGCATGCTCTTTGATGAGGGTAACCCCCTTCTCCTTCATAAAGCCCATCAAGGCGGAAACCACGTCCAGCGCCCGGTTCGATTTGGGGAATACCCTTTGCCCCCTTTCTACGGCTAAAGGAACTCCCTTTTTTTCAAAAAATTCCATCAAGTCCTGGTTAAAAAAACGGGCAAAACAATTTCTCAGGAACCGGCCGTCCGGGGAATAACTTTCCATAAAGGTCTGGATATCCCCCAGGTTGGTCAGGTTGCATCTTCCCTTTCCGGTAATGCCCAGCTTCAAACCGGCCCGGGGCATCTTTTCCACCACCAGGACCCGGGCCCCTAATTCGGCGGCCCGTCCGGCGGCCATCATCCCCGAAGCCCCGGCACCGATGACGATGACATCGTAGGTCGATTGCGGATTGCGGATTGCGGATTGCGGATTTTTTGGACGAACCATAACCATATTGGATTGCCGATTGCAGAATGCGGGATACGGAATGAGAGGAAAACTCAAATTATTTTGAAGTGGCTTTCTCTCGCCTCATGCCTCATCGCCTCATCGCCTCATGCCTCACGCCTTCTTCAACGCCCTGAGCCTGGCCAGTTCCCAGGCATAGTCATAAAGATGAAGCCCTTTGCTGGCCGCTACGATCTCTCCGTCCCCCACCCCGATTTCCTGGGCCATATATTCCTTAAGGTGTTGGATGGCCGCCAGGTTGGCCGGAAAGCCGTTCCATAAATCCCAGGACCGGAAATAAACAAAGAAATGAAGCTGATCGTTTCGGATCCGGGTGTCGATCCCCCGCAGACAGGGCGGGTCGTTCAAATAGATGGTCTGCGGGTCCCCCACGGTCATAAAGGCCTGATTGGTCCCGTAGCCTTCTTCCTTATACATGCGGATGACTTCCTGGATCTGGGGCTCCAGATATTGCCCATAGGTATAATCTTCATTGGGTTGTTTGACCGAGGTCATCAGGTAAGGCAGATATTGCTCGACGTAACCTTCGGCCACCGGATTGGGGATGCCCAGCGGACGGAGGGATGTCCGGAATCAAAGGACGGGTCCCGGGATATTTGATGTGCACCGTCAGATAATCAAATTCCAGCCGCTTCTGACCGGCACAACTGCCCCGGTCGATCTTATATTCCTGTCCATGATCCAGGATCTCATAGACACATTGAAACCAGGCATCGGGCAAATCCCGGGCCTTGACAAATTGGAGTTTCATCCTATTTTCCTTTCCTCACAGTTAACCGCTGGGTCGATAAGTCCCAAAAGAGAACCATAGATTTATTGGAAGGCATTATACAATATTCGGAGCGTTTGGGAATACTTTTTAAAATCCGATTGAAATGTCCTTATCGTCCTCCAACCTCTTATTAAGGCTTTTTTCTCCTTGACCTTTATTCCTTTTTCATTTTATGATCCTTCCGCCAAATTTAAAAAAAGGAGGTATTTTGTCATGAAGGGTTATTTGCAAAAAGTTTTCCTTATGGCCTGTATGGTTTTATTGATCGGTCTGTTCGCTGTTCCGGTTTTTTCCGCAGAGCCGATCTTCAAGCTGAAATATGCCAGCTTTATGCCCCCAACCCATCCCATCGCCAAGTTATCCGAGGAGTGGTGCAAAGAGCTGGAAAAGCGGACCAACGGCCGGGTCAAGACGGCTTTTTTCCCGGCCGGCACGCTGGTATCGGCCAATCAGACCTATGACGGCGTGGTCAAGGGCATCGTCGATATCGGCTGGAGCATCATGTCCTACACACCGGGGAGGATGCCCCTTTCCGAGGTCATCGTTCTGCCCTTGGGGTACAAGACCGGGGGTCAGGCCACCAGGATGGCCAATGCCTTCTATCTAAAATTTAAACCGAAGGAATATGATGACGTAAAACTCTTCTATCTCCACGCCCATGGTCCGGGTTTTTTTCATACCAAGACCCCGGTCAACAAGATCGAAGACCTGAAAGGCCTCCGGATCAAAAGCGATGCCAATACCTCCAAGGTGGTTACCGCCGCCGGGGCCATACCCACCACCATGTCTATGTTGGAGACCTACGATGCCTTAAAGCGCGGCCTGGCCGACGGCGTGCTTCTGCCTATAGAGACCTTGAAAGGCTGGAAGTTCGGGGAGGTCTGTAAACACACCTATATAAATCACGGTGCCGCTTACAGTAACGGCTTCTTCATTGCCATGAACAAAGAGAAATGGAACTCCCTGCCCAAGGACATTCAGCAGATCATCGACAAACTCAATGAAGAGTGGTTTGAAAAACAGGCCAACCTGTGGACCTGGGTGGATGAAGACG
Organism: uncultured delta proteobacterium; assembly: GCA_963769305.1. GTDB lineage: Bacteria > Desulfobacterota > RBG-13-43-22 > RBG-13-43-22 > RBG-13-43-22 > RBG-13-43-22. The sequence continues at coordinate 7,316 of CAVYLJ010000043.1, read as the reverse complement.
GGATGGAGTTCGCCAAGAAGACCGGCCAGAAGATCGTCTATGCCGGCCCGGCCGAAGAGGCCCAGATGCATGAGAGGATGAAGCCCTTGTTCGATGCCTACGTGAAGAGCATGAAGGAAAAGGGGCTGCCCGGTGAAGAGGCCTTGAAATTCTGTCTGGATTATCTGAAGACCCATCCGGCCAAGTAAAAAGGTCATAATCGATCAGGGGCTGATTTCATCGTCCCCTGGTCGGTTAGGTTTTCTAAAAGGAGAAATTCATGAATGCCTGGTTCGCTTTCGAGCGGAAGATGTGTCAATTTCTTTTGCTGATAGCCGGATTGACCCTGGCCTTTATGCTGGTCTTCACCCTGACCGACGTCATCATGAGGGCCTTCGGGAAACCGATTGTCGGAGACTTCGAGGTGATCTCCTTTTTGGGGGCGGTGGTAGTCGGTTTTGCCATTCCTTACACCTCGTTGCAAAAAGGGACACGTCATCGTCGATTTCCTGCTTGGAGAAAATCCCCAAGAAGGTGGGAAATATCATGCAGGTGACCACCCGCGTTGTCAGCATAGCCCTTTTTCTCTGGATGGGCTGGAACTTCGTGGTCATGAGCCTCGACCTGATCAAGTCCAGGGAGGTCACCCCGGTCTTCCGGCTGCCCTACTATCCGATTTCCTTCGGACTGGCCTTCGTCTGCCTGGTCCAGTGTTTTCACACTCCTTTCCCAGATCCTGGAAATTGCCGGAGGCCGGCATGAGTGATATCACCATAGGCATCATCGGTATTTTCGTTTTGATGCTGGTTTTTTTGACCGGTATCGAACTGGGATACGGTATGACCATTATCGGTTTTTTCGGATTGGTTTATCTGGGGACTTTTTCGGCGGCCTCCAACCAGGTGGTCAAAGATTTCTTCGATGTCTTCACCTCCTACGGTTTTACGGTCATCCCCCTTTTCGTGCTCATGGGCCAGGTGGCCTCCAATTCGGATATCGCCAAGAAACTTTACAATTCGGCCGAGAAATACGTGGGCCATATCCCCGGCGGCCTGGCCATGACCACGGTGGTGGGGGCCACGCTTTTCAAGGCCATGTGCGGCTCCACCCTGGCCACCTGCGCCACCTTTGCCGGTATCGCCATACCGGAAATGACCCGGCTGGGTTACAGCAAGAAGCTTTCCACGGGTGTGGTCGCTTCCGTCGGCACCCTGGGGATGCTGATCCCCCCCAGTGTCCCCCTGATGATCTTCGGCATTGTAACGGAACAATCGATCGGCAAACTCTTTCTGGCCGGCATCATTCCGGGACTGATTATCGCCTTGTTTTTTATCTTCGTCATCTACGGCTGGGTCAAGATCAACCCGGCCGTGGCCCAGGCCGCCCCGAGATCGACCTGGGCGGAGAGAATCAAATCATCTCCCGAGTTTCTCTGGGTCGGGATCATCTTTGTCGTGGTCATCGGAGGGCTCATGGAAGGCTGGTTCTCGCCCACCGAGGCCGGTAGCATCGGAACGGCGGCGGTGCTGCTCCTGGCCTATCTCAGGAGGACATTCCCTTTTGAAAAATTGTTAAACGCCTTCGAAGGGTCGCTGCAAACGGCCTGCATGGTACTGGTTCTCATTGCCGGTTCGGAAGTCTTCGGCCACTTCCTGACCGTGACCGCAGATTCCCCAGATCACGGCCGACTGGGTAAGCGGGTTGCCTCTAAACCGAAACCTCATCATGGTTCTCATCATCTTCATCTATCTGATCGGCGGTTCCTTCATAGACGACCTGGCCTTCATGATCCTGGCCACCCCGATTTTTTATCCGGCCGTCATCAAGCTGGGTTTTGATCCGATCTGGTTCGGCATCATCATCGCCATCACCCTCATGATCGGCGTGATCATCCCGCCGGTGGCCATCTCGGTCTTCATCGTCAAGAACATCACCGGAGAGCCCTTCAACGTGATCTATTCCGGGGTCTATCCCTTTCTCCTGAGCCTGGTGGCCTGTGTGGCCCTGCTCTTCTTCTTCCCGGAGATTGCCTTGTTTCTGCCCAATTGGGTGAAGTAATGGTTTCTCAATCCGACCCGATTGGCGGGGTGCCATGGAAACCTTAAAAAGCAAAATGGGCTGGGAAATTATCGAGGAAGAAGGTCCGGACTTTCAGGGGCCGACTTTCAGAACCAGGCCGAAAAACGTGGTTGAACTGCTGGAAGATACCGTCAAAAAATATCCGGATAAAGTGGGCTTTATCTCCGGGAACCAGCGTTTGACCTACCGGGAATTCAACAGCCTCGTCAACCGGATCGCCGCCGGACTGGAAAAATACGGGGTAAAACAAGGAGACCATGCGGCCCTGCTCCTGGGCACCCAACTGGAGTTTCCCTTGAGTTTTTTTGCCTTGATGAAACTCGGAGCCGTGGTCGTACCCCTGAATACGAGATTCAAAGGCGAAGAATTGGCCTATGAAATAAACGATTCGGAGAGCAAGGTCCTGATCGTGGATGAGGAGTATTGGCCCTTTATATCCTCCGTGCGGGATCGGCTGACCACGGTGGAAAAAATATTTTTTAACGGTCCTCAGATCCCCGAAGGAACCCTTCCTTTTTCATCCTTACTGGAAACCGAAACGAAGAGGACTTTCACCCGGGCCACCCTTTCGGAATCGGATGAGGCCGCCATCCTGTATACTTCGGGGACCACGGGTAAACCCAAGGGGGCCTTGCTCCATCAACGGGGCCTGACCCTGACGGCCATGCTGGTCAGCGACTTTGTTCTCTTTGAACCGGAAGACAAGATGGTCTGCTGTATCCCCCTTTTCCATATCACCGGCCTGGCCTGTATCATGCTGCCCCCGATTTTCAGCGGAGTGGCCTGCGTCTACCTGAGACAATTTAAGACCAAGGATTTTTTGGAGACCCTCTCCAAGGAAAAGGTGACCCACTATCTCGGCGTCGTCAATGTCATCTGGCTCATGGTCAATCACCCCGATTTCGATCAATATGATTTTTCTTCCTTTAAAACGGCCCTGTTGGGCGGCTCTTTTGCCACCGAGGAGATGGTCAGGGGTATTTTCAAAAAGCTGCCTCAGCTTCAAATCAGCGTGGGCTACGGGCTGACGGAAAGCTTCGCCATCGTCACCTCGACCCCCTTTGAAGACGCCCTGCGCAAGATAAAGGCCGTGGGCAGACTGCTTCCCCTGATGGAGGCCAAGATCGTCGATGATGAAGGCCGTGAACTGCCCCTGGAAGCCACGGGCGAGATCCTGCTGAAGGGTCCGAAAATCTTTAAAGGCTACTGGAAGAAACCGGAAGCCACCGAGGCGACTCTCGTTGACGGCTGGCTCCACACCGGGGATATCGGCAAAATCGATGCCGAGGGATTTATTTACCTGCTGGACCGCAAAAAAGACATGATCAACCGGGGGGGCGAAAAGATCTATTCCCTGGAGGTGGAAAACGTCATCTCCGGTCATCCCAAGGTCTTGGAAGTGGCCGTGGTCGGTGTCCCGGACCCGGTTATGGGTGAAGCGGTCAAGGCCTGCATAGCCTTAAAACCCGGCCTCCAGGCCACGGAAGAAGAAATCATGCGAATGCTGTACCGGGTGCCTGGCCGACTACAAGGTGCCCAAATATGTTGAATTCATGGACAGCCTCCCCAGAAATCCGGCCGGCAAGGTTTTAAAGGCCGAACTGCGCTATGTTCCGGGGAAGAAAGGATGATGGGGATCACCAGTATGGAAGCTTCCGGCCCCGGGTCTGAGGATCTTCTCCGGAGGGCAGCCGCTTTATTTTATTAGTTCTCTCACCTTTTATGCTTATACCTATCAAAATAAAAGCGGGCCATGGAATAACCATAGCCCGTTTTTTCACCCTGGTGCCGAAGAGGGGACTCGAACCCCTACAGGCGTTTGCCTACTAGACCCTGAACCTAGCGCGTCTACCAATTCCGCCACTTCGGCAATCATTATTTGGTTGATTTTTAAAAGTTTTAAAAATATAAATGAATCCTTTAATTCTGTCAAGCGGTTTAACAAAAAAACAGGTTCAAGGTACAAGGTATCAAGGTTTAAGGTGTAAGTCCAAAGATTTCACCTTATAACCTTGTACCTTGTACCTTGAACCTTGAACCTTGAATTAACTATGGGCACCTATTTTTCCGATCTCAATCAAATAACCCGACCCCTGCCGGCCCCGGTCCTGACCATTGGAAATTTTGACGGCATTCATTTGGGGCATCAAAGCCTTTTTCAAAAAGTTCGCGATCGGGCCCAGGCCATCAAGGGGACCTCCATGGTCATTACCTTCCATCCTCACCCGGCTCAGGTCCTGAGGCCCGGCAAGGCCCCCCGGCAGATCGTTTCCGACGAAGGCAAGGTCGAGCTGATTTTCCAATATGGCATCGAAGCGGTCCTGTCGATTCCCTTTACCAAGGAGTTTGCCCAGATACCGGCCAAGATCCTTCGTCCAGGATATCCTGGTCGGCCAGATCGGGATGAAAGAGATCGTGGTCGGCTATGACTATACCTTCGGGAAAAAACGGGAGGGCAACATCCATCTCCTGAAGGAATTGGGGAAGAAATTGGGATTTCAGGTCCATGTTCATCCCCCGGTCACCATCGGGACCCATCTGGTCAGCAGTACCCGGGTCCGGGAACTGATCACCTCGGGGGCCATGGAGGAGGCCAAGCTTCTTTTGGGCCGTCCTTTTTGCCTTTCCGGGACCATCATCACCGGTAAAGGCATAGGCCGTTCCCTCCTGGGCTTTCCCACGGCCAACCTGAATCCCAAAGAAAAACTGATGCCCCAACGGGGGGTCTATGTAGTCAAGGTCGAAAGCCCGTAAGGTCTTTTTTTCGGGGTGACCAATGTGGGCTTTAATCCCACCTTTGCCGGCAAAAATATCTCCGTAGAGACCTATCTTTTTGATTTTGATGGAGATCTCTACGGAAAGGAAATGAAATTATTTTTTCTGAAACGGCTCCGGGGAGAAAGGACCTTCTCCGGTCCGGAAACCTTAAAAACACAAATTGCCAAAGATATTCAACAGGCCAAAATCTGGCTTACCAAGGGCGGTTTTTTTCAAGGCCTTCATAGGTTTTCTCCGCTCATCCGGTTGAGTCCAGCAGGGTGTTTTTTTTCATTTTTTTTCTTGACAAGAAGCCTTCCAAACAGGTAATAGGAGCGTGACAAATTTAACAATTGACAACATCCTAATCGCGAGGACTTTAAGGAGTAATCATTCAGTGTTTTCCCAAATGTTACAAGCCGGCCTCGGTGAATTTTTGTTTGTCTTTATTTTCTTCCTTGTCGGCCTGATATTACCCCTCTCCATGGTGATCATCAACTTCGTGCTCGGTCCCCGGATCTATGGGGAAAAGAGGCTGGCCACCTATGAAAGCGGGATGGCCCCTATCCGGACGGCCTGGATGCAATTCGGGGCCTCCTATTATCTCTTTGCCCTGATCTTTCTGGCCTTCGATGTGGATGTACTTTATCTTTTTCCGGTCCTGATGGCCTATCAAAAGGGAACGGGGTTTTCCGAACTGATCGAGTTCTTTATCTTTCTCTTTTTGATATCGTTGGCCATTGTCTATGCCTGGCGTAAAGGAGTTTTTAAATGGAAGTAAAGGGAAGCGCCCCCATCTGCATACCCTCCAGGGACCTTTCCAAGGAGTATGTGGAGAGTCCTGCCGTCGTGGGATTTGCTCCCGTGCAGGATCTTTTGGATTTGGCCCGGGTCAATTCCCTCTGGCCCCTGACCTTCGGGATCGCCTGTTGTGCCATCGAGATGATGGCCGCCGGCGTGGCCCGTTTTGACTGGGACCGTTTCGGGATCATCCCCCGGGGCACCCCCCGGCAATCCGATGTCATGGTCGTTGCCGGAACCATACCCCATAAGCTGGTTTCGGCCATCAAGACCCTTTATGATCAGATGCCGGCCCCCCGGTATGTCATCGCCATGGGCAATTGCGCCATCTCCGGGGGACCTTTCTCCTATGACGGACAATACGCCATTGTCAACGGGGCGGACAAGATCATTCCGGTCGATGTGTATATCCCCGGCTGCCCTCCCCGACCGGAGGCCCTGCTCCAGGGATTTCTTAAAATACAAACCAAGATTACTAAAGGAATCATAGATGCCAACCGCAGGGCAGAAAAAGCTGCTCGAAGAGCTAAAAAATAGTCTGACCCAGGCCGTGCCCGAAGGGCAAGTCAGCGAGAGCGACTATGCGAAAACCGGCTATCACCTGGAGGTCCGTCTGGACCAGGTGCGGCATGCGCCGGGTGGCCCAGGTCATGCTGGAAAAGCGTTTTCTCTTGGAGACCATAACGGCCGTCGATTTTATCGATCATTTTGAATTGGTTTATCTCTACTCGACCTATTATCAGGACATCTGCCGGGTGATGGTCCGAATCCAGATTCCCAAAGAGGCCACCCCCTTTTCGATCTCGGCCGTCTATCCCGAGGCCATCTGGCTGGAACGGGAGGTCTATGACTTTTTCGGTATCCGCTTCCAGGAACACCCGGACCTTAAAAGGATCATCAATCCCGATGATGCCGATTATTTCCCTTTACTCAAAAACTTCGGCAAAACCAAATTTACCGCCGAAATAGACGACATCCTATGCTGAACGTAAAAACCATAGACGACACGTCAATCACCGAACGGGTCTATCAGCTCAATCTTGGCCCCCAGCACCCCAGTACCCACGGGGTCATGCACCTGCTGGTGACCCTGGATGGCGAGGTAGTGGTCAAGATCGAGCCGATGATCGGCTACTCCCACCGGGGCCATGAAAAAATGGCCGAGAACCGGATCTATGAACAATTCCTACCCAATCCGGCCCGGATGGACTATCTCTCCGGCATGATCTTTAACCACGGCTATTGTATGGCCGTGGAAAAGCTCTGCGGGATCGAGGTACCCCGGCGGGCCGAATATATTCGGGTCATTACCTCGGAGTTGAACCGCATTGCCAGCCATTTTATCGGGGCCATGGACTATGCCATGGGACTCGGGGCCATCACCCCCTTCCTGTACGGCTGGGATGACCGGGAACAGATCCTGGACCTTCTGGAAATGATCGCCGGTTCCCGGCTGACCTACAGTTATGGCCGCTTCGGCGGGGTCCGAACGACATCACCAAGGAATTTTACGACGGAACGAGAAGTTTTATTGAAAGATTACGAGGCCGTTTCTGGGATTATGAAAATCTGATCAATCAAAATATCATCTTTATCAAACGGGCCAAAGACGTCGGTGTTATCACCAAGGAAGTGGCCTTGGAATACGGGGTGACCGGCCCGACCTTACGGGGTTCCGGGGTGAAATACGACGTTCGGAA
>CAVYLJ010000042.1:0-25279 GCA_963769305.1 uncultured delta proteobacterium | reverse complement strand
TCTTGGGGCCGTAGTCCTCGGCCTCACCTTCCTGACTATCGTTCTCGGTGAACTGGTCCCTAAGCGGCTGGCCCTGAATAACCCCGAACGGATCGCTACGGCCATAGCCGTTCCCTTGCGCCTGGTGTCCACCATTACCCACCCGGTGGTCCAGGTGTTGACCATTTCTTCGGAATGGGTTTTAAAACTCTTGAGACATCAGCCGTCCAAAGAAGCGCCTATCACCGAAGAGGAAATCAAAATTTTAATCGATCAAGGCGTCCAAGAGGGAATCTTTGCCGAAACGGAAAAGGATTTAGTCAAAAGTGTTTTTCGTTTGGCCGACCGTGAAGTCGGGGTCCTGATGACCCCCCGTATGGAAATCGTTTGGCTTGACGTGGATGCCTCCTTTGAAGAGAACCGGAAAAAGATCATGGAGAATCCTTACACCCGTTTCCCCATAGCCCAGGGTCGTTTGGATAACATCCTTGGTGTAGTACGGGCCAAGGAGCTTTTGGTACAGGGACTTTCCGGTCGCATGATGGACCTGAAGGAAAAAATGAATCCCCCCCTTTTTGTTCCGGAAAATGCCCCGGCCACGCATCTTTTGGAGTTGTTCAAAAAATCACGGCCCCATTTGGCCTTGGTGGTAGATGAGTACGGTGGGATCCAAGGATTGGTGACCTTGAATGATCTCTTGGAATCGATAGTAGGAGAGATCTCCTCCCAAGACCAAGCCACGGAACCTCAAGCCGTCCGGCGGGAAGACGGCTCCTGGCTTGTGGACGGGTTAATGCCCGTAGATGAGTTTAAAGAAATATTCGGCCTGGGACGTTTGCCCGACGAAGGAAGCGGCCACTTTCAGACCCTCGGCGGGTTTGTAATGATGCAAATGGGAAGGGTCCCGCAACCCGGCGAACATTTTAAATGGGAAGACTTAGGTTTTGAGGTTCTGGACATGGACGGAAAAAGGGTGGATAAGGTCCTCATCACCCCAACAAATGATGGTATAAGGGATAAGGTTTAAGGTTTAGGGTAAACCGATCAGGATTCAAGTGGTCAACCTCATAAGCCCCCGTCTTAAACCTTAGACCTTGTACCGTAAACCTTATGCCTCATGGCTTCCGGCCATTTCCCCCTTTTCTTCTTTTCGTTCTTTCTCCGATTCGAAAATCAAACATTGAGAACGAAATTTGCAGTAAAGTTTGGGATCGCTGCAGGACACCCCTTGTTCAAAACACTGCCGGCAGTAAGCGATCTGATGCTTTTGGCAGGGGAATAGGCCTTCTCGTTCTGGATGTTTTCGACAACGGCTCATGAGGACTTTTTATACCACGAATGCTAAAAAAGGTTAAAATAGAAATTTGACAATTCACGGAAATTTCTATATATTTTATAGGTAAGTCTTAAACCTTAAAAAACAAGATAGGCTCCCCAAAAAATAGGCCTATTCGCCGAAAAGATGCTCTTATCCATAATCATTCCGGTCTATAATGAAAAAAAAACCCTGAAGGCCCTGGTCGAAAAGGTACAATCCTTGGACCTGTCCTCTTTGAACCTGGATAAAGAGCTGGTCGTGGTCGACGATTGTTCTCAAGACGGGACCTTGGATGTGGCTCAAGGATTGGCCGATGAGGGGAAGATACGGTTGATACGGCACCAGAAAAACCAGGGGAAGGGCGCGGCCCTGCAAACCGGATTTCAAAATGCCCGAGGAGATATCCTTTTGATCCAGGATGCCGACCTGGAGTACGATCCGGAAGAATATCCCAAGCTGTTAAAACCCATCCTGGACGGCAAGGCTGATGTGGTTTACGGGTCACGCTTTATGGGCGGGGAACCGCACCGGGTTCTTTATTTCTGGCATTATCTGGGGAATAAGTTTCTGACCCTTCTATCAAACATAACGACCAACCTTAATTTGACCGATATGGAGACCTGTTACAAGGTTTTCCGCTCGGAGGTGCTTAAGGCCATTTCCCTTAAGGAAAAAAGGTTCGGCTTCGAACCCGAGATAACGGCCAAGGTAGCCAGGTCGGGGTGCCGGATTTACGAGGTTGGAATCTCCTATACCGGTAGGACTTATAAGGAGGGGAAAAAAATAAATTGGAAGGACGGCCTTCGAGCTTTGTGGTGCATTTTTAAATATGCGGTGGTGAAGTGATTGACCAAACACGGGTGTCTGAGGCAAAAAATAGAAGGGAAAATGTTTTGAAACACGTTTTAGTCACCGGCGGGGCCGGTTATATCGGTAGTGTCGTTTGCCAAACCCTTTTGGAAAGAGGACACCCGATCGTCATTCTGGATAGTCTGGAAGAGGGGCATCGCGCAGCCCTCTCCCCCCGGGGGATTTTTTTTCAGGGCGATCTGGGAGATGAGACCTTTCTAAAAAAACTTTTTGAGGCCTATCCGATCGGCGCGGTGCTCCATCTGGCGGCCCATTGTCTGGTGGGGGAATCGGTCCAGGAGCCGGAAAAATATTATGAGAACAATGTCTTCAAGGCCCTGGTTCTTTTGAAGATCATGAGGGCCTTCGGGGTCAAAAAAATAGTTTTTTCCTCCTCGGCGGCCGTCTATGGGGAACCCATTTCCACCCCGATCGAAGAAACCCATCCCACCAGGCCGGTCAACCCTTACGGTCATTCTAAATTGATTTTTGAGCAAATCCTGGATTGGTATGCCCGGGCCTATGGATTCAAGTATGTCGCCTTCCGTTATTTCAATGCCGCCGGGGCCGTAGACCGGTTGGGAGAGGATCATGATCCGGAAACCCATCTGATTCCCCTGATCCTCCGGAAGGCCATGACCGGACTGAAGGGCCTTTTGGCGGAGAGGTTTAAGGAACCTCTGACGGTTTTTGGACTGGACTATCCGACCCCCGATGGAAGCTGCCTTCGGGATTATGTCCATATCAAGGACTTGGCCTTGGCCCATGTCCTGGCCTTGGAAAAATTAGATACCCTTCAACAAAGGATTTTTAATTTGGGAAACGGCCGGGGTTTTTCGGTTTTGGAAGTGATCGAGGCGGCTCGGCAAGTTACCGGAATGGATATCCCTTATCATCAGGGAGGACGGCGCCCGGGAGATCCGGCGGCCTTGGTGGCCTCTTCCGATCTGGCCCGCAAGGTCCTGGGCTGGGAGCCCCGGCATCCGGAGATAAACGAAATCATAGCATCGGCCTGGCGCTGGCATCAAAAATTTCCTTATGGCTATGAAGATTGAAGGTCTCATAATAAGTCCCCACACGGTCACTCAGGCGAGCCCCGGTTCAAGTCCGGGCGGGCGCCGGAGTCCAGGCCCCCATCTTGGCGAAAGTAGGGGCCGAGACAAAAGAACTCAAGTTCCGGCTTTCGCCAACGGAGGGAATCGGACTTTTCCGCCTGCATCCGCTGCCAAAAGAAAGTTCAAAATATGAGCAAGGATGAAAACTGGTATACACTATATACAAAAAGCCACTATGAACAGAAGGTCTATCAGGCCTTGACCGATAAATCCATTTCCGCCTTTTTACCTAAAATCGAGACCATGAGCAGGCGGAAGGATAGAAAGAAAAAGATCTGGCTGCCCCTTTTCCCGGGATATGTATTTTTCCGAATCCCCTGGGAATTAAAAATTTACTGGGAAGTGTTGAAAACCGACGGTGTCGTCAAGGCCCTGAACATCGAAGGAAAGCCGATCCCCGTTCCGGAGGAGGAGATCAATTCCGTCAAGATTGCCGTAGAAAGCCTGCTGCCTCTCTTTCCTCACCCCTTTGTCCGGGAAGGGGATCGGGTCGTTATCGAGGGTGGTCCTTTACAAGGCGCCCAGGGGATCTTCATTTCCAGAGAAGGAAAAATGGGAAAATTTGTGGTGGGTGTGGAATTATTGAACCGGGCCGTGGCCGTAGAAATTGAACCGGAGTTCATCCGGAAATTGCATTAAACCTTCGACAGGATTGACAGCATGATCCTGTCTGATGAAATTTTTTAATAATTAAGGAGGCTTATCAACCTTATGGAATATTCTATCGCCCCCACGGGAGAAAGATTTCCCCTGCCGACCGCCGAAGACACGGAAATAGAAAACAAAAGGCTTCGCACCCTGGTCGATGAACAGCGCCGTCAGGGCCGGGAGATAGTGGTGGTCATGGGTGTCGGCTTTGTCGGGGCGGTGATGGCCGGGGTGATCGCCGATTCTACTGAGGCCCTGGGCCGATCCGGAAAATTCGTTATCGGCATGCAGCGTCCCAGCCCCAGATCTTTCTGGAAGATTCCCATTATCAATCGGGGAATCTGTCCGATTACCGCCGAAGACCCCGAAGTGGCCCCTTTGATCCGGCGTTGTGTCCTTGATAAAAAGACCATGACGGCCACCTTTTCCATGGAGGCCCTGTCCATGGCCGATGTGGTGGTGGTGGATGTCCAATGTGATTTCATCAAAGAAGACCTGGGCAATGTCAAGACCGGCAATGCCGACATTCAGGCCCTGGAGGAGAGCTTCAAGGTTATCGGGCAAAAGATCTCATCCCGCACCCTGGTCCTGATCGAGACTACCGTCCCCCCGGGGACGACCGAATACATCGCCTACCCCTTTATCAAAAAGGCCTTTGAGGAACGGGGAATCCAAGACGATCCCCTCCTGGCCCACAGCTTCGAACGGGTCATGCCCGGAAAGGAATATGTGGCCTCGATCCGAAATTTCTGGCGGGTCTGCAGCGGGATCAATGATGATGCCCGGGCCGGGGTTGTCCGTTTTCTCTCCGAGGTCATCGACGTGGAAAAGATTTCCCTTGACGGTCCTGGACCGTCCCATGGAAAGCGAGACCTGCAAGATCATCGAAAACAGTTTCCGGGCCACCCTGTTGGCCTTTATGCACGAGTGGAGCCTTTTTGCCGAACGAAACGGTGTGGATTTGATCAAGGTCATAGAGGCCATTAAGGTCCGGCCGACCCATAATAATATTCTCTTTCCCGGCCCCGGAATCGGCGGCTATTGCCTGCCCAAGGATGGGGGGTTGGGGTTTTGGTCCTACAAGCATCTGATGGGTTTTCAGGACGACATCTTTCAAATCACCCCTTTGGCCATCAATATCAACGATACCCGGGCCCTTCATGCCGCTCAATTGGTCCGGGATGCCTTGCGCAACCGGAACCGGATCGTGGCCTCTTCCCTGATTGCCGTTTTGGGGATTTCTTATCGGGAGGATGTGGGGGATACCCGCTACAGCGGTTCGGAACTCTTGGTAAGGAAGTTAAGCGAGATGGGGGCTGAGGTCCGGGTCCATGATCCTTACGTGGATCATTGGTGGGAGATGGAAAAACAGGACGGTTATCCGACCCACAGTAGCTGGTCCCGTTTTTTCCGAAATCAGGAAGGATTAAAAAATCTTCGGGTTTCCAAAGAACTCCCGGAGACCTTGAAGGGCGTGGATGCCCTGGTCCTGGCGGTCCGCCACCAGCCCTATCTGGACTTGGACCCGGACCGGGTAGTAAAATGGATCGGAAATCCGGCGGCCATTGTCGATTGTTTCGGGGTCCTGAAGGACGACCAGATCCGGAGATATTTCGAACTGGGCTGCGAAGTGAAAGGTTCCGGCCGGGGCCATATCAACCGCATTAAACGGGAAGTGTTGGGCAAAAAACAGGTTGACAGGATTACAGGATTATCAAATTTTCGCCTTTCAGAAGCAACGTTCAAAGGTCATGAAAATCGAAAGATTTGAAGATATCGAAGCCTGGAAAGAGGACTAGAAAATTAGTCGAGATCGTGTATAAAGTTTTTTCAGTGATCAAAGATTATGGATTCAGAGATCAGAATCTCCAAAGAGCAACGATCTCTATCCTGTCCAATCTAAAAATATCCAGCCTCTTAAATGGCTTCATTCGTTATCTCAAAGCATCAGAACGACAACGTTGAATTCTTTGAACATTGAACATTGAACCTGTACTTTAAAGGTTTATTATGCAACAATCAAAAGTAGCCGTTTTAAAGACCACACCCCAGACCGTCTTCGACGATATCCGCAGGCTCTGCGATTTGGCCGACCTGAAGAAACATCTCGATCCGACCCGGCCGGTCATTCTCAAAGACAACATCTCCTGGCATTTTCCCTTCCTTTCCGCCAATACCACCCCCTGGCAATTGGAGGGGATGATTATGGCCTTGCTCGAAAACGGTTACCAGGATCTGGTGGCCGTTCATAACAACACGGTGGTCACCAATCCCGATAAGGGGGGAAGGCTGAACAAACTCACCCCCATTTATCAAAAGTACCGCATCCCCGAACTCTATAATTTTCGCCAAGACCAGATCCAATGGACCGTCTACCGACCCAAGGCCCGCATGAGGGCCCTGGATGGGATTTTCCCCCAAGGCATTCGGATCCCCGAATTTTTTATGGGGAAAAACATCGTTCATCTTCCGACGGTTAAGACCCACATCTATACCGGCACTACCGGGGCCATGAAAAACGCCTTTGGGGGTTTATTAAATACCAAACGGCATTACACCCACAGCGTCATTCATGAGACCTTGGTGGACCTCCTGGCCATCCAGAAGGAAATCCATTCCGGGATCTTCGCCTTGATGGATGGGACCATCTGCGGCTCGGGACCGGGGCCGAGGACCATGACCCCGGTGGAGAAAGATTATCTTCTGGCCGGCGGAGACAGCGTGGCCATCGATGCCGTAGCCGCCCGAATGATGGGCTTTGATCCCCTGAAGCTGCCTTATATTCGTCTGGCCCAGGAAGATGGTCTTGGCCAAGGAAGGTTTGAAGAGATCCAAGTTTTAGGGGAAGACGTGGCTCAAGAAAATTTCGGCTTTCAGGTGGGAGACAACTTTGCCAGCCATATAGGAGATTTCCTATGGTTTAGTCCTTTCAGAAAATATCAAAATATTTTTTTCCATACCCCTTTGGTCAACCTCTTTATCTTCGGCTCTTTTTTTTATCATGATTTCATCTGGTGGCCTTTTAAGGGATCTCGGATAATGAAACAACTGAGAAAGGAATCCAAGTGGGGGAAGTTTTTTTCAACCTACCCCCAGTTAATGAATTGGACCTCATGGACTTCATCGATTTAAAAACCCAACAACAACGGATTAAAGATAAAATAGATTCCAGGATCCAGGCCGTTTTGGCCCATGGTCAGTATATTATGGGGCCGGAGGTCAAAGAGCTCGAGGAGCGGCTGGCCGATTTTGTCGGTGTGAAACATGCCGTGGGGTGTGCTTCGGGAACCGATGCCCTGCTCTTGGCCTTGATGGCCCATAACATCGGCCCGGGTGACGCCGTATTTACGACTCCTTTTACCTTTTTTGCCACCGCCGAAGTCATAAGCCTCCTGGGGGCCACCCCTGTCTTTGTTGATATCGATCCCCAGACTTTTAACATGGATCCTAATAAACTCGAATTGGCCATTCAAGCCCTCAAATTGAACGATGCTTCCATCCACCCCTTACCCCGACCGGTGTCGCCGAACGCTGAACGCCGAACGCTGAACTTGATCCCCAGAGGGATCATTCCGGTTGATTTGTTTGGTTTGCCCGCCGACTATGATCGGATCAAGACCCTGGCCAAGGAGCATAATCTCTTTGTTATCGAAGACGCCGCTCAATCTTTCGGCGCCGAATATCACCGGAGAAAGGCCTGTGCCTTGTCCGACCCGGCCTGCACCTCTTTTTTCCCGGCCAAACCATTGGGGGCTTACGGGGACGGCGGCATGTGCTTTACCAACGATGATCATTTAACCGAGGCCCTGTGTTCCCTGCGGATTCACGGCCAGGGCAGGGATAAATACGAAAATGTGCGCATCGGCATCAACGGTCGCCTCGATACCCTTCAGGCTGCTGTCCTGCTGGCCAAGTTTGAAATTTTTCCTGAAGAAATCGCCCTCCGCCAACAGGTGGCCCAACGCTATGGGCACTTGCTTTCAGGTTTGAGCTTTGACCTTTCAGCCCCTTTTGCACCTTCCGGGTACAAAAGTGCCTGGGCCCAATATTCTCTGCTGGCCAAAGACGAAGCTCACCGTTCTCGGCTCCAAGCCCGTTTGAAGGCGGCTTCCATCCCTACGGCCGTTTATTATCCCAAGCCCTTGCATCTCCAGGCGGCTTTTGCCTTTCTGGGTTACCGGGAAGGAGATTTCCCGGTCAGCGAGGATTATGCCAAACGCATCTTCAGTCTGCCCATGCACCCTTATTTGAAGGCCCAGGCCCAGGAACGGATCGCCAAGGTCCTTGAAGGCCGGGGCTGATCCCGATCGGCTAATGAAAATCGGGTCTTGAAGACCGGAGTGTTGGAATGAATTTCGAAAATTAGAACTTAGTGGGCGGTTGAAATCCTGGCCTTCCGGAGGGGAATATTTTTTTTTGAACTTTGAACTTTCAGCTTTTGAGCCATAGGCTGCCCGCCTATTTTCTTTTCTTAAAAACCCTCCTAAAAATCGTTTCCACATTTTGCAGGGTATGATTTAGGTCGAAGAGGCGGGAGAGTTCTTCCGGGGTGAGCCATTTCCGGATGCGGGGATCCGCTTCCAATAGCTCCTGGAAGCCGTCTTCACCGGCCCAGGTCTTCATGGCATTTTCCTGGACAATCCGGTAGGCCTCTTCCCGGGTGATCCCTTTCCGGGTCAGGGCCAGGAGGATTCCCTCGGAAAAGGGCAGGCCCCTGGTGAGGTCCAAATTTTCTTTCATCCGGGCGGGATAGACGATCAAGTTTTGGATCAGACCGGTCAAACGGGTCAGCATGTAATCGAGTAAGGTAGTGGCATCGGGACCGATTACCCGTTCCACGGAAGAATGACTGATGTCCCGTTCGTGCCAAAGGGCTTGATTCTCCAGGGCGGCCAGGGCATATCCGCGTATCAGCCTGGCCAGACCGGTCAGATTTTCAGAGGCGATGGGGTTTCTCTTGTGGGGCATGGCCGAAGAACCCTTCTGCCCCTTGGAAAAATATTCCTCGGCCTCCAGGACCTCGGTCCTCTGAAGATGCCGGATTTCCACGGCTATCTTTTCGATGGATCCGGCGATGACAGCCAGGGTAGTAAAATATTCGGCATAGCGGTCCCGTTGAACAATTTGGCTGGAAGCCGGGGCCGGTTTAAGGCCTAAATGGCGGCAGACATAGGTTTCAACGGCCGGGTCGATGTGGGCAAAGGTCCCCACGGCCCCGGAGATTTTGCCCACGGCAATGGTCTCCCTGGCCTGCACCAGACGGCGAAGGTTGCGCCCGGCTTCATCATACCAGATGGCCATCTTCAGTCCAAAGATGATGGGTTCGGCGTGGATGCCGTGGGAACGGCCGATCATGACGGTATGTCTGTGGGCCAGGGCCTGTTTTTTTAAAACGGTCTGCAGGGCCTTCAGGTCTTCGATGAGGACCTCGGCGGCTTCTTTAAGCAGGACGGCCATGGAGGTGTCCAACACATCGGAAGAGGTCAGTCCCAGATGGATATGCCGGCTGGCCGGGCCGACATGTTCGGCCACGTTGGTCAAAAAGGCGATGACATCGTGCTTGGTGGTATGTTCCAATTCTTCGATCCGTTCCACCGAAAAACGGGCCTTTTTCTTTATCTGGGCCAGGTCCTTGGGAGGGATGAGACCCTGTTTGGAAAGGGCCTCACAGGCCAGGATTTCCACCGTCAAGCCATTTTTGATATTTGTTTTCCTGGCTCCAGAGCTTGGCCATAACCGGCCGGGTATAACGAGGGATCATGATGGTCTCCGAATGAGGTTCAAGGTTCAAGGTTCAGGGTTCAGGGCTCAGGGCTCAGGGCTCAGGGCTCAGGGCTCAAGGCTCAGAGGCTCAGGGCTCAAAAAATTATATAAACTGAATTGAGACTTGCTTGTCAATCAAAAACTGATTATTTTAGCATCCGATCATCACGGAACCACCGGCGTCTTAGACATTTTTGCCGGAAACCCTCTTCGGCAAAAGAATCATCGCTGTCGCGATATAATAAAATTGGCCGAAAGCCTGATAGGGTAATGGGTCGGCATGGGCCGACCCATTTTATTTTGTCCGTGTTTGTCAGTGTGTGCCCGTGAACGATGGAATTATTTATGGACGAAAAATTTTGGAATGAAGAAGTAGAACGGTTGAGCCGGGCCGGTGCCGGCCTACAGACCGTCATTCAGGAAATCCAGACCGGCCATCTGCCTTTCAGGGTAACCGGTCTCCAGGGGTCGGCCCAGGCCTTTTTGCTTTACCAGGCCTGGGCAAGGACCAGGAGACCCATGCTGGTCGTTTGTGCCGATCCGAAAGAGGCCCAAACCTTTTTTCAGGACCTGATCTTTTTTGCCCAGCGAGACCCGGAAGAAATGCAGTTTTTTCTGCCGGACCCGATTCTTTATTTCCCGGCTTACGAAAAACCGGATTTTAGGGAGTATTCCCCCCAATCGGATGTGGTGGCCCAACGTCTGGCCTGTCTTTATTCCCTTATTACCCGGCCTGGGCCGGTCCTTTTGGTTACTTCGATCCAGGCCCTTGATTCGGCGGTCATACCCAGGAAGTTCATCTCCAAGGAAGTGGATTATTTGGCCCGGAGAGAAGAAACGGATCGAGAAGCCCTCCTGGCCCAATTAATCCGCTGGGGCTATTTCAG
Source organism: uncultured delta proteobacterium (assembly GCA_963769305.1). GTDB lineage: Bacteria > Desulfobacterota > RBG-13-43-22 > RBG-13-43-22 > RBG-13-43-22 > RBG-13-43-22. The sequence goes on along the minus strand of CAVYLJ010000042.1, from coordinate 14,720 downwards.
GACCCCGCTGGTGGAAGGACCCGGAGACCTGAGTATTCGCGGGGGGATCATGGATATCTTCCCTCCGCTCTACAGCCGTCCGATTCGGATTGAGTTTTTTGGAGACCTGGTCGAATCGATTCGAGAATTTAATCCGGCCACCCAGCGGTCTTTTCTTGACCTAAATGAACTCATTCTTTTGCCCATCAGCGAGATCATCTGGGACCCGGAAAGATTCCGGTCGGCCGGAGAGCGGGTGAAGTCAGCCCGGGCCGAGGGGCTGATCCCTGAAAATGAGGCCTCCTGGCTTAGACATCGTCTCGACCAAGGAGCGCCTTTTGAAGGGGCGGAGAGATGGCTGGACTGGTTTTATGAAACTCCGGGCACCCTGAGGGAGTATCTGCCTAATGATCTTCTCCTTTTCTGGAAAGACCCGCTGGCCTTGCAACGGTCCTTGGAAGCGGAAAAGGCGGGTAAGGGAGAAGGGTTTTGGGAAAATTGGTCGGGAACGCCGGGCATCTTTATAGAAGACCTTCCCATAGACCTGATCGGGCCGGAGACCGGTCCTCTCTGGTCTTTATCCGGAATTGAAAATCAGGAAATCAGTCGTCTGATTCGGGAACAACCTTCTTCCAAGGAATCTCTGCAAAAGCTGGCTTCCTTCCTTACCGCCTGGAAAGAGATGGGCCAGGAAGTCTGGCTGGTCGTTTCCCAAGACTCTCAGGCCAAGCGGCTTCGGGACATCCTTTCTTTTTATCAATTAGAAGTCGGTTATTTCCCTGGGCAGAGACATCAGTTCGACGGGCAGGCCCCGGGCGTTCAGATTTTGACCGGAAGACTTTCAACCGGATTCCGGATGACATTTCCTTCGCTGATTTTTTTGACCGAAGAGGAGATCTTCGAACCAAAAAAGGAACTCAGAAAAAAGGCCCGGAAAGAAGACCTGGAAGCCTATATCACCTCCTTTGACGACTTGAAGGAAGGTGATTTCGTGGTCCATAAAGATCATGGCATCGGCTGCTATAAGGGCTTGCAATTTTTTGTCCTGAACGGCTGGGAAGGGGAGTTCCTCTTCATTGAGTATGCCGAAGGGGATAAGCTTTACCTGCCGGTGGACCGGCTCCAGGGGATTCATAAATTCCTGGGCCTGGAAGGCCAGACCCCTCACTTAGATCGATTGGGCGGGGCCACCTGGAAGAAGGCCAAGGCCAAGGTGAAAAAGGCGGTGGAAAAAATCGCCCAGGAATTGGTCGAACTCTACGCCCATCGGGCGGTGAGCAAAGGCTTTTCCTTTTCTTCCAGGGACCAGATGTTTAAGGAATTTGAAGCGGCCTTCCCTTATGACGAGACCCCGGACCAACAAAGGGTCATCGAAGAAGTGTTGTCCGACATGGAGTCGGAAAAGCCGATGGACCGTCTGGTCTGCGGCGATGTGGGATACGGGAAGACCGAAGTAGCCTTAAGGGCCGCCTTTCGGGCCGTGCTGGATGGAAAGCAGGTGGCTGTTTTGGTTCCCACAACGGTTTTGGCGGAACAACACTTTCAAACCATGGACCGGCGTTTCGCCGGTTATCCGGTGGAAGTGCGGATCTTGAGTCGATTCAAAAGTCCAAAGGAACAGAAGCAAACCTTGGCCGATCTCACTACCGGAAAAGTGGATATCGTCGTTGGGACCCATCGTTTGCTTCAGAAGGACCTCCGGTTTAGAGACCTGGGTTTGATCATCATCGATGAAGAACATCGCTTCGGGGTTACCCACAAAGAACGCCTTAAGACCTTGCGGACCCAGGTCGACTGTCTGACTTTGACCGCTACCCCTATTCCTCGGACGCTGCAGTTGTCCCTGACCGGCATCCGGGATTTAAGCACCATTGAAACCCCCCCGGAAGACCGACAGTCCATTCGGACCAATGTCATCCGCTTTGATGAAGCCAAGATCGTGGAGGCGGTCCAACGTGAACTTCAACGCGGGGGGCAGGTCTTTTTTGTCCATAACCGGGTCCACAATATCCAGGCCATGACCCAATTTCTGAGGAAGATCCTTCCCGAAGTGCGGATAGGGGTCGCCCATGGGCAGTTGCCGGAAAGGGAATTGGAAAAGGTCATGCTGCAATTTATTAGCCGGGAGTTGGACCTTCTGGTTTGTACGACCATTATCGAATCCGGCCTGGATATACCCACGGCCAACACCATCATCATTAATCAAGCCGATCGTTTCGGCCTGGCCCAGATGTATCAGTTGCGGGGGCGGGTAGGCCGGTCCCGGGAACGGGCCTATGCCTATTTAGTGGTTTCCGGGGAAAGCACCCTGACCCGGGAGGCTCAAAAGCGTTTGAAGGTTTTGATGGACTTCAGTGAATTAGGGGCCGGATTCAAGATCGCCCTCCATGACCTCCAGATCCGGGGGGCCGGCCATATGTTGGGGACCAGTCAATCCGGCCATATATCCGCCGTAGGGTATGAGCTATATCTTCAGATGATGGAACAGGCCATTAATGAGCTAAAAGGTGCGGCCCCGGACGAGGATTGGGAACCCGAGGTGCGTCTCAGGGTCCCGTCCTTTATCCCTGAAGGGTATGTCCCGGACCCGGGGCATCGGCTCTCGATCTATAAACGTCTGGCTTCCCTGAAGGTCGAGGATGAACTCAGAGACATGGAAAGGGAACTGACCGATCGTTTTGGGACGATCCCCGATGAAGTAAATAACTTATTACGGATCATCGCTATTAAACAGAGAATGAAGCAAATCGGGATCGAACGGATGGAAAGTTCAGAAAGAGAGTTTATTTTTTCTTTCTGCCCGAAGGGGACCTGGAAACTAGAAGGGCTGGTGGCCCTGGTCCAGCAAAATCCAAAAGACTATCGTTTCAAAGGGGAAGGGAAATTGGTCGTCTCCCATGGCCGGGAGGTACCGGAATTGGAGACGATCCAGGGCCTGTTGGAGCGCTTTGATTTGATCTTGCATTGAAGGGGGGCCAGGATGGAGGTATTGCCGACCGTTTAGTCTGTCCGATGTTATCGATCAAAATAAACTTACCGCCCATTTAAAGATGGGGTCCTAAAAGGGATCCTGCCCGGAATTGAAAAGGCCAAACCCCGGCAGACTGAGGTTACCGTGGAAAGTAAAAGTAATCTTCCGGTCGATTATTTTTTTGAAGGTGCGGGCTTGGGTGCCAATACCGAAGGCGCCGGGCCGGCAATTTTTTTGGGGACCAGGCTTTTCAGATATTGTCTCATCTTCTGGTCCGTTTCAATGACCTCTTCCACTGAAGGGCCGGAGATTTGATAGCCATAGCCTTTTTTGTTGTCGTGGGTGAGACGGACCTGGAGAGTGGTGGTCAGAAGAAAGGCGAAAATGATAAGGGGTATCCACTGTTTCATGAGTAAAATCCTCCTGTGAAAAATAGAGCGGTCCTTAAAGAGCCTCACTTTTTTCAACTCCCCTTAAATCTTTCCCTGGCCATCCTGCTCACCTCGGACAACAGTGACAACAGCCGCTTGGCCGTATCTTCGGAAAGAGTTCCCATGCCGCAGGCTGTTGTGATCAGGGCCTGAGTATATAACCGGTCTTTGTCGATCCCTTTGTGGATCAGGGTTTCGAATAAGGAGGCCAAACGATCCAGCAACCCAGTGGCCGTCTCTTTCCCGGTATAATCTGAAGTGGGGACAACCCCCCAGGCTACGGCTTTTCCTTTTTCTAAAAAACGGCCGATCTCTTTGGGATAGAGGACAAAGGATTCACCAAAGCCGTAGGCATCCAGATTAAGGATATCCAGATCCAGGGAAAGGAGCAAAGACCAATCGGTATTCCCGCAGCAGTGAAGTCCGATCAATGGGTCAGCCTGTTCGCGAATGAGTTGGATCGTCTCCCCTAAGATCCCCAGGACTTCATTCCTCGATAAGGGGGAAAAGGCCGACCCATAACCGGAGAGGGAAGGCTCATCCACAAAAATGATCGCTCTCCTGCCCAAGTCTTCAAATTTTTTTACCTGAAAAACAGCCTGACCGGCCAGCCCTTTTATGGCCGCATCCATCAATTCGGGGTCATGGATCAGGAGCTGACCAGAAGGTTGTTTGACGCCCAGTCCCAAGGTTATGGGCCCGACGATATGTCCCTTGACATAACCATCTTCAGGCTTAAGAACGGACAGGGCCTTGAGCATCTGATAAAAGCCGGAGGCGTAGTCCGGAAGAAGGGAAAAGTATGAAAAGTCTGAGGCCAGAAATTTTTCATAAAAAAAGAACAGGGCCTCGGAGCGGTCACAATCCGGGTCATAAGAAAGGGTCTTTTCTTTTAAGTCTGGTTTGAGGCAGGGCAGGGGAGGGCTGTACTGGAGAAGCATCTCTTCCCGAGGGTCCTTTTGAACCATTTGCGGCCAAAAGGGGATCAAGGAGTCATGACCCAATATTTCCCGGCAGGCCTGCTCCGGGGATAAAAAGGGGACACTGCCGATACCCGTAGCCGCAAAAGGTTCCAGATTAGGCCAGAGCGTGTTGGGGGACATGGATTTATTCCGAAATTAATTTGAGTTTTGGGTAAAGGGAATAGGGCTTTTTGTCTGAATTCCCGAGCTTTCAGCTATTTTACCCTCTCCATATAGGACCCGGTGCGGGTATCCACTCGGATGCGATCTCCCTCGGCGATAAACAAGGGGACTTGGATGACGGCACCGGTTTCCAGGGTGGCCGGTTTGTTTCCTCCGGTGGCCGTGTCCCCTTTAAAACCGGGATCGGTGCTGGTTACCTTTAATTCCACAAAATTCGGCAACTCCAATCCCAAGGGTTCCTTGTTGAAATAAAGGAGTTTGATGTTGATATTTTCTTGAAGAAACTGGGTTTGTTCTCCTATCTGGTCTTTGGATAAATACACCTGTTCATAGTTGGTGTTATCCATAAAGACGAAATTATCCCCTTCCCGGTAGAGATATTGCATTTCTTTTTCTTCCATGTCGGGTCGTCCCACTTTTTCACCGGAACGGAAGGTCTGCTCAACGACCCGGCCGTTGATCATATTTTTAAGCTTGGTTCGAACAAAGGCCCCCCCCTTCCCCGGTTTTACATGCTGAAAATCAACAATCAGGAAAGGCTTTCCTTCCAATTCGATCTTGAGACCTTTTTTAAATTCAGCGGTGGTATACATGACGGTGCTTTAAAATCCTCCTTTAAAAGGGATAGCGAGCGCATTCCCCGCAGCTTGCTGCGTGGGTAAACGAGCGCATTTCAAATAATAGACACTTGCCTTGCCGGGAAGATTCCCGCACCTTGGTGCGGGGAGCTTCAATCAAGGCTGTTCTTCTTTTAATTGGGACACCCAATCGGTCAGGGTCGCCAGCACTTTGGAATCGTGAGAAACTTCTCCGGCAGGGTCCATTCCCTGGCTTCCCTTCGGGGGAGGGGGAGACTGCATCCTATTAACGACAGGGGATAAGGCTTCGGCCTCCAGGTCTTCCCCAGGTTTTTTTTCCAGCAATTGACCCTCCCCTTTATCGGGCAGGCTTGCATCGGGGTATTTTGTCAGGACTTGAGAAAGAAGGGCGAGCCACTCGGATAGGCCGGGTCGTCCAAGCCCCCTGGAAAGGTGCGCGACCGTTTTTAGACTCGGGGCGAGGGCGTTCAATCTCTGGGCTACGGATGTTATTTCCGCCCAAGCCTTTTCATTTTCTTTTAAATCCAAATAACCCAGGGCCAATCCCAGACGCAGCCCCATATCACCCGGGAAATCATCCAGGCCCTGCCGGCAGAGTTGAACAGACCGGTTGGGCTGTTTGTGGGCCCGAAATAATTGGGCGACGGCCAATATGAAGGGAGGAGAAGATTCTATCTCTATGGAGATGTTCTTAACTTCTGATTGTTTTTTATCAGGGACGTTTAAATTGAGTGCCGGGGACATTTAGGGGCGCCTCCTTTTTATGATCTTCGTCCAGAAAAAAGATGATCTCATCCGGTTTCACCAAGCCAAACTCCTTTCGGGCGATTTCTTCCAGATAAACGGGGTCATGCTGAAGCCGGGAAATCTCCCGATACATTTCTTCGTTTTTATGATTTAATTCCTGGTTGAAATGGACCAGGGCTCCCCTTTTTTGGGCCAATTGTTTTATTTTCTGGACCTCAAGATATCCATGAAAAATCAAAAAAATCAGGCCAAAGAAGATCAAAACAGGAAGAAGCCAAGGCCCCCGACTTTTTAAAGGGTTAAGAGAGAAGGCCATTTTTGGGACTCTCCACGGACTCATTGATGTCCGGCCGATTATCGGGTCTTTTATCCGAATTCTCCCCAAAAGCAATCATAGTTCTTTTTTAAGACAAAATTAGCCATTGGTCAAGAGGATTTACTCTCCTCGTCCCCTTCTCCCTGGAAAACTCCGTTCAGAATAAGACCCTTCAACCCTGATTTCCTGAAAAGATTGTCGGGTTGATGAAAGAAAGGGTTACTGCCGGATTTGAAAAAAATAGAAAAATGTGGTATAAAGAATCAGCTTACCGCCGGATCGGGGCGGAAGGATTTTATGCTCATTGTCCCGTTCGATAATGGGCCACGGGGAGGAGACTTATGAAAAAAGGATTATGGATTGGAATAGGTTTTGTCTTTAGTTTGTCTTTAATCCTGAGTCCGATGGCCCAGGAAGGGATATTATGGGTCGAAAAATTTTCTCATAGCCCTTCGGCTGATAATATCCCGGAGGGTTGGAAATTAGAGGAAAAAACCGGAAGCCCGGATATAGCAATGGAAAAATCCGGAGAAAACGGTTTTATTCGTTTTCGTTCCAACAATTCCTCTTTTGGCTTGAAGAAAGAAATGGATTTTGATCTCAAAGATTATCCCTATCTGAACTGGAAGTGGAAGGTGTCAGGTTTGCCGGAGAAGGGCGATTTTCTTAAAAAGGAAACCGATGATCAGGCGGCCCAGGTCTATGTCTTATTCCCCCGCTTCCCGGCCACGCTGAACACCGATGTTGTCGGTTATCTCTGGGAAAGCAATCCCAAGAACAAAGGGAAGGAAGGGGAAAGCCCGGCTTGGTCGAAGTCCAAGGTCATTGTCCTCCAGGCCGGTCCTGAGAAGTTGAACCAATGGGTCCAGGAAAAGAGAAATGTCTATGAAGACTATAAGAGGTTGTTCAAGAAAGAGCCCCCCAAGGTGGGTGGAATAGCCCTATACATCAATACCCAGCATACAAAGGGTAAGGCCGAATCCTATTTCGGCCCGATTTTTTTTTCCAAAAATTAAGATACCGTTAAAAGCCAATCAATTTTGACAGGATGGGCGGGATAGCTTTTGCGATTCGTGGTGTCACGCCCCTGGCGGGGCATGGCGTTTTAATTCGGTTTATCCTGCCGCAGTGTGCTGTCCCGTATGACTTGGTCGGCAATATGATTAAAGGCCTGAACCACGGCCGAATCTTTATGGCCTCGGAAAAAGGGCTTGCCGTCATCGGCCTCGGAGGCCAGGTCGGGCTCTATGGGGATTTTTCCTAAAAAAGGGACCCCCCACTCTTTCGCTAAGGCCTCCCCCCCGCCTTGTTTAAAAAGATCGATTTTTTTATGGCAATGAGGACAGATCAATCCGCTCATGTTCTCGATCACGCCGACAATAGGCAGGGCTAACTTGTCCAGAAACCGTAACGACCGCCTCACGTCCTGGACGGCCACCTGTTGGGGCGTGGTGACCACAACGGCCCTGACACCGGGAATGGATTGGGCCACGGAAAGGGGCTCATCTCCAGTCCCAGGAGGGGCGTCAATAACCAGGAAATCCAAAGACCCCCAGTGGACATCTCCCAGTAGCTGCCTAATGGCCCCACCCTTACGGGGCCCCCTCCAGATCAAGGCCGTGTCCTGATCACCCAGGATGGAGGCCATGGAAATGACCTTTAGTCTTTGGCCGTAGACCAGAGGTTTGAGCAGGCCCTCCTCGGCCGTTACCCGTTGACCAGAAAGCCCTAACATGCCCGGGATACTGGGGCCGTGGAGATCGATGTCTAAGAGACCGGTCAAAAATCCCCGGTCCGATAAGGCAACAGCCAGGTGAACGGCCACGGTACTCTTCCCAACCCCTCCTTTTCCACTAAGGATCAGGAGTTTGTTTTTTATCTGGGCCATCGTTTCTCGTATTTTGGCCTTTTTGCTGATTTGATCTGGAAATTCCAAAGTTCCTCCTGTGGCGCGGTAAGAGATCGTCATTGCTTGGGATCGCCTCGCTTGAGGTTTAAGATAGCCCCTCTTACCTCAAATCCCCCCTGCAAGGGGGGTCCTTAGGACTGCCCCGGAAGGCGATCCTTTGACAAGGCGCTCTTTGGGTCAGCTGCACGACGGGTCTTTTTTCCTGACCGGATTGCTTCATCCATACTACCAGAACGAAATCCTTTCAAGTCAAGGGTGATATAATGAAATCCCAGGGCAGAAAGGCTGGATAAGAGGTTGAGTTTCTTCTCCCGATCAAAGATAAGACCAAATTCATTTTCCGGGACCTCGATCCGAACCAGAGAATTATGAAGGCGAAGCCGGCTTTCGCTAAAACCCATTCGGCCTAAAACCTCCTCCCCATGATGGAGGCGTTTAAGTGTGGGGAGAGTAATGGGCTGACCATAGGCCACCCGGGTGGCCAGGCATGGGGAAGAAGGCTGATTCCAGGTGGGCAGACCCAACCTTCGGCTGACCCGACGAATCTCCTTTTTGGTCCAGCCAAAGAGGGCCAAGGGGCTGAGGACCTTTGCCTCCCGGGAAGCCCGGACACCGGGACGGTAGGTTTTCAGATCGTCGGCATTGGTCCCATCAAAAAGGAATTTAATCAGCTTTTGGTCCAAGAAGGGACGGGCTTCCTTTAAGCGTGATTTTTTACAATAATAACATCTTGATGGCGTATTTTTTTTAAACCTTGGGTCGAGGTATTCCTTGGTTCTTGTCCAGTGTAAACGGGCCCCGATAAAATCGGCCAATTTTTGAATTCGATCTCGTTCCTCAGCAGTCAGCAAAGGAGAAACAAAGGTCAAGGCTAATGGCGGGTCAGCCCAAGCCTCTTGGGCTAAATAAAGAAGCAGGGTGCTGTCTACGCCCCCGGAAAAGGCCACGGCACTGGGCTGTCGCTCCCTTAAATAGGAGATCAGGGTCTGGATTCTCGATGGAACCATCAGAAACCTTTTTTACGAAAATAGGACTCGAGGTTATCCCTCGACCAGCCCTATTTTCATAATTCGTGGTGTCACGCCCCTGGCGGGGCATGACGGTTTAGGGTAGATCATGATTTGGAAGATAGATAATCGATGCTGGATGCTCGATAACTCATTAAATCAGTCAAAAAATTGGTAATGTCAATTATTAAATATCTACAATAACTTGTTGTATTTAAAGTCATTCTACGGAAGAGATGACACGATGTCCCTGCTTTTCCAGGGCCTGGATGATCGGCTCCAAGGGGGTCCGTTTTAACCGAAAAAGATAGTTCTTTTTTTGACCTTTTCCCATCATCCCTACGCTGATGATCTCCCCTCCCCTTTTCTGGATGATCCCCGAAGCCTCTTCAAAGGCCTTAGGACGGCCGGCTAATTGGATATCCAGTCGGGAACTGGCCTCAAAGACCCCCATCAATTGGATAAAGGCGGCCAGGATATCCGGAGTGGTTATGATCCCTACTAATTTACCGTTGTCGACGACCGGAAGGCCTCCGATTTTGTACCGGTAGATTAACCGGGCGGCCTCTTCGAGTGATTCATCCGGACCGATGGTAATCGGGTTTTTGATCATCAGTTGTTCCAGACGCATCTCCTCCATCAGGGTAGGGATCATGATCGGACGGAGGTCGCTTTCGGTGATCAACCCGAGAAGGGTCCTCCCCTCCACTACGGGGAGATGCCGGATGGAATATTTTTTCATTAAGGACAAGGCCTCCACAATATGACTGTTTTGGGGAATGGAAATCACTTTTTTAACCATCCAGTTTTTAACCTGCATTAACCCTCCTTAAGGGATTCAAGGATTCGATAAACATCGAGATTGGCGCCAGTCCCGAAGTTTTGTTTTCCTTGATTCGTGAACTTTAAGCCGATAATTTTTGTTTATAATAGAAGATTTAAAACTTTTTTTCAAGAGAAAGGAGAAAAGCGTCAGTTAGGTTGACTTTTCCTTTGTTTTGGTATAAGTTCCATTACCATGAAGGATCGGGACCATATATGAAAACCAAATTTATTTTTGTAACCGGCGGGGTTCTCTCTTCCTTGGGTAAAGGTCTGGCTTCGGCCTCCATCGGTGCCCTCCTCGAATCCCGGGGGCTGAAAATAACTTTTCAAAAACTGGACCCTTATATCAACGTTGATCCCGGAACGATGAATCCCTTCCAGCATGGAGAAGTTTATGTGACCGATGACGGTGCCGAGACCGATCTCGATCTGGGGCACTATGAGCGGTATACTTCGGTCAAATTGACTCAGGACAACAATTTTACTACCGGCAGGATTTATCATTCAGTCATCACAAAGGAACGACGGGGCGACTATCTCGGGGGCACCGTCCAGGTGATCCCTCATATAACTGATGAGATCAAAAACAGTATTTTGTTGATGGCCAATGAAACCGATGTATCCATCATCGAAATCGGCGGAACGGTGGGAGATATCGAAAGTCTTCCTTTTCTTGAAGCCATTCGGCAATTCAAATCCGATGTGGGAAAGGAAAACGTCCTCTATATCCATCTGACCCTGGTTCCTTATATCACTACCGCCGGAGAAGTCAAAACAAAGCCTACCCAGCACAGCGTCAAAGAACTGCGGAGCATCGGCATCCAGCCGGATATCCTGCTCTGTCGCACGGAAAAGATCCTTTCAAACGAAATCAAGGCTAAAATCGCCCTTTTTTGTAACGTGGAAAAGGATGCGGTCATTACGGCCAAGGATGTGGAAAGCATCTACGAAGTCCCCTTGGTTTTTCATCAAGAGGGTTTGGATGACAAGATCGTCGAGCGACTGAACATCTGGACCCGCTCCCCGCGTCTGGAAAACTGGATCGCCTTGAATGAAAAGATAAAAAATCTGAGTGATTCGGTCAAAATTGCCGTAGTCGGTAAGTATATCCATTTGAGGGAATCCTATAAGAGTTTAAACGAAGCCCTTTTCCATGGCGGCATTGCTAATAATTGCCAAGTCATCCTTGATTTTATCGATTCCGAAGAATTGGAAAAACAAGGGGCCGCTCCCCGCCTGGACCAAGCCGACGGCATTCTTATACCCGGGGGCTTTGGTTATCGAGGGGTAGAGGGAAAAATCTTGGCTGTTCAATTCGCCCGGGAGAAAAAAGTTCCTTTCTTCGGGATTTGTCTGGGCATGCAGTTGGCGGTTATTGAGTTTTCCCGAAACGTAGCCGGGTTGTCTTCGGCCCACAGCACCGAATTTTTGCTCGACACCCCGTATCCCGTTATTTATCTGATGAGAGATTGGTATGACTATCGGACGGGCGAGGTTCGTCACCGGGATGAAACTTCGGAAAAGGGAGGGACCATGCGCCTGGGGGCCTATCCCTGCCGACTGATCCCCGATACCCGGGCCTATGAGAGCTATCAGCAAGAGGAAATTTTCGAACGCCATAGACATCGGTATGAATTCAATCTGGATTTCAAACAAAGCCTGATGGAAAAGGGGCTTATTTTGAGCGGACTCTCTCCGGATGGTTCTCTTGTGGAGATTGTCGAGTTACACGAGCACCCTTGGTTTTTAGGGTGTCAGTTTCACCCGGAATTCAAATCCCGTCCCATGAGCCCCCATCCCCTATTCAGGGAATTTATCCGGAACTCGTTGAAAAATTCTCAAAGTCATTGTCAGTAAGCGAGCATAATCCTATTGAAAGATATATGTATTGGGAAATGGAAGGTTGGTGAGACCGCCCCGCTCCTGGTAATTGCCGGCCCTTGTGTTATCGAAGACGAATCTACTACCGTAGCCATCGCCAGCGAACTTAAAGAGATTCAGAAACGTCTGGATATTCCCCTTGTTTTTAAGGCTTCTTTTGATAAAGCCAATCGAACCTCGCTTCACAGTTATCGTGGTCCCGGACTTACGGCGGGATTGGATCTGTTGGACTTTATCCGGGCTCGTTTTGACCTTCCTGTTTTAGCCGACGTCCACCAGGTAAGTGAAATTGAAAAGGCCGCCCAGGTACTGGATGTGATCCAGATACCGGCCTTTTTATGCCGCCAGACCGATCTATTGACGGCCGCGGGCCGAACAGGACGGCCGGTCAATATCAAAAAAGGACCCTTTCTCTCTCCCTGGGACATGCGGTTTGTTCTCGAAAAAATCACCGATACCGGCAATGAGCAGATACTGCTTACCGAAAGGGGGACCAGTTTTGGGTATAACAATCTGGTGGTGGACATGCGGTCCCTGCCCATCCTTTCCGGTTTTGGTTATCCGGTTATCTTCGACGCCACTCACAGCGTTCAATTACCCGGGGGGGGTGAAGGGGTATCCGGCGGAGAAAGGAAATTCGTTCCTTTTCTGGCCAGGGCGGCCGTCGCGGCGGGTGTTCGGGGGGTCTTCCTGGAGGTCCACCCGGACCCGGAAAAGGCCTTGTGCGATGGGGCCAATTCCTGGCCCCTGGACCGATTAGAGACTCTTCTGCGCGGCTTGATGGCTATTCACGAGCTTGTTCGGGAAGAAAAGAGAGAAGGGTTCGAGGTTCAAGGTTTTAGGTAAAAACATAAAATCGATTCTGTCTCCGGATGAAAACTAATTATGGTGCAGAAGCATTGAGGTCTTAATCCCCTGAATCGTAAACCATGAATCCCGGACCCTATATCAACAACAAATCCATGGAGATCGTACTTCAGAAGGCGCGAAAAATTCGGTTGCTACTGCTCGACGTGGACGGGGTTTTAACGGATGGCCGGATCCTTTTTGACGAAGACGGCCGGGAGATAAAAATCTTTCACGTTCAAGACGGACAGGGGATCCGTTGGCTCCAGAAGGAGGGGATCGAAGTGGGTTTTCTGTCCGGCCGATCCTCCCGATCGGTGGAAATGAGGGCCAAAGAACTGGGTATTTCCTTTCTTTTTCAAGGGATAAAGGATAAAATAAAAATATATGAAAGAATCCTCCAAAAAACAAGGCTCGAATCAGAGCAGGTTGGTTATATGGGGGATGATTTTATCGACCTGGCCTTACTAAAAAAAGTTGGACTGTCGATCAGCGTTATCAATGGTCATCCCCTGATTCAGAAAGAAGTGGATTATGTTACCCAGACGGCCGGGGGGTATGGGGCCGTCCGGGAGGTCTCTGAACTTATTATCAAAGCCCAAGGTAAATGGGACATCATTCTTAAAAAATATGGGCTATAAAGAATAATTTTAGATAAATGCAAAAGCTAAAGAATATACTGGTTATTGGTATTCTTTGTGTCGTTGCTTTTTGGATCGGCTTATATGCTTTTAGGATCCGGAGACCGTCGTCGCCCCCGCCAAAGATCCAGTCGGAAAAAGGTGCCCCCGGTCAAGTAGGGATGAAGGAGATCAACTTCGTTCAAGTCAAGGACGGCGTCAAATTATGGGAATTGAAGGCCGAGGCGGTAACCTATCAGCAGGTTCAAAATCAGATCTCTTTCAAAAAGGTCACTTTGATTTATTTCCCCCAAAAGGGGGAAGGTCCCATTACCTTGATCGGGAACTTGGGGAGACTGGATACGCAGAAAAAAAATGTCTTTATTGAAGGGGAAGTGGTTATTTCCACCTCGGATGGATATGAACTGAAGGCCCCTTCTCTTCAGTATGAGGACGACAAGAGAGAGGTTTCCTCGGAAGGAAAATTTTCTTTTAAAGGGCCGCATATTTTATTGGACGGTCAGGGGGTGTCCATGAACCTTGATTCCCAGAAGGTTTGGGTTAAAAAAAATGCCAGGATGACTTTTTATCAGGAGTTTTTTAAATCCTGACCCTTTCTCATCCGCCAGGATTTGAGAGGAAAATTTTTATAAAGAACCCGGCCAAAGGGCGGGGTACCCCGAACAGGAAAAGGACCAAAAAGGAGGGGGATATGGGAAGATTTGGAAAAGCACTTCTGTTCTATGGAATCATAGGATTCATTTTACAGGGGGTTATCTTGCCCGGTTTAGCGGCGGAGAAAGAAAAAGGCCCCTTGGAAAGCAGCCGCCCTATTGTGGTCACCTCGGATAGGCTGGAACTCGATAATGAACACAAGATGGCCACCTTTTCGGGAAACGTGGTGGCTAAGCAGGAACAGCAGGGGAAAGACCCCATTATCATTTATTGCGATACGATGGTCATCTATTATACCGAGGATAACGAAAAAAAACCTTCTCCTGCTCAGCCGAATCGAAGCGATAAAAAAGGCCTGACTCAGCAAAACCGGGTGGACAAGATCGTGGCCACCGGCCAGGTCAAGATTATCCAAGGAAAGGATGTGGCCACCGGCGAAACAGCTACTTTTTATAATGCCGACCAGCGTATTGTCTTGTCCGGCAATCCCAAGGTTTGGCAGGGCAAGAACCTGGTAAAGGGAGAGGAGGTCACCGTCTGGATTAAGGAGAACCGAAGTCTGGTCACCAGCAAGGGCTCTAACCGGGTACAGGCCGTTATCCATCAAGAAGAAAAGTGAGGCCCCAAGACTTGCCCCTGAATATTTTTGAACAGCCCGGGAAAGAGTGCCTGAGATTATGAAGCAGTTGGCCGTTCGGGATTTGGTAAAAATGTACCATCGAAAGGCGGTGGTCAACAAAGTCAGCCTCCATTTGGCCGAGGGAGAAAT
>CAVYLJ010000041.1:0-80460 GCA_963769305.1 uncultured delta proteobacterium | reverse complement strand
TGCGAATGACATCCAGCGGCAATTGAACGATATATTCCCCCTTGAGGGAGAACATGACGATGATGGTGAAGAGCAGGGCGATGAGGGTGACGGGGCTGATCTTGGGGATGAACTTTTCATGATACCAGGTCTTGTCCTTGATTTTGATCAAAGTGAATCGAGTGATGATCCCGGCGATAAAAGGAATCCCCAGATAAATAAAAACACTCTTGGCGATCTGGCCGATAGAGATGTCCACCACCGTGCCTTTTAAGCCGAACCATCCGGGTAGGATGGTGATAAAGATATAGGCGTAGATCGAGAAGAAAAGGACCTGGAAGATGGAATTGAAGGCCACCAGACCAGCACAGTATTCGGTGTCGCCGGAGGCCAGCTCGTTCCAGACAATGACCATGGCAATACAGCGGGCCAGGCCGATCATGATCAAGCCCACCATGTATTCCGGGTATCCGGCTAAAAAGAAGATGGCCAGGAAGAACATGAGGATGGGGCCGATAACCCAGTTCTGGACCAAAGAAAGCGTCAGTACCCGGTAATTTTTAAAGACTTCCCCCAGTTCTTCATATTTGACCTTGGCCAAGGGCGGATACATCATCAGGATCAACCCGATGGCGATGGGGAGATTGGTCGTATCATATTGGAAAAGATTCCAGAACTGAACTACCTGGGGATAGAGATAGCCGGAGCCCACCCCGATCAGCATGGCCAAAAAGATCCACAGGGTCAGAAAGCGGTCCAGAAAAGAAAGTTTTTTGAGAGTTGGTTCGGGCATAATATTTTCCTCCTTTTCAGGTTTTTAGAAGAGCCCCGATTTGGTCTTTTATTAATGATTCCGGCGGAATTTTTGAGAATGGACCATTCTCGGAAACATAAAATCGTCACCCCATACCGGTTTGCCATAGGTCCCTGGCGGAGGGTTCCAAGTCGACCCCATCGATCTTAATGGTTGGAGAACCGAGAAATCTATTTGTCCTGGCTTCTTCCTCGGTATTTATTAAAATTGGGTCAATCAGGATGTTGAGCTGTTCTTCATCTAACACTTTTTGGATCGCCTCCAGCGCCTTGTTTTTGGCCGGTCAGCCCTGGGTATAAAGAACCTGAATATTATGCATGGTCTATCCCCGCACTGAAAAAATTTTCCATCCCCCGGATGGCAAGCATCAGGATCACCCATCGGCATCAGTGCCTGGTTGGATCTCGAACGGAGAAGGTGGGTTTAATGATTGAGGGTTTTTAGCCTTCTTTTCCGGAGTGGGCTTAGGAGAAGGGTTCGGATTGTCCGAATTCGAAGCCTTTTTGTTGTCCTCAGGACATTCCTGCTGTTGTGGATTGGTTAAGCCGGGTGGGAGGTTTTTTTTCTCCTCGGCAAAAGAAAAGGATCCGATTAGAATAATCATTAAAACTATAAACAGCTTCGTTAATATATTTTGATTTGTCATAGTCTTACTTACCTTTATTCCCTTTCCAGTGTCAGTTAAATAAAGGTACTATACCCGGCAGCCTCCAATATTTCAATCAGTCTTTGCCTCTCACCATAATCCGGAAGGCAAAAAGGGCTATAACACAAGATGGGGTTTTCGTCTCCATAAAAAGAACGGGTTATGATATTTTATTCCCCCCCGTTGGCTGATAGGCCTCCTTTTGCCTGGGGCTGTAAGTGACTTCAAAGACCGGTACACAATGGGGACGGTTCAGGGCCTTTAACTTCTTGCCCATGGTATCTTGAATGAAATGCAAAGCCCCCGCTTGGTCGGCATCCAGATCAATGCGCATGATGGTTTGAATTTCTTCCTCGGTAAAGGTTAAGACAATCGGCTTGCCCATAATCATCCCGCTGCCTTTTTAAACCATTCGATCAGTTGAGCCTTGCTGGGGACCTGTCCAACGGCGGCCAATTTTTGATTGATCAGCAGAGCAGGACTCTGCAACACCCCGTATCGGGCGATTTCTTTAATGTCCGTAACATGCTCAAAATCGGCAGCCAGGTTTAATTCGTTGAGGGCTTCCATGATGCGCTGGGTCAAGGCCTGACAATTGGCACATCCCTGGCCCAGGACCCGGATAGTCAACCCGGCCGGTTCGCTTTCAATGACCGGTTGGCCAAGAAATTTTTTAAACTCTTTTAAAAAGGCGTGCCCGTATTCGGCCTTGGCCTTTTCCGGAATATAATTTTTTCGGGAAAGCCTTTGAATTAACTCGCTTTCGACCTCCTGATCCGAGGCATGAGCCAGGACAGGACTCAGTTCAGCCATCACGTCCTTGAGCCCGATAATCCCAACCTGGAAATTGCCTATTTTGATTTGGATTATATCTTCGTTGGCCATTGAATAAACTTCTTTCCGGATCTTTGAAATTAGATAACTATATAACTGTTAGGTAATACAGTCAAACAAAAAGTTGATCCTATGACAAATTCTTAAGGGGTAGCCCATCCTTTCTTCCCTGATCCTCGTGGACGAACTTCCGGGCCAGTGCCCATTCCTCGGTACTCAATTGGCCTATCTCAAAGGTCACCCCGAGAAATGAGGCCAGCCCTTCAATTATAGCGTCCATTATCCGGTCGGTTTCAACCCTATATCCGAGCAGATCCATCAGCGAAGTAGTCCGGTTTCCCAGTTCAGCATGAATTTTTTCTTGGGAATCTGGGTTCCTTTTCATAAGATTTGCCCAGGTTTCTTTTTGAGGCTCGAGCAGGATCGAGCCGTGCTGGAGCAGGGAAGATCCGCTCCACATCTGGGCACTCCCCACAAATTTTTTCCCCTGGCAGACGATGTCGCTGATAGAAGAACGCAGAAAGCAAATATCCGGTGGAGTCCCGGTCTGTTTTTCTTGACCCATTTGGGCTTCTATTCCTATCATGCGGAATCCGGCCAAAAGTCCTTGGCAAATCAGGCCATAGGCCTCGGGAAGGGAGGAAGGGATTCCTTCCTTAAGCCCGGCAATCAGGCTGTAAGTCAACTCGTTCTGATGCAAGACGGCCCTGCCTCCTGTGGGTCTTCGCACTACATCTATCCCCAGGGATGAGCAGAGGGAAAGGTTTATGGCCTCGGGTTTCTGAAAGTAACCGATGGAAATCGCCGGAGGCTGCCACTGGTAGAAACGCAGGGTCGGAGGAGACAAGCCGAGGGCATGTAATTGCAGAATAGCCCGATCGATGGCCATATTGAGGGCGCCGGATAAGACGCCGGTATTCAACAAACGCCAGGAAGGCATCCCAACTCCTTGAAAAAGACGGGGGCCTTATAGGAACTCCTAATCAGAGTTCCGGCCGCCACACTCTTAAAGCCCAGGCCGAGGGCCCGGTCGCGCCAGTAACCGAATTCATCGGAGGTTATATAACGGGCAACCGGCCGGTGGGCCAGGGAAGGGGAGAGATACTGACCGATAGTCAGCATATCGCAGCCCGTGGCCGCCATATCCTTGAGCAAGTCGTCGATCTCGCTGTCGCCTTCTCCCAGACCGAGCATGAAACCGGATTTGGTGATGACTTGGGGGGACAATTTCTTAGCCTCCCGCAATACGGCTAAAGAGCGAAAATAGCCCGCTCCAGGACGGACTTCCCCGTAAAGCCTGTGGACCGTCTCTATATTGTGGGCCATAATGTCTGGCTCTTCGGACAGGACTTTTTCTAAAGCTTTACCGGAACCTTTGAAGTCAGGAACCAGAAGCTCAATCCTGACCAGGGGACACCGCCGACGCAGGGCCGCCACCACCCGATTATAATGGCCGGCCCCGCCATCGGCCAGGTCATCGCGGGTAACCGAGGTAATGACTACATGGGACAGGCCCAGTTCAGTGACGGCCTGTATCAGGCGGTCGACTTCCCCCTCATCCGGGGGCTGCGGGGGTCGCCCGTGCTTAACGGCACAGAAAGTGCATTTTCTCGTGCAGACTTCCCCCATGATCAGAAAAGTCGTCGTATGCTGTGAGAAACATTCTCCCCGGTTGGGACAGCCGGCACTTTCGCAAACCGTTGATAACTTCAACCGGTCTAATAAACCGTTGGTCCGATCGATCTCCCTTTTATCCAACCCCCTTTTGGCCTGAACAACGGCTTTCATGACCCAGGCCGGTGCCGCACTATTCATAGGGCTTTCCTTTCCGGAGGACTGTGCATGGCCTGTCCGTGCAGGGCCTGGGCTACTTCCAGGACAGCCTCCGACAGGGTCGGATGGGTGTGGATCGTCTCCATGATGACCCGGCTGGGTAAACCGGCCCGCATGGCCAGGGCTATTTCCGAAATGAGATCGGCGGCATGGGCTCCGATGATATGGGCTCCCAGAATCTGATCGGTTTGGGCTTGGGCAATGATCTTTACCAGCCCTTCCTGTTCCCCCATGGCCTGACCCATGCCCAAGGATTTGAAAGGGAAACATCCTATTTTCACGGGATGTTTTAAA
The DNA here is from genome assembly GCA_963769305.1 of uncultured delta proteobacterium. Taxonomy (GTDB): domain Bacteria; phylum Desulfobacterota; class RBG-13-43-22; order RBG-13-43-22; family RBG-13-43-22; genus RBG-13-43-22. The sequence goes on along the minus strand of CAVYLJ010000041.1, from coordinate 76,060 downwards.
TGTGCCTCCTCTTCCGAGATCCCTACGGCGGCATACTCCGGCAGGCTAAAGACGCATCGGGGAATGACCCGGTAATCCATCGGGCGCCCCCGTCCCAGGGCCTGTTCGGCCGCGCAGATACCTTCGGCAAAGGCTACATGGGCCAGCATCCAGCCGCCGATTACATCTCCCGCCCCGTAGAGGCCGGGGATATTGGTCTGAAGGGTTTCGTCAACAATCAGGCGACCCCTTTCCATGGTCACTCCCAGTTCATTCAGGCCGAGCCCTTCGGTGTTAAATTTTCGACCTACGGCCAGCAGGATAGTATCCGCTGTCGTTTCGGACCCATTGGAAAGTCTGACCTGCAATGTTTGGTCGATTCCCTGAACCGAATCCACTTTGACATTACAAAGGACTTTGATCTTGCGTCGTTGCAAAATTTTCCGTAGATAATCGGCCATTTCCCGATCTTCATAGGGCAGGAGCTGATCCAGCATTTCGATCAGGGTTACCTGAGAGCCTAATTCGCGAAACAGGGCCGCCATTTCCACCCCAACCGCCCCTCCGCCTACGACCAGGAGATGGGCCGGTAGATAGGAAATGTTCAGCATTTCATCGGCCAGGAAGATCCTTGTGCTTTCTGGAAAAATCGGCAAGCTCCCAGGCCGGGATCCGGTGGCGATGACGATTTTTTCGGCCTCGATCAAATCGGTTTTTCCTTCCCTCACGACTTCGATTTTACCGAAACCTTTCAATCGCCCAAGTCCATCCAGAATATCGACTTTCCAGGCCCGAAACAGGTTTTCAAGACCGGACCGTAACCCGTGGACCACACGCTCTTTTCGGGCCAGAATAGCTTTCAAATCGGCCGACACCTCCACGGACTTAAACCCGAATTCCCCGGCCCGGCGCAAGGTTCGACACACCTCGGCCGAGGCCCTGACCGTTTTGGTCGGGATACATCCCCGGTTCAGGCAGACGCCGCCCAGGAATTTTTCTTCCACCACCGCCGTTCGGGCCCCAAGTTGGGCGGCCCGGATGGCCCCCTGATAGCCGGCCGGACCACCTCCCAGAAAAACAATATCATATCGGTTTGTCATGGGATGGTCCCCTATTGAATCTCGATGGTCGGCTGGATAACGATTTCCGATTTAAGCGATTGGTTGATGGTGGAATATTTCAGGGCCATGTCCAGGGCCCGCTGGATCGTTTCCCGGGATTTGCCCCGGACCGACAGTTTGGGATAAAGGACGATCTTCTTAAACCAGGAGGTGCGATCCAGAAATTCTTCCACTTCCCCTTCGGCCTCACATTCGAAGGATAGGAGGTCCATCTTGAAGCGCTCCGCAACCCAAACCACCATCATAAAATAGCAGGTGTTGGAGGCGGCCATAAAGGCGTCTTCCGGCGTCAGGACGTTCGGCAGGCCGAAAAGATCCGGCGGCGCGGAAAAAGCCATTTCCACGCCGTTCTGGCACCAGGTGTAGCCCCGATGCTCCCCTTGCCATTGGACTTTATTTTTATAAATCGGCATTTGAATCCCCTCGTTTTGAATTTATCCTTTGGTCAATTCATCTACGGCCCGGGCGATTTCCTCGGCCACTGCCTGGACGGCCTCTCGCTCTTCCGGCCCGAGATTCCTTCTCCTTGTGGGTGCGGCCAAACCCCGTTTATTTAAAATCTCCGGGATGAGAATGGACTTGCCCGGTTTCCCGGATAGGGCCTCGGTACTCTTTTGGGCGCAGCGCTTTTCGCAACCGTCCACGGTGATGGTGGGGAAATTTTTAGCAAAGGACCGCTCTTCCTCTCCGCCGGCAATAAAAAGGGGCAGGCAGATGGTCACCGACTGGCCGGGTTTTAATTCATCCAGTACCTTCCGGCTGGCCAGACGGGAGACCGTCCCACCGGCAAGGTCCTCACCGCTGCAGGAAACGATTCCGACTTTCTTTGTCATTACTTCAAGACCTTTCATGATTCCTCCTTGGCTGTCAGTTCGTCAATATCCTTAGCCAGTTCCTCGGCCGCCACCGCCGCCAGTATCCGGCCGGTATCATTCAATTCGGCCACCCCTTCGGGTTTAAGGTCCTTATGGGCCTGATGAAAATGGATGGCCTCATAGGCCTTGGAAACCTTTTTGCCAAGGGCCTCAACGCTCTTGAAAGCACAATTCTTGGGGCAACCGTCGATAGTGATAACCGGATTATTATTTATTAATTGCAGGGCCTCTTCGTCCCTTATAACCAGAAGAGGCAGACAGGTCATGGCCGTTTGCTCGGGTCTGACCCGTTCTACCAGTTCATAAGCCGTGGCCCGGGCCAAGGCCCCATAGACCTTGCCGATGCCGCTGCAAGGGAGAACGACCACTTTTTTTCTGTTCGCGTTCATTTTTTCTCCATCTCCTGCTTGATTTTTTCTTTCATTAACTCCAGGTAGTCTTCCGCCGTAAGGAGCCCTTTCCGATCCCCTTCCAGACGCGAGGGCTGGATCTTGTATATCCAGCCTTCGCCATAAGGGTCTTCATTAAGCAGAAAAGGACTGGCCTCTAACTTGGGGTTGGCTTCCATAACCCGGCCGGTTATTGGGGAGATGATCCCGAAGGTGGCCTTGATGGTTTCTATGGTTCCTATTTCCTCCCCTTGTTTCACCTCCAAGCCCGCTTCGACCGTCTCCAGAAAGGCCACATCCCCTTTGGCTTTCTGCAAAAAGTCGCTGATCCCCACCAGGGCCGAATTTTCCTCGACCTTGGTCCAAAAATCTTCTTTGAGGTAAAGACAGCCTTCTTTAACCCTGAAAATAAACTTGTCATAGGTCGTTTCTAAAAATCCTTCCATGTTACCTCCCTGTCTTCGAATTTCCTCAGGATATTCCTTAAAAAATCCCTTAATCCGATTTAGGCAATCCGCTGAACCGTCAGCTACCACTGCAACAATGGGCCACCGCACGAAGCATCCATTTTCTCCGTACCATACCGATCACCTCCTTTCTTGATTCTGATCCTGCAAACCCGGATGGTCGGCCATCTTTAGGATAGCCATATTCTGGGGTTCGGAAAGAATCAAATCAAATTCATCCGTTTTTAAAAGTTTTATGATTTCTTTCAAATTGACTTGTGAACGTATGGTTATTCCCTCCTGAATAATCATATAGAAACCTTCGTAATGGCCGTCGATGTGCAAAATCTTAATGGATTTACTCCATAGGGTTTCCTTTATCCGAAGGGTGCAGTAACCCTTATCCTGAGGACGTTCGATGAATCCTTGAGAATCTCCTCAAAACCATCCACGGAAGTGGCGAAAATAGTCGCCCCCTTGGCCTGGCGGGCCACCATGACGGCCTCGGCGATTTCCTCCTTGGTTACGCCGGCGATCCTGGCCGCTTTCATAAAGGTGGTGGTGCAGGTCTCGCTTTCTCCGGCGGCAGCCACGGCGATCATAATGAGGTGTTTGTACTTGCCGGGGAATGAGCGGCTGCTCCATGACGAACTTCTTGCCTCGGGCCTGTTCGTACACGAATTCCGGATTGATTTGGAAAGAACCCGCATGGGCCGGGGGTCTCCTCCGCTCATCTTTTCCATGGTTTTAAGTAATTCTTCCAGGGTTGGTTTTTTTTCTTCCATAAGCTTGTCCTGCGCCTCCTCTAAGGTTTAAATTGGGAAGTTGACTTTTATTAAGTCCGGGCTTATAATCTTTAACAATTAATAAGTATATAGTAATATAGTTGAATTATTCTTTATTGTCAAGTAAAAAATAAAAAAAGGATATCTGTGTCAGAAAGGATGATCGATGTCAGAAAACCAACCTGAAAGATCTATAAAAAATAGTACCTTAGCTAAACGCTGTCAGGACTTGATCGAGATGGCCCGGCTGGTGAGCTGGTGCATGAATCGGGATTATCTCATCAAGACCTGCCTGGATCACCTCAGCCAGGGGTTGGCAAGGCGGGCCCGCTGCGTGCTTCTGGAGGGCGATGAACTGAGGCTGCATTGTTGGGTCGGCCGATATGATTGCCCGATGGAACCGGTCCCGGTTTGCAAAGAGTCCATTGTCTGGAAGGCCGTTGAAGATAATGTCCCTTTGAACCTAACTGATGTCCGACAGACTGAGGGGTACGATCATACCTTGGTGGAAAAGATAAAACTCAAGGCCATCATCCCCTTGTGGTATGTGGACTCCATGACCCAGGAAGAAAAAAGGGTAGGGGGATTAATCGTGGACTGCGGTAAAGAAGGAGTCCCCATTCCGGAAGAAGATTTTGAGTATCTTAAGCTGGTTGGTGAGTTGATCGGGGCAGCCGTCGGCAAAGCCGACATCACAGAACAACTGATCGAATCCTGCGTAAAAAAAGAGGAAATAGTCCGGGAAACGGCCCATGCCTTTAGAAACAGGATTGCCTCCCTGGGAGGTATTTGCCGTAGGATAACCCGGATGACCAAAGATACCGCTTTATCCCAAGAGATCGGGACGCTTGATTTGGAATTGAAGATGTTGGAATCCCATTTGGAGCGCTTCGAGAAAAACATAGAGGGTTGCCAGGGATTCCGGCCGAAAGTGTGTTGAGGCGGCTCCATCTTCCAATCCTATTGTCAAATTACTCTTTTCTTCTCTCCAGGGTCATTGGAAAACCCAGGAGCGCTCCGAGTTCGAATAATCGCGCGCCCAACTTCCTGGCCGATTCTATAGCCTCAGGATCATCCCCAATCGGTATTACTGTTTTTCCTGGGCTTTCGGAAAGATACAAGATTTTCATAGGAAATCCTTTTTATCGTCCTTGCCTCGGCCTTTCATAGTATCAACGATAAGGCGATGGTGCCAACAATCGCCCAGAGGGGATCTTTTTTCAAAAACATCACCCAAACCGTAGTACCAAGAAAAATCAGCCAGGCCTGCCAACTGATAAGCGACTTGAAAGCAAACTGCAGCGTGACGGCCAATAAAAGTCCGATAAATCCGGTTAAAACGCCTTTCACAATTACCTTGACGGCCTTGAGTTTCTGGATCTTGGCGTGGACATCGGCCAGGATAATCATGGCGGTCAAAGAAGGGAAGAAAATCGCTAAAGTGGCCACGAGCGCGCCGGCCAGGGCCACGGTATGATAGCCGATAAAGGTCGCCGTGATAAATACCGGGCCCGGGGTAATTTGTCCGAGGGCGATACCGTCCATAAATTGTTTAATCGTGAGCCAACCATGGGCATCGACCACCTGGTGCTGGATAAGAGGAATGGTGGTAAAGCCTCCCCCGAAGGCCAGGGCGCCGATGCCGAGAAAGGTGAGAGTCGTCTCGCGCGTGGAGGGCCAGAGTAAGGCCACGGCCAATACCCCGGCCGCCAGGACCACCGGGATAAAATCCTTTTTTTGCAATCGGGCGTGTTTTAACAGGTCGGGTTCGGAAAGCAGCGATTGACCGCTCTTGGTTTTTTCCCCTTCGAACTCTTTGGTGAAATAAAACAAGGCAAATCCTAAAAGGCCGGAGAGTTGGATCAGCCAGATGACGTTTATTTTGAGAAAGAAAATGCCCACAAAGGTCATGAGGCTGATGAGAAGGCCTTTGATGTCCCTGACCTCTATTTTTTTAAATACCGACCGTCCCAACATCCAGGTGGCGTTGACCAGAAGCCCGACCACCAAAGCCCCCAGCCCCGTAAACAGCGCTTTGACAAAGGAAATATCGCCGAATCGAAAATAGGCCCAGGATAAGGCGATCATGGCGATGGTGGCCGGAATAATATAAAGCAAGGGCGCCAAAATGCCGCCCCAGAGCTTATGGAGCTTAAAACCGATATATCCCATGATGCTGACGCCGAAAGCCCCGGGCAAAATCTGGGCCAGACTCAAGGCGTTCATAAATTCTTTTTCAGAGATCCATTCCTTTTGATGGACCAATGTTTTTTTCATCTGGGCCAAAATCGCCGGCCCGCCATAGCCGATGACGCCGATATAGAAGGTTGTTTTGCATAAGTCAAAAAGAGTTTGTTTTTTAATCATGGATTAACCATTCAGGGCTTTGATTCTGCCCGGCCTTTCTAAAAATTTCTTGACAAATTAATTACTATATGATTGATTGGTAATACAGGAATAATAAGAAGTCAAGAAAAATGATTGCCGATCAGAAAAAAGATCCCTGGTTTTTATTTTTACAGACCCTCATAAACGACGATTATGTCGAAGAGGATAAAAATGATGTCCCATGGGCGAGAATTAAATAATCACTTGATATTAAAATAAAAAATAAACAAGTGCCATGTCGGCCCCTCGACAAATTTGTCGAGGTCGTTTGATTTTTCCGGGAATATAACCAAGAGAGAGAAACTATATAACCAATTAATTATATACTATTTTTTTAAATGAATCAGGATCTGGCATAAGAGTTGCTTTATTTGATGACAGGAAAAAACAAAATTTGAAATAAAAATTCATGAAATCAAGAATCATTATCTTAACGGTTATACTCCTTCTTGTCCCCATCTTAGCAGGGGCTACCCCTTTGAATTTGGCCTTAAAAATGGGGGCCGGTTGTCCATTCAACCAAGGTCCAAAGCTTGATCGGTGCAATCCAACCGTTATCCATTCCAATGCAAACCCCAGTGACCCGGCCATAATGCATTTACCTTTAGCCTGTCTATCTTCATCCTTACCCGCTTTTCTAAGTGGTCAGGTTGACGACCTTATCCTTGCCTTTTCTCTCGATGCCTTAACCGTCTTTCCTCTTCGCTGTTAATTTCCACTGCACCTCGCTTTTATTACCTTCAAGATCATTTTTTTTGATCAGCCCTCAATCAACCCGGGGAGGGAAAAAAGATCCCTTTCCCGGAATTAACAAAACAGGATGCGATCCAAAGGGGAGGGACCATTTCATGAATCAGGATTCAGAAAATATCAACAAGAGGCTCGATATGAATAGATTATCCGTATTGTTCATTATGTTCCTCATGGCGGCCCTGATCTTTTTTCTTTTCATGCTCATGTCCGCCGGCAAGGCCCTGGCTGATCCCTGGGGCAGAGGGATGGGACCAAGGCTTGGGCAGAGGCCCTATGTGAATGACGATTTGACGCCTGAGCAATCGGCCAAAATGGAGAAGATCCGCCAGGATCACTGGAAGGAAATCGCTCCTCTTCGACAGGAGCTTGGGGCTAAAAGGGCGGAAATGAGGCTGCTCGACTCCAGTTCGAAAACAGAGGCGGCCCGGATCGAGAGCCTTAGAAAAGACATTCAGGACCTCCAGGAAAAAATCCGGGAAAAGAATTTTAACTATCGATGCCAATGCCAGGATCTACTGACCCCTGAGCAAAAAGATTCCGTTTCATCTTTCGGCCCTGGCCGGGGCCGTGGTTCCGGAAGGGGATGGAGAGATCGATGATAGATATAACAACGGGGAGTTGCCCCAGAGTTTTCATAGAATTAAAGATTCGATTAAGGAGGGATAAAAAATGAAAAATGGATTGGTTTTGAGCTCTGGCGATCCTGGGAGGCCTCTATTTTCTTTCCTATTTCGGGTTTCGTTCCTGGGCCTTATGTCCGGGGTGGGGTTGGAGGTCTTCCTATTTTAATAACTTTGGAATCTGGCCGGGACATCCATTTTTCTGGGTGATGGTCCTGGTTGTCCTGGGGTGTGCCGCAGTTATGTTTTTTTCGCGCCCCAAGGGAACCCCGGCTTCTTCTGAGAAAAAAGACCGGAACTTCTGCCCCCATTGCGGGAGCAGCCTGGGACAACAGGGCACGGGTCCCCAAGAAACTTCTGACTGAATATTTAAAAAACTACACTGTTACGAAAAGGAGTCCGGCCCATGTTCTCAAAGATGTTTTCTATAAATCCGAAGACAGCACACCTCGAAATTTGGCAGGCCCAGGTCCCGGCCCAATGGGAGAAAGGGGCAAAGGCGGTGATCCTTCTGGCCGCCGGTTTCTTACTCCTGGCGGCAGCCTGGACCGGTGTTTTTCAAAAATTATTTCGCATCGTCCCCCATGTCCCCTTGGGAGGGCTCTGGTTTTGGTCCATGGCCCTTTACGGGGGCATTCACTATGCGGCCACGGTCTGGAGAATATGCCTTTGGCTGAGTTACCGCCCCATGCCTCCGATTGACGAAGCCGAATTACCAACGGTTTCCGTAATCATACCGGCCTACAACGAAGGCGCTCTGGTGCGCAAGTCTATCGACTCCGTGACCCACAGCGATTATCCCCAACACAAATTTCAGGTTATCGCCGTGGACGATGGAAGTTCGGACGATACCTGGGAGCACATTCGTGCGGCCGCCGCCGACTCCCCGGTGAAAGTGATCACCCTGCGCCAGCCGGTTAACCAAGGGAAGCGCCATGCCTTGTACGCCGGTTTTCAAAAGGCCACAGGGGAAGTCTGGGTGACGGTTGATTCGGACAGTATTCTGGAGCCGGACGCCTTGCGTAACGGCGTGGGTCCCATCGTCCGCGATAAACGGATCGGATTGGTAGCCGGCAATGTAAAGGTTTTAAACAGGAACGACAGCCTGATCACCCGTTTACTGAAGGTCTCTTTTACCCTGTCTTTTGCTTTCTCGCGGGCCTATCAGACCCAGATCCGCGGCCTCCTGACGACGCCCGGCGCCTTTTCCGTCTATCGGGCCTCGGCCGTGAAACCGGTTTTGGGAAAATGGCTTAGCCAGACCTTCCTGGGGGTCCCTTGTCTTACGGGGGAGGACCGGTCTATGACCAATTTCATCTGCGCCCAGGGGTATCATTCCTTCTTCCAATCCACTGCCGTGGTCTGGGCCAAGATGCCTTCAACCTACAACGGGATGGTGAAAATGTTTTTGCGCTGGGCCCGGAGCAACATCCGGGAGACCCTGGTCCTGTTATCCTATCTTTTTAAACGCTCCCGGAAGGACTACCTTTGGGGCTTTCGAATCAACTCCGTCTTGATCGCCTCCACGTTGATCATCCCCTATTTCTTGATCGTCCACAGCTATTACCTGCTTTTGACGAATCCCTTTTGGCTCTTCCGGTACTTAGTCATGATCGCCGTTATGAGCATCCCGATGGCGGCCATCTACTTCCGCCACGAGAGGGATTCGGATTTTGCCTGGGTAGTGGCCTACGAGTTTTTCTGGATTTTAACCTGCCAATGGATTATGCCCTATGCCTTTTTGACTTGCCGCCGTCAGGGGGCCTGGCTTACCAGGGGAGAAGTCCAAAAAGTCAGGCCGGCCCGTGTCCCGGTTTACGCCTTCAAATTAGACAAACAGCCGTCGGTATCGACGGAGTAAAGATCAAAGCTGGTTTTTATCAACCGGGTCATGGCGTTTTATTGGATATCATCGTTTCAGAAAAGGATCATCCTGATCCCTTAGCAGAGGGAGGATCAAAAACGAGGAGAGGATATGGAAAGGGATAAAAAGATATGCCAGTTTGGTTATAATAGTATTTCTGAGAGAAACTTATAATGGAAAAATACAGGCTCATAACTTACACAAAATAAGGAGGAACCATGAAAAAATTATTTATCATGATCACAGTACTTTCGATTGTAACCCTTGGTCTGTCCGCCGAATCCTTTGCGCAACGAGGTGCGATGAAATGGCGGGGAAGCGGCGGATGGGGCATGGGAACGCCCTACCAGAGGACGTATGACCCGGCAAAGGTAGAGACAATTTCCGGCACCGTTGAAAGCGTTGGTACGGTGGTTCCCGTGAAGGGCATGTATGCAGCAGTGGCAGTAACCGTGAAAACGGATAAGGAAACCATTCCCGTCCATCTGGGTCCGGAATGGTACATCGGGCGACTCGACACGAAGATTGCAAAAGGTGACACAATCGAGGTGAAGGGTTCAAGGGTAACCTTCGCTGATAAGCCAGCTATTATCGCAGCGGAAGTAAAGAAGGGCGATAACGTTCTGGTTCTCAGGGACAGCGCAGGCATACCTGTCTGGTCAGGTTGGCGGAGGTAATTCAATTCAGGACAAGCCTCGCTTTTGAGCCTGGGCGGGGTTTTTTCCGGGCCTGACCGGGAATGGAAACGAAGATTTCCTGTCTCCTCTCTGCGCATAGACTTTCTTCCGATGGGTGGGGAAAAGAAAATATTCTAACGAGGAAATAAATTATGTGGATTGTTCAACTTGCCTTACGCCGGCCCTACACCTTCGTGGTGGCGGCGCTGGTGCTTTTGCTGCTGACGCCGTTCGTGCTGCTTCGCACGCCGACGGACATCTTCCCGGAGATCAACATCCCGGTTGTCAGTGTGGTCTGGACTTACAACGGCCTGAATGCCCGGGAGGTGGAGCAGCGCATCGTCTACAATAGTGAACGTCAGATCAGCACCCTGGTCAACGATATCGAGCACATCGAGTCCACCGCCTACAACGGCGCCGGCGTGATCAAGGTGTTCTTCCAGCCCGGCGCCTCGGTTTCCGATGGCGTGGCCCAGATCACGGCCAGCGGGCAATCGGTTCTCCGTTAGCTCCCGCCCGGCATGACCCCGCCTTTGATCATCCGCTACAATGCCTCATCGGTCCCGATCCTTCAGTACAGCTTGGCCAGCAAGAAATTCTCGGAGCAGGAGCTTCAGGACCTGGCCCTGAACCGCGTCAAGGTCGGTCTTTCGACCGTGCGTGGCGCCTCCGTGCCCTATCCGGCCGGCGGGAAGGCGCGGGTCGTGGCCGTGGATATCGATCTGGCGGCCCTTAAGGCGAAGAACCTGGCCCCGCAGGATGTGGTCAACGCCTTTAATGCCCAGAATTTTATCCTTCCCAGCGGCAGCGCAAAAATCGGTGAGACGGAATATAACGTCTCCCTCAATAGTAATCCGGAGGTGCTTGCGGCACTGAACGATCTCCCCGTCAAAACCGTCAACGGCGGCGTGATCCGGGTGGGCGACGTGGCCCAGGTGCATGACGGCTATCAACCGCAGCAAAACGTGGTCCGGTTGGACGGGGTGCGCGGGGTGCTGCTCACCGTCCTTAAAAGCGGCGCGGCCTCGACCCTCAGTGTCGTGGACGGCGTGAAAAAGGCCATGCCGCGAATCCTGAGCGGCCTGCCGCCCGAGCTGGGTGTAAAGGAATTTGCCGACCAGTCGCTTTTTGTCCGGGCGGCCGTGAACGGAGTGGTCAAGGAAGGGGTGATCGCGGCGCTGCTGACGGCGGTGATGATTCTGCTCTTTCTCGGCTCCTGGCGGAGCACTTTCATTATCGCCCTCTCGATTCCTCTTTCGATCTTGAGCTCCCTGGTCCTGCTCAGCGCCCTGGGTGAAACCATCAACCTCATGACCCTCGGCGGACTGGCCCTGGCCGTCGGGATTCTGGTGGACGATGCCACGGTGACCATCGAGAACATTCACCGCCAGATGGCGATGGGCAAGCCGACCGTGCAGGCCATCCTCGACGGAGCCCAGGAAATTGCCCTGCCGGCCCTGGTTTCGACACTGTGCATCTGCATTGTGTTCGTGCCCATGTTCTTCCTCACCGGCGTATCGCGCTATCTCTTCGTGCCCTTGGCCGAGGCGGTCGTCTTCGCCATGCTGGCCAGTTACGTGCTTTCGCGAACGCTAATCCCGACCCTGGTCATGTGGTTTTACCGAAATATCGAGTATCACGGCCACGCCGCCGACACGGGCGCGGTTTCGGCTTGGCTGCGACCGTTTGTGGCCCTGCAACGCCGGTTTGAGCGGGGTTTCGCCCGGTTCACGGAAGGCTACCGCCGAATGCTGGGCACCGTGCTGGCCCATCGCGTCCTCTTCGTAATCCTCTTCCTGGCCTTTTGTGCCGGCACCTGGCTTCTCGTCCCGCACCTCGGCCAGGACTTCTTCCCGTCGGTCGACGCGGGGCAGTTCCGGCTGCACCTGCGCGCACCCGGCGGGACGCGCATCGAAGAGACCACCCGGCTGGTGGACCGGGTCGAGGCCGTGATCCGGGAAGAGGTCCCGGCCCGGGAGCTGGCGGGCATGCTCGATAACATCGGCATTCCCTCCGGGGGCATCCCGCTAACCTACATCGACAGCGGTCTCACGGGAACCGGCGATGCGGACATTCTCGTTTCTCTAAACCACGGTCACCGGCCCACCGACGATTACATTCGCCGCCTGCGCGCCCGGCTCAACCGCGACTTTCCGGGGGTCATGTTCTATTTTCTGCCGGCCGACATTGTCAACCAGACGATCAACTTCGGGCTGCCGGCCCCCTTCGACATCCAGATCGTCGGCCGGGACCTCGATAAAAGCCGGGCCATCGCGGCCAGTCTCGTCGAGAAAATCCGGCGGGTGCCCGGAGCGGTAGATGTGCGCGTGCAACAGCCCGCCGACCAGCCCGAGCTTCACTTTGCCGTCGACCGCAACAAGGCCTCTCAACTCGGCCTTACCGAGCGCGATGTGGCCAATTCCGTATTGCTGAGTCTCACCGGCAGCAGCCAGACGCAGCCCAACTTCTGGCTCAACCCGAAAAACGGCATCCAATATCCGGTCAACATGCGGGTGCCCGAGTATCCCATGGATTCCTTGGCGCGCCCTCAACTCGATCCCGGTGAACGCCGGCCAGACGGGCAAAAACGCGGCCCAGATTCTTGCCAACGTCGCCTCCTTCAAGCGCGCCAGCGGATCACCCATCTTTTCCCATTACAACGTGCAGCCGGTGATCGACGTCTTCGGCGGCGTGAGCGGTCGGGATCTGGGCGGGGTGCTGCACGACATCAAGCCCATCATCGAACAGGCGAAAAAGCAATTGCCGAAAGGGAGCTTCATCACGCTGCGCGGACAGGCGGACACGATGAGTTCCAGCTTCACCGGGCTGGCCATCGGGCTGGGGCTGGCGGTAGTGTTCATATACCTGCTGCTGGTCGTTTTCTTTCAAAGCTGGCTCGACCCGTTCATCATCATCACGGCCCTTCCCGGCGCCCTGGCGGGCGTGGTCTGGGGACTCTATCTCACGCTTCACCACGTTGAGTGTTCCCGCCTTGATGGGGGCGATCATGAGCCTGGGGGTGGCCACGGCGAACTCGGTCCTGGTGGTGAGCTTTGCCCGCACCAATCTCCAGCAGGGCGGTGACCCGCTGGCCTCGGCCTGGGAAGCCGGTATCGGCCGCCTGCGCCCGGTGCTCATGACGGCGCTGGCCATGATCATCGGCATGTTTCCCATGGCGCTCTCTCTCGGCGAAGGCGGCGAGCAGAACGCGCCGCTCGGCCGCGCGGTCATCGGAGGCCTGGCGATCGCCACCGTGGCCACGCTCTTCTTCGTGCCCGTCGTGTTCAGCCTGCTTCACCGGCATAGCCCAAAAGACCCGCAGCCCGAGGGGCTTCCTTTAACCGAAATCAATGACTAATGAGGTGTACCCATGAATTTAGGACAAGATAATCAAACAGAATTTTCGAAAAACCAGAAACCGAAAGCGGTGCCCCGGCGCTTCCCGGTCAAGTTTTCGCTTGCGGCGGCCGTCGTAGCGGTGCTGATCGTGACCGGCGTGGTCGCCGGTCTCATCCCGCGGCTTCGTCAGCACACCGAGTTGAGCGCCGAGACGCGAAAGCTCTCCGTTCCCACCGTTACCGTCGTCTCGCCGAAGCCGGGCCAATCCACATCCAACCTGCCCCTGTCTGCCGAAGTCAAGCCGTGGGTCGAAGCGCCGATTTATGCGCGCGCCAACGGCTATCTCAAGCGCCGGCTGGTGGACATCGGCGCCCACGTCCAGGCAGGGCAGCTTCTGGCCGAGATCGATACGCCGGAGCTCGACCAGGAGCTCGAGCGCGCCCGGGCCCAGCTCGCCCAGGCGGAAGCCGCCCTCGGGCTTTCGAAGCTCACGGCCGAGCGCTGGGCCGGTCTCCTGAAGACCGCCAGCGTCAGCGAACAGGAAAACGCCGAAAAACAGGCCGACTTCAAACTCAAGACCGCCAGCGCCGAGTATGCCCGCGCCGAGGTGCGCCGGTTGGAGACAGCTCAAGTCGTTTACCCGAATAACAGCGCCATTTGCCGGTACCATCACGGCCCGTAATATCGATGCCGGCGATCTCATCGTCGCCGGTGGCGGCAAGGAGCTCTTCCACCTGGCGCAGACCACGAAGCTTCGCGTATTCGTGCAGGTCCCCCAGGCCATGGCCCGAAGCATCCGAACCGGCCAGACCGCTGAAATGACCCTTTCGGAACTTCCCGACCGGATCTTCAAGCCCAGGGTGATCCGCACGGCGGGCGTGATCGCTTCGGATTCCAGGACCCTCCTGGTGGAGCTTGAGCTGGACAACCCGAAGGAGGAGGTCCTGGCGGGCGGCTATGCCCAGGTGCGCTTCACCGAGGCGAAGATGGAGGCGGCCCTGACGCTTCCGGCGAACACGATTTTATTCCGCCCGGAAGGACCGCAGGTGGGCATCGTACAGTCCAACGGCAAGGTCGAGCTGCGCACAGTAAAGCTCGGACGCGATTTCGGGCAGACGATTGAGATACTGGCCGGCGTGAGTCCCAAGGACCGGGTCATCGTGAACCCCGGAGACTCGCTTGCGTCCGGCGCCACGGTGTCCGTTGCCCCATCTGCCAAAAAGGAGAAAGCCCAATGAAGATGACGCCACGGTCTGTTCGCCTTTTTTCGAGAAGTTGCCGTATCCGCGCCTTCCCGGTGCTGTTGGTGATAGCCATGGTGATGAGCGGTTGTACGGTCGGCCCGAACTACCAACGCCCCGAAGCCACCACAATCCCCGCAGCTTATACCGGTGTCTCCGATGAATGGAAAGTGGCCGTGCCCCAGGCCCACCTGCCCAAGGGCAACTGGTGGGAAATTTTCGGCGACCCTGAACTGAGTCGCCTGGAAACCGAGGCCACAGAGGCCAATCAGGACCTCAAGGCGGCTTACGCCCGCTTCAACCAGGCCCGGGCCGTGGTTGATGTGGCGCGCTCCGGTCTTTTCCCCCGTCTGAGCGCCTCTTTTTATCCGATCGAGCAGCACGACTCCGAAAACCGACCCGTTGGGGGCAAGCCCGGCCAGACCTACGACACGTTCATCTTGCCCTTTGACTTGAGCTATGAGTTCGACCTCTGGGGGCGGGTGCGGCGTACCGTCGAATCGGCGACGGCTCAAGTGCAGGCCGTTGCCGACGATGTCGAGTCGGTCAGACTGGCCATCCAGGCCGAAGTGGCCGCCGACTATTTCACGATTCGCGCCCTCGATGCCGACAAGGCCCTGCTCCTTTCGAGCATCGAAGTCTACCGCAAGTCGCTCGCACTGGTCCGCAACCGCAGAGCCGGGGGCATGGTCTCCGACCTGGATGTGGCTCAGGCGGAAACCATCCTTAAAACCGCCGAGGCTCAACTGCCGGATAACGCACTGCAGCGGGCCAGGTTCGAGCACGCCTTGGCTGTCCTGACCGGAAAGAACGCCTCCCTTTTCCGCCTGGCGGAGCGACCGCTGGCCTTGGAACCCCTCGTTGTTCCAACCGACTTGCCCTCGGAACTGCTCGAACGGAGGCCCGACATCGCCGCCGCCGAACGGCGCATGGCCGCCGCCAATGCCAACATCGGCGTGGCCACGGCGGCATTTTTCCCGACCATCAAGCTCAGCGGTCAGGCAGGATTCTGGAGCGGGGATTTGAGCGCCAACAGAAATATGAGCACCCTGCTCAGTTGGCCGAGCCAGTTCTGGGCCGTGGGGCCATCTTTGACGCTGCCATTGTTCCAGGGCGGTCAGCTCACCGCCAACCTTCGCCAGGCCAAAGCGGCCTATGAGGAAACGGTGGCCCGCTACCGCCAAACCGTGCTGACCGCTTTTGCCGATGTCGAAAACAACCTGGCGGCCGAGTATCTGCTGGCCAGCCAATACGAGGAGGTAATGGCCGCATCGAAGGCCGCGCGCCGGCAACTGGAAATCGCCAACAATCGTTACGACGCAGGCCTGGTGACTTATCTGGAAGTGGCGACGGCGCAGAATACCACGCTCGGGATCGAGCGATCCGGCATGCGCCTGCGCGGTCAGCAACTGGTGGCGGCTGTGGCCCTGATCAAATCACTGGGAGGCGGCTGGCCGGTGATGGATACCAGCGGCAGAGAACCTTAGCCTCAAGCTGCTGGGATTGATCCTGAAGGCCGCTTCGGGGTCCTGCCGATGTCCTTTCTTTGATACCTGTTTGTATATATTATTGATCAAGCCCCAGGGTAAGCGGGGTCCCAAACAGGCTGAAGGGGAAGCATGCGGTATGAGAAAAGTGAATGATGGAGAAGCTAAGTTTTTCTTGACAAGGCGTTCCTTTGCATTAACCTAATGACTATATAGTTAACGAGCGGACCCCCGTTGCTCCTCCATATTTCGAACAATTGCTGCGGCGTGGGCCTTCAGGTAGCTGATCGGTTTGATCTGGCCGGATATGAAAGGTTCTCCTTCTATCTCTCTTTGGCTCGGCTCGCAACAAACATTCGGTACTCCTTCAGCAGGACATACGCGTACTCTTTACGGGTACGGTCCGAAGAGGGGATATAGTTCTTATTGGCTTCCAATCTGCTAATGATCTCCTCGACCGTTTTGTCATCCGGTTGCCTGCCTTCAGCGTAAAGGTCGGCCAGTATTTCGTCCAGACCCTTGACGCGGACCTGTGTGTCATCAACAAAAGTCAGTACACGCCAACCAACTGTTGGCGGTTCAGGGACTCAGCCCCCCTTTCATCCCTTCTCTTCAGGCTCTAATAGGTCCTCTTTATTCTGTGGCATATTATACCTCCACGATTGTTTTTTATTGATCGGTCCGGCAGGCAAGCTATGGGATATCCCGAAAATGCCTTCACCTTCGGCTCCTTTTCTTCTTGGAAGAAGGTTGGCCTTCTTGATCTTTAAGGAAATGCGCTTTCATAGCCACGTAAAACCCTAAGAACGGGTCAGTTAAATCTTGATAGGAACCTTCATCTCGCCACCGAGTGGGGGCATTCTGTCGATTCTCTTTCAGCCGCTTTCCTCCCGAAAGCGTTTCATAGGCCGTTTTGCACTTCCTTGAATTTTTCCGCCGCTTCAGGGTCTCCCGGATTCCGGTCCGGATGATATTTCATGGCCAAGTCGGCGATAGGCCTTGCGGATTTCCTTTTCAGTCGCCCCGACGGGAATTTCCAGGATTTGACAGGAGGATTGTCGGTCCACTGCGGTTTCACCTGTCCAGATGGGATTTCAGGCCCTGGTTGTCCTGTTGCTCCAAACGGGCCACAAATTGTTTTATCAGGCGAAGGGCCTCATCCTGATCCTTATCCAGTACAACCATCTTCATCAACTGAAATTCATCTTGCCGAATCGTCAATACCATGGGTGATCTCTCCTTAATAAGTATATGGTAATATAGTTTAATCCATGTAAATTGTCAAGCAAAAATTAAGTCCAAAGGATGATCTGGACCAAGAAACCAAGGGATTGTTTTTCGCCTTTTTATTTTTTACTTGACAGGGATTTGAAAGCTTTCTACCTGATTAACATATATTCAGAAAAGTTGTATGGGAGCTTTTCATGCTATCGTTAACCTCTTCATGGAGCATAGAACTTAATAAGTATATGGTAATATAGTTTTATCCATGGAAATTGTCAAGCAAAAATTAAGTCCAAAGGATGATCTGGACCAAGAAACCAGGATGATTGTTTTTCGGCGTTTTATTTTTTTACTTGACAGGGATTTGAATCACAATTATTATATAACCATATAGGAATTAATTAGCAGATAGCCGATTGGAATTTTAAGCCTGTGAAAAGTCAAGTTTTAAGGAAGCTTATTTCGGCCGTTTTATTGAGCGCTTTTCTGGTGCTGCCCGTTGCCGACGGGCTGGCCCATGGGGACTGCGGAATCGATAGTAGGTCTTCCTCTTTTGCCAAGATGCCCGGAGGGAACTTTTTTTAGTATCCTATCGATTTCAACCAAGCCTATTTGTAATGATTGTGGCCCATTGGAAAAAAATGAGAAGGCCATCCATTGCGCTGTCTGTTTATTACATGCCCATGCCCTCGTGAATCATGTTTTTACGCGAGTATATCTTTCCTCAACGCCCTTCGCAAACTTAACCGGCCCTTTTTTGCTGGTTGAACCCGTATTTGTTATCTACGAACCTCCTAAAAGCTAACCCTTTCCAAAACCACTTCCCAAAATGATTAAAAATTAATAGAGGGATTCCGTCCTTCCCGGGAGAAATTATGTCCTGAATCAAGTTCAGGACTAATGCTCAATCCCCTGGAGAGAAAGAGGGTCCTTCCCTTTATCGCGCTTTATCTATTTATGCAGGAGGAACTATCATGTTTTATCTGATCACGGCGATTGTCATACTCTTTTCCGGTCCTGCCTTCGCCCTCACCATGGAAGAGGCCGTGGCGACCGGACTGAGGAACAACCCGCAGATGCAGGCGATCAGGTTCGAGGAGGATGCGGCCAAAGGGCAGATGCAGAAGGCAAAGCTCCCTCCGTTCTCGAACCCCGTCATTGAAGGCGGACTGTCGCTCAAGGACCGGCCGCCGGATGAAGCGGGCGGCAGATTTCTGAATAACCAGATCAGCCTCTCCCAGAGCGTGGAGGTGGGCGGTCAGCGAGGGCTGCGTATCGAAGCGGCCACGCACAACCTGGAGCGGGCGCGCATGGAAATCCGGGACCTTGAGCGCACGCTGAAGGCCGATATCAGGGATCGCTTTGCCCAGGTCCTCTTCCTGCGCGACAAGGAGACGCTCGCTAAGGAATTCGTCCGACTCCAGGAGGAGCTTTCCCGGCTCGTCTCTGTGAAGTATGAGGCTGGAGATGTGGCCGCCCTCGAGGTGAACCTGAGCCAGGTCGAGCTGGCCAGGGCGAGGAGGGACCTGATTGCCGCTTCGACGGAGTACAAAAACGCGCTCCTTTCGCTCAAGACGCTCATCGGCATGGCGGCTGATGCAGAAGTGACCCCCGAGGGTGATCTGGCGGCAGGGCTTCCTCCGTTGCCGGACAGGGAGACGCTTCTGGACCGCATACCCGCCCGGCCCGACATCAAGGCTGCCGAGGCCGAGACGCGGAGGTCAGAGGCCGCGCTCACACTCACAAAAAGGGAACTGATCCCGAACGTGACCTGGAGTCTCTTTCAAGGAAAGGATGAGCAGCAATACGAGCGCGGCGGCGCGCTCTCCGTTGAGATCCCGCTCTTTGACCGGAAACAGGCGGAGCGCACCGAAGCCCGGGCGAAGGCCTCCCAGGCGCGGATCCGGGAGGCCGGCGTGGCCAGGACCGCCCGGAAAGAGATTGAGGAGTCCTATGCGGCAGCCGCTTCATCCTTAAGTGAGCTCGATCTTTTTAAACAGGCGATCTTAGGACGAACCACCGAAAACCTCGATCTCCTCCAGTACGCTTTTCGGGAGGGCAAGATCAGCTTTTACGATGTCCGTATTGCCCAAAGGGAAACGATCGAAACGCGCAACTCCTACTTGGAGGCCCTTCTCTCGGTGCAGCGCGCCTATAATGCCCTTGAAAGGGCGGTCGGAGGTGATCTGAAATGAAAGGGATACGGGCTAAAAAGATAAATATCGCTTTGGCGATGTTCTTCGTCGTGTTCTTTGCGGCGCTTGTCCTCGCAGGCGGATGTTCAAAGAAGGAGAAAACGGTGGAACAGAAGACGCCGGAAGCCGCGCAGAAGGCGGAGACCGAGAAGAAGGAGGCGCCGCCGGAAGGCATAGTCAAGCTCACCCCTGAGGGCGTAAAGGCAGCCGGCATAGAGGTGCAGACCGTCGCCGCTACGACACCCTCGGTGTTTATTTCGGCAACCGCGGTGCTGGAGATGAATGGAGACCGGGTTGCCCGGGTGAATCCACGGGCGGCGGGCCGGGCGGTCAGCGTAAACGTATCGCAGGGGGACAGGGTGCGTCATGGCCAGGTACTCGCTCAGATTGATTCCGTTGATATGGACCAGGCGTGGTCCAACTACCTCAAAGCCAAAGGACGTCTCGACCTGGCCGCGAGGAGCGTCAAGCGCGAAGAGACGCTCTTCCAGAAGAAGGTGTCGCCCGAGAAGGACCTGCTCAAGGCCCGTCAGGAATTTAGCGAGGCCGAAGCGGACCTGCTTCTGGCAAAAGAGCGGTTCCGTCTCCTCGGCGTCGATGTGCAACACGTGGAAACGGACACCAATGGCACGGATCAGAAGCGCCCCTTGATCCCCGTCTGTGCACCCCTGTCCGGGGTTATTATCGAAAAAACAGTGGCCAAAGGGGAGATGGTCGGGCCGGAGAAGACGCTCTTCACGGTGGCCGACCTCTCCACCTTATGGCTCATGGTCGACATATACGAACAGGACCTCGGCAAAGTGAGGACCGGCATGCAGGTGAAGCTCTCCGTTTCCGCCTATCCCGGAAAGAGTTCAAGGGACGCATCTCCTACCTGGGCGATGTCATGGACGAGAAGACACGGACGGTGAAGGCACGGGTGAGCATAGACAACAGAGACGGTTTTTTGAAGCCGGGGATGTTTGCGACGGCTTCGATAGACTCCGTCAAAGACCCCCGGGCTGAAAAAGTGATTGCTGTTCCCGAAGAGGCGGTCTTTCTTGACGGCTCGGAAAGGTACGTTTTTATTCATGAAGGGGATGGCAGGTTTGTGGTGAGACGGGTTTCCGTCGGCCCCGCCTCAGGCCCGAAGATCGAGATCAAGGAGGGACTGAAAGTGGGAGATGCGGTGGTCACCAAGGGTGTTTTCACGCTCAAATCGGAGCTGAAGAAGGAAACGCTCCAGGGGGAATAGTTATGTTGGAAAGAATCATTGCCTTAGTGCTCAGACAGAAAGGGACGGTCATAGTCTTCTCGCTGCTTCTCGTGGCATTTGGAGTCTATTCCTATATCAAGCTCCCCATTGACGCTTTTCCCGACGTAACCAACAACCAGGTGGAAGTTGTAGGCCATGCCAGCGGGCTTTCTGCACTAGAGATCGAGCGTTCGGTAACCTATCCCATTGAAATGTCGATGCGCGGGCTGCCGAAGAGTCAAACAGATGCGCTCTGTTACCAAATTCGGCCTTTCTTTGGTGACCATTGTCTTTGAAGACAATGTCGATATTTACTTTGCCCGGCAGCTTGTATTTGAGAGATTGGCCGAAGCGAAGGAGAATGTCCCCAAAGGCGTTGAAATCACTATGGGACCCATTGCAACCGCCATGGGCGAGATATATCAGTTTACTCTCGACGGCAAAATGCCCGATGATCCGCAGAAGAAAATAGAGTATTTGACCGATTTGAGAACGATTCAGGAATGGACCGTCAATCCGTTGTTAAAAAGCGTTCCGGGAGTGAATGAAATAAATTCTTTCGGCGGGTATTTCAAGGAGTATCAAGTAGTCGTTTCTCCCGACAGGCTCTTGAAACATGGCATTTCCGTCGACCAGGTATACGCTGCGATCGAAAAGAATAATCAGAATGCCGGCGGAAATATACTCGAAAAGCACTCGGATCAGTATATTGTCCGAGGAGTCGGACTGATAAAGGATACGGCCGACATTGAGAATATCGTTCTCAAATCCCACGGAGGTACGCCGACCTACCTGAAGGATGTTGCTGAAGTAAAGATCGGCGAAGCCGTACGGCAAGGCGCCGCCATGATCAACGGAAAGGACGAGGCGGTCGGTGGAATTGTCATGATGCTTCGAGGAGAGAACAGCCGCGAAGTCGTCGAACGGGTCAAGCAAAAGGTCAAAGAAATAAACGAGAACAATATTCTGCCAAAGGGAATCAAGATAGTACCCTATTATGATCGGTCGGACATCGTGAATGCCAGTGTGGCCACAGTGACCAAGGCGCTGCTCGAAGGCGCCTTTCTTGTACTGATCGTTCTCTATCTTCTGCTCAGAAGCTTCAGGGCTTCTTTTGTTGTATTGATTGCCCTTCCGCTTTCTTTGCTGTCCACATTCATTGTCATGAAGATAGTTGGGTTAAGCGCCAACCTGATGTCTCTTGGCGGATTGGCCATTTCAATCGGCATGATCATAGATGCGACCATCATTCAGGTGGAGAACGTGCAGAGGCATCTGAGCGAAGACGGGCATGGAGGCAAAACCCTTACTACCGTGCTCAAGGCGGTCCTTGAAGTAAGAAAGCCGAGCATCCTCGGCGAACTGATCATCGCGATCACTTTCATCCCCATTCTGGCCTTGGAAGGGATTGAAGGGAAGATGTTCGGACCCCTGGCGATGACGGTCGCCATTGCCCTTCTCTCCTCCCTGGTTCTTTCGATCTTCGTCATTCCGGTCTTATGTTCAATGATTCTGAAACCGCAACCGGAAAAAGAAAGCATCATCATGAAGGTTGTAAAGAAGGCCTATTTGCCGGTGCTCAGGTACAGCATGAAGAAGAGAAAGCTGGTTTTAGCCACAGCCGGTGTTTTTCTTGTTTTGTCTCTCGTCATTATTCCACGGCTGGGAACGGAATTCATACCGATCATGGATGAAGGGGCTTTTGACATGGATGTATCTCTTCTGCCCGGCGTTTCACTGGATAAAGCGATGGAGATAAATAAACTCATAGGTGAAAAGCTAAAGACCTTCCCGGAATTGCTCACCGTGGTTTCACGAACGGGACAAACCGGGGTAGCCCTGGACACGCGGGGTGTTGATAAGACCGGCTACGTCGGG
The DNA here is from genome assembly GCA_963769305.1 of uncultured delta proteobacterium. Classification (GTDB taxonomy): domain Bacteria; phylum Desulfobacterota; class RBG-13-43-22; order RBG-13-43-22; family RBG-13-43-22; genus RBG-13-43-22. The sequence goes on along the minus strand of CAVYLJ010000041.1, from coordinate 53,565 downwards.
GTGTTGAAGCCGAGAAAAGAATGGAAAAGCGGTCTGAACCGGGAGGAATTGACGGGCAAGATGAGAGAGGCGATAGAGGCGATTCCGGGAATAGGGTTTGGTTTCAGCCAGCCCATCCAATGCAGAATTGATGAGCTTGTGGCCGGAACTCGAGCCCAGCTTATCCTGAGACTCTTCGGCGAGGACTTGGATGTATTGAAATCGAAAGCCGATGAAATGGCGCGGGTCCTTTCCAAGATTGAAGGCACAACCGATCTGCTTACGGAAAAGGTGACCGGGCAGCCCTATCTCACCATCGAAATAGACAGACCAAAAATTGCACGCTACGGATTGAACATAAGCGATATTCAAAACATGGTTGAAATTGCGATTGCCGGCAAATCGGCATCAAAGTTCTATGAAGAGAACAGGAGTTTTGATATTACCGTCCGTCTGCCGGAGGAAAGCAGAAACTCGGTTGAGACCATCGGAAGCATCCTGGTGCCGACGGATGGCGGTTCGAATATTCCTCTCAGTCAACTGGCGAAAATATCTCTCACGGAAGGGCCGGCACAGATAAGCAGGGAGGACGGTTTACGAAGAATCGGAATCGAGATGAACATAGAAGGAAGAGACATTGGGGGTTTTGTCGCGGAAGCAAAACGAAAGATAGCGGAAAATGTGAAGCTGCCTTCCGGATACTACATCACCTGGGGAGGACAGTTTGAAAACCAGCAGCGGGCGATGGCCAAGATGATGATCATCGGACCCATCGCGATCGGATTGATTCTGCTTCTCCTCTTTGCAACGTTCAGATCCATAAAACTGGCCCTCCTGGTAATTCTGAATCTGCCTTTTGCTCTAATCGGCGGGGTGTTCTCGCTATGGATTTCCGGCTTGTACTTGTCGGTTCCGGCTTCAGTCGGGTTTATCGTGCTCTTCGGGGTTGCGGTGCTGAACGGCGTTGTCCTGGTATCCCGCATTTCCCAATTGCGCGACGAGGAAGGGTTAGACCTGACGGAGGCGATTCTCAAAGGCAGCGCTGACAGATTGCGTCCTGTGCTCATGACGGCATCTATTGCCATATTCAGCTTGATACCGATGCTTTACGCCAGTGGGGCAGGTTCTGAAATCCAAAAACCGCTCGCAACTGTGGTAGTAGGGGGATTGATAACATCCACGCTTCTGACGCTCCTGCTCATCCCTTCGATGTATGGCTGGTTTGAGAAGAAGCAACCTGAAACTGAAAAGAGGATTTGAAAAAATGAAAAGATTATTGAGCTATTTGCTCCTGGCCGCTTTCGTAAGCACCATTTTGGGCTGCGGCCTGGCAGCACGGGCGATAAAGACCAAATCACAAAGTGAAAGAACCGATGTTTTTAAGGAAGTTAAAGAAGAAGGTCCTCCGCCACAGGGTTTTTTTGATTTAATCATCAAGGCGTCGATTAAAACTCATGTGGAGGGATATTATTTCTTTGAATCCAAAAAGACTTTTCATGGGCAACCCGGATATCCCTTTTTAATCAACATTGATGGACAGGCGCTGGTCTGGAAGATAGACGGACAAAAGGAAATTACCCCTGGGATGCCCAAGGAAAGCGGGACCCTGAAGGGGGAGAGGGTATGAGATATGTCCTTCATAAGAAGGTCAGACTGGTTTCCGGACCGCACAACCATATTTTTTGGTCTTCCGGGAGAGGATTATTTTAAAGAAGTCAGTTTGACTCTGACCGGCGGCGGGTCACATGTTTTAGAGTTTAAACCGATCTATAGGTCCAAAAGGGGGCGCAGTACCCGAAGCTTTTTAAATGGGGTGAAAAGGGGTGAAATATTTTTGGACGGGAGCCCTGTTGAATAGAGGGCAGGCCCTTTAGTCTGATTTGAAGGAGGTAATGACCAAGGTTATTGAAAGATAATCGATCAATTAAATTGAAAGAAACACACCAGGACCGACCGGAAGCGGAACTGATTCGATCCCGGGGTTTGTCGATGGAATTCAGCACTGTTAACTAAGCGGCTGTCCCAGACCGGCGGCCCGAAGTGCTGTCTCGTCGGGTCCGCGGCCGGAGCAGCAATCGGCCAGCTTGCCGTCGATCACTACCGTCGACACCGACCGGATACCCAATTCTCTCGCCCGCGTGGCCACCTGCAGGTCATGCATGTCCAGCACGCTGACCTCACAGGACGAACAAGCCGAGCGGTTGACCAGTTCGATAGTCTCTTGACATAGGAAGCATCCCGCGCTGAAAACTTCGATCTTGCGTTTGGTGGTCATAGGATCACCTCCTTTCTTTCCCTCGAAGTTGAATAAAAATTGATCGATGATTGTCTAAGTACGGCTTCGCCTTGACGTCTCGGATCTGCAGCATCCTCGGCTTTTGCAACATCGAGGTTTCCTGTTATAGCCACTCCAACGGCCGATACTTTTATTGCTTAAAGATGAAATAAACCGCCCCCAGCAGACAAAGCCCGGCCCAAAGGAAATTGAGCCGCAATGGTTGGTCCATATAGAGAACGGAAAAGGGGACAAAAACCGAAAGGGTGATCAGTTCCTGGAGTATTTTTAATTGGCTAAGGTTCATAACCGTATAGCCGAGGCGGTTAGCCGGGACCTGGATCAGGTATTCCAGAAGGGCTATCCCCCAACTGGCCAGGGCGGCCAGGTACCAGGGCTTGCTGCTCAGATTTTTAAGATGGGCATACCAGGCGAAGGTCATAAAGAGGTTGGAGAAAGTAAGTAACAAGGCACTCTTAACGATGACGGTCATGTAAAAAAACCTTCAAAAAAATTTTTTGTTGCGGATTACGCGGTACTCCCAACGCGCAACGTGGAACCCGCAGCAGAGTTTTTGGATTTGAAACCGGATGAGTTATAAGAAGACAGGCCGAGGATGTCAAGAAAAATTATTTGCCTTTTACACCTTGGCTTCGCGGACAACCATGAGGGTAGCCATGACCAGTCCGAACAAAAAGAGACCGTAAAGACCGTAAAAGCGGGCATATCCGATGGAAGAGATTACTTTCCCCCCGATGGCCGTGCCGACCCCGCCGCCACCCATAAAGCAAAAGGCCACTAAAGACATGGCCGTGCCCCGGGCCATCTTGGCGAACTCCGTAGCAAAAGTCAGCAGACTCGAATGGGCCAGCATGAATCCAATACCCAGAAGGGCTATCCCCAGGATCAGCATCAGCGCACTGGTTTTGACCCCATACAACAGGAAATCCGCTCCCATGGCCACGATCAACCCCAGGATCAAGGTATTCGGCCGCCCAAGGCGGGGCACGATTTTTCCGACCAGGCGGCCGGTGATGACGGCCCCGGCCCCGAAGGCGGTCAGGGATCAGCCCGATATAAAGGTAGTTAAAATGGAAGAGAAGCTCCGTATAGGCCCCCAAATAGGAAAAAGAACCGATGATCAGGATGCCCTCGACCAGAATGATCAGATAAATCAGTAGACTTTTTGAACTTACCAATCAGGTCCAGGTAGGGTTTAAAAAACAGACTATGGGGATTTCTTTTGGAGGAAGCCTTCCGTCCGGCCCCGAATAAGCATTATGGTGGACAGGACGGACAAGGCGGCATAGGTAAAAAAGACCCCGCGCCAACTAACAAAATAGGCGATGGACCCGCCGATAGCCATGCTGAGTCCCTGGCCTAAAAAGGCGATGCCCATAAAAGTCCCGATGGCCTGCTGCCGCCGCTCTATGGGTATAAGGTCGCCGATCAGGGCCAGCGAGATGGGCATGACCGAGGCGGCGAATATTCCGGTAAGGGCGCGGTAAAGCCCAAGATCGAAAAGCCCGAGCCCCAAGCCGCAGAGGGCCGTACCGATGGTAAAGAAGATCATGGAAAAGGTAATGACCTGCTGTTTCCCATACCGATCGGCCAGAGGGCCGAAGACTAATTGAAAAAGCCCGAAAGGGATCATGTAGGCACTGATAAGCAGCCCGGCCTGCACCGGTGATACCCGGAGGGAACTGGCAATGGCCGGCAGAATGGGTGAGACGACCCAGTTATCGGCCATGACCACGAAACCGGCCAGGCCAAGAATCAAAATAAGACGATTTTCATTGCATGGAGACTATTTCCTTATAAGGCTGACTGAGACAAGCCTTTTGAATAGGTTATGTTAGGTAATAAAAGGATTGACAATAAAATAAAGGCCCAGCAACACGATGAGCACCCCGGCCCCGCGGCGGAACCACTGGCCGCCGGTCTGCCAGGACTGGTTTTCGATGACTTTACGGACGGCGGCCGTCGAACTGCCGGCGATCACGATGGGCAGGCAATGGCCGACGGCGAACAGCAAAATCAACAGGATCCCGGTGGCCACCTTTTCTTGAACTGTGATGATGGCCAGGATAGGGGCGATAAAGCCGAAGGTGCAGGACCCGGAAAGCACCCCATAGGCCAGACCCAGGACAAAGGCCCCAAAGATGCCTTTTAAATTCAGCCGGTATAATAAGCTCCCGGACATGGAACATTTCTCGACCCCCAGCATCCCCAGGGCCACCCAGATCAGGATCAACCCGATAAGGATCTGCCAGTAGTTGCCCACATCGCCCAGCATACGTCCCAGAAGGGAACAGATGATGCCGATCAGGGCGATGGTGATAAACAGTCCGGAGGTAAAGGCCACGGAGTAGTATCCGGCCTGCCGGGCCAGGACCGTCTTTTCCTGCCCGCCCACATAGGCCACGATCAACGGGATGGAGGCCAGATGGCAGGGGCTGAAGACCACGCTGATCATGCCCCAGAAAAAGGCCCCCAGGGCGGCGATGTAGGGTTCCCCGATAAGCCAGTCATTGACGGTCAGAAAAATATTTTCCAGCATTGAAACCTCACCTGACCTTAAAGATTATTTGACCCCCATCTTTTTTAATTGGCTGACAATATCTTTCTCGCTCATAAACCCTTCATGACGGAAGACTTCTTTGCCGGTTTTATCATAGAAAATCTGGGTCGGTATGACCTGAATATTGAAAGGTTTGGCCTGTTCCGGGAACTTCCAGACGTCAATAAAAACGACGGCCGCCTTGCCCTGATAATCCTTCTCCAGCTTGGTCATGATGGGTGCCATCATCTTGCAGGGAATGCAGGCATTGGCCCCCAGGTCAACCAGGGTTACCATGCCTTTGACCGGGACCTCTTTATAAGCTGCCGGCCCAGGATGGTTGGGCTCCCACCAAAAATAAAAATCCGATCAGGAGCACAACCCCGATTTTTCGATAAGAGCCAGTTGTTCATTTTTAATTTTCCTTCCTTTCAAATCAGTCCGAATTGCTTCAGTTTTTCTTCGATTGCCCTTTCAGGCAGAAACCCCACGTGGCGAAATATTTCCCGGCCCTTTCGGTCGAAAAAAATAAGATCAGGGATGGTTTTCACCCCATACCGGTCTGCCAGGATCCTTTCTTCACGCAGGGAAATAATAAGGACCTCTAATCCGGCTTTTATATTTTTCGCCCAGATCGATCAGATATGGGAGAGACCATATCACAGGGGCACTCGCCCATGGCCCCGAAAAGGACCAAGGCCGGTTTTCCGGCCATCCTGAGACGATCAACCGGGTTTTCTTTGGCCAGGATGTTCTGTTTTTTTACCCAGTCTTCATTGACCCGGATGAGCCTTCTTTGCCCAAGGGTTATAATATAATGCCGAATGGCCTTTTGTTTTTTCTGTTCTTTCAGGAAGTCCCGCAGGGATTCCTTGAGAGGATCCAGGTCGGGATCGCCGAGCATATGTTTGTTGTCCTGGTAGTACTGCCGGAGTTCTTCCTCGGATACGGTCAGGTCTTTAAATTTTTGATCGAGATAACGGGCAACGATTTCTTTTGCCGGGCCTTGCCTTTGTTCTCCATGGGCCAAAGCTTCCCGCAGAAGGAGCCGATCGGCCGCCATCTTTTCCAGGACATAAAAGGCATTTTTTCGTAATTGACCACGGATGGCCTGATCGGATCGGCGAATCTCGGACAGGACCTCCGATTCTTTTATGATGACTTTATCGGAAACTAAAAGGATGCCGGGTTTTAATTTGCTCAACACCGCATCGGGCAGGGCGTAAGCACCCAGGAAGGGATAATTCTCTGCTATGGTCTTTGAACTTTGGGCTTGAAGGTCCCTGTTCAAAAAAACCATCAAGGCACTAAGGAGGAGGAAAGGAAAGGTTCTAAAAGTTAAAGATGACATCGGATCAGTTGGCGATGCCCATCCGGGCCAGTTGCTTTTCGATCTCCGTTTGGGGGAAAAAGCCGGTATGCCTGAAAACCTCCCGGCCGTTTTTGTCAAAGAACACCTGAACCGGTATGTATTTGATCCCGAAACGAGCCGTTAAAATCACTTCCTGGTTCACATGGACGAAAAGGACGTTTAACTTGTCTTTATATTTTTTCTCCAGGTCGGCTAATATGGGGGTCATCATGTCACAGGGCCCGCAGCCGGTTGATCCAAAGTCGATCAAGCTCGGTTTGCCGGACGTCCTGGCCCGGTCTACCGGGTTGTCTCGGGAAAGGGTGCTTTGTTTTTTTACCCAGTCTTCATTAAGCTGGATGGATGCTTGCTGAAAGAGAGTTTGGACGTAATGACGCTGGGCCTCCTGGATTTTTTGTTGTGCTAAAAGATACTTCAACAGGTCACGAGTCTCTTCAAAAGAAGCACTCCCGATCATCCCTTTGTTCTGGGTATAAAAATTCCTTAATTCCTCATCGGATATGGTGCCGGGCTTTACCTTTTCAGAGAGAAACTTCGTGATTGTCTTATCTTCTTCATCTCCCAGTTTATATCCTGCTTTATGGGCTTCCTGAAGGACCAACCGACTGGTGGCCATTTTTTCCAGAAGATAAAAGGCATTTCTAATAAGTTGTTTACGTAATGCCGGGTCCGATTGGTTGATCTCCCTGGTAAGTTCCGATTCTTTTATGATCAGACTCCTGGAGGTCAAAAGGGTTCCTTTAGGCAGCCTGGTGAGTTTTGCTGACTTAAGGGAGTCGGAAGCCAGTCCAGGATAAAGCTCATCGATGGTTTGACCGGCCTGGGCGTCAAATAAGACCAATAAAGACAGGAGTAGGAACGGCAGGATGAAAAACAGTTTAACGGATAGTGGTTTGCCGGGAGCCATAGATTTTCCTTTTTGTATCGGCTTTACCTGGGCTATTTTTTTATCCAGGCAAGAATCTCTTTTTTCTTGGGGACCTTGCCCACCGACATCACCTGGCCGTCCACGACCACCGCCGGGGTGCCCATGACTCGATAGGTCATGATTTGCATCACATCGGTAATTTTTTCAACCGTGGCCTCCACGCCGGCCTCGGCTACAGTCTCCTTGACGATTTTTTCCGTTTGCCCGCATCTGGGACATCCGGGTCCGAGTATTTTGATTTCCATAATAAGGCCTCCTTACTGAGCACTTGTTTCTGAAGAATGGTTGTCCTTACATATCGTGCATAGTAAATCCACGGGTTCATAAGACTTGCTCTCAAATTGAAGGATGGGATGATTGATGTTGAATTTAGATAAGAGCAGGTCCCGCACTTTTTTAGCCAACTCGTCCACCTGGCAAAGCATCTGGTCCGGCACGATGACATGGGCCGCCAGGGCGATGGTCCCGGAGGAGGGGTTCCAGACATGAAGATGATGAAGATCCTCTATCCCCCCCAGGGATACTACTTCTTTTTGTATGGCCTCCAGGTCGATACCCGGCGGGGTGGCGTTCATCAAGATGAGCAGGGCTTGTTTTAAAATACCCCAGCCGCTGTAAAGGATCAGGGCTACGATAACCCAGGATACGATGGGATCAAGCCAGTACCAGGGACGGAGCAGCCAGACCACGCCCAGTACGGCCACTCCGAGGGAAGTCAGGGCATCGGTCAACATATGGAGAAAGGCCCCGCGCATGTTGAGGTTTTCTTTGGCCCCGGCGTGGAGCATCCAGGTCGATATGCCATTGGCGATAACACCCAGGAGGGCGGCCCAAATGACCATGTTTCCCCGAATCAAAACCGGATTTTTTAAACGAATCCAGCCTTCCACAGCGATGAACAGGGCGGCCCCGAAGAGGAGGGCCGTATTGAAGACTGCGGCCATGACCTCCACCCGTTTATAGCCGAAGGTCAGGGAAAGCGTGGGACCGCGTTTTCCGATTTTTAAGGCCATATAGCTGATCAGGATGGAAGCGAAATCACTCAGGTTGTGCAGGGCATCGCTGATCAGGGCCATACTGCCGGCCATGATGCCGGCCACGATCTGAACAGCCGGGATAATCAGGTTCATCACCATGGTGACGAACAGGCGTTTACCCCAGGAGGCTTCGGAGTCATGATTATGATGATGGGGTTCCATAAAAAATACTCATTAACTATATGAATAATTAGTAATCATATACTCAAAAAAAATTTTATAAACGAGTCATTAACTTATGCTGCTCCTGGGCCTGGGCTTTTAAGAGCTTGGAAACCCCGCTCAGCAAGTTCAAAATTTCAGGGGTTTTTATCCGGTAAAGGATACGCAGGCCCTCTTTCCGGGACTCCAGAATCCCGACCTGTTTCAAGATGGAAAGATGCTTGGAGACATTGGCCTGTTCCTGGGAGATGGCCGGGAAAATTTCACAGACGCACCGTTCGCCTTCCTTAAGCAATTCCAGAATTTGCAGTCGGGTGGGCTGACCCAGGGCCTTGAGGATCGAGGCCTGGCCTTCCAATATTTTTTGATTCATCTTTCCTGATTTTTCCATAATGGATTATATAGTTATATTGTTTCCTCTTAAAGTCAAGAAAAAACTTTACAGAAGGGCATTAAAGAGAAAACCCACCAGAAGAATGCCCGTAGCCACCACGCCGACAAAGACGGCAATGAGCCGTGGTTTCAAGACCTTTCGGAGGATGATGGTTTCCGGCAAGGAGAGTCCGATGACCGCCATCATGAAGGCCAGCACCGTGCCCAGGGCCGCCCCTTTTTCCAGAAGGGCCTGAACAATCGGGATGATCCCGGCGGCATTGGAATACATGGGAACCCCCAACATGACGGCCAAGGGAACCGACCACCAGGCCTCTTTGCCCATGATGGAGGCCATAAAACCGACGGGTACGTAGCCGTGGATGGCCGCCCCGACGGCGATACCGGCCACAACATAGATCCAGACCTTGCCGACGATATCCTTGACCGCCTGCCAGGCATAATCGATCCGACCCGACCAGTTTAGTGTTTCCATGAACATCGGGGAGCCGTTGGTCCTGATTTCCCTGACCCAATCTTCGATATGGTTCTCCATGTGCAACCGGCCGATGACCCAGCCGCTGACCATGGCGATTACCAGTCCGGTGGATAGGTAGAGGGCGGCCACTTTCCATCCGAAAAGGCCGAACAAAAGGACCAGGGCGATCTCATTGACCATGGGGGCGGAGATCAAAAAAGACAGCGTTACCCCGAGGGGTACCCCGGCCTCGACAAAGCCGATAAAGAGGGGGATGGCCGAGCAGGTGCAGAAAGGGGTGGCGATTCCCAGGCCGGCGGCCAGGACATTTCCGACCGATTCCTTTTTACCGGCCAAAATGGCCCTGGTCTTTTCCGGGGTAAAGAAAGAGCGCAAAAGACCGACTCCAAAAACGACCAGGATCAGGAGCATCAGGACCTTGGGAACATCATAAAGAAAAAAGGCGACAGCCTCGCCCAAATGAGTACCTCTGCCAAGGCTGAACAAATGATAGGTCACCCACCCGGTTACCATGGGCAGTTGGTGGTAGATAATCCACCAGGCTATAAAGGACACCGGCAAAATAACCAGTTTTTTCCTCAGGCTTATTGGATCTAACTTACCACCGGTTGTTTGAATACATTCACAGGAAACGGATTCGTTCATTTTGGTTCCTCCTTTAATCCCTCTTAATGAGGGTTTGTTTTTACCCGATAATTTCCTAAATAACTATATAGTAATATAGTTTTGGAGATAATGGATTGTCAAGAAAAAAAATCATAAAAAGAAAAAAAAGAGGAATGATGCTGATGCGGTCAACTACGCGGAGGGTACAAGAAACCATTGACGGCAAAAAGAAAGGAGGGGCGGAAATTAACCCCTCCTTTAACCGAACAGGTTCCGATAGGCTATTCCTGAGGAATGCATTCCTTATAATAGGATTTATAGTCGACAAACTCTCTGTCTTTAATCGGACCTTTTTCCTTAAAAGGATGGCCGTATTCTTCCACTTTAAAGCGGCCCATGAAACGGTTTACCAAAGGGTATCCCGCTTTCATCCAGCCGACGACTCCGCCTTTGGCCCAATAGACATTTTTATAGCCGTATCTGTACATCATGGCGGTGAAATAAGCGGAACGATGGTCGGTTCGGCACCAGATCCAGTATTCCGCATTGGCATCCGGAAAACGTTTAGGCAAGGTATATACGTGGGCCAACGTCACGAGGTTCGTGCCCTCGATATGGCCGGCATCAAATTCAGGATTGGTGCGGACGTCGATCAGGATGGCCTTGCTTTTTCCCGCTTGAACATCCATCCAGACTTTGTGCAGGTCGGCAATGGTCTTAATTCTATCGGGTGGAATAGCCTTTTCCAGATCCGCCTTAAAAGCACTTTCTCCTTTGGAAACATCCTGGGCCATTCCGAAACCTGCGAAGGCCAGAAGCAAAAACAACGCCGAGGTCAAAATTATTAATCTTTTCATCGTAAATCCTCCATAAGTTATTAAAATATGAACCAAAATTATATAAGCATCCTAAATTCTTTTTAAAATATAACCGCCGATATCACCTACCTTTCTGCTGAAAACCTATATCGATTAACAACCTTCATCCTTTAAAATCTTAAACCCTCCCGGAGCGGGTGTCGGGGCCGGGGGGGCTGGAACAGGGTTTGGTGCTCCGGGTTTGGAGGGTTCCCCCTTGAGAGTTTCTTTCGGGGCTGAGGCCTTTTTTCTGATTGCCGGTTTTTCTTTTTTTGCCGGAATCCCTTTGCCTTTTTCTTTCATGGCCGGAGGCGGGGCGGCCGTGGTCTGGGGTTGGGCCATTTCCGCGGTTTGTTCAGCGGGCGGGGCGCTGGATTGGACGATGCGGCCGTGATTTTTAAATTGCTCGGCTACGGAATACATCTGGGCCAGATCGTAATAGGACCAGGCTTTTTGGGAGTTGGGATCGGCCAGTATGGCCTTACGGAACAATTCTTTGGCCTCGGTGTACCTTCCCCGAGTAAAGGATTCTTTCCCTTTGCGAAGCATGAGGGCGCAGAGTTCCGGGTTCACGGAATAGGCTTGGCCGGATGGAGACCCTTGGGCTTGGGATTCATGAATCCCCAATCCCATCAGCAGAATAAACATCAGACCGATTATTAAAAAGTTTTTTTCAGGCATAATAAATCACCTCTTGGTCAAATATGCCGGATATGATTAACCGCAAAAAATTAATCAGGTTTAAAAATCGTTCTCCGGCCCTCTGTTCCTGCCAAGGTTTATTTTTATCCGGGATCAGGAAACCGGTATCCCCTATCGGTCTTACTTACCACCAACTGACGACTTTATCATGGGAAAAGATAAGCTCCACCAATTTGGCGTAATCCACCTCTCCTTCATAAAGAGAAAAAGTTGTCCGCCTCGTTTCCCTCGGAAAGGATTTTGGCTAATTTAAGGACTTCTTCGGTTGGCTTGGAACGATATATGTGTAAGAGTTTCATGGCACCTCATATTCTCAAGGTACAAGGTTCAAGGTACGAGGTACAAGGTTTAAAGAAAAATCACATGCCGGGGCCTACAACGCGTGAATACGAGAATCTGATCCCCCTTGTACCTGGGACCTCGAACCGTTATTTTTATTTTAAAAGGGGACGATAAAATCCATTTCTTTCAATTTCTCGCCCAATTCCTCATAGGTGATGGGTTGGAACCCGTGCTTCTCCACATTGGCCGGAACATTGGAATATAATTCACCCTCCATATCCAGGACCCAATCCAGATTTTCGCGAAAAGGCTCGGTCATTTCCACTTCATGATCAAGGACAAAGAAATAAACCGAGTTATTCTCTACGGCCAAACCCAGGGTTGAGCGAAGCCCTTCCCAGTCTTCCTCCTTGTCTTTGACCAAAAAGGCCACCTTTTTCATCGATTCCTCCTTTACAGGACGATATAACGGTCCACTTCGTCGATCATCTCCCCGTGGCGGGCCTGAGTGCCGAAATCTTTTTCTGCTATTCCAGGGGCTGGCTTCCCTTTCAATCCTTTGGATTCATAACTCACATTACACAAGGATTTTTTTCCGTGGCCGATCAGCTCCTTGAACTCCGGCACCTGGGTCAGCAGGACCCCTTTGTGGGTAAAAAAAAGGACTACTTCCTTGCCGGCCGCTTCGGCGGCTTTGGTGATTCCGATCACATGCCGGAGGTTTTTATCGGAGGAAACGAAAATCCCCAATTTTTCAGCCATGCCCTGCTCCTTATTTCACATTTTACTTTTTCTTGACGTAAAAACGAATAAAGCCTTGGTCTTCTTTCTCCCCGAGGTAAATGTTCCCGGTGCGGTTGGCCCAGCCGGGCATGTCGTTTCTGGTCCCCGGATCGGTTCCTAAGACCTCCAGGATTTCTCCGGACTTGAGATTCTCAATCGCCTTTTTGGTTTTTAAAACCGGCATGGGGCAACTGAGTCCCCGGGCATCCAAGGTTTGATCGGGTTTAATATCTTCCATGATGATTTCCTCCTTCCAAGGTGCAAGGTTTAAGGTATAAGGTCCAAGGCAAGGGGCATTCCTTAAACCCTATGCCCTGCACCTTATACCGGTTTTTATAATCCTACTGTGAATTTATTACTCTCTTCATTCCAGGTTACTAATAGATACCATATCAGCAGGATAAAGGCAATGAAGAGGATACTTCCGCCCCAGCCGAAGGTCTGGGGCAAAAATACCGCCTTCCCCAATTTTTGACGCCAGCCGGTGGTTCGGAGAAGGACGTTCATCAAGGAATTGGTCGTCGCAAAGGTAAAAAGGGCCGCCCAGAGCTTAAGCTGTCCTTCGGATACCCGCCACAAGGTTCCGCTTCCGCATCCGCCGGCGATGACCATTCCGATCCCGAATATGGTGCCACCCACCAGCGACCCCCACCAGAAGGCCGGGATGACATAGAGGCTTTCCTGACGAAATCCGCTCCATTTCAAAACCGCTACGCCTATGGCGCCGATGATAATACTGACGGCGATGGCCTTGGCGATGGTCGCCTCTCCGGTCATAAAAGGGTCTCGAAAGGCTCGGACAAAACAAAAGCGGCAGCGCTGCAGGATGATTCCGAAAGCGGCACCGAAGAGCAGGAGGCCGCCGATTTCCGTATAGGCTTTTCCGGAATACCAGTAAGCCCAGACGATCAAACCAATAAAGACCAGGGTGCCTAAATAAGGTTGGATAATCTTCCAATCAACCCTTTTTTTTCCTAAAGAGGCCGTGGGTGTAAATCCGGATGGGGGAGGGAATTTTTCCAGTTCCCATAAAAGATATTTTAAACCGATAAAAGCGCCGATGGTCAGTCCGACCAGCATCGGGAAACCGCTGGCCGAAAGGTTGATCAAGGGGGTATAAAAAGCCCCGACATTGCAACCCATGGCCAGGGCCGAGCCGATTCCCATGAAGACCCCGCCGGCCAGCCCTTTTATGATCTCCAAGGCCGGTGTTTTTCTCAGGGCGAACTCCTTGGCTAAGAGGGCCGCTCCGAAGGCCCCTAATAAAAATCCGATATCCATAATCGAGGAAGAATAAAAGAAGGCGTTCTCCGGGCGTTCCGGAAAGAAACCCAGGCCGTAAAAAAGCCAGTCAGCCCAATTACGGATTCCTCCGACGATACCCCACGGTCTGGACCAGGCAACGATCAAGATGCTACTGAGCCCTAATAATACCCCCCCGGTCAGGGGCGGCCATTGTTGATAAAAAAGGGCCTTGTATCCTTGCCGAAATTTTGTCTTTAAGATGCTTTCCTCGGCCATAACCCTTCCTTTCTATGGTTCTTAACGGAAGGCCAATCGGGATCAGGCAAGATTCCTGTTCACAAGGGATAGATTCCCCGGGGATCTCAAATTTGGATAAACTATAAGATTACAGCGGGATGTTGTCAAATGGTAAATTTTTCTTGAAGCCGCCGGCCGCAAGCCTAATTTATAGGTTTACAGTCCCGGCCTTTTTTAGTAAGACGGGGCATTAATAAAAATATCCGTTTGGAGTTTAATCTCCGAGTTCGGAAAAATAGTCGGGAAGGATAAAAGCGACTTTAGGTATATGGGGAAAATCGATTATCAAAAAAATCTAACCAAGGCCCAGCAGGAGGCGGTCTTTTCACCGGACGGGCCTACCTTGGTCATTGCCGGGGCCGGAAGCGGAAAGACCCGCACCCTGGTCTATCGGGTGGCCTGGCTGGTTGAAAATGGGATCCCACCGGAGAGGATCCTTTTGTTGACCTTTACCCGCAAGGCCTCCCAGGAGATGCTCCGCCGGGTGGAACTCATGCTGGAGCGGTCCTGTCAGGAAGTGGCCGGCGGGACGTTTCATTCCTTGGCCTATAAAATCCTAAGGATTTATGGGGCGGCGATCGGTCTCCGGAGTCCGTTGACCGTGTTGGACCGGAAAGACAGTGAAGAGATCGTCGGAAAGATCATCAAACAGAAAGGTTGGGATAAAAACAAGGATCGGCCTGATAAAAAGGAATTCCTGGAGCTCTTGAGTCGTATCGTCAACCGGGGCCAGGTCTTCGAAGAAGGGCTTTATGATTCATTTTTGGAAACGGGTCCATCTCCATCCCAGCTCAAGGACCTGAATCAAGAGTATGAAGCCTTCAAAAAAGAGCACGGCTTACTGGATTATGACGATCTCCTGAGTCATTGCCTGCAACTTTTCAGGCAGGAAGCACAGGTAGCCCAAAAATTGGCCTCTTATTATCGGTATGTTTTAGTGGATGAATACCAGGATACCAATCTGCTCCAAGCCGAAATGGTCCGCCATTTGGCCCGAGGAAATGTCATGGTAGTCGGGGATGATTCCCAGTCGATTTACGGGTTTCGGGGCGCCCACTTTAAAAATATCCTGGACTTTCCAAACCAATATCCCGGAACCCGTCTGATCAAATTAGAGGAAAACTTCCGCAGCTCCCAGCCGATCCTGAACCTGGCCAATAAGGTCATCAGTTATTCTAAGGAGCGATATAGTAAATGCCTCTTTACCCGCATTAAAACAGGGGAACCGCCCCGTTGTCTCGAAGTGCCTTACGAAGAGTCCCAATCCCAGTATGTGACCCAGCAACTTCAGGAATTTCATAGACAGGGGATCCCCTGGCAGGAAATGGCCGTCCTGTTTCGGGCCGGCCATCATTCCTTTAACCTGGAAGTGTCCCTTCAAAAGCAGGGCATCCCATTTAAAAAATACGGGGGCCGTCGCTTTGTGGAGGGGGCCCATATTAAAGACCTCCTGTCGTACTTAAAAGCAGCCCACAATCCCAAAGACGTACTGGCCTGGGAAAGAATCCTGAAACTTCTTGATGGGTTGGGACCCAAAAGGGCCCAGGAGATCGTCGAGCGGATGGCCGTCTGCCCGGACTGGGCTTCACGCCTGGAATGCCTTTCCCAATATCCCCGCCTTAAATCCCAACTTGTGGATTTTTCAGCCCTCTTCCAGGCCCTGGTCGATCAACCCCTCCAGACTCCGACCGAGGCCCTGGAATTGATCTGGGGTTACTACAAAAATCTTATGCCCGGCCTGTATGAAGAGCCGCAGCGCCGGCAGAAAGAGATCGAAGAAATCATCCGGGTTAGTTATAATTACACCGAAACGGAGGCCTTGTTGGGGGACCTGAGCCTTGAGGTCTATGAGGAACATGAGGATCTTGAAAAGGACCGGTTGACCCTGTCTACCGTCCATTCGGCCAAGGGCCTGGAGTGGAGGATCGTTTTCATCATCTGGCTGGCGGAAGGCCGGTTTCCTTCCACCCATGCCGAGATGGACTCGGAGGAAATGGAAGAAGAAAGGCGGCTCCTTTATGTGGCCATCACCCGGGCCAAAGAAAGACTTTTTATGACCTGTCCGGTCACCCTCTCCCAAAGGGATGGGGGGTGGCAGAAAAACGACCTCTGCCACTTCATCGCCGATATTCCCGAAGAGATATTAGCCCGGCAAGGAAGACCGGGCCCGAATCATCCGCCCCGGGTGGATTCGGACCATGTTCATGAAATCCGAAAAGAAGAGGATAGCGGGTTTTCAAAAGGGACCAAGGTCTTCCACCCTCTTTTCGGCAATGGGGTTATCCAGGAACCCCCGCGGGAGAGAAAGGTTCGCGTCCTTTTTAAACGCTACGGCTCCAAGGTCCTTCACCTGGATTATGCCCGCCTGGAAAGGGGAGATGTCTAATATGGCCGGCCATCCTTTTGAGCGTCTGAGTTATGACCTGGAATATGATCTGGGCCTGTCTTATCTGTACAATTTACAAAAATTCGGTATGAAATTCGGCTTATCTAAAACGGAAAATCTGCTCCGAGCCTTTAATAACCCCGAAAAGCACCTCCGAATGATCCATGTGGCCGGTTCCAATGGAAAGGGATCCGTAGCGGCCATGTTGTCCTCCATATACAGTCAAGCCCGGTATAAGGTTGGTTTGTTCACCTCCCCCCATCTGATCGATTTCCGGGAAAGGTTCCAGATCAACGGCCGGATGATCTCCAAAGAGAAAACCCTGGAGTTGGTTAAAGAGATCAAGAGAAAGACCGATCCTAACGAACCCCCGACCTTCTTTGAGTTTGTTACGGCCATGGCCTTACTCTATTTCTATCGGGAAAAAGTGGACTTGGCTATTATGGAAGTCGGACTCGGAGGAAGGCTGGACTCCACCAATATCATCGAACCCCTGATAACGGTCATCACCACCGTTTCCTTGGAGCATCAGGAATATCTCGGGAAAACCCTGGAGAAGATCGCCCTGGAAAAAGCCGGGATTATTAAACCGCAAGTCCCCTTAGTAACCGGGGTCGAACAAAAAAAAGTCCAACGTCTCCTGGAACAGGTCTGCCGTGAAAAACAGGCCCCCATGTTACTGGCCGGAAGGGATTTTAAGACGAGAAAGTTGAGGAATGGGGAGTTCAGTTATTTCGGGTTGCCGATTGCGGATTGCGGAATGTTACAACAGTTCGGAGTTCGGAGTTCGGTGTTCGGAGTCGAAGAGGATATAAAATGCAAGTTGCTGGATTCAAGTTGGACGAAGGACGCGGGACGAGGGGGTAGAGATCAGACCTTGGTTGCTCCGAACTCCGAACTCAAAACTCCGAACTATACCCCGACTCCTCAACCCGCAATCCGAAATCCGAAATTAAAGGGGCTTCGCCCCGCCCTTCTTGGGGATCATCAGATCCGGAACGCCGGTCTGGCCCTGACGGTTATCGGTTGTTTAAAGAGAAAATTTCCGGTTAACGAAGAAGCCCTTCGGGAAGGGCTGTTGAAGGTGGCCTGGCCGGGGAGGATGGAGGTTTTATCCGAAAGGCCCTGGATCGTCCTGGATGGGGCCCATAATCCCGGGGCCATGAAGACCTTAGCCCAGAATCTTCCCCGGGTGTTTTCTTATAAAAGACTTTTCCTGATCATCGGGATGATGAAGGATAAGGCTATCGAACAGACATTCAAGGTCATAATCCCCTTGGCCCATATGGTCTTTTTGACCCGGGCCGAATACGATCGCTCAGCCGACCCGGAGACCTTAAGACCTTTAGTCGATGGGGAAAGTCGGCCCTGCCAAATTTCAAAAAATATTCCCACAGCCATACAACGAGCCAGGCAGGAAGCCGAACCAGGGGATTTGATCCTAATCACCGGTTCACTTTTTATTGTAGGCGAGGCTCGAGCCTGGTGGGAAAGAGAAGGGGTTAAGACTCGAACTTAAATGAATGTTAACCATGGCTGATATGGTCACCCTCTGGGAGTTATTGAAAGGTGGGGGGCCAGATATATTAGGCGGTTATCTGTTGTAATAGGGAATAAGATGTGCTAAAAAGTCGGTGCAGGTTTTATCTCAGAGTTAGGGAGTTGAATATGCCCAACCGGTTCTGGACCCTGGGGATCCTGGTTTTTGCAATGATCATCCTGGGGTTTCCCCTATCTTCTAAAGCGGCAGAGGGCCTGATCCCCACGGGTGCGGGAACGGGAACCGCCAAAGAACCCTGGGATATTGAGGCCCGAGAATTGACCTATGATCAAGACACCGATACCTATACGGCCATCGGAGATGTGATCATCAAACAGGGCACTCAGGTCCTAAAGTGTGATTATGCCGAGGTAGACCGCCAAACCATGATTGCCAAGGCCCGGGGACATGTGAAATTTACTTCATCCGGGGATGAAATGCAGGGGGAGGAACTGACGGTCGATTTAAAGACAAAAAACGGGGAACTACAAAAAGGACATCTTTTCTTAAAAGAGAACCATTTTTACGTTACCGGTGAAGAGATTTATAAAATCGGGGAAGGAAGCTATCGGGTCCTCAATGGAACGGTAACCTCCTGTGACGGGGAAAATGTCCCCTGGGAGATAAAGGCCAAAGAAATTGTGGTCACGGTCGAGGGTTATGGACAGGCCTGGAGTCCATCATTGCGTATAAGGGATTTTCCTGTTTTATACTCCCCTTATATGGTTTTTCCCGCCAAGAAAGACCGGCAGAGCGGCATTTTGATGCCTGAATTCGGTCAATCCAGACCGTGACGGTTTCACCCTGAATTTACCTTTCTATTGGGCTATCTCTAAAAGTTCCGATGCCACCTTTTATGAAGATATGATGAGTCGCCGAGGGTTTATGCAAGGGCTTGAATATCGATATATCCTTTCCGCCCAATCCAAAGGGACCCTGATGATGGATTATCTCCCCCATGACGGGGTGAGCCAGGAAGAATTTAATAAAGGAAATATCAGTCAACCCTATTCGGAACGGTATTGGTTCCGTTCCAAGATGAATCAGGGACTGCCGTCTGGCGTGGATTTGAAAATGGATCTGGATTGGGTCAGCGACCAGGATTATCTGAAGGAATTCAAGGGCAACCCCTTTGGCCTGGACCGTAATCGACGGACCTTTTTAAGCGAGTTTAATCGGGATCTGGACGATGAAACCCAAATTTTACGCAGAAATGCCGCTGTATTAAACAAGAGCTTCGGGACTACCAATTTTACCGGCGGGTTCACCTATTATCAGGATCCAACCAATACCAATAATGTCTTGAACCAGCTACCTTTTGCCCGTTTAGACAGTATTAAACAGGAATTCGGGAAAAATTTTTTTCTGCAATGGGGTTCTTCCTATAATTATTTTTATCGCAATGAACTGGATCGCGGGCAGGTGTTGGAATTGACTCCGACTTTCTACTATCCGCAGAAATTCAGAAATTATCTCAATGCGGAAGCCTCTCTGGGAATAACCGAGGATCTCTATCAGGTCAGCAACAGACAGAGTGATTCCGTTGATGCTTGGGGAAACCGGTCGGTTCCCAACTTCCGGCTGGATACGTCTACCGATTTTCAAAAGGTCTTTAACCTTTCGGGAGAAGAGGGTGAAAAAATAAAACATACCATCCGCCCTCAAATCATCTATAATTATATCCCGGAAATTAATCAGGACTCACTCCCCAGTTTTGTTTCGCCTATTTTCAAGACCAATACCCTGACCTATTATTTGATCCAAACCTTCACCTCAAAGTCGTTGCAGGGGAAGAGTCCACAAGGGGAGGACCTCTTCGGCTACCGGGATTTTCTTACTCTAAAATTATACCAAACTTATGACATTAATGTAGCCCGAGAAGGGACCATTACTACCACCACCACTGGCACCACTATCCCCACCAACATTATCCCTACTACGATTACGACGGGGAGCTCCGCTACGACAACGACGGTCACCGGCAACACCACGACTACCACATCGGTCACGTCACAACCCTTTTCCGACGTCACCGCTGAAATGGAATTAATTCCCGGCCCTAATTTGAACTTACGATCCAGTGTGGGCTGGTCTCCCTACACCGGCCGACTGGATACCCAAAGTCACACCATGACTTTGATGGACAAAAAAGGCAATCGGGCTTATTTGGAATATCTGGCCTATTCAGGGGACCAGTTCAGACAGGTCAACGCCGACATATCCTGGAAAATCAGCCCCATTTGGACGGCCAATCTTTTAGAACAGTATTCCCTTGACCAGAATAAAAATTTTGCAACCACCGCCTCTTTGGCTTACAACAAACAGTGTTGGGGGATAAAAGTCTCTTATATGAGCGCACCGGATAATACCGCATTCTACCTTTCTTTTTCATTAAAAGGTCTGATTGAATATTAAGTCCTATAAGGACGGTCTTAAAAAAAGCTTCATTTTGTTGAGGATGGGCCTTCAACCTCATCACTTCTTAAACCGGACATAAGCGGGTCTTCTAACTATTCGACCATTATCCTGCTTTCAAGGGAAAAGCCCCCCTGTCCCGGAGACTAATCACAACAATCGTGGTTTCTATTTTTGATGGACATTTTTTTTGATTTATGGTTAATTTAGATATTTTTGGAATAAAAAGGGCCGATGGATAAGATCCGTCAAATCGTCGAAGAATTTCTAAAACAAAATGAGGCCGAACGACGGTTGTCCCTTCATTCCCTCCGGGGGTATCGCCGGGATTTGGAGGAGTTTTTGAAATATCTCACCCTTCAGGGAGTGGAAGATCTCGGGCAATTGGATCTGCCTTTGTTAAGGGGTTTTTTAGCCGAGCTGCACAAGAAAAATAAAAAAAGCACGGTGGCCCGAAAAATGGCCGCCCTTCGGTCCTGTTTTGGTTATGCCCAGAAGAAGGGATGGGTTCTGGAAAACCCGGTAGCCCATGTTCGAACGCCCAAGATCGAAAAAACGATTCCTCCTTTTCTGTCGGAAAAAGAGGTGGAGCACTTGCTGCAAGAGCCGATTGCCGATTCCTGGTTGGAGCTTCGCGACCAGGCTTTCTTGGAGCTCTTTTATGCCTCCGGGCTGCGGCTGAGTGAATTAACCCATCTGAATTGGAGTTCCCTGGATCTTTCCCTGGGTTTGGTCCGGGTCCTCGGCAAGGGGGGGAAGGAAAGGATCGTCCCGGTGGGACGGAAGGCCCTCGGGGCCTTGGGCCAATATTCACCAGGCCCTGACGCAGGCCCAAAAAAGATCGGAATTTAAGATCAACGATCCTCAGGCCGTGTTTTTGAACCGGTTCGGGGAAAGGGTCAGCGATCGGACTGTAGCCCGCAGGTTGAAAAAACGGGTTGTCGGGGTAGATCTGTCCCCCACTATCAGTCCCCATGCCCTGCGTCACAGCTTTGCCACGCACTTATTGAATGCCGGGGCCGACCTGCGGGTCGTTCAGGAAATGTTGGGACATACCTCCCTGTCCACAACCCAGAAATACACTCATGTCAGCATGAGTCGTTTGCTTGAGGTCTATCGAAAGGCCCATCCAAGGGGGTAAGATGTTTGAAGGAACAACCATATTGGCCCTGCGTCATCAGGGGAAGGTGGTCATCGCCGGTGACGGTCAGGTCACCATGGGACAGACGGTGATGAAACATCGGGCCAGGAAGATCCGGCGTCTGTATCATGATCAAATCCTGACCGGGTTTGCCGGCTCCACCGCCGACGCCCTGACCCTGTTTGAAAGGTTGGAGGTCAAACTGGAACAGTTTAACGGGAATTTGACCAGGGCGGCGGTGGAGATGGCCAAGGATTGGCGCACGGATAAGATCTTGCGACGCCTGGAGGCCTTACTACTGGCGGCTGATAAGGATCATATCTTGATATTGTCCGGAACCGGCGATGTCATGGAACCGGACGACGAGGTGGCGGCCATCGGTTCCGGCGGCCCTCTGGCCTTGTCGGCGGCTAAGGCCCTGTTGGGGTTTTCCACTCTTAGCCCGACGGACATTGCCCGGGAGGCCATGAAGATTGCCGCTTCCCTGTGCATTTACACCAACGAGCAGATTGTTTTGGAGGAATTATAGATTGGTCAATAATTACTTAACACCCAGAGAGATCGTCTCTGAACTGGATAAATATATTGTCGGGCAGGATGCGGCTAAACGAACGGTGGCCATTGCCTTGCGGAATCGCTGGCGAAGACAGCAGGTTCCGGAAGCGATTCGGGATGAGATTGCCCCTAAAAATATCATCATGATCGGTCCCACCGGAGTGGGAAAAACAGAGATTTCCAGACGACTGGCCCGATTGGCCCAATCCCCTTTCCTAAAGGTGGAAGTGACCAAATTTACCGAAGTGGGCTATGTGGGGCGGGACGTGGAATCCATGATTCGGGACTTGACCGAGCTGGCCATTAATATGATCAAGGGCGAAGAAAAACAAAAGGTCATGTCCAAGGCCCGGGAAATCGCCGAAGAGCGTTTATTGGACTTGTTGCTTCCCCCAAAGTCCGAGACCCCCAAGCCCGAAGAACCGGCCGGGCAGGAAAAGATCCTGGAAGTGGTCCGAAAACCCGTCAACGAACCTTTATCCACCCGGGAAAAGCTCAGGAGCCTTTTTCGAGAAGGAAAATTGGAAGAGCGTTATGTGGATATGGAAATATCCCAAAGGGTGGTCCCCATGGTCGAGATCTTTTCCAATGTGGGGATGGAAGAGATGGACCTCAACCTGAAGGACATGTTCGGTAATCTTTTTCCCAAAAAAACCAAGCGGCGCAAGATCAAGGTCCCGGAGGCCTTTGAGATGCTGGTTCAGGAGGAGTCTCAGCGTCTGATTGATATGGACAAGGTGACCGAAGAGGCCATCCGCAAGGTGGAACAAACCGGGATCATTTTTTTAGACGAGATCGATAAAATCGCCGGGCGGGGTTCCAGCCACGGTCCGGATGTCTCCCGGGAAGGGGTTCAGCGGGACCTCTTGCCCATTGTCGAAGGGTCCACGGTGACCACCAAATACGGGATGGTTCGAACCGATCACATCCTGTTTATTGCTTCCGGGGCCTTTCATAATTCCAAGCCGTCCGATTTGATCCCGGAATTGCAGGGGCGGTTTCCCATCCGGGTGGAATTGAATTCCCTGACTCAGGAAGACTTTATCCGTATTTTAACCGAGCCCCAGTCGGCCTTGACCACCCAATACGTGGAATTGATGAAAACCGAAGGGATCACCTTGACTTTTTTACCCGAAGCCGTGGCTGAAATCGCCCGTATCGCCTATAATGTCAATCAAAGGACGGAAAATATCGGGGCCCGCCGGCTGCATACCATTATGGAGAGATTGTTGGACGATTTGTCTTTCGAAGCCTCGGACCAGGCTGAAAAAAGCTGTACCATTACGGCTGAATACGTCCGGGATAAACTGTCGGCCATTGAAGAGAATGAGGATCTGAGCCGGTATATCCTTTAAAGAAAATAGGGTTCGAGGATTCCAGGATTCGAGGGGTCACAGGGTTTAATTCTCAACGCCTTATCACTTGATATCCTTGAATCCTTGACCCCTGCGAATCCTTTTTACGAAGGTTACTATGTCGATAGATAAAAATCAGAACCTTTATCCGGAAAAGGCCTCCATCCTGATGGAAGCCCTGCCCTACATCCGGCGTTTTTATCACCAGACCATGGTGATCAAGTACGGCGGCCATGCCATGGTGGATGAAAACCTGAAGACCGGTTTTGCCAAGAGCATGGTTCTGATGAAATACATCGGCCTCAATCCGGTGGTGGTCCACGGCGGAGGCCCTCAGATCAAAGAGGTGTTGGACCAGATGCACATCTCTTCCCGATTTGTGCAGGGAGTCCGGGTCACCGACAGCCAGACCATGGATGTGGTTGAAATGGTCCTGGGCGGAAAGATCAATAAAGAGATTGTGCACCTGATCAACCAGCAGGGGGGGAAGGCCATCGGCCTGACCGGGAAGGACGGACAACTCCTCCTGGCCCAAAAAATGAAGCTTTTTAAAAGCCGGGAGACCGAGGACCCCCCCGAGCTGATCGATATCGGTATGGTCGGTGAAGTGGTGGAAGTCAATACCGAAATTATTACCACCCTGGAGGATCATCATTTTATCCCGGTGATCGCCCCCATCGGAGTCGGGAAAAAAGGACGGACCTATAATATCAACGCCGACCTGGTGGCCGGCAAGGTGGCCTCAGCCCTTAAGGCCCAAAAACTGATCCTTTTGACCGATGTGGAAGGGGTTAAGGACAAAAGCGGGCGATTGATTTCCACGATGAAAAGGAGCGAAATTCCCGGACTGATCGAGGATGGGACGATCAGCGGCGGCATGATCCCCAAAGTCAATTGTTGTCTGGAGGCCCTGGCTCATGGGGTTGAAAAGACCCACATCATAGACGGACGGGTAGAGAATGCGGTTATTCTGGAACTTTTTACCGACCGCGGGGTGGGGACGGAAATTGTGAATGATTAATAAGCTCCATATCCCGAAGGACGTGACGGAATGGGATTCAAGGGGTCCAGGGTCCGAGGGTTCAAGTGAAAGGCATGGAAATTAAAACCCTGAATCCTTGAACCCTATTTTGCAAACAGAGGTGAATATTTTGACGGAATCCCAAAAAATATCAATCAGATTGTCGAACGGGCCGATAGGGTCCTGATGCACACCTATGCCCGAATCCCGGTAGCCTTGGTAAAAGGGCAGGGGTGCCGGGTTTGGGATCAGGACGGGCGTGTTTATCTGGATTTTTTGGCCGGTATCGCCGTAACGGCCTTGGGGCATAGTCATCCGAGGGTCGTGGAAAGCCTGAAGGACCAGGCGGAAAAGATTTTTCATACTTCCAACCTGTATCACATCGAACCCCAGATTGCCCTGGCCGAAAAACTCGTCGCCCATTCATTTGCCGACCAGGTTTTTTTCTGCAACAGCGGCACCGAGGCCAACGAAGGGGCCATCAAACTGGTCCGCCGGTATTCCGTTGAAAAATTCGGGCCCGAGAAAACGACCATCCTCTGTATGAAAAACAGCTTTCATGGCCGGACTCTCGGATCTCTCTCGGCCACCGGCCAGGAAAAATTTCAAAAGGGTTTTGGACCCTTGGTTCCCGGTTTTTCCTTTGTGCCTTTTAATGATCTTCCGGCCTTGGACCAAAATTGGGACCATTCGGTTTGTGCGGTCATGATGGAACCCATCCAAGGCGAGGGGGGCGTTCGGGTCCCTGACCCGGACTATCTCAAAGAGGTAAAAAAAAGGTGTCAAGAGCGGCAGGCCTTATTGATCTTAGATGAGGTCCAGACCGGACTGGGACGTACCGGGACCTTGTTTGCCCATGAACAGTTTGGTGTCCAACCGGATATCATGACCCTGGCCAAGTCCTTGGGCAATGGTCTGCCTATCGGGGCCTTGCTGGCCACCGAGGAGGTGGCCGGCGCTTTCCAGCCGGGGACCCATGCGGCCACCTTTGGCGGGAATCCCCTGGTAACGGCCGTGGCCCTGACGGTTCTGTCGATCATTTCGGAGGAAGGGTTCCTGGCCCGGGTGAAACAAACAGGGGCCTTTTTCAAGGACGCGATTGACGCAATTAAAGGAGGAATTCCCTCAGGTATTCGAGGTTCGCGGGATGGGCCTGCTCCTGGGTATGGCCTTGGACCGACCGGGAAAGCCTTATGTCGAGGCCTGTTTTGATAAAGGATTATTGATCAATTGTACGCAAGATACGATCTTGCGCTTTACGCCGCCTTTGATCGTTGAAGAAGAAGACGTTGAATCCTTGATCAAGGTCTTGAGGGAACTTTTGAAAAGGGGATTATAAAAGACAGGCGATTAGGCAACGAGGCGCTGGGCAATATAGACTTAGGATAAATGTTAACCTATTGCCTGCAGCTTATTACCTGATTGCCGAAGAACTGTATTCGTGGACGCCCTTATGAGAAATGAATGCTCATGAAGAAATGGTTGCCCTATGAAAAGAGACTTTCTGAAATTAAGCGATCTGACGGCCGTTGAAATCGAGTCCATTTGGAAAAGGTCCAGGGAATATAAGGAAGGCCGGGTTCAGGATTTGCCTTTAGAGGGGAAGAATATCGGCCTCCTTTTTGAAAAACCTTCCACCCGGACCCGGCTTTCCTTTGAAGTGGCCATTGTTCAGACCGGGGGCTATCCCGTGTTTATCAGCAGCCGGGATACCCAGATGATCCGCAATGAACCCTTGAAGGATACGGCCCGGATCTTGTCCCGGTACCTGAATGGCCTGGTGGTCCGCACCTTTGCCCAGAAGACTTTGGAGGACCTTTCCCAATACGGCACTATCCCGGTCATCAATGCCTTGAGTGATCTTTACCATCCGGCCCAGATCCTGAGCGACTTATTTACGATTTGGGAACGGAAAGATTCTTTGGAAGGAATGAAGATCGCCTGGCTCGGGGATGGAAATAATGTGGCCCATTCCTGGATCGAGGCGGCTTGTCGGTTTCCTTTTACCCTGGTCATGGCCTGTCCCCAAGGCTTTGAACCAAAAAAGGAAATCTGGGACCGGGCTAAGAAAGAGGCCGGGGCAGAGGATTATTCTGACCCACGATCCGGCTGAAGCCGTTCGGGAAGCCCAGGTGGTCAATACCGATGTCTGGGCCAGTATGGGTCAGGAAGATCAGGCGGCTGAACGGATAAAATTTTTCAAGGCCTTTCAGTTGAATGAGCGACTGTTATCCTTAGCCGACCCCGAATGTCTGGTCCTCCACTGTCTGCCGGCCCACCGGGGGGAGGAGATCACCGATGAAGTGCTGGAAGGCCCCCATTCCGTGGTCTTCGACCAGGCGGAGAACAAACTCCATGTGCATAAGGCCTTGTTGGAGTTTATCCTCGAAGGGCGACAGGGCTTTGGAGTACTAAAGGTCAGATGCATAAAAAGAAGGACCTGGACGAAAGGCCCCTACCATCATGCCGG
The DNA here is from genome assembly GCA_963769305.1 of uncultured delta proteobacterium. Lineage (GTDB taxonomy): Bacteria > Desulfobacterota > RBG-13-43-22 > RBG-13-43-22 > RBG-13-43-22 > RBG-13-43-22. The sequence goes on along the minus strand of CAVYLJ010000041.1, from coordinate 26,726 downwards.
CGGATGTCGGAATCCGATTTTAAGAAACAGGACCCCGGATTTGCCGGGATGACGAGATTCATTGGTTATTACCAGAGACTCAGAAGGAGAAAAAGGGATTCATGAAAATTGTATTAGCTTATTCCGGAGGTCTGGACACCTCGGTCATCCTGAAATGGCTCCAGGAAACCTATCAAGCCGAGGTGATCGCCTTTTCAGCCGACCTGGGTCAGGAAGAAGATTGGACGGCCGTGGAAAAAAAGGCCATTCGGACCGGGGCCTCCAAATTCGTCGCCAAGGATTTGAAAGAAGAATTTGTCAGTCAGTACGTCTTTCCCGCCTTTCGGGCCAATGCCGTCTATGAACAGTCTTATCTCCTGGGCACCTCCCTGGCCCGGCCGGTCATCGCCAAACACCAGGTGATGGTGGCCGAGGCCGAAGGGGCGGAAGCGGTCAGTCATGGGGCCACCGGAAAGGGAAATGACCAGGTCCGGTTTGAGCTGACCTATATGGCCCTCAATCCCGGTTTGAAAATCATCGCCCCCTGGAGGGAATGGGATTTGACCTCCCGGACGGCCTTGATCAATTACGCCCAGGAGCATGGGATCCCGATTCCCATTACGCCCCAAAGGCCTTATAGCTCGGACCCCAATCTTTTACATATCAGCTATGAAGGCGGAATCCTCGAAGACCCGTGGATGGAACCGCCGGAAGATATGTTTCAACTGACCCAGTCACCGGAGAAGGCCCCGGACTCTCCCGAATACGTGGAGATCACCTTTGAACGAGGCGACCCAAAGACGGTCAATGGTCAGGCCATGAAGGCCGCCGAATTGTTGGCCTTCCTCAATCGCCTGGGGGGGAAGCACGGGATCGGCCGGGTGGACCTGGTGGAGAATCGTTATGTGGGCATGAAATCCCGAGGGGTTTATGAGACTCCCGGCGGCACCTTGATCCGCACGGCCCATCAGGCCTTGGAATCTTTGACCCTGGACCGGGAAGTGATGCACATCCGGGATTCATTGATCCCCCGGTATTCGGAACTGATCTATTATGGATATTGGTTTTCTCCGGAAAGGGAGCTTCTCCAAAAATTGATCGATGAGTCCCAGATCCCGGTTTCTGGAACCATCCGGTTGAAGCTCTATAAGGGGAATGCCATGGTGGCCGGAAGAAAATCGGATCAATCCTTGTACCGCATGGATTTTGCCACCTTCGAAGAAGACCAGGTCTATCGTCAAAAAGATGCGGAGGGATTTATCCGGCTGAACGGCTTGAGGTTGAAGATTCAGAATCTGGTCGCGAAAAAACAATAAAGCTCAAAGAAAATGCTAAAATAGGGTTCGAGGATTCCGGGATTCAAGGGTTCGAGGGTTTCAAACCCAATGCTTTTCACTTGAATCCTTGAATCCTGGACCCCTTGAATCCTTTTCGTGCTTCATAATACGCACATCTGGCGGGCATGACTGTTTAAAACTAACATGAAACCATCCCAAGGGGAAAAAAAGAAGGGCGACAAAAAACTCTGGGCCGGGAGGTTCCCGGAGGCCGTTGATCCATTGGTGGAGGTCTTTACCGCTTCCCTGCCCTTTGATTATCGGCTCCTGCCCTATGACCTGGCCGGAAGTTTCGCCCATTTGAAGATGTTGGCCCGACAGAAAATCATTTCTTTAAAAGAGGCCAGGCAGATCGGCAAAGGGTTGAAGGAAATCCAGAGAGAATGGGAAAAGGGCGAACTGAGTTTCCCCCTTGAGGATGAAGACGTCCACATGTTCGTGGAAAAACGGTTAATCGGGAAGATCGGACCCGTAGGCGGCAAGATTCACACCGCCCGGAGCCGCAATGACCAGGTGGCTCTGGATCTGCGCCTCTACCTCCGGGATCAGATCCGGGCGCTGAAAAAAGAACTTCAAAGGCTGCAAAAGGCCTTGTTGGAGAAGGCCAAAAATCAAGGCCATTTGATTCTGCCCGGTTATACCCACTTGCAAAGGGCCCAACCGGTGATCCTCGGCCATCATCTTTTGGCTTACCTGGAGATGTTTTGCCGGGATCAGCAGCGTCTAAGCGAAGTCTTGGTCCGGGTCAATGTGCTTCCCTTGGGCAGTGCGGCCCTGGCCGGTACTTCCTTTCCCATTGACCGCGGCCTGGTGGCCCGGGAATTGGGTTTTGATCAGGTCTCCGCCAACAGCATGGATGCGGTCGGTGACCGGGATTTTTGTCTTGAATTCCTTTCCGCCGGGGCGATCCTCATGATGCACTATTCCCGGATGGCCGAAGAATTAATCCTCTGGTCCGGCTCGGAATTTGATTTTGTTGAAATCAGTGATGCCTTTTGCACGGGTAGCAGCATCATGCCCCAGAAAAAAAATCCCGATGTCCCGGAATTGATCCGGGGGAAAACCGGCCGGGTTTACGGCCACCTGATGGGCATGCTGACCATGATGAAGGCCCTTCCGATGACCTATAACCGGGATCTTCAGGAGGACAAAGAACCTGTTTTTGATACGGTTGACACGCTGATGAACTGCACCCGGTTGCTTGGCCGTCTCTGGCCAAAACTGACCTTTAAGGCCGGTTCAATGGAAAAAGCCACTGAAACAGGGTTTCTTCTGGCCACGGACCTGGCCGATTATTTAGTCAAAAAAGGCCTCGATTTTCGGAGTGCCCATCACACCGTGGGGACCATTGTGGCCCTATGCCCAAAAAAGGGGGTTGGAATTAAAAGACATCCCCTTGTCGGTATTGAAAAGTTTTAATCCGGTTTTTGATGAGGAGGTAAGCACGGTATTGGATCTTCGTTCGGCCATGTCCAAACGAAATTCTCAGGGGGGAACGGCGCCCAAACAAGTTCAAAAGGCCTGGCGAGAGATGGAGAAAAGAATATGTTCCCTGTAGAGTTGTGCCGGAAGAAAAGTGTTGGCCAATTGGATTTGGGTGTTGTTGATTCTAAGCCTGTTGTCCTGCGGGAAAAAGACCAACCCGGTCATCCCCACCAAGGTCATTCCTAAAGGGGTAACGGACCTCGGTTATCAGATCAAGGGGAAATCCCTGGTCCTCTCCTGGACCATCCCAAGCCAAAATACCGACGGCAGTCCCCTGACCGACTTGAAAGGATTTGACCTTCAAAAGGGGGAATGGGCGACCAAGGATTTTTGTGCCACCTGCCCGGATCGGTTTCAGGAGACCCTCAAGATTGATTTGAAAGGACCGGAGGTCCCAGGGTTGAAGATCACCTCCGATCAAGTGGAACTGACCGAGGACAAGCTCAAGCCCGGCTATACCTACTCCTATCAGGTGCGGGCCGTAACGAAAAGAGAAACAGTCAGCGAACCGTCAAAAATTTTGAGGGTCGCCTGGGATTTACCCCTTATGCCCCCTTCGGCCCTTGAGCTAAAGCCCCATTTGCAAGGCCTGGAAATCTCCTGGGCCCCGCCCCGGGCCTTAGCCGACGGGAGCGCCCCTGAAGGCCTGGCCGGCTATTTTCTTTACCGTCGAACGGGAAAAGGGCCCTGGGTTAAGGTCAACGATAAACCGATCGAGAAACCGGTTTATATCGATTCCGGACTTCAGGAAGGGGTTCAATATACCTATCGGGTCAAGGCCTTGCGTCAAATCCAGGGGGCTCTTTTGGAAAGTGAAGGATCGGAGGAAAAGGAGACGATTTTCACCCGCGTAGGTCCTCCGATGGCCGTTCGGGATTTAGTCGCCATATCCAATCCCAAAGGCATTCAAATCCGCTGGGAAGCGACTGAGACCATGAATCCCAGCGGGTATTATGTCTACAGAAGAATGGAAAACGAAAAAATGCCTAAACGGATCACCCCGGAAGTGATAAAGGATTCGATCTTTGAAGATGATAATGTGGTCCCCGGGAAGACCTATTTTTATTCCGTCAGTGTCGTCGGAGGCCCACCGGCCCTTTTGGAAGGACAAAGGTCCAAGGAAGTAAAAATTATTTTTACCCCTTGATGAAAGCGATCAGGTCGACAGGGGGCCTCGCGAAGGGTAGAAATATTTAATCCCTCCTCACCCCAACCCTCTCCCGCCAGGGGAAAAGGGGTCGTGTTACCTTCTTCCACCTTGGTGGGGGAAGATAGAGGTGGGGTGGACTAAGAATCTATTGTGTGCTCAATAAATTTTCGAAATTAAGAGTGTAAGGAATTATGCATCATTTCCATTATAAGCGAGGGGCGCTGGCAGCCGAAGAAGTCCCGATCTCGGAAATCATCCGACAGGCAGGCACCCCTTGTTACATTTATAGCCAGGCCACCCTGGAACACCATTTTAAGGTCTTTGACCGGGCCTTTTCCAAAATCCCCCATCTGACCTGCTATGCCCAGAAGGCCAATTCCAATCTGGCTTTGTTGCGTCTCTTTGGCCGACTGGGGGGAGGGACCGATATCGTTTCCGGCGGAGAGCTTTACCGGGCCTTGAAGGCCGGGATTCCTCCGGAACGGATCGTCTACTCGGGGGTGGGGAAGACCACGGAAGAAATCCGGTATGCCTTGAAAGAAAAGATCCTGTTACTTAATGTCGAGTCTCCGGAGGAGTTGAAAGTCGTCAACGAAATCGCCGGTCAGATGAAGAAGAAGGCCCCGATCGGCATTCGGGTCAATCCGGACATCGATCCCAAGACCCATCCCTATATTTCCACCGGACTCAAAAAAAATAAGTTCGGGATCCATATTAAGCAGTCCCCGGAAGAATATCGGTTGGCCCAGGCCTTGCCCCATATCGCCGTCGTCGGGGTCGATTGCCATATCGGTTCTCAACTGCTGGCCACTCAGCCTTTTTTAGAGGCCATTCAGAAGGTAAAAGATTTGATCGCCCAATTGAAAGAGCTGAAGATCGACATCCGATATCTCGACCTGGGCGGGGGATTGGGGATCACTTATGACCAGGAGGAGCCGCCCCATCCCAGGGAATATGCCCGGTCCGTCATCAAAGAATTGGGCCAGATGCCCCAGACCCTGATCCTGGAACCGGGCCGGGTTATTGTCGGAAATGCCGGTATCCTGGTGACCAAGGTTCTATATGTCAAAAGGGGAGAGGAAAAAAACTTCATCATTGTCGATGCCGGTATGAACGATCTGCTCCGTCCTTCTCTTTATGGATCTTTTCATCACATCCAGCCCGTGGTTCTTAGCCGTCGTTCAAAGATCCAGGCCGATGTGGTCGGTCCTATTTGTGAAAGCGGTGATTTTTTGGGGAAAGATCGAACGCTGCCCCTTCCCAAATCGGGGGAGCTTTTGGCGGTCATGAGTGCCGGGGCTTACGGTTTTTCCATGGCCAGCAACTATAACGCCAGGCCCAGAGCGGCAGAGATCCTGGTCCGGGGAAAGGCATTTCAACTCATCCGGAAAAGGGAAACCTATGCCCAGATGGCTGCTTTGGAGATTATGCCTGATTTTTTAAGGTGACGGGTGACCCATTTATGAATTCGAATCCCCTTTTTCCCATAACCAAAATGAACGGATCCGGAAATGATTTTATCCTGGTCGACAATCGCTCAAAACAGGTCCTCGATCCCGAGATGGCCTCTCTGGCCAGAAGTCTTTGCCGGAGGATGGTTTCTGTCGGGGCCGACGGCCTGATTTTCATCGAACCCTCGGATCGTTATGATTTTAAATGGCGTTTTTTTAATGCCGACGGAAGCGAAGCCGAAATGTGCGGCAATGGAGGCCGGTGTGCGGCCCGCTTTGCCTTTTTGAAAGGGATCGCCGGTAAAGAGATGACCTTCGAAACCCTGGCCGGACCTATCCAGGCCTGGGTAGACGGCGCCGTAGTCAAACTGCAATTGACCAGGCCCAAGGACCAGAGACTCAACCGGCAGATCGAGTTGGATGGGAAGACCATCGATTTCGATTTCTTGAACACGGGGGTGCCGCACACCCTGATTTGGGTGGAGGATAGTGAGAAAACAGACGTAACCCGGCTCGGCCCTAAGATCCGGTTTCATGAATATTTTAAACCCGCGGGGACTAATGTCGATTTTGTTCAACTGACTCCGGGCGGTCTGCTTTCGTTGCGCACCTATGAGCGGGGGGTGGAAGGAGAGACCCTGGCTTGTGGAACGGGAGCGGTAGCGGCCGCCGCGGTCGCTTTTTTGAAAAACAGGCTTGGCTCGCCGGTCAGGGTCCGGACCCGGGGTGGGGAGATCTTAACGGTTTATCTGGAAGGGCAGGCCGGGCAAAGTATTGAGCAGGTCTATCTGGAAGGGGCGGTTCGTCTGATTTTCCAGGGGGAAGTGTTTGAGGAAGCGTTGAAGGATTAGATCGGCGTTTCCAGATTATTACTCAGGGAGACTGTTATGATTAAAGTTGTCGTGGCCGGCGTCGGGGGCAGAATGGGCGGCCGGATCGTTCAACTGATTGCTGAAAGCAAAGAGTTGATCGTGGCCGGGGCCTTTGAAAAAGCGGATCATCCCTCTATTAACAAGGACCTCGGAGAATGGTTGGGAATAGGAAAAACGGGGCAGACCATCGTTGCCGATCCGGGAGAGGCGATCCATCAAGGCCAGGTCCTTATCGACTTCACTTTTCACAGCGCTTCCCTGGAACATCTGCGCCTGGCAGCCGCCCGGAAGATACCGGCGGTCATCGGTAGTACCGGGTTCACCCCCCAGGAATTGGAGGAAATAAGGGAATTGTGCCAAACCATCCCCTGCGTCTTGACCCCCAACATGAGCGTGGGGGTGAATGTTTTATTCAAGGTGGTTCGGGATGTGGCCCTGGCCCTGGGAGAGGGTTTTGATATCGAGATCCTCGAGGTCCATCACAAGATGAAAAAAGACGCCCCCAGCGGCACGGCCTTGAAACTGGCTCAAGTCCTGGCCCAGGCCCGGTCGCAAAACCTGGATGAGGTGGCCGTATATGAACGGCGAGGGATCATCGGGGAACGGAGGCCGGAGGAAATCGGCATCCAGACCTTCCGGGCCGGGGATATTATCGGCGAGCATACGGTCCTCTTCGGGGGCATGGGAGAGCGGATTGAGATCACCCACCGGGCCCACAACCGGGACACCTTTGCCCGGGGTGCCCTCAGGGCCGCTCGCTGGATCATCGATCAAAAGAACGGGCTGTACGATATGCAGGATGTTTTGGGGTTGAAAGGATAAAAATGGGTTCAAGGATTCAAGGGGCCAAGGATTCAAGTGAAGGACTTGCTATTCCCTTGAACCCTCGAATCCTGGAATCCTCGGCCCCTGTTTTTTAATTAAGGAGCAAGCTTTATGGATTGGATTCAAAAGGCGGGACGTCTCAAACAGCTTCCCCCCTATCTATTTATGGAAATCGACCGGTTAAAGGCCGAGGTCCAGGCCAAGGGGATGGATATCATCGATTTGGGGGTGGGTGATCCGGACCTGCCCACGCCGGACCATATTTTGAAAAGGCTGACCCGGGCCGCCCTGGACCCCAAGAATCACCGCTATCCCTCCTATTCGGGGATGAACGATTTTCGTAAGGCCGTGGCCTCCTGGTATGGGCGTCGATTCGGGGTTGCCCTTGATCCGGAAAAAGAAGTCGTCACCCTGATCGGCTCCAAGGAAGGCATTGCCCATTTCCCCCTGGCCTTTTTGGATTCCGGGGACCTGGCCCTGGTCCCCAGCCCCGCTTATCCGGTTTATCATATCGGGACCCTTTTCGCCGGCGGAGAATCCTATTTTTTACCCCTTTTAAAAGAAAACGGATTCTTGCCGGACCTTTCCAAAATCCCCGCGGAGACGGCCGCCCGATCCAAGATTTTGTTTATCAACTATCCCAACAATCCGACGGCGGCCGTGGCCGACCGGGCCTTTTTTGAACAGGTGGTCCGATTTGCCAAGGAAAACAAAATCGTCGTCTGCCATGATGCGGCCTATTCGGAGATCGCTTTTGACGGTTTTCGGCCGATGAGTTTTCTGGAAGTTCCCGGGGCCAAGGAAGTCGGCATTGAATTTCATTCCCTGTCCAAGACCTATAACATGACCGGGTGGCGTATCGGTTTTGCCGTGGGTAACGCCCAATTGATCGAGGGATTGAGCCAGATCAAGAGCAACATCGATTCGGGCGCGGCCCAGGCCATCCAGTGGGCCGGTATCGAGGCCTTGGAAGGCCCGCAGGACGGTCTCTTAAAGTTGAATGCCGTCTATCAAAGACGGAGAGACCTGATGGTTGCCGGTCTGAAAAAGATCGGCCTTACGATCGAACCGCCCAAGGCCACTTTTTACCTCTGGATTGAATGCCCTAAAGGATTTTCTTCAGCCCAAACCACGCTTCACCTTTTGGAAAAGACCGGGATTGTCACTACTCCGGGAAACGGCTTTGGGGACCCAGGGGAAGGCTATTTTCGGATTTCCCTGACCGTCCCGGAAGAGCGCCTGGAAGAGGCGGTGGAGCGGCTGAACAGGGCTGGTTTTTAATGGATGGCCATCAAGCCCTTGTCGGACTGGGTTCCAATCGGGGCGATAAAAAAAAAATTGTCTAAAGGCCCTGTCTTTGCTTGGGGCCGTCCCGGGCCAGGTCATCCTCAAGATGTCTTCCTGGTACTTAACCGAGCCCGTAGGCCTTGAAGATCCGGAATGGTTTGTCAACGGGGTTGTTCTTTTGGAAACCCCTCTGTCACCGGAAGACCTTATGGACCAACTATTGCGCATTGAGACCCTGATGGGCCGGGAAAGGACCTTTAAATGGGGACCCAGGATCATCGACCTGGATTTGTTATCCTACGACCGACTGATCATGAATACGCCCCATTTGATCCTTCCCCATCCATTTCTGGAAAAAAGGAGGTTTGTTCTGGAGCCGATGGCGGAAATCGCCCCGGATTATGTCCATCCGGTTTTGCAAAAGACCATGGCCCGGTTGAAGGACGAACTTTCCGTTGAGGGGCAAAATTTTATTAAAATGAAGGATTAAAATGAAAGGGAAACCTATTTATTCAGGCTGATCAAAAAAGACCAGATTCAAGGAGCCCGAAACCGGGAATCCGCCCCGAAGGGTGGGACTGAGCCTGCCTTGGACGCGAAGAAATTCTTCGGACTGAATGCGTAAAGAACTACGTCGGAATGACGAAGGATGGGGACGACAGCGAAGATAGGCGTTTTCATCGGCCTGGCAAGATAAAAAGTATCATTTACAAACATGTTTAGATGGATTATATTATTATTAGTCGGGTATCTGGTTTACCGGTTTCTGCGAGGATTCCTGCCCCCGTCGAAGCTGCCCAAGAGAAACCCGCCCCAGGAAATCCAGGATGAGATGGTCCAAGACCCGGTGTGCAAGGTGTATCTGCCCAAACGCCAGGCCCTGGTCCTTAATGATCCCAAAGGAGAGATTCATTATTTTTGCAGCGTCCAGTGCCGGGATAAATTTATTCAAGAGAAAAAACGAAAGTCTTCTGTCTGACCGGTCGCTTAATTTGGAAAGGATCCTTAATGAAATTTTTTATTGATACGGCCAACCTGAAAGAAATTCAATCCGCAGCCGACTTAGGGCTCATCGATGGGGTAACCACCAATCCCTCCCTCCTTTCCAAGGAAAACGAGAAGCCGCGGGAGTTGATCAAAAAAATATGCCAGACGGTCGACGGGCCGATCAGTGCCGAGGTCGTTTCCGAAACCGCACCGGAAATGATCAAAGAAGCCCAATCCCTGGCCAAAATCCATAAAAATATCTGTGTTAAAATACCCATGACCGCGGAAGGTTTGAAGGCGGTCAAGAAACTTTCAGCCTTGGGTATTCCAACCAATGTGACCTTGATTTTTTCACCCCTCCAGGCCCTGCTGGCGGCCAAGGCTGGCGCCACCTATGTCAGCCCCTTCGTCGGCCGTCTTGATGATATCTCCCAGGAGGGGATGGAAATGGTGGGACAAATTGTGACCATCTTTAACAACTATGGCTTTGAAACCGAGATCATCGTCGCCTCTATTCGGCATCCGGTTCATGTTTTGACGGCCGCCCTGATGGGGGCCGATATTGCCACTATTCCTTATAAGGTGCTGTTACAGTTGGCCCGGCACCCATTGACCGATATGGGGATTCAGAAATTTTTGGACGATTGGAAAAAAATTCCCCATAAGAAATAAATCATGATTCGACCCTTCTTGACCCTTAGAATCCTTTTGGCTGTTTTGGTCCTTCCCCTCATTTTGGTTGGCTCGGGGATTCTTAGTCCTTTATGGGCTGATATTTTTCGCTATCAGGATGAAAATGGGGTGGTCCATTTTACCAATGTTCCCACCGATTCCAAATACCAACTTTTTTATAAAGAATACGAGAAGGGCCGGTCTTCCATCCCTTCCAAAGGAATCGGAAAGGCCCTTTCTTCAAAAATCTCCAATTGCGGCAAGGCCCCTTTTCTCCGCGATCATATCGAAGAAGCCTCTCAACAATACGGGGTCGACCCGAAACTCATCCAGGCCGTTATTCATGTGGAATCGAATTTTGATCCCCAGGCCATCTCGCCCAAGGGGGCCCAGGGCCTGATGCAACTCATGCCCCAGACCGCCCGGGAACTTCAAGTGTCAGATCCCTTCAGCCCGAGGGATAATATCGTCGGAGGCGCACGGTATTTGCGGTATTTATTGGACCTGTTTAATCAGGACCTGTCGTTGGCCCTGGCCGCCTATAATGCCGGGCCGGAGAAGGTTAATCTCTATCACGGTGTCCCTCCCTACCTGGAAACCCGAACCTATGTTCAAAAGGTGCTGCAGATTTATAACCGCCTCAAAAACCAACTCCTGTCGGCGCGATAAGCTAAGATTTTTTGATGACTCCGGCCAAACCACCCATTTTGAATATCTCCAATTACCTTACCTTTTTGCGGATCATCTCTATTCCGTTTGTCTTATTTCCCCTGCAATCGGAGAAACCGAATTCCAATCTGTTGGCTGCCGTGATCTTCGGCTCGGCCTTCGCTACCGATTGGTTGGACGGTTTTATCGCCCGCAGGAAAAATTTGGTGACTCAATTCGGAAAAATTTTAGATCCCTTAGCCGACAAACTCCTTATCGGATGTTCCTTGATCATGCTCATCGGAATGGACCGGGTTGAGGCCTGGATAGGGGTTTTGATTATCGGGAGAGAGATCGCCGTGACCTGGCTCCGAGCCATGTTGGCCGCCAAAGGACATATCCTATCCTCTTCCTGGTGGGGGAAGTATAAGACTTTTTTTCAGGCCCTGGCTTTAATCCCTCTGATGATACATTACACTTACTTCTCGATCGATTTTCATTTTTGGGGGACGCTGCTGCTCTGGATTGCTTTAATTTTGACGGTCTGGTCCGGGTTGCTCTATTTTACCCAATATTATTCAATCCTGATGGACAAGGGTTCCAAATCCTGATGCCCGGATTTCGAACGCCTTTCCCGAAGCTTGCTACCTGGGTTTGCGAGCGAATTTTAAATAATAAACGGGTTGTCCTTGCCTGGAAGAGACCCTGCCTTGGTGCGGGGAGCTTCCAAAAACCCCAGAGAGAGGCGGTTTTTTGCTTTATTTTTCCTGTTATTTTTCCTTGACTTGAAGGAAAGAGCGTTTTATCATCACCGATCAGTTGTACAGAGTTTGTGGTGCGTGAAAATGGCAGTAACCAGTAAGGCTCGTCGTTTTTCTGGTTCTTTCCGGCCGGAAGCTGTTACAACTTAAAAGTCACGGGGGAGAGGGGGTGAGTTGTAATGGCCAAAGGCCAGGTCAAATGGTTCAGCGACCGAAAGGGATATGGCTTTATTTCCCAGGATGACGGGAGTGACGTGTTTGTTCATTTTTCAGCCATTAAAGGAGATGGATTTCGCACCTTGCAGGAAGGAGAAAAAGTCGAATTTGAAGTAACCCAGGGTCCGAAAGGACTCCAGGCCGCCAATGTAATAAAGGCCGAATAATTCACTGGATGGGAAAAGCTGTGGAAGGGGATTGGACCATTTCCACAGCTTTTTTATTGCCTCGTTCAAGGTTTGCCCGGGGCTTTAGACTATTGGTAAAGGTTTATTCTCAAAGTTCGCTCGCTGAGCCCGCTTGCGGCGGGATGGGCCTAAAAGCGGGAGGCGAAAGTCGTTCGCCGTCCCTTCTCAGATCAAGGAGATCATGATATGCGCATTAACGGTCGAAAGGCCGACGAAATCCGTCCGGTCCGCATCATTCGAAATTACGTTAAACATGCCGAAGGTTCTGTTCTGATCCAGTTGGGGGAGACCAAGGTCATCTGCACGGCCTCTCTGGAAGAAAAGGTCCCTCCTTTTTTAAGAAACAGCGGCCGGGGATGGGTCACGGCCGAATACGCCATGTTGCCCAGGTCCACCAAAACCCGGATCATCCGTGAATCGACCCAGGGCCGGGTCGGAGGCCGCACCCATGAAATTCAGAGGCTGATCGGTCGTTCCTTGAGGGCCGTCATGGACCTGAGTGTGATTGGAGAGCGGACCTTCTGGATCGATTGTGACGTGATTCAGGCCGACGGCGGCACCCGAACTGCCGCGATTACCGGGGCCTATGTGGCCCTATATGATGCCGTCGAATATCTTCGAAAAGAGGTGTCTATCCCCCGGGACCCGATCGTCGATTCCCTGGCGGCCATCAGTGCCGGGGTGGTGGACGGCCGGGTTTGTCTGGATTTAAATTATGAAGAGGATTCCAAAGCGGAGGTGGATTGTAATTTCGTCATGACCGGCCAGGGTCGGTTTATTGAGATTCAGGGGACGGCCGAAGGAAAACCTTTTCCCAAAGAAGACTTTGATAAGATGATGGACCTGGCCGTTCAGGGTATCCACAAGCTGACGGCGATCCAACATCAGGCCCTGAACCCGAAATCATGATCCTGGTCCTGGCCTCCAAAAACCAGGGGAAAATAAGAGAAATCGAAAACACCCTGGTCATTCCCTCCCTGACGTACAAGTCCTTAAATGATTTTACAAGCCTGCCGGAAATTATTGAGGACGGCTCATCTTTCCTGGAAAATGCCTTTAAAAAGGCAGAGACTATTTCAAAGGCCCTCAATCTCGTGGTCCTGGCCGATGATTCGGGGCTGGAGGTTGATTTTTTACAAGGGGCTCCGGGGATTTATTCGGCGCGGTTCGCCGGGGATCAAGCGACCGATTCGCAAAATAATGAAAAACTCCTGGGTTTGCTTACGGCGGTCCCGGAAGCAAAACGGACCGCCCGTTTTGTCTGTGCCTTAGTCCTCTACCTTCCATCAGGTGAGTGGTTTCAGGCCGAAGGGATCTGTGAAGGCCGTATCGCCTACTCCCCGGAAGGGGATCAAGGGTTTGGGTATGATCCGGTTTTTTATCTCCCGGAGTTTCAGAAGACCATGGCCGGGCTTCCTTTGGAGGTCAAGAACCGGATCAGCCACCGGGCCAAGGCCTTGGGAAATATGCGGCCCCACGTTTTATCAGTGATGAGGATTAAGGATCGAGGAACGAGGACTTGGGTCTTAGTTTAACGTCTTTCAACGCCGGCCTGATGAACTTTTAAAATTCCCTGGATTCCGCCCGGTTCAAGGCCTGCTCCGGACCTGGTCCGGGGCAGGCGGAGTCAAGCCCGGAGGTGACGAGAACGAGCTTAGTTAATTTTTGGAATTGGGTTAGACCGAGAGATCCTTCGCAATGACGAGTTTTAAGTAGTCAACTCGATCCTCAATCCTCGATCCTTTTTGTTAAGCCCCTTGTTTTTATCAGGGGTTTGTGTTAAAAATCAATCATCGGGGCGTAGCGCAGCCTGGATAGCGCACCTGCCTTGGGCGCAGGGGGTCGGAGGTTCAAATCCTCTCGCCCCGACCAGATTTTATTAGAAAAGTAATTTCCCTATAACTGCCGTAACCAGGCATTTTTAAGTACAGGATCTAAGAGAGATAAGACTTTTTTTCATGTACCCAAGATCCCCCTTGAGGGAAATCCGTTTCCTTCTTATTTTTTCCCTCATCTTTGAGGTCCTCTGGGGCTGCTCTTCCGGTTTTGCTTTTCAAAATCCAACCGTTGAATTGAAAAAGGTCCAAATCATCGGGATGGATCAAAAGACCTTTTCCCTGGAGGGGACCCTGGAAATCAGCAATCCCAATGACCTGAGCAGCCGATTTTCCGGTTACCAATATCGATTCGATGTGGAAGGTCAGCGATTGGCCTCCGGGGAATCGGATCGTGCTTTCGAAGTCCCGGCCCAGGGAACCTTTTCCATCACCGTTCCAGCCACCATTCAGCTCGAGGCCCTCCAAGACTTAAGCCAAAAAGAACCCTTTAACCGGGATCTGTCTTACCTTTTATCCGGTAAGGTTTATTTGAATTCCTGGTTGGGAAAGATACCCCTTCCCTTTTCCTTCGAGGGGTCCTTCAACCTGTCGGACTTTTTAAGAGAAAAAACCAGCCGGTTTTTACAAGGTCTCTAAGGATGGAAACTTCTTCCCAATCCCCAACCACAATCCAGGTGGCCAGGTCCGCCGGCTCAGTGGGGATCGCGGTTTTTTCCAGCCGTATTTTAGGCCTGATCCGGGAGCAGGTCATGGCCGTCCTCTTTGGGGCCGGGTATTACATGGATGCCTTTGTAGTGGCCTTCCGGGTGCCTAATCTTCTGCGCGACCTTTTAGGCGAAGGGGCCCTTTCGGCCGCCTTTGTCACGGTTTTTACCGATTACGATCAAAAAAAAGGACCGGAGCAGACCTGGCGGCTGGCCAACAATGTCCTCTCAGCGTTAACCGTACTTCTCTCCCTGATTACCCTATCTGGGCATGATCTTCTCCGAGCAGATCATTCGGATCATGGCCGCGGATTTTGACCGGGTCCAGGGAAAGATCGCCCTGACCCAGCTTCTGACCAATATCATGTTCCCCTTCTTGATCCTCATCTCCACGGCCGCCGTGGTCATGGGGATATTAAATACCAAGGGCCGTTTTTTTGTCCCGGCCATGGCCTCGGCCTTTTTCAATTTTGGGTCCATTGTCGGAGGAGTCCTTTGCGCCTGGTGGGCCCCGTCTTTTGGACAACCGCCGATTGTCGGTATGGCCGTCGGGACCCTGATCGGCGGCTTTTTGCAATTGGCCGTCCAAATACCTTCCTTAAAGGGTTGCGGATTCAAATGGCGGCCTCATTTAAATCTGAAGGACGAAGGATTGCACCGCATTATGGTTTTGATGATCCCGGCGGTGATCGGCCTCTCGGCCACCCAGTTCAATATTTTTATTAATACCAATTTTGCCGCCCGCTGTGCCCAGGGGAGTGTTTCCTGGCTCAACTATGCCTTCAGGCTGATGCAGTTTCCCATCGGCATTTTCGGTGTGGCCATTTCCATCGCCACCTTGCCGGTTATCTCCCGACAGGCCTCTTCGGGGGATCTGGGCTCCCTGAAATCCACCTATGTTTCATCCTTGACCATGGCCTTTCTGCTGACCGTTCCGGCTTCTTTCGGCCTGGCCTTTTTGGCCAAGCCGATTATCCGTCTCATCTTCGAGCATGGAAGGTTCAATTCCATAGATACCCTGCACACGGCCGAGGCCCTGGCTTATTATTCCATCGGGCTTTTCGCCTATTCTTCGATCAAGATTACGGTGCCGGTTTTTTATGCCCTCCGGGACACCAAATTTCCGGTCATGGCCAGTTTTTTAGCGGTCATCGGCAACATCATTTTTATTTCCCTGACCATCGGCAGATTTCAGCACAAGGCCATTGCCTTTTCCACTTCCATCACCATGATCCTGAATTTTGTTTTTTTGAGCGCCGTCCTCTTTCGCAAAGTAGGAGGATACGACCTGAGATATCTCTTCAGGTCTTTGATCAAGATCGTCCTGGCCTCCCTCATTATGGGGATAGCCGCTTTCTATCTCTACCGGGCCCTCGGGTTACTCCTCGACCAAAAGAGATTGGTGAATGAAATAATCTCCCTGTCTTTGGTCATGGGGATGGCCGTCTTGATTTATTTTATTCTGATCCGCCGGCTGCGGATTCAGGAATTGAATCAGGTAACGGAGGTCATAAAAAAGCGGTTTTTGAAAAGCCAAAATTAACTTGACCAATTTTCAGAAATTCATTAAAAAGAATAGCAGGTGCCTGGGTGGCGGAACTGGTAGACGCAAGGGACTTAAAATCCCTCGGTCCTCGTGGCTGTACCGGTTCGATTCCGGTCCCAGGCACCAAAAATAGTAAGATAAAATAGGGACTTAAAGATGTTTACCGACTTTAAGTCCCTTTTCTTTTTATCCGCGACTTAAATTCTCTCCCCGTCCTCTCCCCACTTTTTTAAGGTAGGTGCCTCTCCCCATTTCCCGGACTCCCGAAACAAAAAGGCCGGTCAGTTACCCACGAGCCGATCGCTTAACGTGTTGAAGAAAAGAGATAAAGGACTGCTGATACTCAATCGGCAGTCCTTTTTTTGGGAAAGATATCTTCCCCAGTAGACATAGTGAATAATTGCAGTCAGTTTTACTGCTGATAATAGACAATGTCCTCGACCGTTATCTTGCCCTTTGCCAGCCCCAGCCGCATAGCTGGGGTTTGCTTGTTCTTTCCCACTTCCACAAAATTATAGAAGACACGAAAGATGTCCAGTAGTTTGCCGACTATACCCGGTTTATAGGGACCGTAGCCAAACCAACGGCGACCCGGGCTGGCCGAACTGCTGATCGGTCGCTCCAGTAAAGACAATCTTCTTCGGACCTGCATGAAGAAGCGGTCAATAGCGTGGAGGCTGGCCTTGTTGTAGAGCCAGGCAAGATGGTCCTCATCATACCCCTGGATATCCGTCAGATAGCACATGGCCTTATCGGGCTCCCCCATATTCGGGAAGGGATGTTCTACCCAGCGATCCTGCCAGGTGCCAATGTTGACCACCTGGGCCATCTTCTCCTTTATCATTAAAAGTTTTACCTGCCAATCCTTCAGGTCAGGATGCTGTTGCTTCATTGCCTCCATGTGGCGTCGATTGTCCGCCAGGATCTGGCGTTTTTTGTCTATGGTTGCCTCGGAGTTGATCCGCACGTAAAAAGCGTCGCATCGTCCCTCCTTGATCCTCTCGGGGAATGCCGACAGGCAGGCAGCCCGGAAGGCTGAGTCCTGATCGAGAAAAAAACGGACCTTTTCTGTGTTATCGAGAAGTTTCCTAAGAAAGAAAAAGTGCCCATACATGGTGTATTCTCCACGGACCTGCATTCCATCTTTCGGAAGAGCGAGATCATCATCCAGGCTCTCGAACACTTCGACATCATCCCTGTCTTCAGCATCCCGATAGGTGGCGGCTATGCTGTCCCTCAAGGATCCTGTATGGGCGCCAAACCTTTGGGCTCGGGCCTTCTTGATGGCCTCAATGTAATCGCGCCGAAGCCACAGCCGGGCATATCGTCTGTAGGCCGACTTTACTTCGTAATCACCCGAGGCAATCGCATCCCTCTCTATAAGGTCCGGATCCATTAGGGGATCAAAGTTGAGATGTAGGCCGAGCACATAACCAGTCGTGTTGTCAGCACTGCCGACAGCGCGGAAAATAATGTTTCTCCGGTCGTCGGCATCAGACCAGTTGATCATATAGTCTTGCCGATCGACTCCGATATAGAGGCGGGTCAGTGGCATGGTGGGAAGATGGCGTTCCCTCTCCGCCGCAAAGGCAATGCACTGACGATGAATAAAATCGATCTTCCGGTAGAGTGTCGACATGGTGATCCCCTCCACCTCGCAGATGCGACGGAAAGGTACCTTGTTGACCAGAAGACGGAAAATAGCAGCATTTTTGTAGGGTTTTCGGTGCCGGATCGTCGGTGACGAAGCGGTAATAAATGTTCTGCCGCATGCCTTGCACCGGTAGCGTACAGATCCGGCTTTTGTCCGTCCGAACGAATGGTAGTGAGTCTTGCCTTTCTCTGTATCTATATGGTGGTTCGGGCAATTTGGGTTTGGGCATGTCGGGATAGCTATGGGTTCAAAAGGCTTCCAAAAGCGGCTCAGCTCTTCATGGATGGCTTTATTACTCTTTATCGTTGGATATTGGCCGCAAAAACTGCACCGAAGCATCGGCGTGCCTCGGCCTGAACCAGCTACACTATACGTATCTCTGCCACGTTCCGCTGCCCCCTTCCCTCTGGGCTGTCTTGTTGTGCTCGCCGGAACACCGAAATTCTGGCAATGCGGATTCTTGCAGAAGTTGACCTGAATCATGCCGACTTCTACCGGGACACGTTCATCAAGCTGGTTTGGTCCTTTGATCAAAAAAAATCCCCCTACCAGATTCTACCTCGTAGGGGGATAAATGTTAAACACTTTTTCAACACGTTAAGCGATCGGCTCGCCATTTCAGACCCTGCTTTCGTGCAGCTTACCAGATATTGATTTACGTTTTAACCTCGTGCTTGTAACGAAGAACGGAGTGGGCCTCAAGTATTTCTTGTCTATTTATTAATATTTACTGGAATAAAATAAATGTCTTTAACACTTACATCTTGACCAAAAACTTTTTCTGCCCAACCCATGACTGATTCCCGGGTAATTCTGGAAGGATCTTTTCTTCTTTCCTCCAGAACTCCAAGCAACTCTTCTCTTTTTGTTACCGGGTTACTCCTGTAAAATTCATATTCGAGCACTTCTGATTTCTCTCAATCTGGTTAATAGATATTAAACCTTAAAAAAGAGCAGAACCTATCTTCACTACTTCTTTTAATAAAACCTTTTTTGTCCGCCCCCGATTTATAAACCAAAAAGATCCATAAAATCATATGCCTTTATGGTTTCACTAATTTCTTATTTAGTGTTATAGAAGAAAGCTTCGACTAAGCAACCCTCTTTTTTCCCAGCGCCCTTAACGGGGTCAATATCTCATTCTTTAACGGGATCTTTGAAAAAATAGGGTATCCATTTCCATTTGTCTGGATGGCTTTTTTCTCTTTGGGCAGTCGCAAGGGCACTTCCTTACCCGCCCGCTTTAATGAGTTTGAGGATGCTTCCAGGATGGCCACCACCCTCAATCCGTTATCTCCATCGGATGGGGGATTAATCTCTTTTTTTATACATTCCAAAAAGGTGTCGCATTGCTTCCTGAGCGGTTCATATTCATCGATTCTCGGACAATACACATCTCCGGATCGGTAGGAGAAATGAAACTCGGCAAAAGTATCATAATAAGGTGGTATTTCTAACCCCTTGTCGTATATCTTAATCTTTTCCTGCAATTCCAGATCATCATAAACCAACATTTTTCGTGTTCCGACAATCGTTGTTTTCCGGATCTTTTTCGGATCAAGCCAACTGTTATGTATAAAGGCAATTAAGCCGTTATTGAAGTTAAGTGTGGTGGTCGCCACATCTTCAATTTCAGGTTTATAATGCGCTTTCCCTTGGCAGTTGACCGAAACCGGAAATTTGCCCAGGACATAAAGAATGATGGATATATCGTGGGGGGCAAGATCCCAAACCACATTGATGTCATTTTGAAAAAGTCCCAAGATTGACACGGGTGCAGCTCACATACAGGATTTTTCCCAATTCCCCGCTTTCGACGATCTCTTTAATCTTGTTTACGGCGGCCTCATATTCAAAGGTGTGGCCCACCATCAGAATCCGTTTTTTTCCCTTAGCCGTTTTGATCAAATCCAGACTGCTTTCCGAGGAATGGGTCAGAGGTTTTTCCACCATCACATGTTTGCCTTGCTCCAGAAATTCCTTGGCCAAGGGATAATGGCTGTAAACCGGAGTGGCAATAACCACCCCGTCCAGATCCGGCATTTCCAGGAGTTCTTTGTAATCCTCCAAAACCTTAACGAAGGGGAAAAGGGTCTTTACCCGCTCTATTTTTTTAGGATCCAAATCACAGCAAAATAATTCATCGACCTTATTTAATTGGGAAAAATTTCTAACCAAATTGGGTCCCCAATAGCCGCACCCTATGACTGCAATTTTCATTTTAATCCCCATTAATTAAATAGGTGAAACTTCCGATTTTATTCGAGATGCACCTTTTGTTTCGATGACTGTCTTAGCCATTCCCTTATCAACGAGAAAAAGAGCGTCACTATCAGGAGCAAATACATTCCAGTATTTTTCCTGGCTCTCCCGCAACCACTCCATCTTTAATTGTAAATTTTTGTTCACCTCAAAAAGCTCCAAGGCAATTTCGATGGAGGCTCGAAGAACAAAGTCTCCGGAGGCCTTGAACACGCACCCGTAACAGGTAATTCCCTTTAATTTATCCACATATTCTTTTTCAGAGTGGCCGGTTAGAAAAACGATGGGCATATTTTTCTTTTCGAGGATTTGTTTGGCTGCTTCCAGTCCGTCGATTCCTCGACCAAGATTAATATCCATGAGAACGAGATTAATTTTTTTATTACCTATCGCAATGTTAATCGCCTCTTCACCGGAATTCGCTGTGATGACTTCGTAGCCGAAACTCTTGATCATCTCCTTCTCGACCACCTCGATAAGAATTTCGTCTTCAACGAGGAGGATGGTTTTCTGTTCTTGGGTGTTCACGGTTATCTTCCTGTTTCAAAAAGGTTCTTCTCACCATAAGTTGCCAATACACTTTTTCCTAAAAGATTTTTACTGGTAAAATCTAAAAAAGTCAAGAGAAAACTCAACATATGGTATGTTTTTTTATATTCCCTACCAGATATGGATTAATCCATCCAAGGATAGATCTGGGGCTTCCCTGGCTGATCTTATCGGATTCGGATAATTCGAAGGGATACCATCCCAGGGCCTGGCTCAGAAAAAGATTTGGAATAGAAATCCGTCGACATTTCGTCATGTGACCGTCAATAACTTCATAAACCCGCTCATCGCCCCGGCATGAAGGAAGAGGTCTTTTCAAGTTTTTTAGGGATTAATATGGTTAGGCCCAAAACAAGCGCGTTTTATTAATCCGGCATAACAGATGCCCCGAGGGTCGAATTTTAGAAAAATCGAACCAAGGTACTATGAGGCAGATCGAATTTTGGGCATAGGTCTCCCGTTGAATCTCTTGGTGGACTTTATTCAGTTGTATTCCGATTGGGGGCCTCCTGATTTTTTATTGGGTACTTCCGGCTTCCAGTTGACTTCTACCCGGGCAGGAGCCGGAGATATTCAAACGTTTTTAAAAAGTCTTTCAGTTGCGCATTATACCCCAAAAGCCTGTACACGATCCGTCGGCCGGTTTTGATGATCAGACAGGGGATCAGGATAAAAGTGTGGATGAACTGTTTAAACTCCATCCGCAAGATCTGGTATCGTAAGGAGGCGCTGGGAGTCAACAACCCCAACCAAGCCTTTAAATTCCAGGCCAAGGCGGCAATGACCATATAAGCCCAGTTGGAGACCAGGTCATGAACCGGCCAAGTCATAGCCTTAACGCCGTTTTTTAATTGTTCGATATCGTTCTCGTGGTCGCAACGCTCGTGGATAAAATAGACGATTTCATGGGCGGATAAGCTCCAGTCATCGGTGATAAAGAAAAAATATCGAAGGTCGTCGAATAAAACCTGCTCCCCTTTCTCCACCGATAGATTCTTACGCAGCACCACGATGCGGTAGTCGTTTTTGCATTTTACCGGGCGATAAATAAACTGCGTTACCTGTTCCGAAATCGTCCGAATATTTTTGTAACCCCGTTCTTTGACAATACGATCCTTCACATTTTCAGGGTGTTGCCGAGGCTCTCGCGGCTCTTGGAAGGCAGAATTGGGCAGCAGTTCGCTCCATTGTCCTTCCGGCAGCGATTTAGCCATGGCTACCAAGTTCGGATGGGCATCGACACCAAAAACAAAATGACACCGCTTCGCCCAGCGGTCCAAATGGTCGGTCAGGCTGAAGTCCGTATCCCCTCTCAGCCAGACGGTTTCAAACCGGTCACAGACCAGATCCAGGCTTCGGTCAATCCATTGGGCCGCGTCTTGATGGGATGGGGCATTGCCGGGCCGATTGATCAAATACAGCGCTTCCCGTGTTTGGGCCAGGGAGATCACCAACGGGCCATAGCCCCAATCCCCTTTGTAGGAGATATCCATGCCCTGTTTGCATTCCCCTTCCGTAGGGGCGATGGTCCCATCTACATTGAGGATGGCTTCGTTAAAAAAAGCCTTTGGCCGATGGTCCCAGACCTTCACCCGACAGTCATTTATCAGGTCCATTAAGGTCAGGATGTCCTTTTCACTGAAACGTCTCAGAAAGTCTCCTGCGGTGGTCGGGTCCGGGATCATCTTGGCCCCCAAGGCATCCATCCAGGCTTCATCCCTCCGGCGCAACTCGATATCTTCCAGGCGGGTGCCTCCGGCCAGTATGTTATAGCAAAGATTGAGCACATGATCGGACTCATGGTAAGGAAGATGGCGCTTTAACAAATGCAAGTCTTGGTCAAGGGCTTTGATCAGCCCTGTTTTTTTAGCCAATCGATGTAATACGCCAATACCCCCCTGGGCAATTCCCTTATTCCGCCCGTCCACCTCATAGTGGATGTTGGTACCTTGAAACATGGGCCGGGGCTGATCATACCAGTTCCGTCTTTCCAATCTTTTTTTAATTTTTCTCTTGCGCCGATTCAGATTCTTATGGTTTAATTTATTCACTCGAAATGCTCCTTTTGGCGAGTTTTTGTTTTGTGGTAAAAACTATTATACCCGCATTAAATGGGCATTTCGAGAACTTTTATGCACATTCCGTTAGAAAATCACGCTTGTTTTAGGATTAGTCTCTTAAAGGAACGATGGCATACTACTTGCTTTTTGAAAGCCTTGAGATCTCTTACCGTTTCTATGTCCAACAAATATCAAAACTCTTTTATCGACGATTACGGTTTGGACTCTTCCGTTTTTTTCAAAATGGAAACTTGACGAGTACAGGAAGAAAGCAGGGAAAGGATAACTTTGCTGGAAGATCAGAGGATTTCTTCCGGGGTCCGCCGTCTGAGCACCCCCAGGGTCTTCACCCTGGGCAGTTCGACAAACAGCCCGGAGGTCAGGGCCAACTGGTACACCCGAAAGGGGGCCTGACCCCCCTGGGCCGGATCTTCGAAGATATCATGGATCAGCAAATAACCGCCGGGTATCAAATGACTGACCCAGCAGTTGTAATCCGTAAGGACCGTTTCAAAGGCGTGTCCGCCGTCGATAAAAATCAGGCTGAGGGGAGTGGACCAATGACGGGCGGCCAGGGCGGATTTGCAGACCATAGGGACAATGGTATTTTCCAGACCGGCCTTTTCGATGGTCCGCCTAAAGAAGGGGAAGGTGTCGATGCGCCCGCTTGCCGGGTCCAGCAATTCGGGGTCGAAATATTCCTGGCCCGGCTGCTGCTCTTCCGAGCCCCGGTGATGATCGATGGAAAACAAAACGCCCTGACGCTCCTTACACCCCAGCCCCAGATAGATGGCCGACTTGCCGCAATAGCTGCCGATCTCCAGACAGGGGCCTTTAAGCGAAGCCTCCCGGGCGGCCTGAAAAAGAAAGAGGCCCTCTTCTTCATCCAGAAAGCCTTTGACCCCTCGGATCAATTCGTGAGGCAGGCGGGGCTTCTTCATCGGGGTATCCTGTTAGGGGTTGGTGCCGGAAGCCCTCTATGGTTTTCGATGGATAAACCTTTCATGATAAACCCCACCACCGTGTCGATCACTGACTCGGGCTTGAGATCACACAGGCTCCATTCCCTGAGGGCCGGCAGGGCGAGGGACAAGAAAATCACGTCAGCCGTGGCCGCGGCGTTTCTGACTTTAAAAAGGCCTTGTTTCTGCCCCTTCAGCAATAGCCGTCTGATACGCTCGATCTCCTGCCGGTCGATCTCCCTCATCTGTAAATGAACGTCCCTGCGCCTGGTCCAGGATTCCCGGTAGAGAAGCTGGACCGCCTTGGACATCTCATACATCTGCTTCATAATCCGGCGCAAGAGGATTTCCAGATACTGGGGATCGTCCACCCAATCCTTTTCCTCTTTTCCGTTCAGACTGAAACGGAAGCGCTCCACCACATCCCGATAAACCAGAACCAGGATGTCGTCCTTGCTTCGCACATAATCATACAGACTGCCCATGGTCAGACCGGAGGCCCGGGAAATCTCCCGCATGGTCGTTCGATCAAAACCCTTTTCAAAAAAAAGCCTGGAGGCGGCCTTGATGATCTGCTGACGCCTTTTTAAAATCAGGCCCTTGTTTTTGATGGTGCTCTGGACTTCCATCCTCTTCTTTCCGGGCAAGCGTTCACTTTCAGAAATCAAGGCCGCTCCGCAGTCAATGCAATAATGGAGAAGGCCTATACCTTGACCGTTCCCGCCTTCATGGTCTTAGTGGCCTTGAAGATTTCCAGAGGAAACTTCTGGTAGAGTTCCTCCAACTTGGCCAGCAGCACAGGGTAGCCGATCCCCTGGGCCAGGGCAAAAGGCCCGAAAGGGGAACCGCCGCCGTTGGCCATGGCCAAGTCGATTTCCCTGGGGTCATCGGCCACACCTTCTTCCAGGAGCTTGGTGGCCTCATTGACCTGCAGGGCGATCAGATGATTGATGTCGAATTCCTTGGTGGCCTTGGACAGATCGATCTTGGGCCTCCCCTGGGACCAGTCATAGAATCCCTTCCCGGTTTTTTTGCCCAGGATCCCGGATTTCAGATAAGCCAGGAAGGCCTCGGAAGGCTTGTAATCCGGTGATAGAACCTGGGCGAAGTATTCCAGGCCGTGGACGGCGATGTCGATGCCCACATAGTCCATCAGCTCAAAGGGGGCCATGGGCATCAAGGGTTTCAAAGCCGCGTCGAATTCCTCGGGAGTCGGATGTCCAGCCTCCAGGATCTTGGAAAGCAGGACCAGGGTGGGTTCGTTGACCCGGTTGTAAATAAAACCCGGTGAATCTTTTTTGACGATGACCGGGACCTTTCCGATCTTCTTGGCGATCTCATAGCCGATGCGGATCGATTCATCGGAGGACTTTGCCCCCTTGGTGACCTCCACCAGTTTCATCAGGACGGCCGGGTTGAAGAAGTGATAGCCGATGACCTTATCCGGCCTGTTGGTCGCCTTGGCGATTTCGGTGATACTGATGTTCGAGGTATTGGAGGCCAGAATGGCATGCTTGGGGGCGTATTTATCCAGTTCGGCAAAGACGCTCTTTTTGAGCCCCAATTTTTCCGGAACGGCCTCGATGATAAAATCGGCCTCCTTGACAGCAGCTTCCAGGTCGACCATGGGGATCAACCGCGCCAGGGCATCCTCATAGGTTTCAGGGGTTATCTTCCCTTTCTCCTTGAATTTGGTAAAGCTGTTTTTGATCCCGGCTATTCCGTGATCCACGAATTTCTGATCGATATCACGCAGCACGACGGTATAACCGCCCAGGAGACAGCAGGCGGCGATCCCGTGCCCCATGTCCCCGGCGCCGATCATGGCAATTGTCTTGACGTCTTCCGTTTTCATGACGATCCTCCTCTTTCATATAACCGCGTATTGTCAAAATTCATCTTCCCTCTCCCCTTGGGGGAGAGGGCCAGGGTGAGGGGTGAGAAGGGCATCTCGGATGTGCTCCAAGACACCCTCTATATTACTAAATACCTGATTATCCCAAAACCGCAACACCTTATACCCTTCAGCTCGAAGCCATTCATCACGTGCCTTATCGCCTGGATCAAGGGCAATGTTGCCCACCGTCCAGCTCTACCACCACTTTCTTTTCGAAATTCACAAAATCTACAACATATTCACCAACCGGCTGTTGACGCCGAAACTTGAAACCTTCTATCTGTCTATCTCTGAGATTCCTCCACAAATGCAGTTCCGTATTCGTAGATTGTTTCCTAAGCCTCCTCGCAACGCCAATTAATCTTTTCACCCACACCCTTTTCTCTCCCCCCTCAAGGGGGAGGGTTTCCTTTGTCTTTCCATATGCTTCAGAGCAGCTATTCATAAAACTTTTGACATTTCCCAAATAATTAACGGTCGTCTAATCCTGTTGACCCTTCCCTTTTAATCACTCTCCCTTAAAGAGGGGTTTCCGTTTTTGCATGAAAGCCGTGAAACCTTCGATGGCATCGCTGGATTTGGATACTAATCGGTTTCCCTCCAATTCCACCTTGGTCCCCTCCTCAAGCCCTTTCTCCATGCCGGCATTGACGGCCTTTAATACCGCCTTAACCGCTAAGGGCGGCCGGGTGGTCAGGAATTCGGCCATTTCCATGACGTCTTTCATCAATTCGCCGACCGCAGAAATCCGGTTCACCAATCCGATCTCCAGGGCCTCCCGGGCCGGCAGGCGCTTGCTGAAGAGGATGAGTTCCAAGGCCTTCGATTTCCCCAATATCCTGGGCATCCGCTGAGTTCCGCCCCAGCCGGGGATGATGCCCAGATTGAGTTCGGTAAGGCCGATCTTGGCATTTTCCTGCATGACTCTGAAGGTGGAGGCCATGGCCAGTTCGCAGCCGCCGCCGAAGGCATAGCCGTTGATGGCGGCGATGACCGGCTTGGAAAATCGGTCGATCCGCGTCCAAACTTCCTGCCCCTGGGTCCGATCTTCTCGGCGTTGGCCGCATCGGTAATGTCGAAACCGGCAGAGAAGCCCTTGTCACCGGCACCGGTGACGATAAGCACCCGGACCTCCCTGTCGGCTTCCGCCTCGTCAAGGGCCTTATCGATGTCCAGCAAGGTAGCCAGATTCACCGAATTGGTCGGCGGGCGATTCAAGGTTAGGATGGCGATGTGTTCCTGTTTGGCGTACAGTATGTTTTGAAATTCCATCTGCGCTGCCTCCTTTTCCATTTAATGAATAGTGGTTATTTCTTTATTTGAGCGATCGGCCTTTTTCTTCCGAGCGCTCGTTCGCTTTTTTAATTTTTAAATCATCTCACGGTGAAAAGTCAAG
>CAVYLJ010000040.1:0-104625 GCA_963769305.1 uncultured delta proteobacterium | reverse complement strand
TGTCACTCACTCCCCGAGATTACCACCGGATAAGGGCGCTCCCCCAGGTTAAACCGCCGCCAAAGGCCGTTAACAAGACCAGGTGTCCCTTTTGGACGGCACCGGTGCGAACGGCTTCATCAAGGGCGATGGAAACGGAAGCCGAGGAGATGTTCCCGTATTTGTGGACGGTCATATAGAATTTTTCAAAAGGCACGTTCAGGCGCTTGGCTACGGCCTGCAGCATCCGTAAGTTGGCCTGATGGGGGATAAACCAGTCGACATCTTCCAGAGTAACCCCATTGGCCTCGACGGCCTCGACGCACGAATCGGCAAAGTGTTTCACCGCCACCCGGACCGAAGCACTGGCCTCGATCATCTTCAAGGTATGGAGGTCCTTGTCCACGCTTTCATGAGAGATGGGCGTAGTCCTGGAGCCTCCGCCGGGCATGAGCAGGTTGGCCCCGCCGGCCCCATCGGTATGGATATGGCTGGAAAGGATCTCGGAACCTCCGCCTTCCCGGGAGAGAAGAACGGCCCCGGCCCCGTCTCCCCAGAGAATGGCCGTGGAGCGATCCTTCCAGTTTAAGGTCCGGGTCATGATCTCCGAGGCGACTACCAGGACATAGGGAAAGGTCCCGGCCTTCAGATACTGCTCGGCAACATTCAAGGCGAAAAGAAAACCCGAGCAGGCGGCGGTGACATCGAAGGTCACGGCGTTATCCGCCCCTAATTTGGCCTGAAGCCAATTGGCGCCGGACGGACAATGGGTGTCTGGGGTGATGGTGGCCAGAATAATTAAAGGAAGGTCTTTTATTTTGAACCCGGCCATATCCAAAGCCGCTTTGGAGGCTTCCAGGGCCAGGTCCGAAGCAGCCACCTCCGGGTCGGCCACCCTTCTTTCACGAACGCCCGTTCTTTGGGCAATCCATTCGTCGGTGGTATCAAGGATCTTTTCAATGTCCCGGTTGTGTAGGACTTTCGGTGGTACATAGCTTCCCGTTCCCCGGATATAAATAGGCATGCGTTGCTCCTTAGCGTTATCAGGAAAATATGATTTATTAGAGATTACAAAATCATCGGATATCTGTCAACACCCTTGTGCCATAAATAAAAATTTTGGAAAGGATTTACAGGATCATCTGACTACCAGCGGGCCTTAAATCCACGGGTATCCATGTGGATAAAAGGACACGGATTGCCCTTTGTATCCCGGTCATATATCCCCATCCCTCCCACTAATCCGGTTTCTTCCTCGATCTCTTCAATAAGCCCGGCCATGACCTGGATATTATTCCGGTCCTGACGGCCATTGAGGTTCATGTCTTCCTCTAAACCCGGCGGGGCCTGGGTGTCGAGGGTGATATCGACGGCATCGCCGTAAATATGACGGCTCCATTTTGCCCCGAAAACGGTTTGGTTATACCATGGGGTCCGAAAACCGCTGAGGACGGTCAACCGGGCCTCCGGTATTCCATTTTGCCGTAGTTTTAAGGTTAACAATTCCAACTTAAGCAGTATCGCCGGAGAAAGGGCCATATAATGGGGAAAGGGGGTATTGGCGTGGCAGATGAAATCATTCAGGAAGTAATGCCTGGAAACCAACACCCCTTTATTCTCAGGGGTCACTTCTATAAAGCCTAAGGGGGGAAGATATTGGGAAGGGGCCGTTTGGACGGCCCTGACCTGGGCTTCTTCCGGATTTGGGTAAAATCCCACGGGAAATTGGTCGATGAACCCCTCCTTAAGCCTTGAAAAGGGGTGGAGGACAATGACCAACAAGGGTTGCCTGGTAATCTCTTCCCATCCCTCATCCCTGGAGTTTGGAGAAGCCGCCCTCTTGGACCATCTTTGCCGGCATTCTATCTCCAGGCCATAAAGCCCCGGTTCTTTGGGGGCCTTCCCGGAAAAAAGATTATTTTCCTGGACGGTCATGGCCTGGCCGCTTAACAACATCGACCAGGATTCCGTCTTTGGGCCTGAGGAGAGGGAGACGGGAAGATTTCTGACATGAATCAATAAGGATTCTTCCGGGAGCAGGAAGAGGGTTGGGACCAGAGGGGATACCCTTTGCCCGTTGACGATGACCTCTATCCCGGCCTCTATGGCAAGGGGTTTTTCGGGGATTTTTTCCGGGACCGGCTTGAAGACCGCCGGACGCTTGGCACAACCGCTCAGGGTGGCAGAAAGAAAGACCAACAGGAAGAATATTTTTGTCGAAAAAGACATCGGGACCGGTTTATGGCTCTTCAAGGTTTCTTTCCCTATCGAGTTCTGATCATTAGCCTAATTGGGGATTAATAGTCAAGGCCGATTTGGTAAAGCGCCATTTCAAACAGCAGACATTCGGAATGACAAAATGGATTTTTTATTATACCATCCCTGTTGATGACCCTGTAAAAGTCGGAAATGGCCCGTTTTTGGCTCCCGCTGGAAGTCGGAATTCCAGTTTCTTTTGTCTGGTTCCCGGCTTTGACCGTGGTGACGGTTGCGGGGACCTTCTCGAGAGTTCATCACTAAGAATAAGTCCGATGAGATCATGGAAAGGAAACGAAAGGTCTTTATGGTTGAGTTTAAGGTTTCGAATGTGGAACGGGAGATGGAGGTTTACGGCTATGATGGGGTGGTAAAGAGTCATTGCCGGAACTGCCATGGGGGATGCGGGGTCCTGGTCTATGTCAAGGACGGCAAGATCGCCAGGATAGCCGGAGACCCGGATTGTCCCATCAGTCACGGGACCCTTTGCAGCAAGGGGCTGGCCTCTACCCAGCTCGTTTATCACCCGGACAGGCTCACCTATCCGCTGAAACGAAAAGGTCCCAAGGGAAGCGGAAAGTGGGAGCGCATCTCCTGGGACGAGGCCCTGGACGCGATTGCCGAGCGGATCCTGGGCTATAAAGAGAAATTCGGCGCCGAGTCAATCGTTTTCGGGTACGGGACCGGCCGGGAAAACGAAGCGGTCATCTACCGGATCGCCAATCTGTTGGGCTCTCCCAATGTCCTGACCGCCGGCCATTTCTGCTACGGGCCCCGGATCGCCACCAGCATCCTGACCTGCGGCACCAATCCCATCGTCGATTACGAAAATCACCCCAAGTGTCTCCTGATGTGGGGGAATAATGTGGTCATCAGCAATCCCGATTGTTACAAGGGCGAGCCTTTTTCCGTGGCCCTGGATGCCGGGGCCAAGCTGATCGTCGTTGATCCCCGGCTGACCCGGGCCGCGGCCCGGGCCGACGTCTGGCTCAAGCTCCGTCCGGGGACGGACACGGCCCTGGCCCTGGGCCTGGCCCAGGTCATCGTCAACGAGGGGCTCTATGACCGGGAATTTGTCGAGAACTATACCCATGGCTGGGATGAGTTCGTTAAACGGGTGAACGAATATCCCCTGGAAAAGGTGGAACGGATCACCTGGGTTCCCAGGGAGAAGATCGTGCAGGCGGCCCGCCTCTTTGCCAGACCAAGCCGGCGGCCATCCAGTGGGGAGTGGCCATCGAGCAGCAGAATACCTGCGCCGACAACGACCGGGTCCTCATGTGTCTCATGGGGATCACCGGCAACATCGATAAGCCCGGCGGCCAGGTGCTTTTTAAGACGCCGCCCATCCACAACGTGGGCAAATTCGGGGCTCATGGGATGCTGCCGCCCGAGCAGGCGGCCAAACGCCTGGGAGGGGACCGTTTCCGTCTGGCCGGTCGATTCGCCATCATCCAGCCCAAGGCGGTCTGGGACGCCATTCTCGACGAGAAACCCTATCCGGTCAAGATGCTCTTTTTCATCAGCTCCAATCCGCTTATGACCAGGGCCAACGCCCGCGAGGTCTACCGGGCCTTGGAGAAGGTGGACTTCATGGCCGTGGCCGATTTCTTTTTGACCCCGACTGCGGAATTGGCCGACATCGTCCTGCCGGCCGCCACCTGGCTGGAGATGGACTACATCGGCGATTTCTGGAAGCGTCACGGCCGTCTCCTTCCGCGGCGCAAGGTGGTCCAGGTCGGGGAGTGCCGCTCGGACCACGAGATGCTCAACGACCTGGCCCAGCGCATCGGCCAGGGGGCCTATTGGTGGGACACCTTCGAAGGAGGCCTGGACTATATCCTGAAACCCATGGGCATCACCTGGCAGGAATTCAAAAAAATGGACTGTATCCGGGGAGAGGTTACCTACGAGAAATATAAAGAGGCGGGATTCTCCACCCCGACCCGGAAGTTCGAGCTCTCCAGCACCATCCTGGAAAAGATGGGCTATGATCCCCTGCCGCAATTCAGGGAACCGCCGGAAAGCCCGGTCAGCACACCGCAGCTTTATGAGGAATACCCCTATATCCTGATCACCGGCGCCAGACAGCCGGGGTTTTTTCACACCGAAAACCGGCAGGTGCCCTGGCTCAGGGAGCTTCACCCGGACCCGATCGTCGAGATCCATCCGGATACGGCCGCCAAGGAAGGCATTCAAGAAGGGGACTGGGTGATCATTGAATCTTTGCGGGGCAAGGTCAGGCAACGGGCCAAACTCTTTGCCGGGATGGACCCCAGGGTAGTCGCCGCCCAGCATGCCTGGTGGTTTCCGGAAAAAAGAGATCCGGGCCATGGCTGGGACGAGTCGAACATCAATATCCTGACCGACAACGCCTATGAAACCATGGACCCGGCCATGGGGGCCAGCAGCATCAGGACTTTGCTGTGTAAGATCTATCCGGAAGGAAAGGATAATGGTTAAAGAATCATCCTGTCGTCGACGAGATGAAAATTCGAATAGGGATTTGAAGGTGGTATAGGCCTACAAAAGGTGATTTCTTATGAAAAAGTACGCGCTGGTCATCGATGAAAAAGCCTGCTGGGGCTGCAAAACCTGCGAGGTGGCCTGCAAGCAGGAAAATCAGGCCCCGAAGGGGATCAAATATATCGTCGTTTCAGAAGACGGCCCCAGGATGGTCGAGGGGAAGCTTGATTTCGTCTTTCGGGTCAATCTCTGCCGCCACTGCGACAGCCCGCCCTGCCTGGAAGCCTGCCCCGTGGAGGCGATCACCAAGCGGGACGACGGCCTCGTTATTCTGGATGACGAGGCCTGCAGCGGCTGCGCCGCCTGCGTCGAGGCCTGCCCCTATCAGGCTATTGCCTTTGATGAACAGGCCGGCAAGGCCCGCAAATGCAATCTCTGTCATCACCGGGTGGACAAAGGCTTGATCCCGGCCTGTGCCGATAACGTCTGTCTGGCCCACTGTATTTATTTCGGTCAACCCGACCGGGTGGAGCAGATGGTCTCCGAAAAAATTTGGTTAAAAGAAAGGCTGGCCGAGGACGGGAAAGGCCGATAAGAGGTCCGTCACCGGCTGAGACACTTTTCGGCCTTTCGGGCCAGATTGGCCAGGCCGAGCTCGATGCGAATTTCCCTGCCGAGCACTTCAGCCGGGGCAAAATGCCGGATAAAATCGATCTCTTCTTTACTGGGGGGCTGGGTTTCTCCGAGGTCCGGGGCGACCTTGAGGTCCCAGGGCACGTCCTGACGCACACTTTCCACGGTGACCCCCGGGTGAACCTGGGCCAGATAGAGTTCTTTGGTCTCCGGGTGGAACTTGAAGACCCCCTTGGTGGATAACAACATGGTCGGACCGCTGCCCGGCGGAAAGAGACCCGATCGGTCCCGGCTGTCGCCTCCGTCGAGATACCCCGGCGAGGTGAGATAGTCGAGCTTCTCCACAAACTGCCCGCCACGCATAGTCAGGATGGTTCGTTTGGAGTAGGAAATGAAATCGGCGGCCCCGCCGGATCCCGTAAGCCGTAAGGACGGTTTATGATAGTCTCCGATGACCGTCGTGTTTATGTTTCCAAATTTGTCCACCTGGGCGACGCCCAGAAAACAGACATCCACGAAACCCCGGTAGGTCATGGTGAAGGCGGAAAAGAGGTCGGTGGCATAGGAAAAACCCCGGCAGGCATGGGCGTCGGCGATGTGATTCAAGGGAACCAGGGGCTCGAAATCGATGATTCCGGACTCCATCATAAGCACGGCATTCGGCGCGTAAAGGGCCTTGGCCAAGGCACCGGAGGTCGTCGGGAGACCTACTCCAAGAATGATATGATCGTAGTCGTGGATCTCACGGGCGACGGTGATGATGAGAAGTTCGTTGAGTGTGTAGGGGTTATTCATATAACAATCCTTTCTCTACCAGGATCCGTTCCAGTTCTTCGCGGGTGATGCCCAGGGACCGCTCCTGGCCGTTATCGTCCCAGGCGGAGGTAAAGGCGGACCCGTAATTGGCCGGTGCAGAATAATAGGACCTGGCTCTGAGACTGTCGAGGATCCCGCTTCCAAATTGTTGGATATAATGCGTCAGGTAGGCTTCCCGGTTTCCACAGCGGTAAACCCATTCATCCATCCAGGCTTTCATCCCCTCTTGAGTGGCGGCGGAGTTCACGAACAGCCCGTACATCAAACGGTCCTGATTGTAAAACCCGAGTACCTCCGTCGGATGGGCTCCCCAGGGGATCTCGACGATCGCATTCACCCGGAAAGCGGGGATAATGGTCAGATGAGGACTGGATTTTATCACCTCATGATCGACGATCTCCTCGCAAGAGACGATGATGCGCTTGCTGCACAAGGCGGCGGCGGGCACACTGCCGATAGAACCCCAATACTGGGCATTCCCGTACTTGTCGGCCCGTTGCACATGGACGATGCAGACGTCCGGGTTGGCCGCCGGCACGGTCAGGATGTCCTTGCCGGTATAAGGGCATTGGATCACCCGGTATTTATCCTCCCCCATAAAACCGCGTATCTTGAATAAATCGGTGGCCATGACCCCTTCAAACACCTGCATGAAGGAGAAACCGTGCTTGCCGGCCTCGAGCCGGGCATTGTAGTTGAAGTTGGTGTAATCCTCTATCTCCAGGGTTCCGGCCTTAAGGGCCCGCTCCACCGCCGACCCTCCCGATTTCCCCCCGGACCTAAGGACATAAGTGGTCACCAATCGGTCAACGCAGCCGCCGGCCACGAGGACTTCCACGTCTAAGATGCCCGATTGGGAGTAAAGGAAAAGGTGTTTCTTCTGCTGTCGAATGACTTCATAGACCAGTTCGGTGCAGGTGCCTACCGTGTAATTGCCGATGATCAATTCGTCGCCGTCGTGCACAAATTGTTTGATGGCCTTTTGACAACTCATGACCTTGTTATTGGGATCTGCCATTTTTCTTTCCTTTGGTTTCTTCAAGATACCTGTTGAGTCTCAATCCCTTAATACAAAATGCCGACCCGGTCAAGGGGAAAAAGGATTGGGCTAAAAAGATTTGAGGTTGTTTTGCGAGGGTATACCGGGTATAGTCAAAACTTTCGCAAAATAAAAAGACGGACCAGAGATAAGGATTTTTATATTGGAACCGCATTCTTCAGAAACAGGAGAATCCCCGCAATCCTCAATCACTCCCAGGAAGGGCTTTTACGGCTGGTGGATCATCATGGGAGGCACGGCCATCCTCTTTGTCTCCTCGGGGATCGGATTCTACGGGCACGGTGCTATCCTGGATCCCTTGCGGGCCCAATACGGTTGGTCCAAGGGGGTCATTTCCATGGCGGTCTCCATGTATTTTGCCATTGCCGGCGCCATGGGGATGGTTATCGGGAGACTCATCGATCGATACGGGCCTAAACCGGTGCTGATCTTCGGGTCAGCGACCATAGGAATCGGTTTCATTCTTCTGAGCCGGGTGACCCAGCTCTGGCAGTTCTTCGCGGTCTACATCCTCATGGCCGTGGGATGGAGTGGAACCTCTCTGGTCCCCATCAGTACCCTGATAGCCAACTGGTTCTTCCGCAGGCGGGGGTTTGCCATGGGGTTGACCATGACCGGGCTGAGCCTGGGTGGAATGGTCATGGTCCCTTTTTCCGTTTACCTCACATCCCACTTCGGGCTGCGGACGGCCTTGCCGATCCTCGGGGGCAGTATTCTGGCTGTTCGTCATACCGACTGCGGTCTTCATCATCAAACAACGTCCTTCGGATGTGGGACAATTCCCGGACGGGGAGAAGCCAGGGTCATTTCCCGAAAAGACCTCCGGTCATCGAAGAAGTTATGACAGCCAAATGCGGGTCTGGACCAGGGCGGAAGCCATGCGGACCAGCGCCTTTTGGGCCATTGTGGCTTCCTTCCTTTTGGCCCTGAGCGGTCAGATCGCCTTTCTGGTTCACCAGGTATCGTTTCTCAGTGAGACCTTGGGTGCCCAGGGGGCCGCCTCGGCGGTGAGCATTACGGCCGGGGCCAGCATCGTCGGACGCCTGTTCCTGGGACCTCTCGCCGACCGCTCGGACAAACGGTTCATGGCCATGTTTTGCTTTTTTGTCCAGGGCCTGGCCGTTCTTGCCTTATCGCACTTCCGCCAGGTGGTAGTCCTTTACCTGGGCACTTTTGCCTTCGGTCTGACCATGGGCGGGATCGTCATGATGCAATCGCTGCTCATCGGCGAGTGCTTCGGCATGGTCTCTTTCGGCACCATCTCCGGTTTAGCCGGATTGTTTTCAACCGCCGGAGCGGCCTCCGGCCCGATGATCGCCGGTTTGATTTTCGATGCCACCCATGACTACCGGATTGCCTTTACCATTTTTGCCGTGGCCAGTCTGTTGGCCATGGTGACGGTTTTTTTTGCCAGACCCCCCGAACCTTTGGCCGCCCCTTGCCGTCCCTGCGTTAAGCCCTGCCCCGCGGGCCCGGGGAAGTGAGTATGGAGTTCGGGAGATCGGAGTTCAGAGTTCGGAGTGAAACCCACCCCACTAAGCACGGGAGTTGGAATTAAAACCTTGAGGAATTGATTCATGATCTATGAAACTACCATTTTGACGGAAGGTCTTTTATTTCCCGAGGGTCCCCGCTGGCATGGGGACAAACTTTGGGTCTCCGACATGCACGACCGCTGGGTCAGGACCGTTGATCTCAGCGGTAAAAAGGAACCCATCGTGGAAGTGCCGGCGTCACCTTCCGGGCTGGGTTGGCTCCCCGACGGCCGGCTGCTGGTGGTTTCCATGCTCGATCGACGCCTGCTCCGACTCGACCCTGAAGGATTATCGGAAGTCGCCGACTTAAGTCGACCTGGCTTCTTTCCATTGTAATGACATGGTGGTTGATCGGCAGGGCCGGGCCTATATTGGAAACTTCGGGTTCGACTATGCGGCCCAGGAGACCCTTTCACCGGCCGAGATTGTGCTGGTCCAGCCGGATGGCCGGGCGCGGATCGTGGCCAAGGACGTGTTTTTCCCGAATGGGTGTGTCATTACGCCCGACGGCCGAACTTTTATCGTCGCCGAGACCTTCGGTAATCGTCTGACGGCCTTTGACATCGAACCGGACGGGGCGCTTTCCAACCCCCGTTTGTGGGCCCATCTGGAAGGGGTTCATCCCGACGGGATCTGCTTAGACGCCGAGGGGGCCGCTCTGGGTGGCCGCACCGACTCCCGGTCTGGTCTTCCGTGTCCAGGAGGGCGGGAACATCACCGATCACGTGAAGGTGTCGACCAAACCCTATGCCTGCATGCTGGGCGGACCGGGGCGCCGTATCCTTTTTGTTTGCACGTCAGGTCCTTCTATCTCAAGGGAGGGCAGAATCCAAGCCGGCGGGCGAATAGAAATGGTCGAGGTCAAGGTCTCCGGTGCGGGTCTGCCGTAAAAACTGCGCGGGATTTCAATTTTTGATCTGTTTAGCTTTTTGAAAAACTGGTTTCACCGCAGAGGCGCAGGGACCGCAGAGAAGAAAATTTACTGATTGCCGTTGAGGGGCCGGCAATCAATAAGCTTCTCGACCCTTCGGGTAATTATTGGCCGGAGGCCAGAACTGGTTAGTACAATCCTGCCTCTCACGGGATTGTACTAAAAAAATTTTCTCTGCGTTCTTTGGGTCTTTGCGGTGAAAAAAATTATCTTTTCAAATTCCTAAAACGATCCGATTTTTTTATTCAAATTTTCTGTCTTACCTTTAAGAAT
The DNA here is from genome assembly GCA_963769305.1 of uncultured delta proteobacterium. Classification (GTDB taxonomy): domain Bacteria; phylum Desulfobacterota; class RBG-13-43-22; order RBG-13-43-22; family RBG-13-43-22; genus RBG-13-43-22. Next base: position 94,676 of record CAVYLJ010000040.1, on the reverse strand, counting down.
GGCCATTCCCAATTCAAAGGTATTTTTAAAGGGCTCCTGCCGGTCGGACCTCAGGTGCATGGTGATGGCCTCACAAGGGCAGACCCCGGCGCATAAACCGCAGCCGAGACATTTATCCCGGTCCACCCGGGCGGCTTCATCAAGGGTTATGGCCTTGACCGGACAGCGGTTGAGGCATTCTTCGCAGCTTAAGCATTCTCCCGGTTCCACCACGGCCTCATAGAGGGGGTTCATGTATTTTTGCCGGGCATGCCCTTTTGAGACCATCCCCTTCATAGAGGCGCAGCAACAGGGACAACAGTTGCAAATATTGGACAGATGGGCGGTATTGGCCCCGGCGTGGACCAGCCCGGCTTTATCGGCCTCTTCAAGAATGTGAATCGCCTCGTCGGCCGAGATCTCTCTCCCCATCTTGTTTTCAATATAGTATTCCGCAGCCACTCCGAAGCTCAAGCAGGTCTCCCGGGGATAATCGCATCCATGGCCCATAAGACGGGTCTCTTTTCGGCAGACGCAATCGGCGACCGCTATTTTCCTGGCCGCCCGAACTTCCTCTTTGAGCTTTTCGAAGGGAAAGAGCACCAGGTCCGCATCCACCTTTTGGGTTATCGGGATGACTTTGAAACCCGGTACGTTGCTGGCCCCCATTTCCTCCTGATAGGCTTCATCGTAATAGTGCCGGCAAAGCTCGGCTAATTCCCGGTCCATCCTTTCCACGGAATATTCATACAGACCGATCATAAAGGGGGCGGTGTTGTAAAAAGTTTTCCCCTGGCGGCGAAGCCGGAAAAGAAGCCCTTTTTTGGACATGGCTTCCAGCTTTTCTTCCAGACCCTCAAGGGATACACCGGTTCGGGCGGCGATTTGTTGGGGATCTTCGGGAAAGGGGGTAACCAGAAGGGCCAGTTCCGCCTCGGGCTCGGAAAACAATTTCCTGAGAATTTTAATTTCCACCCCGGATTCGGTTTTCGGAAATCCCAGGGGCAATTGATCCAGGTAGGCCTGCAATTTTTCATAGGGTTCATTCGACATGGTTTTTATCCTTTTCGATACTTTCTAATTCGCGGTCTCTAATGCACCTTGACAATGTTCCTCAGACCGTCATTCCCGCGCAAGCGGGAATCCAGGCCAGACGTAACCAATTCAATACACCGGATTCCCGTTCACCAGAAGGAATAACGGAAAAGTTAGCATTTTTTCTTTTTGATTACAAATTTTTATTGATTTTTTGTTCGATATTTGCGTTGATAAAGGCCGATCAAGGGACGGCCCTGTTTGCCTTAAAAAAAGGGCCGAACCTTTACTCGCCAATGAAATGGCCGCCCTGGAAGGGGTTCTCTCCATTGGTTCAATCCTGGGAGGTGGTGGTCATGACCACCACCGGCGGCATGGGAACCCTTTTCGGCCCCTTCCTGGGGGCTGTGGGGATCATAGTTATGTTCGAGTACATGAGGAGGACAGACCGATGCCATTCAGTGAAATTGAGCTGAAGCACATTAAAAACACAGTCGGAAAAATGTGTGAACGGAGATCCCCGGCGCTTCTTCGCGATAAACTGCGAATAACCTTTCAAATCAAAGGGCATGACGTAACCGTTTACGAGGAAAGACCGCGCTGGAATGATCCGCAACAATGGACAAGCACGCCTATGGCAAAATTTAAATACATCAGAAAAGATAATGTCTGGAAACTCTATTGGATGAGAAGAGACCTGAAATTTCATTCTTACGAAATGCCCCGTGGTACAAAAACCCTTGAAGCCTTGGTCAAGGAGGTGGATAGCGATCCCCACGGAGCATTCTTTGGCTGATTTAAAACAGGAGGAAAAATGAACGAATTATCGAATTGGTATGACGGACTGGAAATTATTTCTAAAGTATTAATCCGATGTTTCGTCATGGGTGTCATATTAACCCTGTTTTGGTTCTGCTTCTTTTTGCTTGGCGGGGACATGGGTTATAAAATACATTCCAATTTATTCCAAATATCAAGGCATGAATACGATATAATGAATTACTGTGGGATGGCCTTTGTGAAAGCCTGTAATTTCATATTTTTTCTTTTCCCATACATAGCAATCAAATTGGTATTGAAACGAAAAAGGGGATAGTCGATAGCCTAATTTATTCGGGCGATAAACATTTTAGACTCATGAAAGACATCCTTCAATTCCAGCTTGCGGATTGATTTTCATATAGTTAAGGAGCGTTGTTATGTCGGTGCTTTTCGATCCTATTAAAGTGGGAACATTGGCGTTAAAAAACCGGTTCGTCCGATCGGCCACGTATTATGCCCTGTCCGACGAAGACGGTTTCATCGGGGAGCGGAGCATCGCCTTGAAGAGGACTCTGGCCGAAAACGAGGTGGGGCTCATCGTGTCGGGGTATGCCTTTGTTTTAAAAAGCGGGCAGGTCCCGCCGGATATGAACGGCATACAAAGTGACGATCACATTCCGGGATATCGCCGGCTGACGGAAGCGGTTCATGCCGCAGGTGGGAAGATCGTGATGCAGATCGTTCATGGGGGGGCCGCCTCGTTCCACGCGGCCCGCACCGGGGGAGACTATTTGGCGGTTTCATCGGTGGATAAGATGCCCGACTTCGGAAGAACGCCCAGGGTCATGAACGAGGAGGACATCTGGGAGATCATCAAGGCCTTCGGACAGGCCGCCGGACGGGTTCAAGAGGCCGGTTTCGACGGCGTTCAGATTCACGGATGCCACGGCTACCTGGTTTCCCAGTTTCTCTCTCCGCGGACCAACAGAAGGACGGATCAATGGGGCGGCAGCCCGGAAAACCGAAGGCGTTTTGTCGTCGAAGTCGCCCGGAGCATCAAAAAGCAGGTGTCCGCCGATTTTCCGGTCATGGTTAAACTCGGTGTCCGCGATTATCTTAAACCCGGGGATGATCTGACTTGGGGTGCCAATGTGGGAAGACGTCCCGGTCCGCCGGTCGATCCCGAGTCTCCCGATGCCCTGGGATTGAGCGTTGAAGAGGGGGCCCTGGCGGCCAGGGCCCTGGAAGAGGAAGGGGTCTGTCTAATCGAGATCAGCAACGGCTTTCTCGGGACTTCTACTTATAAGATCCACCTCGGGGTCAATGCCCCGGATAAGGAAGCCACCCTTTTAAACGACGCCCGCGTTGTTCGACAGGCGACCAACGGACCCCTGTGCCTGGTGGCCGGGATGCGCAGCCTTCCCGTGATGGAGCGGATTGTCACCTCGGGGGCAGCCGACCTCGTGGCCCTTTGTCGGCCCCTGATAAGGGAACCGGGGCTTATCAAACGGTGGAAGGAAGGAGACGTCCGTCCCGCGGAGTGCATTTCCTGCGGAGGATGTTTTAACAAAGACGAAAGTGGAAAGATCCAGATCTACTGCCGACAATTGAAAAAGCGCGGAGCAGGCCTCAGGACATAACCCTGAAACCGGAGACATTGGTTCAAAATGCCCCTATTCTGCCGACCCCTTTATCTTCATGTCAAACTTTTTGTGGCAATCAAGACAGTAAACTTTGGATGCGGCATGGGCTTTATGACAGACGGTACAGGCCATATCACCCAGGTGAGATTTGTGGGGATTACGGTCCTTAAAGTCTTTCGGTTCCGTCTTTTGGGCCAATTCCTCCATGGGGCCGTGACAGGTCAGGCAGCGGTCGTTCTCCACCGTATCATCTGCTTTGGGCAGACCCTTACCATGACAACCGGCGCAACCAATGCTCCCTTTGGCATGAAGATGATCCATAAATTTTGAACCGCCCCAGGAAGAAAAAATCTCCTTCATCAGGGTGACATCTTCCTTCTTGGGCGCGCCAAAGGATCCCTTGATTCCCTTCAGGCCGAAACTTTTACCCGGTTTCCAGGTATGACAGGCAAGACAGTCCTGATTCCCATTGGGGGCTACATGAGCTAAATGTATTCGTGAGGAAAAGCCGTTCTTTTCGGCTTTTCCCGTTTGATCCTGGGCATGACAGGACGTACAAGCCGTCAGATCGTTTCCCTTCACAGGAGGGTGACCATTGGGAACTACGTCGGTAAAATCGGCATGGCAGGTCTTGCAGGTTGCTTTTGTACCTTTTCCTGAACCGGCCGCCTTGGCCGCCTCTGCCCCACGATTAACGACCATAAGACATAGCAGACTAAAGGTAAACAAAAGACCTATCAAGATCAACCCTATCCTTTTCATACACCTCTTCCTTGATAAAGGAGGGAGGTCCAAGGGGACCTCCCTCGCGGAACTGTTTAAACTTTTTCCTTAGCGGCGTTTGTCCCGGCCACGCGGCCAAAGACCACGCAATCGGGCATGGCGTTGCTTCCCAGCCGATTCGAGCCGTGGACACCGCCGGCAACTTCGCCTGCGGCATATAACTTCGGTATGGGACTGCCGAAAACATCGATGACCTGGCCCTCCTTATTAATCCGTAGTCCACCCATGCAGTGATGGACCGCCGGCCACTGAGACACCGCGTAAAAGGGACCCTCAACCAGGGGGATCATGACCTTGGTGATGGGTTTGCCGAAATCGGGATCTTTTCCTTCTTCGAGGTATTTATTGTGCTTATTGATCGTTTCCTCAAGGGCAGCGGTGGGAATACCAAGCTTCCCGGCTAATTCGCTGATGGAGTCGGCCTTGATGAAACGACCCTTGGCTATTCCGGCGTCAACTTCCTCATAAGATCCGCCCATCTTCAGGACCATAGGGTGGCTGAATATGGACCAGGTGGGCTTCATGTTGCCCCCAAGGTTGATCTGGGCGAAGGCACAGACGTCGCGACGTTCAAGTTCGTTGACAAAACGTTTTCCGAGCTTGTTGACGTAGACAATTCCGTAGCCCGGCCCGTTGAAGGGATAAACGGCCGGTGTGTCGAGAATACCGGTCTCCGGTTCGGCAAAGGGATAAAGCTGAATAAAATTAAGTTGCAGCGTATCGGCGCCGACGGCCTGGGCGAAGCGGATCGTTTCACCGGTGGCCCCTTTCTGGTTGGTGCAACTGAACTCAGGAACCAACCGGGGGTTATGGGCCATGCGCATTTTGATATCCTGGCTGAACCCGCCGGAAGCAAGAACCACGGCTTTCTTGGCCTTGATATTGAGTACTTTCCGTCCTCTCTTGATTTCCAGACCAAGAACCGGGGATTTGGGATCGGCATCCTGGCGCCAGATCCAGGTGACTTCTGAGTTCAGGGCGATCTTGGCGCCGCGCTTCTCGGCAATCTTACGGAGGGCTTCCGTATATTCCCGGCCAACACCGGCGACAGCCGCAGTGGGTGCGGTAAGCCGAATGACCGCCGGCACGAGTGACTGTCGGGCGGATCTTGGCGCCCCCTTCATCAATCATCCAGTTCAGGGCATCCGTGGCGCCATTGACCATGACATCGACAAGCTCGGGAATATTGTAATAATCGCCTCCCTTGAGGGTGTCTTCCAAATGCTGCTTCGGGCTATCCTCACCCAATCCCAGATCTTTACGGTAATGGAATTTGTCGTCCCAGGAGGCGTAAACGCCGCCGTTGATGATGGAGTTTCCGCCGTAAGTGGGCATCTTTTCCAGAACGATAACTTTGGACCCCGCCTCCCGCCGCTTCCGCCGCCGCCGCTAACCCCGCAAAGCCGGACCCGACGACGACAACATCCCAAGTCTCATCCCACTTTTTGGGGAAGCTTTTTGATCATTGCCTCCGCCGCTCCCGGCGCAGCCATGTTCAAGGCCAATCCGCTTGCCGTGACGGCGCCAAAGGCTACGGCACCCTTGAGGATGGAACGTCTGCTTAAATTTTTTGTTGCTGATGTGTCCTTTTCTTCCGTTGTCATTAGTGACCTCCTTCATAAGAGAATCGGTTTCGAATGTTTTAAAATGTTCTAAGCTCCTTGAAAGCAACAGATGTGCCAACTCTCATCAAAAGGAGTTTCCCATTATAACTTGATGTATTCATTAATTAACCTGAGATCATTCCACTGATTTCCCGGACGATCAGTAGGACAGGGTGTCAACTATTTTTACAGCCTGTAAAGACGAGGGTTTAGATTCCTCAACTTATCAGGATTTATAAATACCTTTTCAAACAGCTTAATTGATACATCGAATTGAATTTGAATCAGAATAAAAGAAGGACCTCTTGTGGGGCGAGGGAAAACCGGGCCGGTGATTAACTTTTTCGTTGTAAACAAAGGAGATTTAAGATAAAGGTGAAAATAGGTTCCAATGGATGGATAAAGCATTCTTACTGGCTAACATTTTGAAGGAGGACCCGATGATTTTTCTGAAAAGTTTTAAAATAGCCGCCTATACATTTTTGTTTTTTGCGGTACTCTTTATTTCGGGCTTCGGCGGACAGGCCAAGGCCGCCTCTCTGATAACAAACTCCCAACCTAATGGTTCCCAAGGGACCCTGGCTGCAATGGGACCCTTATCCTTACCGACCCTACCCACCCGGTTATTCTTCCCCTTCCCAGGAGCCCTCCGGGCCTCATAATGTCAAACCTTCCGGATTTATTTTTATCGAGGTGGATCCTCCGGATGCGACGGTATTCATCGACGGGAACAAAGTGGAGCCGTCGAAAGATAACACCTATGAGGAGGGGGTCGTTACCGGCATGCATAAGGTGGTGGTTAAAAAAACCGGGTATCAGGATTACCTGGAGATCGTTACCGTTTCAACCGGTGCCACCCAAAGGCTGACAATCCGATTGAAACAGATGAAATAGGACGGTATCGCCTCCTCAGTTTCTTAAATACCCGAAGCCGTGTTTCACTTAAGGCGACGATCCTGAAGGGGCTGGCGCCCCTTCCTTTTTTTCATATCTCCGGCCTGGCGTTTATTACTCCTTGGTTATCCCTTTAGGCCGTAAAGGTATACTGCGTGCCTGCCGTATTCAGAAGGAATTCGCCTGGCATCTCTTTGGCGAAGGCTAAAATGGCCTCGAAACCGGTGCAATGGGTCGGCACGATATACTCGGGCTTCAGGTCTTTGATGTCCGACACGGTCCTTTGAATAATCTCCGGCTTGGCGTTGATCAGGTGGAATCCTCCCATGACCGCGTGGATCTTTTGGATGCCGGCGCATTTCTGCGCCTGTTTAACCGTATTGACGATGCCGGCATGGGCACAGCCGGAAAGGACCACCAGCCCTTTCCCTTTCAGGTTAAAGAAAAAGGCCTGCTCACCCCGAAAATCATCGGGTTCGGGTTTTTCTCCCCGCTTGATGAGCAGACTGGGCGGCACCTTTTCGTAGGCCGTGGCCCGCTCGATGTTCCCGGTGAAATAGGCCCCTGGAATGATCTGCGTCGGCCTCTTAACCTCCATCACCTCCAGTCCGAAGGCTTCGATATCCTCTTTCCTTAATTGCCCGATGTCCATGGCCTCATTGGTCCCGGGGCGCAGAGAATATCTCCGGTAAAAGGCCTCATCGCCCACGTAAAAGGGGGTCCCTTTGGCGATCCGCTCCTGGTTTTGTTTCAGGATTTCCACGGCGGCCATAAAGTGATCGAAGTGTCCGTGGCTCAGGCTGAAGGCCTTGGCCCTTCCCAGGTCAAGCCCCAGCAGCCTAATGTTATTCATTACCCCATGGGGGTCCAACCCGTAATCGAACATGCACGAGACGGCCTTCCCGTCAACGACGGTCTCGATAAAATAAGCCAGGCCGTGTTCCGCATGGATTGATTTTCCCGGCACTACCCGGTAGCGCTTGGCGATCTTACTGTCCGGCCGCAGGGTATCGAAATAATTGTCCGTCAACACCCAAATGGTTAGTTTGTCGACTTCGGTAGTCCTTGTTGTTTCTTGTGCCATCAGGCCTCCTCAATTCATTAATTTCGGATCCCATCCCTGACTAATCTCTCCGCAACGGAATATTGCACGAGGAGTTTATTTAGTCAAGGACGCTTTCAATGGGTTTTTTGTAGGGAGATATAACCCCGCAGAGACCTTTTTATAGGAAAGCGACGGTTTGATCATTGGGGATTTCAAACCGGTGACGACAGCGGGGGTTGGGGCAAATGAGATAATCGTCTACCCTCACCAGATAGTCACGGGCCTTGGCGAATTTCGCCCGGTCGAGGTCGCTGGCCCCGGCGGGAAGGGCCTTCTTCTTGGTGCGCTTCAGCCAACGAACCGGAAATTCGGCGGGTTGACGGCATTTGGGACAGGTGTAAGGGAACTTTTTCGTAACGGGTGATTCGATATAAAAATTTCGTTCATCCATGATGTTCTCCTAAAAAATCTTTTGTTCGAAAATAGGGTTCGAGGATTCCAGGATTCGAGGGTTCAGCCGCTCGACTTTGTCGAGCTATAGAAAAGGTTCCCCTCCGGGGAACCGCGTGGTTTTTAATTTCAACGCCCTTCACTTGAATCCTTGACCCCTTGAATCCTTGACTCCTTTTTCATGTTTCGTAGTGCCAGTTCAGCGGGCATGAGGGTTTAATAAGTTATGGCCTGACAACAGCATAAGCGCTGCTGATAACCACGGACCGCTCGGTGCGGGCCTGAATGATAAAGCGTCCCTCCGCAACTTTCCAGCCTTCGGTAGTCAGGGTATCGCCCGGGAAGACCACATCGGAGAAGCGGGCCTTGAATTCCTTGAAGCGCCCAACATCTCCTTGGCAAAGGCCGTATAGGATGGCCCGGGTGGCGTAACCATAGGTGCACAGGCCGTGCAAAATGGGCCGGGGAAAGCCCCCGCGTTTGGCATATTCCGGATCTATGTGCAGGTAGTTCAGGTCCCCGCTCAACCGATACAAGGCAGCCTGGTTCTCCGGGATCTGATAGGAAAGGCTGAAGCTGGGCGTGGTCCCCTCAGGAGGGTTCAAAGGTGCTGACTTGGGGCCGGGGTCTCCACCAAAGCCCCCGGCGCCGACATGAAAGGCGACATGCTCGATATCAAAGAGGTGCGTTCCGTCTTCGGTGTGACCTTGTGACAGGAAGCGGATAACCGCGGCCTTGCCCTTGTCGAAGACGTCGGCCACCCGGCCGGTGGAGATAATCTTCCCTTGAGCGGGGATGGGATGATGAAGGCGGATCATCTGTTCCCCGTGCAGAAAGCGGTTTCCTTCCACCTGTTTGGCGAAATGTCCGATCAGCCAGCGCTCGGCCATGACCGCAAAGCTGGGGAAGACCTTGAGTCCCCCGGGGACATTTTCATAAATAAAAGGCAGTTCATCGATCCGGGCGCCGATGCCCAGGGCATAAAGGACCGCGTCCTTCCAGGTGTATCGATACTCGTAGGTCATCGGCTCCCTATCCACGGTACTCCAATCCAACTCCTTCATCTGGTTTCCTTTCTAATGGTCAGACAGGATTTCTGACCTGTGGTGATTTCATTCTACTCCCTTCGCTTTTTATAAAGGGTCGAAGGTCAGGATTATAGATGGTGAAAAGAACCGGGGTCAAGAGGAAAAGGGGGAGCGAAAAGGACGTTTTTTTTCTTGACATTCCCAAGGGGCTTCCCTATAAAAGGTCTGTGAAAGGATGGTCCTGCAGGAAAAGGTCAATGTCATGTGGGGCACCGACGGCAGCAACCTGATGAAAATCATCAACGAAGTGGCCAATAAATATCATGATCATTACCATCGATGCCGCCGCCTTATCCGATGAACTCTATGACGCCACCAACTTCAGCCGTTATTCTTTTATGACCTCATTTTCCACCAGCGTGATCGGCAAGGGCTTGGCCTATTATTACGGGCAAGTCCGGAAAAAGGAAAAAAAGTTTTACATCCTCTGCCAGGACTATATGTTCGGACATGCCATGGCCGATGGGTTTAAAGAGGGCCTGAAAGAATACTATCCGGGGGCCCAGATCGTCGGCGAGGATTACCATAAGCTCTTTCTGACCGACTTTGCCCCCTTCCTGACCAAGATCAAGGCCTCCGGGGCCGAGGTGGTCTACACCGGGGACTGGATTCCGGATGCCGCCAACCTGGTCAAGCAGGCCAGGCAGATGGGGATCAATGCTTCCCTTTGCCCATATTTTCCTGAACGATTCCAATTTCCTGGCCGAGATCGGCGTTGAGGGCACCAAAGGGCTGGTCGAGCTCAGCCAGTATACGGCCACCAGCCCCTTTTTCAAGACGCCCGGAGCAGATCAAATTCTATAAGACCTGGAATAACCTGTGGAAGACCAAGTGGCAAGGCCCCGTTCAACACCTTAAGGTATCGAACATATCATCGAGACGATAGGGGCCTATACCATGCAGACCTACTGGCTCCTGAGTGTGATCGAGCGGGCCGCCAGTCTGGACCCGGAAAAGATCATCAAGACCTGGGAAGGGGATACCTATCAAGACGTCATGGGTACGGTCATGAAGATGAGGCCCTGCGATCATAAGGTCATTCAGGATTATTATGTAACCGAATATGTTCCGCCGGCCCAGCAAAAAGTATCCTTTAATATTCCTCCCTATTATTGGTTTAACAATGCTTCCTTTATAGGCCCACCGTTGCTATCCCGGCGGCCAAGGTCCTGCCTTTGATGGATCAGAATCTGGACCGTTGCAAAGGGAAGAGCCCGGCGGGAGATTGAAAGCAATCAGCGAATCTTAGCTATCAGATTTCAGGAGCCAGAACCCTTTAAAAGATAGTTTCTGACTGACTGCCAACAGATGGCGCTCCATCCGGAACCCCAAAGGTTCCGGATGACTAGTTACTTGAATTTTCTGTCCCCCAGAGCAGCGGCAAAGGGGTTATTGGTAAAGGTGCTTTTGGGTTTCTTGATTTTTTCCGGCCTCTTTTCTTCTCTTTTTTTCTCCTGTCCTTTTGAAACCCCGCCTGGCTGGGGACGGCCGTCTCTCATGGAAAGGGAAATCCGTTTTCTGGTCAAGTCCACTTCCAGCACCGTCACCGATACCTGTTGATGAACCTTGACCACCTCGGCCGGGTTTTTTACAAACCGGTTGGAAAGCTCGCTGATATGGACCAGCCCGTCCTGGTGGACCCCGATGTCGACAAAGACGCCGAAGGCCGTGATGTTGGTGACGATGCCGGGGAGCTTCATGCCGGGCTTTACATCCTCGATCTTTTCGACCCCCTCGGTGAAGTGGAAGGCCTCGAACTGCTCCCGGGGATCGCGGCCGGGCTTGGAGAGTTCCGCCAGGATATCCTTAAGGGTCGGCAGGCCCACCTTTTCCGAGACATAGTTCCCCAGATCGATTTTTTCCCGGAGCAGCTCATCGCGCATCAGGTCCAGGACCGAGCAGCCCAGGTCCCTGGCCATGGCATCGACAATGGGGTAGCTTTCCGGATGAACGGCGCTGCCGTCCAGGGGATTTTCTCCATCCCGGATGCGTAGAAAACCGGCGGCCTGTTCAAAGGCCTTGGGTCCCAGGCGGGGCACCTGCTTCAATCCTTCCCTGGATCGGATACGGACCGTGTTCATTCCGGTATTCCACGATCCCCTTGGCCAACTGGGGTCCCAATCCCGAGACATAGGTCAGCAGTTGTTTGCTGGCCGTATTGACTTCCACGCCGACCCGATTGACGCAGCTGATCACCACATCATCCAGGCTCTTTTTCAAATCACCCTGGTCCACATCGTGCTGGTATTGTCCGACACCGATGGCCTTGGGGTCGATCTTGACCAATTCGGCCAGGGGGTCCATCAATCTCCGGCCGATGGAGACGGATCCCCGAACAGTCACATCCTGGTCCGGAAATTCCTCCCGGGCCGCTTCGGAGGCCGAATAAACCGAGGCGCCGCTCTCATTGACCATGACTACCTGAATGTCCTTGGAAAGGTCGAGGCTGCGGATGAAGGTCTCGGTCTCCCGGCCGGCCGTGCCGTTGCCGATGGCGATGGCCTCGATCTCGAACCGTTCGCACAGGTCGAGAATTCTTGAGCCGGCCTCGGCAATGCCTTTTTCAGAAAGTAGAAAAATCGTTTCATGATGCAGGAGCTTGCCCTGACGGTCAAGACAGACCACCTTGCATCCGGTCCGGAAGCCGGGATCGATGGCCAGGACATTTTTCTGACCCAGGGGCGGGGCCAGAAGCAGTTGCCGGAGGTTCTCGGCAAAGACCCTTATGGCCTCTTCGTCGGCCCGCTTTTTGGTGGCCAGACGGATCTCGGTTTCCATGGAAGGGGAGAGCAGTCTTTTGTAGCTGTCATGCACGGCCGTTCTGACCTGCTCGGAGGCCGGACCTTCTCCCTTGACAAAAAGGCCGTCAAGGATATCGATGGCTTCCTCTTCGGGGGGCAAGACCCGCATGAGAAGAAAGCCTTCTTTTTCCCCCCGCCGCATGGCCAGGATACGGTGGGATGGGGCGCTTGGCCGCCGCTTCTTCCCACTCAAAGTAATCTTTGTATTTGATCCCCTCCGCCTCTTTATCCGGGATGACCTTGGACCTAAAAACCGCCTTGGAAGCATAGAAATCACGCATCCGGGTACGGGCGGTCTGGTCTTCATTGACCCATTCGGCGATGATGTCCCGGGCCCCGGCCAGGGCCTCTTCGGCGCTTTCCACCCCTTTTTCCGGATCGACAAAGGCCGCGGCCGCGGCGATAGGATCGGTCTCTTCCTGGGCAAAAAGCAGATGGGCCAGGGGCTCCAAGCCCCTTTCCCTGGCGATGGTTGCCCTGGTCCGTCGTTTGGGCCGATAGGGCAGATAGATATCTTCCAGGACGACCATGGTCTCGGCCGCCTGGATTTTTTCCTTTAACTCATCGCTAAGCTGTCCCCGTTCTTCCAAAGAGTTGAGGATGGCCTCACGGCGTTTGTCCAATTCCTGGAGCTGGGCCATACGGTCGCGAACCGTTGTTACGGCCACTTCGTCCATAGAACCCGTAGCTTCTTTCCGATACCGGGCGATAAAAGGGACCGTGGCCCCTTCGTTCAATAAGTCGGCCGCGGCCTGAACCTGCCTGGGGGTAAGGTTTAATTCCCGGGCAATTTTTAACAAATGGGCTTGGTCCATAAACTTCCTCTCAATCTTATTCCTCAAAGGGAACCCTCAGGCCTGGGAAGGATTTATATGAAGGCCCCTAAAATGTCAAGGACAAGATCTGGTCTTCGCCAAGGCCAAGGGCGAGAACGGCCTTCTACGGCGGGCGATGGGGATTTATGTCCTATGCTGAAATACTTTCCTACAAATGGCAAAATACAGACTATACCTTATTTTCAATACCCAATTGTTTCTCTAAAATCAGACAAAAAGGATAATGGTACCGGGATTCCCTTGATTTTCCGAAACCTTTTCTTTGATAGCATTGAAATAATCGTCATCCCAATGAAGGCTGCCCTGGAATGTTTATATCCTGGGACCGGGTGGGAAGAATTATAACGTCTACTAATAAGGCATTGCTGATGAAAAAAACCCATTTTGATCAAAAATTAGAAGTGTCCAGCCAGGGATTGAAAGAACTTAGAAGTCTCTCCCGTTCTTATTCCGAGCCTATATTGACCAAGGTCCGTTAATGAATTCTCGACTATCGTGGAAGAGTTGCACGTGGCCGGGGAGGAAATCCGCCAGCAAAATGAGGAATTGTTGGCCATCCGCAAAGACTTGGAAGCCGAGCGACAGCGATATGCGGATTTATTCGAGTTTGCCCCGGACGGCTATTTTGTCTTGTCCCCCCAGGGCGTCATTCGAGAGGCCAACCGGGCAGGGACGGTCCTGTTTTCCGTGTCTCAATCCAGTCTGAAAGGAAAGCCCTTTACGATTTTTATGGAGAAAGAGGAACTGAAAAGATTCCGGCTTTTTTTGAATCAAATACCCAAAAGGGATGGGGTCTTAACTTGGGAAGGTTTTTTGAAGCCCAAAAGGGGAGCGGCCTTCCCGGCCATGGTCAGTCTGGCCGTGGCCGGGAATCCACAGAAGGAAGTTACGGCTTTGCGCTGCCTGGTGCGGGATATTACGCCCCAAAAGAAAATCGAAGAAACCCTTCAAAAAGCCCGGAACGAACTCGAAGAACGGATTAAAGAACGGACCGCCGATTTAATTAAGATCAACAAGCGTCTTCAGCAGGAGATAAACGAGCGAAAGCAGGCTGAGACGTCCTTACAGGAATCCGAAAAACGCCTTCGATATCTTTCCTCTCATATTCTGGATGTCCAGGAAAATGAAAGAAAACGGGTCTCCCAAGAACTCCATGACAGTATCGGTCAATATTTCAGCGCCATTAAATACAGGGTGGAAGATGTTATCCAAAGGCTCGACCAGGAAAGTGTCGGCAAGATTAAGGGAAACCTGAAGAAGATTATTCCGATTATTCAGGAGGGCGTGGGAGAAGTCCGGAAAATCTGCTCGGAATTGCGCCCTCTTTCCCTGGATAACTTAGGAATCTGCGGCTACTATTTCCTGGGTTTGCCGGGAATTCCAAAAGAATTTTCCCGGCATTCGCTGTGACCAGGAAACCCTCGTCGAAGAAACCGAGATACCGGAGTCGTTGAAGACCGTAATCTATCGGATTATCCAGGAGGCCTTGAGCAACATTGCCAAGCACAGCGGAGCGGATTCGGCCTCCTTGTGCCTCAGTAGAAGCGGGGATCGATTGGTTTTAAAAATCAAGGATAACGGGCAGGGATTTGATCCGAAGAAGGCCTATTCCATTGTCGGGTTCGGCCGGGGGTTAGGCCTGACCAGTATGAAGGAAAGGGCTAATCTTTCGGGCGGAAATTTGATCATAAACTCCCGTCCCGGAGCCGGGACCGAGATAAGGGCGGAGTGGAAAATTTTTTCCTGAGCCATCCATACTAAGGACAAGGGAGTTTATTTGGAGATAAGTCCTTTTTCCAAAGCAAAAGCGGTCAAGGCCGAGGTACTATGAAGATTTAATTTGCTCATGAGGTTGGAGCGATGTTTTTCCACGGTTTTGGGGCTGATGCATAAGAAGTCGGCTATTTGTTTGTTTTTATAACCTTCACCGATCAGTTTAAGGATTCCTCTCTCCCGTTGGGTGAGAGTCTCCCAGGAAGATTTGGTTTTTAAGGTCTCTTTTCCTTCCAGATATCCCTCGATGACCAGTTTTGATATTCCCGGGCTAAGATAACGTTTCCCGTTGAGGACACTTTTTATGGCGACGATCAAATCGCCGTGAGTGGAATCTTTTAAGATATAGCCGTCTGCCCCGGCCTTCAGGGTGGCCAAGACGTATTCTTCCGTTTTGTGAACCGTCAAGGCGATGATTTTCGTCGCGGACTGTCGTTTCTTGATTTCCCTGATGGATTCGATTCCGTCCATTCTGGGCATGGAAAGGTCTATCAAGATCAGATCAGGGGAGAATTTCTCTATTCCGGAAATAGCCTCCAGACCGTCCGCTGCCTCTCCGACAATTTCAAAATCTGGGTTTCCAGACAAAAGGACCTTTAATCCCTCTCTCAGGATAGTATGGTCTTCGGCAATGAATATTCGCTTTTTGTCCGCCATGTCCCACGCTCCTCGTTATTAAAATACATCCTATTGTAAGGTAATATACACTATTTGCCCTATTTATTATTATAAAATTTTTTCATAGAATTTTAAATCAAATATATACCCTAAAAATATTTCCCTGGCAAAAGAAATCTTTTCGGAGCGGGAATGAAATTATTTTTAAGAATTTTTAGGAGGAACCTAAAATAGAATCAACAAGGAGAGAAGAAGATTTTACGGCTGGAAACCTTAAACAGCCCTGTTCTCGGCCATGGTAATGGGTGTAATGGCCGGGTTCCATGATGGGCAATCTCAATGAACTTCTTTAGCTACTATACTGAATTTATTGGAAAAGGGTATATGCGGAGAAATAAATGGGGGTTGGGAAAAAGTGGGTAATCCAAGGGCAACCGTGATGCTGATAGGATTATCCGAATTTTATGTTGGTTTTTCAAGTTGTATTCAGGGAGGAATCAATGGGACGTGTGATTAATTATGCCGAGAATTGGCTGACAACTCATTTTCAAGAAACAATTGACTGTCCTTATCAGCCTGGAAATTTGAAGGTCAACCAAAAGGACTGCCAGAAACGCTATAAGGCCTCGGAGAAGACCCGTGTTGAAACGATCGGCCGGGGAGATCTGTTCACTTTCACCGTGGGACAAGGGCTTTTACGGTGCAAGAGTTGTCCGATCGTAAAGGGAATGCCGGATAAGGCTTTGGATGCCCCGCTGAGCCATATCGATAGTTTTTGAATCACAAAACACACAAAAATTTAAAAATACCTGTGAATATCAATCCAGGCCATCGATAAAGATATGGCCGGCCGGGAGCGAGTTCCGGGCGTCCTCGATTTGGAGGTGATCCTGATGTCCAAAAGGAAAAAGGAAGAGGAAATGGGTGTCCCTGAAATCAAGAAAGCAAGGAAGCAAAAAGAAAAGACTATCTCCCCAAGGCCCAAAAAAGCGGACGGAGAGGTTAAATTCGTTTTCCATGCCGGGGCAGCCCGGGAAGTGTATTTGTCGGGCGATTTTGTTCACTGGGAACCTCAGATGATCCGGATGAAAGAAGGAAAGGACGGCCTTTGGAAAGCCAAGGTTAAATTGCCGCCGGGCCGTTATGAATATAAATTTATCGTCGATGGCCAATGGGTAGAGGATCTCCCGGGCGTTGAACGATCCCCCAACCCTTTTGGTACCGAAAATTTTATCAAAAGGGTGTAAGTTCGAAAGGCAATCGCTGGTCCCTCCCCGATACCAAAAAGGCCCGGAAATCCGTGGCCGGCGGACAGATTCCGCAGGCAGGATTATCCGGGCCTCTTGATCTTATTTCATGCCTCGTATCTTATTTTTTTTGGATGCTTTAGCCTAATCGATCATTCCAAGCTAAAACGAGCCTTCCCTTTGGTTCACAGGCCGGGGAATGTCTTTCTTATTAACCCTTGGCCGGCTTGATCGATTTAAATCTGGCGTAATGGTCATGGAGACGTTTTCTCAGGGCCTTAATTTTTTGGGAATATTCTTCCGGGGCTCCTCGAGGTTCGCTGATCGAAAAAGCGAAATTAGACAAATCATCGATGACATGTTCAATGGCCCTGGCCCATTCCCCTGTTACCTGGGTGGACATATTCTCGGCCTCGGTTATTTTTTCATCAAGCATTTGGATGGATTTTTCCAGAGAATCGATAAAACCCTTCCAGGCATCGGTTACACAGCATTGAAGATCAATATGCCCCATCACAGTGTCCATACTTTTCCTCCTTTTTTGATTTTGAGAAACTCTATATAAGAGATCTTTAAATATTTTTATTTTATGATTCAAGTGTGGTCTAAAATCAAAAAGAAGTAAATAGGGTCAATTATGTATATTTTTTTTAAAAACCCCGTAGTTTTTCCAGGCCAAGGAAATAGAGGCCCCGATAATCCTCTGAGGAGTCTATATTAGAAGATTCAAGCCGGTCTGGGATTTCCGACCACAATTTGGAAATAGTTTTGATCTGTATTAGGTCTTTATTGTAGATTTGTCACCCACAATAAACTGAAATGAAGTTCAAAAAATACAGGATTTTTTTTGGAAAAATACCAGATTTGCCGTATTTATTCTGACCCTGAAAGAGCGTATATTCAGTTAAAAAGTTTAAAAAATAGAGATTGAACAAAAGTTATAGTGGGTACAGAAAAGAGGTATAAACCGGAAGACGTTTAATTTTAGCCAATTGAATTAACCTGCCCGCCGGTTGGTTTTGCGGAGCGATTCAAGGAAAGGAGGTGAAAAAAATGATGAATTTTAAAAAGGTTTGTTTGGTCCTGGGCGTATTGGTGGCGTTATTGGTTCCGGCTTTGGTGGTTAATGCCGAAATGGTCACAGTAACGGGCAAGATGACCGGATATACTTGCCTGACTAAGGGGTATATTTGCCCCATCGATAAAGCCGATCCGATGATAAATTTAGAAACGGATTTCGTGCTGGTCACGGCGAAAGGCGATTATTATTTCTTGCCGAATATCAGCGTCGGTCTCAAAGCCAGACATGCTTTGGAGGTAGTTACCGTCACCGGGGACTTAAATCCAAAGTATAAATCCATTACGGTCAAGACGATGTCGGTAGGCGGCAAACAGGTGTATAGTAAAGCCGCCGAAGATCGATTGAAGGAAGAACTCAACAAACCTGCTGGTTGAGAGTAATTAGTAACCCCACCATTAAGAGGTGGCGGCCCAGACCGCCGCCTCTTAATCATCAAATTCGAATCTAATGTAACAGCCATGAAGGATTAATATTATTTAACGTTAATGGGTTCGGTCATCATTGATAAAACCATGAAGGTAAAAGATACCCTTAAAAGCCTTTACAGCTTTCCGGGATTTGATGCCCTTTCAGAGCTCAACCCTCACTTGAGAGATCCTGAGGCCAGGGTAGTTACATTACGAAGACATCAAAAAAAAAATATATGCTCCGCCTGCAAGGAAGAGCAAAGCGGTTTTTACGACAGTCGCAGACATTGTGTCCGGGATCTACCCTGCGGCGGCACCAGGATGTATGTTGAATTTGAATACCATCGGATCTTATGCCGGAAGTGCGGCTCTGTGAAGCAGGAAACCCTGCCCTGGATTGCGGCCAGTGGGCGGTTCACTCAGCGTTTTGAAGATGAAATCGGCCAGCAATGCCGGGATTTGAACATCAAACGGGTAGCCGGGGGCAACCATCTGGGTTGGGCTCAAGTACAGCGGATGGATCG
Source organism: uncultured delta proteobacterium (assembly GCA_963769305.1). Taxonomy (GTDB): domain Bacteria; phylum Desulfobacterota; class RBG-13-43-22; order RBG-13-43-22; family RBG-13-43-22; genus RBG-13-43-22. The sequence goes on along the minus strand of CAVYLJ010000040.1, from coordinate 76,106 downwards.
GATGTACTTACAAAAGATAAAAGGGCATCCGCTTTCCGAGAGTCTTCGCCGGGTCGGAATCGATGAGAATTCAGTAGACAAAGGATATACTTACCGGGTTACCGTTTCCGGATTGGACTACCCGAGGCCCCTCCCAATAGCCGGCCGGGGTCGAGACCCAGAGGGGCCGGAGACATTTTTTGTCGAGGTCGGTTCCGCCAGGGGCAGAAAAATCGAGATCTTTGTCATTAAAACCGGTACGCCCTTTGAAAAATCGATTCTTACGGCTTATCCGAAGGGCAAAATTCATCTTTGGTAGGCCCCTTGCCGAATATAACACACAGATATCACGACATTTTTTTAATATCTGATTCACCAATATTAAAAATAAAATTGCCAATATTTTTTTCAAAAAAATACGTTGAAAAATGGTATTGTTTCATGTATATATTCAAATAACCAAGACGGAAGGTAAATGAAGAGAATATTCTATAAGTTGGAGGAGTAGAGAGGATATTCTTGATATCGATAACAATAGAAATAGTGTATTAAATTAGTTTGCCCGCAGGTTGTGAGGCGGAGTTGCCTTAAGGGAGGGAGGTGAAAACGAATGATTAATTTCAAAAAATACTGTTTGTTCTTGGTCGTATTGGTAGTGTTAATGGCTTCTGCTTTGGTAGCCAATGCCGAAATGGTCACAGTAACGGGCAAGATTACCGGGTATACCTGTCTTACGAAGGGGTATATTTGCCCGATCGACAAAGCCGATCCAATGATTAATTTGGAAAAGGATTTCGTGCTGGTCACGGCCAAAGGCGATTATTATTTCATGCCGAATATCAGCGTCGGTCTCAAAGCCAGACATGCTTTGGAGGTAGTGACCGTTACCGGGACCTTGAATGCTAAGTACAAATCCATTATGGTCAATACGATGTCGGTCGGCGGTAAAGAGGTTTATAGTAAAGCCGCCGAAGAGCGATTGAAGGAAGAAATCTATAAACCTGCTGGTTGAGAGTAAGTAGTAAACCCACCATTAAGAGGTGGCGGTTCAGACCGTCACCTCTTAATCATCAGACCTTAACAAACCTGACCGGATCCAAGCCTTATCCGTACCAAATTTTCACACCGTTTCTGCCCTTATTAACACGCCATCTCCGGCTTAACAGGAGGACAATCCATGAAAAATTTTATGGACCGCCGGGCTTTTATCCAAAGCCTGTTTATCCTAAGTGCCGGTTGGACCGCCAAAGGCTGGGCTGCGCCCATGAGCACGGTCCCCTTTTCACCATCCTTGGTTCAAGTCTCCGAGACCAGAAATCTGATGGGCACCTTTGTGACCATTACCCTTTTGCATCCTTCTCCGGACCAGGCCCAGACCGTTCTCGAAGCGGCCTTTCATCAGATGGAAAATTGGATTCAGATATTCAATCGCCACGAAAGTGGTTCATGCTTGAGTTGTCTGAATGAGCGGAGTTTCCTGAAAGATCCCCCGCCCGAGCTGCTGCGCGTGCTCCGAAAAGCCAAGGCCTTCCATTCCAGGACCCGGGGTTTTTTTGATGTTACCATCAAACCCGTCCTTGACCTTTATGAATCGCAAAATGAATCGGGCCGTATCCCCACCTCGGCGGCTATCCAGCAGGCCTTGAGCCAGGGTTGGGGCTTCCGGATTAAACCTGGATCATAAAAAAATCTCTTTTTCCAAAGAAGGAATGGGGATCACTCTCGACGGGATAGCCAAAGGGACTATTGTGGACAAGACCATCAACTTCATTAAAGAGAAAGGGATTCACCATGCCCTGGTGGCCGCAAGCGGAGACATAAGGGTCTTTGGGGGGCGCGGTGTCGGGAGGCCCTGGAAAATTGCGGTTTATGACCCTCAAGAATAAGAGCGAATCCTCCGAGACAATCTCCCTGAGTGACGGGGCCGTTTCCACTTCGGGGAACTATATGGTCTATTTTGACCGGGAAAAGGTCCACCACCATATCCTCTCGCCGGAAAACGGGATGTCGCCGCCCTGGTCGGTGAGTTCCACCATCTTGGCCCCCACCTCCGAAGATGCCGATGCCCTGGCTACCTCTCTTATGCTGCTAAGTCCGGAAGATGGGATGTCCCTTATCAACCAGGATAGAGGCTTGGCGGCCATGCTGATAACCCAAGAAGGAAAGAAAATTCATTCGCTGAGGTGGACGAGAACCTCTGAACCACGGGAAGGAAGAAACGGCCATGCTTAAAAGATCCTTCTTTATACCGATCCTGTCAGGGATAATTTTATTGGCTTCAGGATGGCTATCCCAACTTCAAGCCCAGGAAAAATTGATCAAGGAAGGGGATTTATTTCCGAAAATTGCCTTGGAAACTCCGACTAATGCCAAGGATAGGGTCTACTTGGGAATTTCGGGGGGCCACTTTTTTTCTATAAAAGACATCAAGGCCAAGGTCATTTTAGTGGAGATTATGAACGTCTATTGTGTCAGTTGCCAGAATATGGCCCCCATATATAACAAATTGTTTGCCCTGATCGAATCAAAGCCGTCCATTAAGAAACAAATTAAAATAATAGGGATTGCAGCCGGTAATAATGACGAGGAGATTAAAACTTTTCGTGATCATTTCCGGGTGCCCTTTCCCATAGTTCCGGATGCCCAATATGCCATGCACAAGGCCATAGGCGGCAGTCCGACCCCTTTTTCGATTTTAGTCAGACGGGGGGCCGAAGGGAAAAACCGTCGTAGTGGCCTCGACCCGCCTGGGTTTCAACCAACATTATAAAGAGGTATTTTCCGAATTGAAAATGCTGATGGCGGCTCATCCGGAAACCATTCGAGAAAAAGGGGCAAAAACCGAGGCCAAAGTCTTGACGATCAAGCCTATTTTAAGTGAAGAAGAGCTTAAGGGTAGGATCGAAACGGCCTTTACCGAAGCAGGCGGGTTATTAACCGGTTTTGAGAAGGTTGTCCTCGGTAACGGGAAGGCCGTTTATACCGGCCTGGTTGAAAAGGATGGGCAGACCACGCGTCTCTTTGCCGAGGTGGTCAGCCTTCTCCCCACCTGTGATGTCTGTCATGATATCCATTTTATCTATACCTTCGAGGCCAGTGGAAAGATCCTTCAGTTTATCCCCCTTCAATTAACCAAATACGGAAATGAAAACTGGGATGAGGCCGATATCGCCAAGATGCGCAGAGAGATCGTCGGCCGGTATATTTATTCCCCCTTTTCTTTCAATGCCGAGGCGGATGCCGTCACTTCGGCCACCATTACCTCGGCCGCCATCTATCGGGGGTTGAACGAAGGACAGGTGATCTTTAAGGAGCTTAAAAAAAAGGGGTTGATTTAGTTGATCATAATCTGACCTTCTCCTGTATATAGGTGATGATGTCCGTGGTATAAGTCCCCGGACCGAAGATTTCACTGATGCCGGCCGCCTTCAGGGCCGGGATATCTTCTTCCGGAATGACTCCGCCACCGAGGACCAAGACATCCTTTAGACCTTTCTCCTTGACTAATTCCATGACCCTGGGAAAGAGATAATCATGGGCGCCGGAAAGGACGCTCATGGCAATAACATCCACGTCTTCCTGAACGGCGGTGGCCGCAATCTGCTCCGGGGTCTGGCGCAGACCCGTATAGATCACCTCCATGCCGGCGTCCCGTAAGGCATGGCAGATAACTTTGATCCCGCGATCATGCCCGTCCAGGCCGGGTTTGGCGGCCAGAACTCGAATTTTTCTTCCTGCACCCATAAGACAAGACCTCCTATAAGGTTGAGACTGCGGTGTATTCTCCGAAAATCGACCGCAAGGTATCGCAGATTTCTCCGAGGGTCGCGTAGACCCGAACCGCCTCCAGTATGGGGGGCATCAGATTTTCCTGGCCTTCGGCGGTTTTTTTCAGGTCGGCCAAGCAAGATCTGCACCTTTAAATTGTCCCGGGACTGTTTCAGCCGGTCGATTTTCTGGATCTGCTGCTGGCGAACCGCCGGATTAACCCGCAGCAGTCCGGAGGGCGGCGGTTCTTTGACCTGAAACTTGTTCAGGCCCACCACGACTCGGTCCCCGGTTTCCACCGCCTTTTGGTAATGATAGGCGCTTTCCTGGATCTCTTTTTGAATGAATCCTTTTTCAATGGCCATGGCGGCACCGCCCAATTCATCGATCTGTTTGATATAATCCATGGCCTTTTCTTCGATGGTCTTGGTCAAATGCTCGAGATAAAAAGAACCGGCCAGGGGATCGATGGTCTCGGTGACGCCGGTCTCATGGGCGATGATTTGCTGGGTGCGCAGGGCGATCTGGACCGCCTCCTCGGTCGGCAGCGACAGGGCCTCATCCATGGAATTGGTATGCAAGGACTGGGTCCCTCCCAGGACCGCCGACAGGGCCTGAAAGGCCACCCGGACGATATTATTTTTGGGCTGCTGGGCGGTCAGGGAACAACCGGCCGTTTGGGTGTGGAACCGAACCATCAGGGAACGGGGGTCTTTGGCCTTGAACCGTTCTTTCATGATACGGGCCCAGAGACGACGGGCAGCCCGGTATTTGGCGATTTCTTCCAGGAAATCCAGATGGGCATTAAAGAAGAAAGACAGGCGAGGCCCGATGGTATCCACGGAGAGTCCGGCCTTTTGGGCGGCTTCCACGTAGGCGATTCCGTTGGCCAGGGTAAAGGCCACCTCCTGGACGGCCGTGGAGCCCGCTTCCCGGATATGGTAGCCGCTGATACTGATGGTGTTCCACTTGGGGACCTCTTTGGAACAATACTCGAAGATGTTGGTAATGATGCGCAGCGAGGGCTGGGGCGGAAAAATATAGGTCCCCCGGGAAGAATATTCTTTCAGGATATCGTTTTGGATGGTCCCGTTCAGATCCTTCGAGGAAACCCCCTGTTTTTCAGCCACCCCGATGTACATGGCCAGCAGGATGGCCGCCGGGGCATTGATGGTCATGGAGGTGCTGACCTTGTCCAAGGGGATGCCTTCAAAAAGGATCTCCATATCCTGGAGGGAATCGATGGCCACCCCGACCTTTCCCACCTCGCCTTGTGATAGCGGATGATCGGAATCATAACCGATCTGGGTGGGTAGGTCAAAGGCCACGGAAAGACCGGTCTGGCCTTGCTCCAGCAAATATTTATAACGACGGTTGGATTCCTCGGCGCTGGCAAAACCGGCATACTGGCGCATGGTCCAGAAACGGCCCCGATACATGGTAGGCTGGACCCCGCGGGTAAAAGGGAATTCTCCGGGGAAGGCCAGGTCCCGGTCATATTCCAGATCGGCAACATCGGCCGGGGTGTAGACCCGCTCGACCGGGATCTCCGAAAGGGTAGAAAAGGCCTTTTTCCTTTCCGGTGATTTGGCCAGCCTGGCTTCGATCTTTTCCTGCCAGGCGGTCTGCTCTTTCTTCAGACGGGCGATTTTTTCCGGATCAAACATGGGTGACTCCAAATTGGGATTGTTTTGTGATTACAGGCTCATTATTCCAAGGAGAACCTGATATAAGGTGCAAGGTACAAGGTATAAGGGGTAAGGTTATAAGACTTAAACCTTGAACCTTGCACCCTGAACCTTGTACCTTCATAAGGGTATATTCCCGTGCCTCCTGGGCAGGGGGCGCACATCAGATTTGGTTTTCAATGACTCCAGGGCCCGAATCAACTTGGGCCGGGTATACTCCGGCAGGATAATTTCATCGATATAACCCAACTCGGCGGCCTTATAAGGACTGGCAAAGGTCCGGCGGTAGTCATCGATCAATTCCTGGCGGGTTTTTTCCGGATCGGCGGCTACGTTGATCTGGTTGCGGAAGACGATAGGTACGGCCCCTTCCGGCCCCATGACCGCGATCTCGGCCATGGGATAGGCCAGGTTAATGTCCGCCCCGTGATGTTTACTGCCCATGACGTCGTAGGCCCCGCCGTAGGCCTTGCGGGTAATCAGGGTTACCTTGGGTACGCAGGCATCGCAATAGGCATAAATGATCTTGGCCCCGTGGCGGATGATCCCCCCATGTTCCTGGGCCACTCCGGGCAGAAAGCCGGGCACATCGACCAAGGTGACAATGGGGAGGTTAAAGCAATCGCAGAAGCGGACAAAGCGGGCGCATTTGTCCGAGGCATTGATGTCCAGACATCCGGCCAAGGCCCGGGGCTGATTGGCCACGATCCCCACCGGCATCCCGTTAAAACGGGCAAAACCGACGATCATGTTGGGGGCATAGGCCTTCTGGACTTCAAAAAAGTGGTGGTCATCCACTGACGGAAAGGATGATCTTTTTCATGTCGTAAGGGGTGCGGGGATTATCCGGAATAATGGTCCTTAGATTGATGTCCGTACGGTCGGGATCGTCTTTGGGGTCTATTTGAGGGGGTTTCTCATTACAGTTTTGCGGCAGGAAAGACAAAAGTTCCCGGATCAGATCCAAGGCCTTTTTGTCGTCTTTGGCCGAAAAATGGGCCACCCCGCTGGTGGTGTTGTGCCTGGCCGCTCCGCCCAAGGCCTCGGGTTCCACTTCTTCATGGGTAGTGGCTTTAATGACCTGGGGGCCGGTAATAAACATATGGCTGGTTTTTTCCACCATGATGATGAAATCGGTTATGGCCGGCGAATAAACCGCGCCTCCGGCACAAGGCCCCATGATAGCCGAAATTTGGGGGATGATTCCCGAGCACTGGACATTGCGCCGGAAGATATCCCCGTAGCTGCCCAGGCTGACCACGCCCTCCTGGATACGGGCCCCGCCGGAATCATTGAGTCCGATCATCGGCGCCCCGTTTTTCACGGCCAGGTCCATGATCTTACAGACCTTCTCTCCGAAAGGCCCGCTCAGGCTCCCGCCAAAGACGGTGAAGTCCTGGGAAAAGACATAAACCAGCCGGCCGTTGATCCGTCCGTATCCGGTCACAACGCCGTCCCCGAAAATCTTTTGTTTTTCCATGCCGAAATCATGACAGCGATGGACCACAAATTTATCCAGTTCTTCAAAGGAATCTTTATCTAAAAGATGTTCGATCCGTTCCCGGGCGGTCAGTTTCCCTTTTTTATGCTGGCTATCAATTTTATCCTGGCCGCCTCCCAATTCGGCCTGGGCATTCAGCTCGATCAATTGCTTAATCCGATCTTCGTTTGTCATGACTCACCTGTCCGGTAAAAATTTTTAATTTAAATTAAAGTCACCCTGGATTCTGTTTTAACGGGAATGATCAAAATGAATTTACTAAAAATTTCACAATGATCCGGAAAGTAAATCTTCAAGAGAAGGAACCATCCCCGGTAATTTCAACCATAATTTGATCGTAATCATTTTTTCCAGGCAGACGCTACTCGATCGACCGCTTCGGACCGAGTGGCGTTTGCCTTCGTTCATGAATCGGTTTGATTTTTGAATTTATTCGATCACCATAAGACCTGATCGGCCTCAACCGAATCCCCCTTGGTTACCCTGATCTCCTTTACCGTCCCGTCCGAGTAAGTCAGGATAGGCATTTCCATTTTCATGGCTTCAAGGACAGCCACTTCATCTTCTTCGTGAACCGAATCGCCCACATTCACTTTAACGTCGATGACCTTTCCGGCCATAGGTGCCAATACTTCTGCCACGATAAATCCTCCTTTTGATTAAAAATTACTCCTCAATGAACAACTTGAAGTTTTTAATAAGTCTAACTAAATTTGTCAAGTCCAAAGCGTCGGGGGATTGCCTGATTACAATTCCCCATTCTGGTCCATTTTGGCCAGATCCTCAAATTTAATATCTATCCCCAAGACCCCTAAGATTTCATCTCCCTCGTTTCGTATGGGCCCGGAAACGGTGATGCACAAGGCCCCGGTGATTTTGGAGGTATAAAAGTCGGTAATATGGATCTTCCCGTCTTTAATCGGCTGGGTGAACCAGGACCGGTCGGAAAAGTCTTCGTCTAATTTGAAGACCTGATATTTGGCCCGATCAATGATGCGGGTAATATTTTTGGTGATTTTTTTCCCTTCCAGATTGGTGACGTAAATAAACTGAATGAAGGGATTGAGTTCGATAAAGTTTTCCATCACCGGTTCCTGGATATTCGGATTCATGCTGCGGATCTCTTCCCGCTCCAAGATTTCCTCAACAATGTGGAAGGCCAGATGATAGGCCTTTTGTTTGAGTTCATCAAACTCGGAAACAAAATATTCCGGAAGATATTTTCGGCTGATCCGTTCCATTTCCTGGGCGGAAATGGAGGTGACCCGGCCTTCTTCATACTGCTTCATAACCCATTTATTGATCTTGATCACCCCCGGGTGGTGTTTGTCCACGGCCCTTGGACCGGCCAGATTGAGTCGTTTATTCAACCAGTGGAGAACGCCGGCCGTCCCTGATTTGTCGGTGATAATAATACTGATCGGCCGGCCGAGAATTTTTTCCGTATCGAAAATATTATAGATTTCTTCATTCTTGATCAGGCCGTCGGCATGGATTCCGGCGCTGGTGGCATTGAAGTCCGCCCCGACAAAGGGGTAATTGGCCGGTATGACGTGGTGGATCTCCTGTTCAAAATACTCGGCCATTTCGGTAATGGCCCGGGTGTCGATCGCGTTATCCTGGCCCTGGAGGTTGATATATTCGATCAACAGTCCTTCGACCGGTGTGTTGCCGGTCCTCTCCCCGAAACCCAGGAGCGCCCCGTTTACGGCGGCGCAACCATAAAGCCAGGAGGTGGTGGCATTGATAAATCCTTTATGAAAATCATTGTGACCATGCCATTCCAAGAGCCTGCCCGGCACCCCGGCGTCATCGATCAAGGCCCGGACCAGCTTGGCCACGCTGCGGGGCAGGGCCGATCCGGGATAGGTCACCCCATAGCCCATGGTGTCACAGAGACGAATTTTGATGTCGATGCCCGAGGCCTCTCTGAGCTTCATGAGTTCAATGGCCAGGGGGACGCAAAATCCGTAGATATCGGCCCGGGTCAGATCCTCAAAATGGCAGCGTGGGATGATCCCCATGTCCAGGGCGCTCTGAACGATGGAAACATATTGGGCAAAGGCCTGAGATCGGGTCAGATTCAATTTATAAAATATATGATAGTCGGAGACCGAAGTGAGTATCCCGGTTTCTTTAAGCCCCATCTCCTTGACCAAGCTTAAATCCTTGGGGTGGGCGCGGATCCAGCCGGTAATCTCCGGATAGGGGTAGCCCTTTTCCTGACATTTACGGACCGCCTCTTTGTCTCTGTTGCTGTAAAGGAAGAATTCGGTCTGCCGGATAACCCCGTAGGGACCACCCAGACGATGGAGAAAATCAAATATCTTGAGGATTTGCTCCAAGGTATAAGGCGGGCGGGCCTGCTGGCCGTCCCGAAAGGTGGTATCGGTAATCCAGATCTCCTCGCTGGGGTCGATGGGCAGAATTTTATGGTCGAAGTCGATGCGGCAAATCTGGTCGTAGGGAAAGACGTCCCTTTGCAGGTTCGGCTCACTGACCTCTTTCAGTTCATAACGCCAGAATGGGGTGTGTTCATGATCTAAGACTTTTTTATTGGGGTTCCAGCGGGCCATAGCGTTCCTCCAAACCGTTCAGTATTGAGCCTTCGTCGTTCGGCGACATTCCCGGATAAAACCCTCCATAGTATTTCGCCGAACGATTAACACCGAACGATGAACCTCTTTTTTTATTTTTTCACATCCAGCCTCAGCCCCAATTCATTCAACTGGATCCGGCTGACACTGCTCGGGGCATTGGTCATGGGACAGACCGCCTTTTGGGTCTTTGGAAAGGCGATCACTTCCCGCAGAGAGGGGGCACCGGTCATGAGCATGATCAGGCGGTCCATTCCGAAGGCGATCCCGCCGTGGGGCGGGGCCCCCATTTCCAGGGCTTCTAAAAGAAAGCCGAATTTTTCCTCGGCCTCTTCCGTCGGAATATTTAAGGCTTGGAAGACCCTTTCCTGCACTTGCCTTTGGTGGATTCGGATACTGCCTCCGCCGATCTCGTTTCCGTTCAGGACCAGGTCATAGGCCCGGGACCGGACCTTCTCGGGCTGAGATTCCAATAACGAAAGGTCTTCCTCCAAAGGGGCGGTGAAGGGGTGGTGTACGGCCCCGTAACGGCCTTCTTCAACCCGGTACTCCAGAAGGGGAAAATGGTCGACCCAGGTAAAGACGAATTGGTCTTTGGGAAGGTCCAGGCGGGTCCCCAAATGGAGGCGGATCTTGCCCAGGACCTCATGGACCGAGGAGGGGATGTCCGCCTGGAAAAGAATCAGGTCTCCCGGGTCGGCCTTTAGGATCCGGTCAATGGCCTTGCGCTCCTCCTCTTTAAAGAACTTGGCCAAAGGGGATTGCCATCCGTCGGAAAGGACCTTAGCCCAAGCCAGGCCCTTGGCCCCCCAATCCATGGCCAGGGCAGTCAGGTCGTCCAGTTCTTTCCGGGAAAAGGCGGCCCCTCCCGGAACCCGAATGGCCTTGATGCACCCTCCCTTGCGGGCCGCCTCGGCAAAGACCTTCACCTCCGATTGACCGGCCGAGGCGGTCAGATCCACAATTTCCAGACCGAAGCGCAGGTCCGGCCGGTCCGTCCCGTAGCGATTCATGGCTTCTTCATAGGTCAGATGAGGGAAAGGGGTAGGGATTTCCAAGCCAAGAATCTGCTTGAACAATTTAGATATAAGTTCTTCAATTAAAACAAAAATATCATCTTCATGAATAAAAGACATTTCCATGTCCAACTGGGTGAATTCCGGCTGCCGGTCGGCCCGCAGATCCTCGTCGCGGAAACAACGGACCACCTGATAATAGCGGTCAAAACCGGCCACCATCAGGAGTTGTTTGAAGAGTTGGGGGGATTGGGGCAGGGCGTAGAATTTTCCCTCCTGGACCCGGCTGGGCACCAGATAGTCCCGGGCCCCTTCCGGGGTACTCTTGGTCAGGAAAGGGGTCTCCACGTCACAGAACCCTTTTTGATCCAGGAAATTTCGGATGAACTGGATAGCCTGGTGGCGGATAAAAAAATTCTTTTGCAGGCTCGGGCGGCGAAGGTCTAAATAACGATAGCGGAGGCGGACGGTTTCCGAAACCTCGGCAGTATCATCTAAGGTAAAAGGTGGGGTCTTGGAGGTATTGAGTAGCTGATATTCATCTACCAAGACCTCGATTTCGCCGGTCTTCAAATTAGGGTTGGCCATTCCCTCGGGCCTGGCCCGGACTTTTCCGTGGATGAAAATAACATATTCGCTCCGCAGTTGATGGGCCTGCTGATGAACCTGGCTGTTGATCTCCGGGTTAAAAACCACCTGAGTGACCCCGGCCCGATCCCTCAGGTCGATAAAAATAAGTCCGCCATGATCCCGGCGGGTGTCCACCCACCCGGCCAAGGTCACCATCCGTCCTATATCTTGGGCAGTGAGGGTCCCGCAATCATGGCTCCGCTGCCCGAGCGGTTTGTTTTCTGTCAATGGATTCTCCTAAATTTCAAGTAGTTTTGGTTAATATTTAAACTTCAACATTAATAGTCACTCCAGGTACTTTACGCCATTCGCCCTGGGCCTCGGCATATTTTTCTAAAAAATAATTCAAAAATTGAGGGATCGGAATTTCTTCCTGATCCTGGGTGTTCAGGTTACGGATCAGTATCCGATCTCTGTTCAACTCCTCGGTGCCCAGGATGGCCACATAGGGACTCCTGGTCTTGTCGGCCCGCTTGAGCTGACTCTTCAGACTTTTGTCCTCATATTCCATGAGGGCCGGGATTTCTTTTTTATAAAGGGTCCTTAAAAGACCAAAGGCCTTGTCCCGGGCCGCTGCTCCCAATGGGACCAGAAAGACAAAGGGCCGGTGGCTCCACTCCTCCTGGGAAGCCAACAAAAGGGCCGCCCGTTCCATGCCGATGGCAAACCCGATGGCCGGCAGGTCGGGCCCGCCCATAGTGCGAATAAGGCCGTCGTAACGGCCCCCGCCGGCCACGGCATCCTGAGCCCCCAGGTGGCTGGCGCTGACCTCAAAGGTGGTCCGGCAGTAATAATCCAGTCCCCGCACCAGACGGGGATCCAAGTGGACCTCAATGGCAAGTCCTTCGATGAGTTCCTGGACCTGATCGAAATGTCTTTGACACTCGGGGCAATTAAAGGCCGTAATGGTCGGGGCTGTGGCCAGGACTTCCCGGCACCGTTCCACCTTGCAGTCAAAGACCCTCAGGGGATTGCTTTCCATCCTGCGCCGGCAGTCCGGACAGAGGATTTCTTTATGCTTTTCCAAAAATTCCTGCAGGGCCGAGCCGAAATTCGGCCGGCAGAGGGGGCAGCCTAAAGAGTTTATTTTCAGACGGGTTTCCTGAAGGCCCAGCCGATCCAGAATCTGGATCAATAAATAAATAAGCTCGGCATCCGCATAAGGGCTGGGGGTACCGATATATTCGGCGTTGATTTGGTGGAACTGACGCAAACGCCCTTTTTGGGGACGCTCATGGCGGAACATGGGACCGATGGAAAAAAGCTTATGGACCGGCTGCTGGCCCTGAAGATTATGTTCGATGAAGGCCCTAAGGACCGAGGCCGTGGCCTCGGGCCGCAGGGTAATCGAATCGCCGCTTCGGTCCGTTAAGGTATACATCTCCTTTTCGACGATATCCGTATAGGACCCGATGGACCGGACAAAGAGTTCCGTCTTTTCCAGGATGGGGGTCCTGATTTCCGAAAAGCCGAAAGTCTGGAAAACCCGGCGGGCCGTTTCCTCCATAAAGACCCACTTCTCCGATTCTCCGGGAAGGATGTCTTTAAACCCCTTTAAGGCTTGAATGGGCATGAAATCCTTTTTTATTTCGGTACGAGAAATATCGTTTGTTTACAACCGCCCACACCTTCCCTCCTCCCTGGAGGGGAGGGTGAAGGCAGGGGAATTTTTATGTTTCGCGGCGTCCAAGGAGTCTGAGGGTTTTTATAACAAGACCAGACTATGGTTAAAGGAGCCAAATTTTTATTTATATAAAAATTTTTCCTTTTTGTCCAGACTTTGTTAATTTTCCCGTAAACTTAACAAGATGGGTCCTGGTATGGATCGCCCGATGTGGAGGTAAAAGATAAATGCTTACTATGGTTTCTTCAGGCAGACCGGGGTTAAGATGTTTATCCAGTAACCAGTATCAGACAGCCGGCATCCTTAATGCATCCTGGCCCCGCCGTCCACATTGATGGCCTGGCCGGATATGTTTTTGGCCTCCTCGGAGACCAGGAAGGCCACCAGGGCGGCGATATCTTCCCCGTCCTGGGGCCGGCCCAGCGGGGTGACGGATTTGACCCGGGCCTCAAAGATTTCCCTGGGACTTTTATTTTTCAGGGCCGGGAAGGTTTCTTTGAACCAAACGGCCATTTTTTCCCACATGGGGGTCCAGATATATCCCGGACAAACGGCGTTGACGGTGATCAGGTGACGCCCCAATTCCTTGGCCAAAACCTGGGTCAGTCCGATGACCCCGAATTTGGAGGCACAGTATCCGCCGATAAATTCCTCTCCCTCTTTCCCCCCGATGGAGGCGATATTGATGATCCGTCCGCTTTTACGGGGGATCATTTCTTTGGCCACTTCCCGGGAACATAAGAAGGTCCCTCTCAAGTTGACCTTCATGGATTTTTCCCAGTCCTCCACGGTATGGTCGACGATCCGGCCGGTGGTCCCGATACCGGCATTATTGACCAGGATGTCGATCCGATCGAATTTTTTCAGACTTTCCTGAACCATCCGTTCCACATCTTTTTCATCGGAGACATCCATCGGCAAAGCCAGCCCTTGTCCTCCTCGATTGACGATTTGCCCAACCAAACCTTCAACGGCCTTTCCCTCGAGATCCGCAGCTACCACGGCGGCTCCCTCCTGAGAAAGACGCAGGGCAATGGCCCGACCGATTCCGCTGGCCGCTCCGGTGATGATGGCCACTTGACCTTCAAGATGATACATGGGTGTTCTCCTTTTCCCTTGATATTCAACGATCCATCTTTTTATTAACCAAATAGGACCTGTCGCACTTTTCAGAATACCCTTATACCAAAAAATATCCCCTGTCCATTGTCTTTTATCATCGGCTTCCCAGCATTTTTTCTTGATCTTATTCCTCCTTTAATATAGGCAATATAAGATCCAAAATTAACATGGATAGTGAGGCCATTCCCCGTAGCGTCAAATTGATGATGACTAATATAAAAGGACAGAATCTTTATTTTCAGTTGATGACGACTATCCCAACCATGGACACCTTCCCGATGACCCGTTGTGACCAGAAAATGGGTGTTGCCACCCGGGCCTTTGCAGGCTTTGACAGGGGTTCAAACGAATGCCCTTAGCCTTTTCATCGTTAAGTCACGGAGAGGTGGTATTCGGGTTTTTTAATATCCAGTCCGATCTCCTGCTTCTCAATAATTATTTCTTGTTTGCCCAGAATTTTTGCGGGTATATAAATCGCCTGGCGGAAAAAGATCCCGAGGATTTCTCCGGGATGGAATGGGACGGGTATATCCTGAACCAAGAGGATATCGGGGATTTGCATGGGGCTATCCGCGGGACCAGACTGAGGGGATTTATCGGTGAGGTCTACCGTCGATTTCCTTTTCCACAGGACATTGGGTTGTTTAAACAGAATCCGGAAGGGTTTAAAACCAGGAAAATCGTAAAGGAATTGATTGAAAAATACGCCCCCCTGTCCCCCATAACCATTACCTTGGACGAGGCCGGGAAAAGGATCGGCATAGGAGACTATCTTTTCAGCATAAGAAGGACTAGCCGAACTTTTGAATTATGTCTGGCTGGGAGGATATCCCCGGTGGAAACAGGGAATAAGACCTTTCTATGTTCTTAAAATGAAGGGAAAAGTGGAAGCATCCCGTCACCCATTGTTTAAGGGGATGGATCTATCCAAGGTTTACGACACCGTTTAACTTCTAAGTTGTACTTGTGGACTATTTTGAGTAAGATCGCTCTTAAAAGAAAAATAAAAAACAAGCCTTCAGAAATCTTAGGAGTCAGAATTCAGAATAAAAGCTCTTAACCGGTTGATGCTAAGTTTATATTCATGATCCGTGGTGCCCCTGGAGCATAAGGTTCTCAGTTCATAAACCAGTGAGTAAACAGATAGAAAGGAGCTTGATGATGGACCTATTTACGGCGATTAAGGAAAGACGGAGTTGTCGAAATTATTTGCCCGATCCAGTTGATGAGGCAACCCTGGAGAAGATCCTGGAGGCCGCCACCTGGGCGCCGTCCCCTTTGAATGCCCAGCCCTGGGAGTTTATTGTGGTCACCGGCCAGGCGATGAAGGAAAAGATTTTTGCTGAGGCCGACTATCGCCGGAAATGGATCTTTGAAAAAAGCGGCTGGAAATGGATGGACCGCTATCAAGTGGATTTTCTCAAAACCGCGCCTGTCCTGATCGTCGTAACCGGGGATCCCACAAAGACCGGGGCCGATTCATTTATGGAGGGCGGGGGAGTGGCCTATCAATTGGCCTGTGCCGCGGCCATCCAAAATATGATGCTGGCCGCCCAGGCCCTGGGTCTGGGGAGTTTGTGGTACACCCTGTTCGACCGAAAGGCCATGGGAGAGATCCTGGGGACCGATCCTGGGAAGACCCCCCTTTCGATCGTCTGTCTGGGGAAGGCGGCTGGTTCATCTTCGGCCATGGCCAGGAAAGATTTTAGGGAGAAAACAAGCTACCGATAGGGGTTTATTTTATTTTTTAACTGATTTTGTCTGGAGAAGAAAAACCCGATGAAAAATTTATTGGAAGGCATTGAAGAAATTTTGCTTATGGGCCCCGGGCCATCTTGTGTGCCGCCGGAAGTCTATTGGGCCTTGAGCCGAAAGACCCTGGGACATCTGGACCCTTATTTTTTGGAAATCATGGAAGAACTGAAAGTCCTGCTCCGCCGGATCATGAACACCCAAAATACCCTGACCATCCCCATCTCCGGAACCGGCTCGGCCGGGATGGAGGCGGCCTTTGTCAATCTGGTGGAACCGGGTGACCGGGTCCTGATCCTGATAAACGGCGTCTTCGGCCTGAGGATGCAGGACGTGGCCGGCCGGCTGGGCGCCCGGGTGGATGTCCTGGAATTTCCCTGGGGCACTCCGGTTGAGCCTGGGGCGGTGGGGAAAAAGATCCAGCAGGAATCCTATAAAATCGTTGCCGTAGTCCATGCCGAGACTTCCACCGGTGTGAGAAATCCCGTGGCCGAAATCGGCAGCCTCCTTAAAGACCAGGAGGCCATTTACCTGGTGGATACCGTCACCAGTCTGGGCGGCCTGGAGGTCCGCATGGACGACTGGAACATCGATGTCCTTTACAGCGGCACCCAGAAATGCCTGTCCTGCCCCCCGGGCCTGGCGCCCCTGTCATTTTCCGACAAGGCCATGGCCAAGTTGAAGGGACGCAAAACAAAAGTGCCCAACTGGTATCTGGACCTTACCCTCATTGCCGAATATTGGGGACAGAACCGGGTTTACCATCACACGGCACCGGTGAATATGCTTTATGGCCTCTATCAGGCCCTCCTGCTGATATTTGAGGAAGGGCCGGAAAAGGTCTTCCGGCGGCACATGGAAAATCACCTGGAATTGGTCAAAGGATTGGAAGGGCTGGGAATGAAGATGCTGGTGGAAGAACCCTTTCGCCTCCCCATGTTGAACGCCGTCTGCGTACCGGACGGGGTGGATGAACTTTCCGTCAGAAAGCGATTGCGCAGCGAATTTAAAATCGAGATCGGGGGTGGCCTGGGACCCTTGGCCGGAAAGATCTGGCGCATTGGGCTCATGGGGCACACAGCCAGGAAGGAGAATGTGGACCGCCTGATCGCGGCTTTGCAGGAGATACTAAGAAAAAGAATCTTAACGGTAAGGATTTAAATAATGATTTTGGTTTAAGGCGCAACTATAAACGATTTTTCTTAAACCTTAAACCTTGAACCTTATACCTTTTAAAGGAGGAATAATGAAACTGCAGGGAATAATGCCCCCGATCACCACCCCGTTCAACGGGGCCGAGGTGGCCTATGACAAACTTAAGGAGAATTTCAGGAAATGGAACCAAACTGGACTCTCCGGGTACCTGGTCCTGGGATCGAACGGGGAGGCGGTCTATCTGAGTGAAGCGGAAAAGATCAAGGTGATCGAGGTCTCCCGGGAGGCCATTCCGAAGGAAAAGATCATGATGGTGGGTACGGGGATGGAATCGACGGCAGAGACCATCCGCTTCACCAACGAGGCCGCCCGGCTTGGGGCCGATATGGCCTTGGTGGTGACACCCCATTATTTCAAGGGTTCCATGAAGCCCCAGATCCTTTACGATCATTTTATGGCCGTGGCCGAGGCCTCCCATATCCCTGTATTGGTCTATAATGTTCCCCAATTTACCGGGGTCAACATGGAGCCGTCCCTGGTGGCCAAGCTCTCCCAGCACTCGAATATCATCGGCGCCAAAGACAGCTCCGGCAATATCGACCAACTCACCCAGATCGTCCACCAGTCGGCCAAGGATTTCGGAGTCTTCGTCGGCTCCGCTCCGGTCCTTTTTCCGGCCCTATGCGTCGGGGCCGTAGGCGGCATCCTGGCCATAGCTAACGCCCTCCCGGAGTTGTATGTACGAATAGCCGATCTTTATACGGAAGGGCAGTACCTTAAGGCCCGGGATCTCCAGAACAGACTCACCCCCATTTCTAAGGCGGTAACTGCTACCTACGGCATAGGCGGCTTGAAAGCGGCTATGGACATGTTGGGTTACTTTGGCGGAGAGCCCAGGGCACCCTTAAAAAAAGTGGGTCCCGAAGCCGACAAGGCATTGAGAGGGCTTCTGGAGGAATTGAAGGATATCCTGTAACCGGGGGAAGGACCGGACACCGACCGGCCTGTATTCGTTGTCCGCCGGGTCGGAATGCCGGTATCGGGGTTATCGATTTGCCGGCAGCACCTTCCGGGCCTGATGTCTTTTCCGCCCCTCCTCGAAGAGCCTTTCTCCTTCTTCGGTAGTAATGAGCAGGGGAGGAACCGGAATGGACTTCCCGGTCTGGTCCAGGGAAATATAGATGAATGAAGCCGTCAGGGCCCTGTGCCTTTTTTCGGTAACCAGATTTTCGGTTTCCACTTCCACCCGGACCTCCATGGAAGTCCGGCCCAACAAAGACCAGCCTGGCGTGGGCGAAAACCAATTCCCCAATGTGGACCGGCCGTAAGGAAATTCAATTCCTCCACTTTGGCCGTCACCACGTTGGAATGGGCATGGCGGGCGGCGACGACTCCGGCGGCCGTATCCATCATTTTCATGATTTCTCCTCCATGGACGTTGCCGGCGATGTTGCCTTGATGGGGGTACATCACCTGGACCAGGGTCATAGAGGAATGTCCGGTGGTCCTTTCTTCCGGTGTGGATTGTTCTTTTAGATGATTAATGAGTTTTTTGATTATGGCTTCGTGTCTGGCTTCCACTTTGGCCATTCGATCAAAATAGTCTCCGATTTCGGGGAACCCTTCTTCCCGGGCTATTTGGGCAAACTCGGGATAGATGGTGGCATATTCGTAATGCTCTCCGTGGACCGCTGTTTCCAAATTGGTCTGGGTATCCTGAATTTTTCCTAAAAGTTCAAAGTGGCCCCTGGCATGTTCTTCTTCGTTTTTGGCAATCTCCAGGAAAGCGTCGGAAACAAAGGCCTGGCCCAATTTTTCCGCGGCGGCGGCATAATAGGTGTAGGCGTTTCGGGCCTTCGATTCCGCGGCGAAGGCCGCCTCCAAGTTCTTTTCGGTTTGACTTCCCTTTAAATCCATTAGGCCTCCCTTGCACGAAAATGGGGTTCGACGATTCCAGGATTTATGGGTTCGAGGGTTTTAAGTTCAACGCCTTTCCCTTGAATCCTTGAACCCTGGACCCCTTGAATCCTTTTTATCGCTTGTTAAGCCTGCCTTTACAAGGACCCATCCAGTTCATCGGCCACTGGTTTTTTACAGGCCCGGCACTGCTGTGCCCCTCTGAACAAGGGTCGGCCGCAGGATGGGCAATGATAGCGTTCCAGTTCCTGGCGGGCCCATTCGACGCTGCCCATCTCATCCCCGTGTTCAGCCACTTTGGCGCGCCAGATGGGGATCGTCCTTTTCATGACCCTCAGACCGGTGGCAAAGCCGAAATTTTCTGTTTTGCTGCAGGGCCACTCCGCACATTGATGGCAGGAATAATAGGCTTTTGATTTTACGCAATCCCTGATCGGGCAGGCACTGCAAAACTTATAGATTTTTTTTGCAGGCTCCGGCTGCATACACCCTAAACATTGGGTTTCTTCGGGCTTGGTCCCATAGAGGTTCCCCATAATGGCCCTGAATTTTTCATTGCCGTCCCTGGTTGAAATATACACCCCACAGGCCCCGCAATAGGCTCCGCATGGGGCCATCAGATCCTTATTTCTGATTTCTTCCTCGGTCCATCCCTGCATATTCATAGCTCCTTTCTGGAATAAAAAAATGATGGTTTTGAAAGAAATAGGCCTGCCCTTTAAAACACTACGAAGTATGAGGTTTTTTCAAATCGTTTGTAGGGGCCGGTTTAAAACCGGCCCCTACGGTTCGGTCACTAACACTTTATAGGCCCGAAAGGTCCGAAACACCCTGTAAAAAGGTAATAATCCGTTTGAAGGCCCGCGGGTCTTGCAGAAAAAAAAGATGTCCTCCTTCGAATAATTCCAAACGAGCCCCGGGGATCTGTTTCTGCATGGCCCTGAGATTGACAGGGGAGGCGATGCCGTCATACAGGCCGCCGCAAAGGTATACCGGCATCTTTAAAGAGGGAAGCCGATCATAGGTATCATGACCGATCCTGGCCTCAAGCTGCCTTCGTGCGCCTGTTCGACGTTCGGGTTCGTCAGCCCCGACTTGAAGACCCGCCAGGGTCAGGTCGATCAAGGTCTGGAACTGATCCGGGTTGGCGGCCTGCCAGGCCGGGTCCCGGCGGGTATCGCCTAAAACCAGGAGACGGCGCGCATATTCATCCATCGGAAGGTCGAAGAGTTCGTGTAAGGGATAGGAGGCACCGCCGGCCCCGCCGCTGCTGGTGCAGGCGAGAACCAGCCGTTCGACACGATCGGGATACCTCAGGGCAAATTCCTGGGCCACCATCCCTCCAAAAGAGATCCCCATGACCGAACAACGCTCCCAGCCGACGGCCTTCAGCAACCCTTCGGCGTCGGCCGCGTAGTCGGCCATGGTGTAAGGGATATCCGGCCTGGAAGTTCGACCCAGACCGCGCTGGTCATAGGCCAGGATCTCGAAGTGCCGGGCCAGGGGCGAGTCAAAAATCGTCGGCGAACGGCGCAAGTCTCCTCCCGTACCGCTGATGCATAGCAAGCGGGGTCCGGTGCCCTGGATGTCGTAATAGACCTGGATGTCCCGTACCGCAACAAAGGGCATCGTTATTTCTTTTTCCCTTTGCTTAAGATATCCTCGGCCCAGCGCATGGCCGCCGAGGTGCGGGGAAATCCGATGGTTGAAATGAGCAGCAGTAAAGTGTGATAGACCTCCAAGGGTGTGGCCCCTTCCTGGATGGCTCGACGGGTATGGGAGTGAACCGAACCCTCGGACTGCACCGCCGCCGCACCGGCCAATTGAATCAGTTCAACGGTCTTTCCTTCTAATGGGCCGGCATCCCGAACGGCCGAGCCAAGATCCTCCAGGGCGGAGATGGCCCCGGGAAAGAGTTTGGCTATTTGCTGATAATGTTTGATGGGTACTTTTTGTTGTGCCATAAGCGCCTCCTTTTTTAATTTTTTTCAAAATCGGATTCGACGGCAGAATCTTCAGGTCCCGATGTTTCAACGACCGGCTGATAAGGGGTCTTGTTTACCCGCAGTTGGAACAGATCGGGTCGGGAGTAATGTCCGGCCACATCGCAGGCCGACTTGGCGGCCAAAATGTGTTCCATCGAACCTTCGGCCATAAGGATGGTCTCACCCTTGGCCGGCCCGGCAATGACTTCGCCCCTGGGATCGATGATAAAGCTGTCTCCGGAAGCAGGATAAGCCCACTCTCGATAAGCCTCAGGGACATCTTCGGCAGAAAGAAAACCGCCCACCAAGATCACATAAGCGGCGGCTTGGGAAGCAAAGGCCCTGGACAAAAGAAGCTGGCGCTCCCAGACCGAGATGGGAGGGGGAGGGGCCTGGGCCTCCGAGCCGGGCCAGGCGGCAATGTGGATCTGGGTGCCTTGGGACATCAAGACATAACCGGGAAGGACCATGTTGTGTTCCCAGCAATTGAGACCGCTGATGTTTCCGTAGGGACGCTCATAGACCATAAGCCCGGAACCGTCGCCCTCGCCCCAAACCGTGCGTTCCTTATGGGTGGGTTTGAGTTTTCGATGACGGCCCAGGATACGGCCGTCATTGGCGATAAACAGCAGGGTGCAATAAGCCGTTCCGTGGGTCCGGTTATCCCGCTCGACCAGGCCGATGACCACATCGATATGGGCACTGCGGGCGGCTTCACACAATCGGTCGGTGGTTGGCCCGGGAATCTCGACGGCATTGGCCAGGTATTCCGCCGAGGCCTTCCAAAGAAGCCGGCCCGTGGGGGCCCGCCAGACAAAGAAGGGATAGCCGGGAAGCCAGGTCTCGCTAAAGGCCGCGATGGTGGCGCCTTGTGCGCCTGCTTCCCGGATCAGGCGGCAAGCCTTACGGGTAGAAGCTTCAAGGTCGAAATAGACCGGAGCGGCCTGGATGGCCGCCAATTTGAACGTGGAATAGGTGGTCATGAATCATCTCCTGAAAAGGTTTTAAAAAATTATTTTACTATAATCAAAGCCCATTTTGTCAAAAATTATGCCTTGTTGGTAGTGTCCTATGGGAGACACTACCGCTTTGTTGGTTCAGGGATGACTTTGACGCCAGCGCTGATAATGATAGACAAGGGCATAGGTTCGCACGGCCCGTTCCGCCGAATCGAAGAAGGGGATCCCGGCCTCACAAAATTGCCGGTCTAACTTGGGATCACGGCTGGGTATCCTGACCATCACCAGGGGTTTTTGGCTTTCCCGCCGGACCTCGACCATGTTTTGAAGAAAAGTCGGACTATCCTCCGGGGTCAGACTGCCTCCGATAATAACCAGGGCGTCGACGCCGGGATCGGCGGCCACGATTTCGGGTCGATTCTTTGAAAATGGCCGGATCAAAAAAGGCGGCCAGGCTGACATCAACGGGATTTCGCAAACTGGTGCCGGTTGGGGGAACAAAATCATTCAGCCGGTCTTGGGTCTGTTCGGACAGGGAAGCCAGGCTGAGTCCTTCGTTGCCCAAAGCCTCGGCGGCCGATACGGCCAGACCGCCGGGACCGGAAATAATGGCCACGTTCCGGCCGAGGCCGGCCGGCAGCAAGGAAAAACCCATCAAGGCATCGAACCAGGCTTCAAACCCGAAAACGGGAATGGCCCCTGTCTGGGATTGTACGGCCTGCCATATCTTTCGAGATCCCGCCAAGGCACCGGTATGGGAGGCCGAGGCCCGGGAGCCTTCCGGCGTCAACCCCACCTTCCAGATAATGACCGGTTTTTTAAGGGAGGCCTGTTTAAGGGCCCTCAGAAAATAAGGGCCGTCCTTGATGCCCTCAATATAGCCGCCGATAAGCCCGGTGTCCGTGATCATGGCCCAGGTAGGTTATAAAATCAGCGGCCGTCAGGTCGCAGTCGTTTCCCGAGCTGATGACCTTGCTGAAACGGAGCCCTTTCTGGGGGGCTATATTTCCCAAAATATTGGTCAGAGATCCGCTATGGGAAATGATGCCCACCGGCCCGGGATCTTTAGAAACTCCGGGAAAAAAAGAAAGGCCTGTCTTCGGACAATAGAGACCCATGCCGTTTGGACCGACAAGCCGCATACCGGCCGAGCGGGCCACCCGGACCACCGCCTCCTCCAGGGCCTTGCCTTCCTCGGTCCCGGTTTCTTTGAATCCGGAGGTAAAAAGGACCGCTCCTTTTACCCCCTTGGCGGCACATTCCTTGACCACAGAAAGGGCGTGCGCGACTGGCACAAGGATAATTGCCAGGTCCACCGGTCCGGGTATGTCTTTAATTCTTGGGTAGGCCTTGAGCCCGCTGATCTCTCCGGCCTGGGGGTTCACCGGGTAAATCGGCCCGGGAAATCCTTGTTCTAAAAGTCCCATGAGAAAAACAGAGCCGGTCTTCACCTCTCGGGGTGCGCCGACGACAGCGATGGAAAGGGGATGGAAAAGACCGTCGATTTGGGCGATTAACGCCTGATGGGATTCCAATGGATGGGTACTCCTTTCTTATTTTTGGTGCAACGAACAGTCCAAGGAAAGGGGGCTCCTCCCATTTTCGCAAGTCCCTGCCTTTGTCAGGGCATTCCTGAGCTTTTATTTTCAGGAAGAGTCCCGGATCATCGACGATCCAGGGCCAACTGGCAGGAAAAAATTTTGATCCCTTAAATGGGCATGTCCCGCTTGTGCACTCAACCACGACCCGGTTTCAGGAGTCCGATAACGTATTCCTCATGCATCCTTTGCTCTATCATTGAATCTGATTTTTTACCGAAACGGGCGGGCATCATACGTTTGTTGCGATCCAAAATACGTTGCTTCACCCCAACCACATCGAAGCCCAATGACGAGGCGATATCTGCCAGACAATCATGCGTCTGAACGTCAAGGTTACGCATCACGGAAGTGCCTACCACAACGATAGCAGCGGAGTCTTTACGAAGGACACGAAACATCTCGGCAAGTATGGCCTTCATCTCAATGAAGTACTTTCGAAGGATTTGGGATTTTTTATGGTCAAGTTCTTGAAGATGCCGCAGAATCTTTTGTGGCCGATCAGGAAGGATAACACACGGAATCTGTCCGATACGTTCGGAACCAATATATTCAGACCGTAACTTTGATAGATCTGAGATCGATTTTCCAAACCATACCAGGGAGAATTTGTGGGCACGCATGTAGTCTATGGCATTGGCATAAGGGGGGGAGGTAACAATAAGATCGACGACTTCGTTGGCGAGAGGCATAGAGCGGGCGTCTCCGGCGATAATCCTGGCAGATTTACCAATCGCCTGTATATTTTCAAGGTTGTTGAAATTTTTGCGCAATCGAATCGAAAATTGCTCCAATGCGTTTTTGGGAATTTTCTTTGGGTCAAGATGAGGTCGGCTATGGGCCAGATCCCGTGCCTTTGAAACACCCCCGGACTTGGTGATGATGATCGAAGAAAATATCAACTCCAGGAAGTGGCGAGAAGGTTTATCCGTGATTTCTTGAATGGCCATCGCCAAGGCCATGAGTTCACGCTGGGTTTCTGGTAGAAACCAATAATTCACAAAGGACTTTGTTCGATCATCAAAAAACTGAGAAAGATTGTGTTCGATCTCTTCCCTTTGGAAGAGCAATCCATCGGCCTTCTGAATGACTTTATTCCATGAATCTCGAAGCGTGAACACATTATTGGTCATCGTTTTGGCACGGCCTAAACGCAAAGCCAAAGGATCAATATCAACCCCAATTGCCTGACGCTTTTCCAGGAAGGCCTCAACAACCGTCGTCCCCGATCCCATCATAGGGTCAAGAACAACATCCCCGGGATTGCTCAAACCTCTTATAAAGGCCCGTGGCAATTGAGGGGGGAATTTTGCGGCAAAGGAGTGAAGGTCATGAGAAGCGTACCCGTTTTTCTCCCCATGAAAATTTAACTCCCCTTCCAGGAGAGCCGCCAACCTTTCTCGCTTACTCAATTCCAACAGACATTGATTCATGGTCTCAGACGTCGGCGGAAGAAGATCGTCAAAGGCAAATAGACGGAGTTGTTCTTTGAGTGTATGTCGTGGGCAGGCAGGAGTGAATTCAGAAATCAATTTTCGTCCCTTTCGGTTATATTGGGAAGAGTATAAGATAGGAAGGGGCGAGGGTCAAGAAGAAAAAAATAAGATAAAAAGAGAAAAGCAAAGAAAATAAGGGGGTTGACCATGTCTATAAGAGTATGTTATCTGGACTACGGCCCACGGATTCAAGCAATCCGGGGCGAGCTTCGCTGGGGTGACGGATCTGGGGGAAATTCGCTACGCCATTTCGGGCTTGATTAAGCCTGGCCGGTACTTGATATGGGGAAATCCAGGGATCTCTGATTTCCCTGACCTTTCCTTGATCCTTATTTTTTCCTTGTTTTTGGCCTATTTTACGATTATTCTTTCTCATGGACTTAACCATTTAAGTTGCCTCCTTATGCATCCTGGGATTTTCAATTGGACTGAATTCCCAAATTTCAAATATATTTGGTCAGATTTATTTGCTTGACAAGTGAATACAGGACTGTAAATTTAGGTTTAAAAAATACACCGGGACACAAAATCCAGGAGAAAAATTTGTCCCTCGAAAGAAGATTAGGAAGAAGGGTATGAGACAGGACTATTATTTGTGTTCAGGCCGGAGCCAAAAGGTGTATTTTTCATTGCCCCCGCAATGGACCCCCTCCCATTTCATAGAAAACGAAGAAGATGTCCCCATACCCTCGGTCGCGCAGATGACCGAGGAGGCGCTCGCGACACCCCTTGGAACTCCTCCTTTGAAAAACCTGGTCTCAGGGGCTTACAGGATCGCGATTATCATTGACGACTGGACTCGTCCTACCCCCGTTGCCGAAATTCTACAAGTTCTGCTCCCTTATTTAGTCCGTAATGGCTTTCCCAGAGAAAAGGTCACCATCGTTGTCGCCCTTGGAACCCATTCAGCCATGACCGGGGACGAACTTGAAGCGCGAGTGGGAAGGGAGACGGTATCCTTCTACAAGATAATCCAGCACAACGCCTGGCAAAGCGACCTTGTGCCCGTTACATTACCGAAAGACGGCCGGGTCGTAAAAATCAATCCGGAAGTCGCTCAGGCCGACGTGAAAATAGGGATCAGTTCCATCTTACCCCATCCAATGGCCGGTTTCGGGGGGGGACCCAAAATTTTGATGCCTGGAGTGTCCGATTTTGAGTTTGTCAGGGACCACCACATGCGATATACCATACACCCCCGGTCCATAGCCGGGGTTACCAAAGGGAACCCGTTCCATGAGAGTTGTCTAAGTGCCGCTCAGGCCATTGGCCTCGATTTTTCCATAAACTGTGTCTATAACCAAGAGGGTGAGATTTTCCGCATATTAGGAGGAAGTCTCGATACGACCTTTGCCAGCGCGGTGGAGGTCTGTTACCAGAAACTCGGGGTTAGGTTCGAGGAGAAAGTGGATATAACGATCACCTCGACCTATCCCCACACCCATGGTCACCAATTCTGCAAAGGGTTGAATGCCCCTGATCTCATCACCAAAGAAAATGGGGCCATTTTGCTGGTAGCCCCCACCGTGCTGCCCGTATCCGGTGAATTCGTCCATTCCTTTGATCTGGTGAGAGAGAGGTCGCATAACAACCCTGCCGGATATGTGAAGGAGGCCATGTCCAAGGGCCGGCCTTTTTTGTCGGATAAGCCGGTAGAGTTTAATATGGCCATGTCCTGCGTGATTCTGCGGCCAAAGATAAGGACCGTGCTGGTATCCCCCATGGTTTCAAAGGACGAAGCCCGCACCATGGGATTCGAGTATGCCCCTTCCGTGGAAGAAGGGGTGAGGTTGCTTGGAGACGACTATCCCCAGGCGCGAGTGGCCATATTTCCATCAGGCGGCCTTATTCTTCCCATAACGGCCTGGGCGTAATGAAGATTTTGGAATTCCTGTCCCATGGGATGGGATTTTGCAACAGGAGATCGAGGGATGGCTAAAACTCAGGATCATCGTGATCGATAAAAAGGATAACGTGGCCACGGCCCTCGAACCAATAAAGAAAGGCACTGAAGTCTCCGTGGAGATTCAAGGCAGTCCGGAGAAGATCAGGCTCTTGTCGGATATCCCCCTGGGGCACAAATTGGCCTTGAGGGATATAAAAAAGGGCGATTTCGTGATCAAATATGGTGAGCCTATCGGGCAGAGCCTGACAAAAATTACCCGTGGAGAACTGGTCCACGTCCACAACGTGGTCAGCAAGCCGCGATTGAGAGGAGGGCGATGAATTTCCAGGGATATCGCCGGGCAAACGGGAGAGCCGGGACGAGAAACGCCGTACTGGTTATTCCCAGTGTCGGTTGTTCGCAGGAAGCCGCCCGGGCCATCGCCCAGGGCCTCAAGGGGGCCGTCTATCTTCCCAACATTTTGGGGTGTGGCCAAATGGGAGAAGATCGCCTGCTGGTCAGGAGGACCTTGATCGGTTTTGGCACCAACCCGAATGTATTTGGCGTACTGATCGTCGGGCTCGGATGCGAGGAACTGGCCGCCGAGGAGGTTGCCAAAGAGATTAGACCGAGCGGCAAGCGGGTGGAAACAATCGTGGTCCAGGAAGTCGGGGGAACGAAGAAAACCATTTCACGCGGTAGAGGCATCGTCAAGGAGATGCTCGCCGACGCGGCCGCACTCCATCGTGAGCCGATCCCCTTGGACGAGTTGATTCTCGGCACGGAATGCGGCGGGTCCGACTACACCTCCGGCTTGGCCTCCAATCCGGCAGTAGGCAAGGCCTGTGACCTGCTCATGGCCGAAGGCGGTACGGTGATCCTCTCAGAGACCCCCGAGCTGATCGGCGCCGAACATCTCCTGGCCAGGAGGGCCAAGACCCCAGAAATCGCCCGGCAGCTTCTGAAGGCCGTTGCCTGGTGGGAGAAGAGGGCGATTGCGGCCGGGCAGGACATCCGCCAGGGCAATCCTGCCCCGGGTAATATCGCCGGAGGGATAACGACTCTTGAAGAGAAATCTCTGGGATGCATTTACAAAGCGGGAACAGGGTCTCTTGAAGAAGTGATCACTTACGGGTCTCACCCGACGAAAAAGGGACTGGTATTTATGGATACCCCGGCCCATGATATTGAGCAACTCACCGGCATGGTGGCCGGAGGGGCCCAGATCGTTCTCTTTACCACCGGCAGGGGAACTCCGGTAGGATCGCCCATTGCGCCGGTCATCAAGATTACCGGTAACAGGAATACCGGCCTCCGGATGAAAGACCACCTGGATATCGATGTGAGCAGCATCCTTGAAGGAAAGGAGAGTCTGACAGAAGCCGGAAAGCGGATCTTTGGAGAAATGATTTCGGTCGCTTCCGGCAAACTGACCAGGGCGGAAAAGCTGGGACAGAAGGATTTTTGTATATTCAAAATGAACCCCAATATTTAAAGTGAGACCGTCGTAAGCGCCGACAAGGGGCTTACCTCAATAGAATAGGAATAGAAGTTAGAACAAATAAAACATAGGAGGCATTTCAATGAAAAGGATAATTTTTCTTTCTGTTTTCATGGTCGGATGTTTGGGTCTTTTTCTCTTCTCCCCTTCTTCCTACGGGGCAGACGTCATTAAGGTGGGTATTGTGGATACCTATTCCGGTCCGCCGGCCACCCTGTCCCAGGACGTTCTCGATGGTTTTAAGATGGCAGTTAACGAGATCAATGCCAAGGGAGGGGTTTTGGGAAGGAAGATCGAATTTTTTACCAGAGACGAGAAGTTCAAACCGGACGTTGGACTGGCCATGGCCAAGGAATTAGTCATGAAGGAACACGTGGATTTATTAATGGGAACCATCAACAGTGCGACGGCCCTGGCCGTATCGGATTTTGCCAGGAAAGAAAAAATCCCCTTCCTGGTCACCAATGCCCGGACGGAAAAGATCACCGGTGAAATGGGCCACCGCTATGTTTTCGGCATTGCCGAGAATACGGCCATGGCCGGAAGGGCGGCGGCCTTTGCCCTGGCCAAGAAACCCTTCGTTAAGTACTGGATTGCCGGTGATGATTACGAATACGGCCATGCCCTTGCCGAATCCGTATGGAACAGACTGAAAGTCCTGAAACCCAATGTGCAACTCCTTGGACAGACCTGGTGGAAGGTGGGGGAATCCGACTTTACCCCTTACATCACTCAGATCATGAGTGCCAAACCCGATTTCCTTATCGCCGCCACGGGGGGGGCCACCATGGTCACTTTTGCCAAGGCGGCCAAGGCAACGGGCCTCCTGGCCAAGATTCCGATCTATCAGCATACGGTCATCGACTATGGGATTTTGGGACCCCTCGGTGCGGATGGACCTGAAGGTGTTTATGGAACGGCCCCTTACCTCTTCTATCATCCCAACACACCGGCCAACAAGGCCTATGTGCAGGAATTCAGGAAAGCCTACGGCCGATACCCCCAGATGTTCGCGCTCTTCGGTTATGCCGCCGGACACCTTATTGAACAGGGTTTTAAGAAAGCTGGGTCCATAGACAAGGAGAAGTTTGTCAACGCTTTGGAAGGGTTGGTGATCGACAGCCCCGTAGGCAAGTTGGAGATGCGCGCCTGCGACCATCAGCTTCAACTGCCCATGATGTTCGGGAAGGTGATCAAAAGCCCCGAATTCAAAGACTTTCTCATTGCCGGCGATATTGTGACCATACCCTTTAAGGATTATATGCCGACCTGTGAAGAGGTGCTGAAAACCCGTAAGCATTAAACCTCTTAAAAGGGTTCCTCAATGGGCTTTTTATACACGATCATTCCGCCGGCGTTACTGGGCCAGATCTTTGTCGGTTTAAGTCGCACCGTTGTCCTCTTCATTGTGGCTTCCGGATTAAGCCTCATATTGGGTGTTCTCAGAATCCCAAATATCTGGCACGGCTCCCTGTATATGGTCGGCGCCTTTATGACCTATACCGTTGCCACCGCCATTGGTGGCGGATCAATCGGTTTTTGGATAGCCATAATTATTGCACCGCTGGGGGTCGCCCTGGTGAGCCTTATCGCCGAAAGGGGTTTTTTTCAACATCTCTATGAGCGGGAACACCTCATGCTCCTTTTACTCACCTTTGCCTTTTCCCTCGTCTTTGGTGATCTGGTCAAGATGGTCTGGGGCACGGATTACAAATCCGTACCCGTGCCCCGGCTTTTCCAAGGATCGGTTGATTTGTTTAAAGGGCTGTCCTTTCCTCGTTACAATCTGTTCCTCCTGATGATCGGCCCCATTGTTGCGGTGTCTTTGTGGTTTATCGTGAACAAGACAAAGATAGGCAAGATCGCCAGGGCCGCTGCGGTCGACAGGGAAATGGTGGGTGCGGTGGGCATCAATGTAAGCTGGGTATTCGCCATTGTTTTTGTGATCGGCTGTTTTTTGGCAGGTCTGGGTGGGGCCTTGGTGGCGCCGACGGTCAGCGTCAGCCTGGGGATGGACCATACGCTCATTATGGAAGCCTTTCTCATCGTGATTATCGGGGGTTTGGGTAATATCTGGGGGGCCCTGCTGGGTTCTCTGATATTTGGCCTGACCCAATCGCTGGGCATCTTGGTCTGGCCTCAATTTGGGATCGTTTTTCCCTATGCCGCCGTGATCGTAGTCCTATTGTTCAGGCCTACGGGACTTCTCAAATCTACCTGGTGATCAAGGGTTCAGGGGGACCTATGCTTAAAGAGGCTTTACAAGGAAAGGGCCGCATCTGGGTTGGAGCAGGACTCATTCTCCTATTTCTGTTCCCTCTCTTCCTGCCGCGTTTTTATATTTATTTAATCTCGATTATTTTACTCACCGGTCTTCTGGCAACGAGCCTTAATCTTCCTCTCGGTTATGGGGGGATCTTTCAGTTTCACCATGCCGTATTCTACGGGGCGGGGGCCTATGCCACGGCCCTGATAATCCTAAAAAGCGGCCTTTCCCCATGGCTGAGTTTTGTTGGTGGGCCTTTGGCGGCAGCGCTTCTAAGCCTTATTATGGGTCTCATCTGCATCCGCCTTTCAAAACTTTATTTCGGAATGCTTCAGATTTCCCTCGGATCGCTGGTTTGGATCATTGTTTACCGGTGGTACTCCTTCACCGGGGGCGATAACGGCATCAACGGCATCCCCTTACCGGATGTCCTTTCATCCCAGAATAGGGCTTACTATTTCACGCTTTTGGTTACATCGCTATGTCTCTTGGTCATGTATAAAATCGTGAAATCCCCCTTTGGCAGCGCCCTCCAGGGCATTCGCGATAACCCCGTCCGCAGCGCCATGATCGGTATCAATGTCAGACGCCACCAACTCTTGGTATTGGTCATCGCCGGATTTTTTGCGGGGGTTGCCGGATCTCTTTTTGTTGTCGTCGAAACGGCCGTTTTCCCAGACATGCTTTTTTGGACCCTCTCCCTCGAAATTCTGATCATGTGTTTACTCGGGGGGTGGTTTACTTTTTTAGGTCCCCTCCTTGGTGCCGCCATCATCATCTCCCTGAGAACGTTTGTCAGCGGCTTTACGGATTATTGGACCATGCCCCTGGGTATCTTAATGATGCTGGTGATCTTCTTCCTGCCCAATGGGATACTCGGTTATGTGGAGGAAAAGCTGCATAAAGGCCTTATAGAGCCGGTCATAAAGGAGTTTTGAGTGTTAGAGGTAAAATCATTATTAAAATCGTTTGGTGGATTCCTGGCAGTCCATCGGGCAGATCTTGAGGTGGAAAAGGGTGAGATTGTCGCGATCATCGGTCCCAACGGCGCCGGAAAAACAACCTTCTTTAATCTCATTACCGGCCTATTAAAACCCGAAGGCGGGAAAGTTTTTTTTAAAGGCCAAGATATAACCGGACTCCCGCCCCATGAGATTTGCAGGAAGGGGATTTCCCGTTCTTTTCAGGTCGTTAATATATTCCAGAGATTGTCCATTTTTGAGAATATACAGATCTCGGTCCTGTCCCGGGAGCGGAAGACCTGGAATCTTTTCACCCCTTCATCGAAACTGGCCCTGGAGGAGACCGATCGCATCCTTTCGAGTGTTGGCCTTGCGGAGAAGAAAAACCGCACCACCGTCCTTGCTCTCCCACGGAGACCGGAAAGTTCTGGAGATCGCCATGGCCCTCGGCGGGAATCCCGAGCTCTTAATCCTCGACGAACCGACCGCCGGAATGGCTCCCGAAGAAACCTCCCGCTGTATCGAGTTGATCAGGCACCTATCTGAAAAGCGCGGCTTGACCATCCTGTTCTGTGAGCATGACATGGAAATTGTTTTTGGTATTGCCAATAGAGTCATGGTCATGGTCAGGGGAGGCTCGATTATCCAGGGCACCTGTGAGGAAGTGCGCTGCAACCAGGCGGTCCAGGACGCCTATCTCGGGGGGAGCGACGCATGCTTGACGTAAGGAATATCCACACCTATTACGGCTTGAGCCACATCCTTTTCGATATCTCGCTGACGGTCTCCAAGGGCGAGGTGGTGGGACTCCTGGGCAGAAACGGCGCCGGTAAGAGCACCACTATGCGAAGCATTATGGGACTTACCCCTCCCAGGGAAGGGTCCATCTCTTTCAATGGGGAAGACCTGAGGGGCATAAAGCCCTATGCCCTCTTTCGCAAGGGGATCGGCTATGTGCCTGACGACCGCCGGGTCTTCGCCGACCTGTCCGTGGAAGACAACCTGGAGATCGTCCACCCCCGTTCTCCCCAGTGGAACAAGGACCGGGTCTATGGCCTCTTTCCGGCCCTCCGGGAGATCAGGGCCAGACGGGCCGGCCACCTTTCAGGAGGCGAGCAGCAGATGCTGACCATCGCCAGGGCCCTCATGGGCAGTCCCGACCTCCTCCTCCTGGATGAGCCGACCGAGGGCCTGGCCCCGCTCATCGTCAAAGACCTGGAGGAGCAGATCCTGCGGCTCAAAGAGGCGGGCATCTCGATTCTCCTTTCCGAGCAGAACATCCGGTCGGCCCTGAAGATGATCGGCAGGGCCTACGTGATCGACAACGGTCATATCCGCTTCGAAGGCACCGTGGCCGAGCTCGAGGCCAATGAAGAGGTGAAGAAAAAATATCTGATGGTGTGAAAAAAATAAGGACCGTCATCCCGTCATTCTTTTCAAAACTTCCCGGGCAGCGACGACCCCGGAAATCGAGGCCTGGATCAGTCCCCGGGTTACTCCCGCACCGTCACCTACGGCGAAAAGATTCTTGACTTTACCTCGATGTTGCAAAAGTTTCGGAGGTCTGCAGATCCGAGGCGTCCAGGGCGAAGCCGTATAGGCATACTGCGAGTCCTGGACAACAAAGGAGATGCGGCCTCCCAGACTTTCCCGAAGGGTAAAAATTGATCGATATTTTTTAGAATCCAAACCTCACCTGGGGTGAATTTTGGCACTCAATGCTAAAATCATCAGAACAAACTGTTTTAATTAATAAAAAACTACTTTATCGATCAATTTTTATGCAACTTCGAGGTTTATTTCAAATGACATCGTGTTGGTTAGACAGGGTTAATCACGATTTCTGGACCATAATAGGGGATGACCGTTTCAAGTAGGCCTCCACCAGCCGTTTTAGTACGGCGGGCCTGTTCGATTATATGCTATCGACGCCCCAGGCAATGAATTTTTCCATCTCCTCTTTCCTGTCCAGGGTCCAGACGAAGACTTTAATCTTGTTCTGATGACAGCTCGCGACTGGTTTTTCATTGACTGTTTTTTCCCCGAGACTGGTGACGCGGTAACCAATGGCTTGGTCACCCCCATAAAGGCTTTTTAGATTCTTACAACGTGCATCTAAGGATTTATCCCTAACTTTTTAAGGGGAGTTAGCGGGTCTTGATTTTTCATGCCGGTCGACTTTGTCGACCTAAAGAAGAGGCTTCCAAAGGAAGCCGGAGTTGTCCACCATAACGCCTGAGCTTCTTTGCCGGGCCAAATTTTTGAATAACCTCAGAGCAGGCCGACACCCACTCACATTAAACCGGTAAGAGAGTTGCCCTGCTCCTATTCAACTTAGAAAACTGGGCCGGTATAGGGCAATGAGTCACCTTTTGGACAACATCAAAAATCAAGACCCGCTAACTCCAAATTTCAAATATCTTTGGTTAGCCTTTTGGTAGGATGGTTTTTGAATGGAATGGACAACATGTCCTTTTGGCCAGGTTAGGGTTAGGAATCAAAGCGACTTGTCAAGCTCGGTTTTTATGGCCAGGCCGAGTTTCTCGACACTGTAGGGTTTTCTGATGTAGGCACCAGCCCCCGACTCTTGTGCCTTTTTTACCCGGTCGCTTAGGGAAAAGCCGCTGGCAATCACTGCCTTCTGTCCGGGCTTAAGCTGCACGATTCGGCTGAAGGTATCGCAGCCGTCCATCCCCGGCATCACCATGTCAAGCAGAAGGATATCCGCATCATGTTCCTTCAGGAATTCAAGCGCTTCCTGACCCCCTGAAACAGCCTCTGCCTGATAGCCCAGTTTATTTAGTATGCCCATGGCAATAGCTCTCTGATCTAACTCGTCATCCACTACAAGAACCTTTTCGCCCCTGCCCTGGTATTGCTTCACTTCTAAGGGTTTTTCCTGCTCGGAAAGGCTTTCTCTCGTAATCGGAAAGTAAAGCTCAAATACTGTACCGCCACGATCGCTTTCAACATGGATATACCCATCATGGCCGGTAACCGTGTTCCAGACCACCGAGAGGCCGAGTCCCGTCCCGCTTCTTCCCATCACCTTCTTGGTGTAGAACGGCTCAAAGATTCTCTCCATGTCTTCAGGAGAAATCCCCATGCCGTTGTCCTTAACGATGATAACGACATACTCGCCGATATTCACTCTCTCGTAGCCCTGAAGAGGTGTATCCACATACCGGTTTTGTGTTGAGACAGACACAACTCCCGAATCCGACGATGGGAATGCCTCTGCGGCATTGGAAACAAGGTTCATCAGGGCTTTCATCAGGTGAACCCTTGAACCCCTTATCGGCAAAAGGTCATCTTCCAACTCCGTCACCACTTCGATGCCCGGGTGAAAATGCATCAGTTTTTCGAATTCGGGCGAGCCCATATACTCCTGAACCACATTATTGAGATTGAGAGTATCCCGAGCCATGGTCACCCCACGGGTTATGGTCAATAGGTCATCCACAATGGCTGCAGTCCTCTGCCCCGAACTCATGATCATCTGTATCTCTCCTCGGAGCTTTTGGTTTTCTTCGGGTATATCCATGAGAATAAGCTCAGGGAGGCTGACAAAGGCAGAGAGCATATTGTTCAGGTCGTGAGCAACGCCTCCAGCCATAAGCCCGATGGCCTCCATTTTTTGGGCCCGCCGCAGTTTTGTTTCAAGGTTTCTCCTTTCCTCCTCCTCCCGCCTGCTATCCGTGACGTCGCGGACATTCATCACAAAACCGGCGATGGCCGGGTTATCCATGAGATTCATGCCGACACCTTCCAGAATGCGCTCGTGACCATCTTTATGTCTGACCCGGAAACTGTTGGGGATGACGACTCCTTTGGTCAGCAAAGCCTGGCCAAAATCCTCGATGGCTTTTGGATGATCGGCAGGCAAAATCAGGTCTAAACTGCTCTTCCCAAGCAACTCGTCCGGAGGGTAGCCGATAAAACGCTCGATGGAGGGGCTCGCATAGGTGATGATTCCAAGTCCATCCAGGATAAAGATGATATCAGAGGCATTCTCGGTGATCGCTCGGAAATACTCCTCGCTCTTCCTGAGCGCATCTTCCGCCCGCTTGCGTTCGCCTGTATCCCGCGACACCGAGAGTATTCCGACAGCCTTTTGGTTCTCGTCGCGCAAGAAGGACAAGTTGACTTCCAGCCAGATCGAGGAACCGTCTTTCCTGAATTCTTCCACCTCAATGGTGCGCATTCTATCGGGATCGGCGGTTCCACTGGCTTCTAATTTCATCTCTTGTTCAAAGATCGAAAATACCAGCCTCATTGAGTCAGGAGTCATGGTCTGGTCAAGAGTCTGCTCCATGGCCTCCTCAACGGTGAATCCACGGATGCGCATGATGGACGGGCTGATATAGGTAAAACGCAGATTCATATCCAGGATCGCTATGATGTCGGCCATATTTTCTGCTATTAAACGGTATTTCTCTTCGCTCTGCCGAAGCGCCTCTTTTGCCTGTTGAGTGAGTGTATGTAAGTCCGCATTCCGAATGGCATGAGATGCAGCCTGGGCGAAGAGGTTAACCATTTTAAATTCTTCCTCCGATACCTCTTCCCGAGCGGTTGTGATGATGATGGCTCCGACCACCTCTTTATCGACCTGCAGGGGTACCAAGATATAATTCTTTATCCCTCCGAGCTCTTGCAGCATTGAGCAGGTTGTCTTATCAATTAAGGGATAGCCGACTTCTTCCGCGGTTTTGGCAACCACCATCTCTCCCCTCATGACGGCGTCTGCAGCAGCATTTAATCCTGGGTTCATCGGAAATGAATAATTTTTAAGGGTAAACCCCAGTATTTTATCGACTTCAGTAAGAATCCAATTTTTAGAAGAGAGCGTCTTAACAACAAACCGATATGCTTTGTCGTCCCGCTTTATGATAACGGCACTATTATATCCCATAGAGTAAACAAAACTATCCGTGATTTGTCTAAAGACCTCCTCTAAATCTAAGCTGCTGTGGACGGAGGCCGTAATTTGTTGAAGCATTTGCAGCCGTGAGTTTGCCTCATTTAACTTTTCCTCAGCCTGCTTGCGCTCGGTGATGTCCGCCATTACAGCAATATTACCGGTGATATGGCCTTCGGTGTCATGCAGGGGCGAGGCATAAATGTTGTAATCGATGGGCGTGCCATCTCGTCTCTGTCGGCGTACCTCCACCCCGTCCAGAGACATCCCGCTGCGTATTCGCTCCCGAAAGCCCCTGAATTCTTCCTGTCGCTCCACCGATACCGTGGGCAAGGGACGTCCCATTACTTCCTGGGCGCTCCATCCGAGCATTTTCTCGGCCGCCGGATTCCAGACTGTATGCACATTTCCTTCCAAGTCTAACCCGATGATGGCCGCTGGAACTGCTTCGATAACAGCCCGAAGCACGTCGCTGGAGCTTCGCAATTCCTCCTCAATCAGTTTGCGCTCGGTGATGTTCTGGACAATGCCCTGATAGTGCGTAATTTCGCCCCTGCCATCTCTGCGCACCTGGGTCGTGTCTTCCACCCACCGGACTTCCCCCTGTTTGGTGACAATCCGATAAGGGGCGTGAGTGAATCCTTCTCGGCCGGGTCCATACTGTAGCTTTTAACCTCCCCGGTCACCCGTGGCAGGTCCTCAGGGTGGATGACTTTGCTGTAAACGAGATGGCCCGTCAGGAATTCCTCGGCGGTATACCCGAACACATTTTCCACGTTGTCCGAGACATATTCCACGGGCCACCCGTCCCGGGTGCTCCAAAGGAAGGCCACGGCCCGGCTTTTGTTGATAATCGCCGAAGCTTCCCTGAGATGTTTGTTGGCCGCCTCAAGCTCCCGCTTGTGTTCTTCAAGCAAGTCGAGGGATTCCTCGATCCTTCTGCTGAACATCTGAAAACCAATGACCGTGACGCTCACGATCATGAAGAAGACACAAATCGTCGTGAGCCATGGCACAGGCGACCTGGAGGTCATCATTCGTTCCGGAGAAATGTCGATGAAACCCGTAGTCATTCCAAAGGCCACGAAGGTTATGCACATAAGGGTGACCGGCAAGGCAAGCATGAGTCCTCGTAACCCGAAGAGCAGGGCTGACAGGAAACACACCCCGAGCATGAGCTGAACCCCAGAGCCGCTCATCCCGGCCCATGAAAGGGATGTCCAACCTACCAGGAGCAGTAATGAAACCGGAATCAGCGCCCTGATCCTGAAGGGAAATTTGCGGGCCGCCAATGTCGCCAGCAGAAATAGGAGGTAAATGGCAGAGTAAATGATACAAAAAACCCATCTTCCCAGCTTATAGGATTGAATGACTCCAAGGAGTGTGGCTGGCAGCCCCACCAATGAAAAGACAACCAGGAGCTTGTCCAATATGGTCCCGCGGACCTCTACAATTTCCGGTCTCTCCTTTTTTCTTGAAAATAAAAAACGCAGAAGCCCAGATGGAACTGTCATCGTATTCTCCAATCATTCACGGTAAATGCAGAAAGCCCCTTTTTATCTGAATATCGGTTTCCGAATGGCCCGGCAGTCCAACCGGTATTTTTCGAGCCCGCAGTTTTATGCCCAGGTATATGAACTCTTCCAAATCGGAAATTTTTTCTGCCAGGACCCCTATTCGGTAAGAGCCAACCGTCAGATCCAAAGGCGATGACCAGAGCCACCAGTTTGCGGATGAACTCAAGGCGGGTCTTTCGCGGCCGGAAGCTGCAGGGGAATTATTCGCCCCGCTCCATCCAATAGGCCGCTTCCGGTTGGGAAGCATACAGTCCTCCGACCAGGGCCAGACCAACTTTCGGTGTCATTAGGACTCCTTGTTTTGTTCTCTTACACAACCCAAGCCGTTTTCATCAAAAAGGCCCGCAGGGCCTGGTTTAATTCAAGGGGTTTCTCCAGGGGCAAAAGGTGGCCGGCATCCAGGATGTGGGCCCGCCTGGCACCAGTGATCTTAGCGGCCAGGTACTCGGCATATTTGGGGGGGGTGAGCAGATCGTCCTGGCCGCTGACCACCAGGACCGGGACCTTGATTTCCCCTAAACGTTCCCGGACGTCAAAACGGTCACAGGCCTGGAAGTCGCCGAAATCCACCCGGGGAGAGTTTTTCAGGTTGTTATCCAATAAGGGTTGGATGACGGCCGGATCGGTTTTGGGGGAGATGGCCATTTGTTTTTTCATTTCAACGAAAGCCGGGTAATCTTTTTCAATGGTTTCAAAGATCGTCGGCAGCACCTTCAGCTTGGCCCCGGTGCAGATCAGCACGCCGGCCGGAAAACGCCCCGGATAATCCAGGAGGAGCTGCAGGGTGATGGCGCCCCCCAGGCTCTGGCCGGCCGGAATGGGACCGGGGATTTTTAACTCATTTAAAAAAGCCATGACCGACTCGGTATAATCGGGTACGGTGTCGAGACTTTTCCCCGGACTTCGCCCATGCCCCGGGAGATCCAGGGCCAGGAGGTTGGCCCGGTCGCCGAAGTTCTTTAACTGGTTATCCCAAAGGATGCTCGAAGCCGCCGGATCCGTGGATAAAAACCAGGGTTGACTTTTGGGGATTCAGAGGCCAAATATTGGCGGAAAAGGCCAGGCCTGCTTCTAATTTATTTTCCATAATGGTCCCTCCGTTTATTCATTTTTCGCTTAAGATCTTTTCGGGGTAAGTAAAAAATCATTTTAAGTTTTCAATATCCGCCATGTCCTGCGCTCGGCCGGTGGAACGCTTGTTTTTTTTCAGGTTTTCAATATCAATAAAATCAATCTGAAGTCCATGAATAGTTGTAGTGACTTTGGAAGCATAGCAGGCTTCAAAACTGAGTCCTGCGACTGAGGTTAACAAGTCGGATCCTGTTGGGAGGATAGCCAAGCTGAACGATTTGGTCGGGGATAAGAAAATCCTCCAAAGTAAGACCTAAGGTGCCAAAACCGAATCGATCTAAGGCCTTTAATAAGTTTTGTGCATTCGGAAGGGACGCCTCTCTATCCAAATATCAAGGTCCTTGGTGTAGCGAGGATGGCCGTGAAAGGCCACTGCATAACCCCCGACAACCAAATATTTTACCTTATTTTCGTTTAATAATTTTATAAACTCGTTGAAATCCTTGTTCAGCATCATATCTCCATTCGTTATATTCCTGGCGAATTTGTTCTAAGACATCAATCCGTTCTTCATAGGATCTCGATTGCCAAAAATGGAAATCATTAGGCTCTTTCCCTATCTTATATTTGTTGACCACTTTTATAATGTTCATTTATTTCCTGTTAAATCCCTTTTGAGGCCCATGGGTTCACGGGCTGACTTGTTGCTTTATTTCGTGCCTTTTGATATGGTTCCGACAAGCGTAAGCTCTTAAATTTAATTTTTTTATTATAACCCGATAACGGATAAAATACAACTACTTCAAAATATTGAATCATGGAAGACCGCCTTTAACGGACAGGTTCTCCAAAAGGATTGATTCCTATGACCGACCGACCTAAACTCTATTTGATCGACGGCAGTTCTTACATTTACCGGGCCTTTTTTGCCATTGGTCATCTTTCCAGCCCCGGCGGAATGCCTACCCAGGCCGTCTTCGGTTTTATCCAGATGATCCGTAAAATCATCGAACAGGAGAAGCCGAATCACCTGGCTGTGATCTTTGATGCCAAAGGGCCGACCTTTCGACACGAACTCTACACCGCATACAAGGCTCACCGGCCTTCCATGCCCGATGACCTTGCGGTTCAGATCCCTTACATCAAAGAAATCAGCCGTTATTACGGCCTGCCGATTCTGGAAAACAGGGTTATGAGGCCGACGACATCATCGCCACCCTGGCCAGGGAGGCCGAGGCCGAAGGGGATGAGGTGATCATCGTTTCCGGGGACAAGGACCTGATGCAGATGATTTCGCCCAATGTCCGGATGTGGGACACGTTAAAGGATCAAGTCATTGACATGCAGGCGGTGGAGGAAAGGTTCGGGACCCACCCCTGCAGGTTGATTGATATCA
Organism: uncultured delta proteobacterium; assembly: GCA_963769305.1. Classification (GTDB taxonomy): domain Bacteria; phylum Desulfobacterota; class RBG-13-43-22; order RBG-13-43-22; family RBG-13-43-22; genus RBG-13-43-22. Next base: position 35,743 of record CAVYLJ010000040.1, on the reverse strand, counting down.
TGGGGCTGGCCGGAGACAGCAGCGACAATGTTCCCGGCGTGCCCGGGATCGGAGAGAAGACCGCCGTCAAACTGATTCGGGCCTATGAATCGCTGGAAAAAGTTCTGGACCCGTCCACACCGGTCGCACCCGCCAAATTAAAAGAAAAACTTCTCCAGTATAAGGACCAGGCCCTGCTTTCCCGAAAATTGGTTACCCTGGATACCCGGGTCCCTTTGGACTTTTCTCTTGAGGACCTCAGGATTCAACCCAGGGATGTCTCCCCGCTTAAAGGATCTCTTTCAGGAATTGGGCTTTAAAAAATTTATCGAGGATCTGAGGGAAGGGGGGGTCCCGGAAAAATCTTCTCCGAGGACCTATAAGGGGATTACCGATTGGGCAGGAACTGACTGGTTTTGTCGGAAAAAATAAAAAAGACCGGGCGGGTTTCTCTTGACCTGGAGACCACCTCCGAGGATCCCATGCGGGCCGAGATCGTCGGGATCGGTTTGGCTTATCAAGAAGGACAGGGGGTTTATATCCCGGTAGGGCATGCCTATCTGGGTGTCCCCGAACAACTCGCCCTGTCCCAGGTCCTGGCCCTGCTCAAAGGGATGATCGAAGAGGCCGGATTGGAGATGATCGGCCAGAATATCAAATACGAATGGATCATCCTGAAACGCTACGGCATCCATTATCCGGAGAGGGCCTTTGATACCATGATCGCCTCCTATCTTTTGACCCCCTCCCGGAGGACCCACAATCTGGCCCAGATCGCCCTGGATCAATGCAACCGCCGCCTGACGACGTATAAAGAAGTCGTCGGCACCGGGGCCAAGGCCAAGAATTTTAGTGAAGTGCCCGTGGAACAGGCCATTGCCTACGGGGCCGAAGATGCCGAGGTCACCCTGGCCTGCGCCGGGAGGCTGGCTCCGCTCCTCAAGGATGAGGGCCTGGACGAACTCTTCTATGAAATGGAGATGCCCCTGGTACCGGTCCTGGCCGAGATGGAAATGCACGGAGTCCGCCTGGACGCCGAGGCCCTGGACCAGTTCTCCAAAGAGGTGGGGATCAAATTATTCCAGCTTGAGGAGCAGATCTATCAATTGGCCGGCGAACGCTTCAATATCAATTCCTCTCAACAATTGGGTTATATTCTTTTTGAAAAGCTCAAGCTCCCCCAGGGGAAAAAGACCAAGGGCCGGACACGCCTGTCTACCGACGCCGAAGTCCTCAAGGATTTGTCTTTAAACCATCCCCTGGCGGCCGAGGTCTGGAATTACCGCACCCTGAGTAAATTGAAATCCACTTACATCGATGCCCTGCCCAAGCTGATCCTTCCCCGTACCGGGCGGCTCCATACTTCCTTCAACCAGACCATCACCGCCACCGGACGGCTCAGCAGCAGCGAACCCAATCTGCAGAACATCCCCATCAGGACGGAAGAGGGCCGGAGAATCCGTCAGGCCTTTATCCCCGAGCCGGGCTGGAAGATGCTCTCTTCCGATTATTCCCAGATCGAACTGCGCATCCTGGCCCATTACAGCGAGGATGAGACCCTGGTCGAAGCCTTTCGGGAAGGTCAGGATATCCATACCCGGACGGCGGCCGAACTGTTCAATGTCAACCCCGGAGAAGTCACTTCCGAAATGCGTCGCCAGGCCAAAGTGATCAATTTCGGCATCCTCTACGGGATGAGCGCCTTCGGACTTTCCCGGGAATTGGGGATCAACAACCGGGAGGCTCAGGCCATGATCGACCAGTATTTTTTAAAGTACCGGGGAGTCAAGCAATATATCGAAGACATCTTGGCTGAAGCCAGACGGATGAAGATCGTCACCACGCTGTTCAATCGCCGCCGGCATATCGAGGACATCAACAGTTCCAATCGGGCGGTCCGCCTGTTTGCCGAAAGGACGGCCATCAATACCCCGATCCAGGGGACGGCCGCCGACCTGATCAAAATGGCCATGATCAGGATCCACAAAACCCTGCACGAAGAAAAGATGGAATCCCGGATGCTCCTCCAGGTCCATGACGAATTGGTCTTTGAAGGACCGGAAAAAGAAATCCCCTTTCTAAAGACCCTGGTTCGAGAGATCATGGAAGGGGTCCTCACCCTCCGGGTCCCCCTGTTGGTCCAGATTTCCCAGGGAGATAACTGGGCGGACCTGAAATAAATCTCTTCATCGAGTTGAACCGAGATATCTTCAATTTTTTAGGCAAACCCTCCGGATTTGCCGAGGACTCTCACCGGGAACTGTTATGAGAACCCTGATAAAAGAAGACCTGAATCAAGGCAGGGGCCCGGCCTATTGCCCCTTCCCTTTCAGGGTGTTTGGAAAAGAGAAGCTTCTCTCAACGGAGGGTTCGGGGGCTTCCCTTCTTTGTTTGGTTACGGCGGGACCTTTTTAACTTTCTTCATAAAAAAGGGTCTGATTTATAAAAAAGAAATTTTTTGTAAGAAGAGAATCAAATAAGGATTATAATAAATTATTTTCAGAACCAGGGCGTAAGAATCTGATGAGGTTAAAGGGTGCCCCGGGGGAAAGACCGGGGACATGGAGAAGGAGAACGATGAGAAAGAACAGAGGTATCCGGACTCGCTGGCTGCTGTGGTCACTGGCGCTGATGCTGACACTCCCGACCGGCGTAGGGTTGGCTCAGGGACAGAACTGGGGCGGGCAAACGACTTTCACACAGGAAGATCTGGATCAGCTGCTGGCGCCCATTGCGCTTTATCCGGATGACCTTCTGGCCCAGGTCCTGACCGCAGCCACTTATCCCTTGGAGATCGTCGAGGCGACCCGCTGGACCCAGGCCAACCCGAACCTGAGGGGAGACCAGTTGGCCTGGGCCTTGGAGCAGCAGGATTGGGACCCGAGTGTAAAATCATTGGTCAACTTTCCGGATATCCTGCAAATGATGAACGAACAGCTTGACTGGACGGAAATGCTGGGAGACGCCTTCCTGGCCGAACCGGACCAGGTGATGGATACGGTGCAAAGGCTCAGGGAGAGGGCCCTGGCGCAGGGCACCTTGCAGACCACAAGCGAACTGAGGGTCATTTCGGATCCCCAGAGCGGGATGATTATCATCGAACCGGCGAACCCCCAGGTAGTCTATGTGCCGGTGTATGATCCATTGATTATCTATGGCCCCTGGTGGTGGCCGTCCCACCCCCCCTTTTATTATCATCCCAGGGGCGTAACCATTCGAACTCGTTTCATCGGCTTCGGATTCGGAGTGCCCCTCAGCGTGCCCTGGGGTTATGCCTGGGGGAGTTGTGATTGGCGACACCACCGAATCGTTGTCAATATCACCAGACATATCACCATTAATAATCGGATCGACCGAAACCGGTATGCCAGTCACGTGACTGCCGGAACCGGGGGGCAGGGAATCTGGAACCATGACCCGAATCATCGACGGGGAATCGCCTACCGTACTCCGGATATAGCCCGGAAGTTCGGCAGGGGACCTCTCCCCGGGGCGGATAACCGGCGCAGCTTCAGAGGATATGATCGACCTGTAACAGGTGGTGGATTTGTCCCGAAGTCCACCGGTTCTGGAATGCAGGCGCCTCGTGTAACAACCGGACCCAAGGCAGGCGGACCCGAGTCTTTCAGCCGACCGCCCGTTCCATCTGAGAGGCCGCGGGTAGCCCCCGGTCCTGGAGTGGCCCGGCCCGAACCCTTAAGACAGCCTCCAACGCCCGGACATTCGCCTCGTGTAACAACCGGACCCAAGGCAGGCGGACCCGAGTCTTTCAGCCGACCGCCCGTTCCATCCGAGAGGCCGCGGATAGTCCCCGGTCCGGGGGTGGCCCGGCCCGAACCCTTAAGACAGCTTCCAACGCCCGGACATCCGCCGGCAGTTACGGCAAGGCCTGCGCCACCCAGACCTGAGATGCATGGGCAACCGGCAGGACTTGCGCCCCGGGTGGTGCAAGGCTCGCAGGGTCCTACCGTCTTCGGAGGTATTGCCCCAGGCAGCCAGGCTCGACAGGACAGCCTTCGAGGGCATGAGAGTCTGTCCGGGCCCAAGTCCGCAGGTCCCGGGTCTACAGGCAATAAGCCTGCCCCCGGAGGCGGACGTCCGGGCGGGGGTGCAGCGAAGGGTCCGCAGGGACGCGGTAAGTGAGTCTCGGAAGAAAATAATACACTCATTTCCTATGGAGGATATCGTAATGAGCCGATCCGGATATAAAAGTAAACAGGTTCAATTCAGAAAGAGGGGACTCCTGGCCCTAACGGTCTTTTTAGCCGTTGTTTTCACCGCCGGCGGTGTTTATGCCAAGCCTCGATATCATCAGAAGAACTATTCGACACCGGAGGAAGCAGTCAAGGCCATGGTTGAGGCGGTCAAGGCCGGTAATACCAAATTGATGTTGAAGATTTTCGGACCCGGGAGCAAGGGTCTGATCCTGTCCGGAGACCCGGTGGAGGACAAGGCGGGACGTACGCGATTTGTCAAACACTATGAAGAGAAGAACCGGCTGGAAGAGGCCTCTGGAAAGGCCGTGCTCCATTTGGGGAATGACGATTGGCCTTTCCCCATCCCGATAGTTAAAACCGAAAAGGGCTGGAAGTTCGACACCCGGGCGGGCAGGCAGGAGATACTGGCGCGCCGCATAGGGAGAAATGAGCTCAATGCCATTCAGGTATGCCTGGCTTATGTGGATGCGCAGAAGGAATATGCCCAAAGGAAGGGCAGGGAGGGCAAGGGGCTTCTCGAGTATGCTCAGGAATTTGTCAGTACGCCCGGCAAACAGGACGGCCTTTATTGGGAAGCCCAAGAGGGGCAGGAACAAAGCCCCATGGGCCCGCTATTTGCGGCCGCACGGGAAGGAGGGTATGGAAGAGAGGCACTGGGAGAGCCGACCCCTTATCATGGGTACTTTTACAGGATTCTCAAGGCCCAGGGCCAGAATGCACCCGGCGGTGCCCGTGATTATGTCGTCGAGGGTAAGATGATCGGGGGATTCGGCCTCATCGCCTATCCGGCGAAATATGGATCTTCGGGTATCATGACCTTTATTGTTAATCAGAACGGAGTGGTCTATCAAAAGGATCTTGGCAGGAATACCAAAGAAGCGGCCCGGGCCGTGACGGTCTTTGATCCCGATGAGACCTGGAAGCGCGTTCAGGAATAAGGTTTGATGAAACTCTTCGCACTCCCCGTCGGTGGACCGAAACGGAAGGGGAAGACGGTCTCTGATAGCGAGTCTAACCACGGGGTATCGGAGTAGCGTTTTAAATGGACGTTTGGGGGGGGTGAGTTTCTTGAAATTCGAATTTGGAATTATTCGGCTTCCCGGATTTCTTTCTCCTGCTTGGTCTGCACCTCACAAATTTGTCTAATGGAAACCGTATTAAAATAATCCATCATTCGTTTTGAAGCCTCTTCCCATATATCGGAAGCGGCGCATTTTCCCAGCCTTTCGCAGGCTTTTATCATTCCCCTCTGCTTTCCATAACAATCGACCAGGTGTATATCTTTGCCGTCGATAGCTCTGATTATATCCCCTATACTAATTTCTTCGGGTTTTTGGGTAAATAAATATCCTCCGGCTCTGCCTCGAACGCTTTTGATAAGGCCGGCCTTTTTAAGTTTTTGAAATATTTGTTCGATATATCTCGCTGATATAGATTGCCTTTTAGAGATATCCTTTATCTGGGCCGGTGAACCGGTCGCGTTATTGACCATGTCGCAAAGCGCCCTAACTCCATATCGAATTTTTGTGGAAAGTTTCACTATTTTTCCCTCTTATCATTTAGATTCTTACAACGTACATCTTTGGTTTGGATTTACTGGGTATTGACGCCGGGGCAGATCGCTAAGTTTTTATAAGATTGGTATAAAATAGAAAAGAGATCGGGGTCAAGCGAAAAAAGAGGTGAATAAAATTTTTTCTTGACAATTCAGATGGTAATTTTTAAAAGAGCAAAACCGATTTTTGGACTTGGGTGCCTTGGCAATTCCGGGAATCGTGCCCCCATTTTATCGCCTTGAGATCCGGTTCGGTTCCTTTTCGGAGATTCAGACCGGCCGTGCAGCCCTTTCGGCCATGGCTTCTTTTTTCAGTTCCCTCTTTAAAACCTTTCCGGCGAGGCTCACGGGAAGTGCATCACGAAACACGACTTCTCTGATTTTTTCGTAGCCGGCAACCCGGGAATTGAGAAAGGTCATAATTTCCTCGGCACTTGCCGTATCCCCCTGATTCAAGACCACATAAGCCCGGGGATACTCGGTAACGGACGGGTCGGGAATCCCGATAACAGCCGCCTCTTTGATCTTGGGATGTCGATAAAGTATTTCTTCAAGGTTTCTGGCAAATACGTTGTAGCCTTTGTATTTAATCATATCCTTGATTCGGTCCACAATATAGAGATAGCCGTCTTCGTCCATCCGTCCGATGTCGCCTGAGTGAAGCCAGCCTCCTTTTAAGGTTGTAGCCGTCTCTTCGGGTTTATTCCAGTAGCCTTTCATGACCTGAGGACCCTTCTGTAATATTTCACCTTCCTGCCCAATGGGCACCTCCCGGGTATCATCCAGGAGGTCAACGATCTTGATCTCCGAATCGAAAACGGGAAGGCCTACGGAGCCTGCTTTGCGAACCGCGTCTCTTTCTCCGCCGGATTGAAGCAGATGCCCATGGTGCACTCGGTCATCCCATAGGCCTCGATAAAAACCCCTCCGACCACATTCCTTCATGCTTTTCAAGTATTCAATTGGAAGGGGTCCGGCACCGCTGGCGGCGAACTTGACCTTTTTGAAGTGCGGGGCGTATTGGGGAAATTGGGGATGATTGAGCAGGGCCGTATAGATAGGCGGAGCTCCTCCCATGCCGTCTATGGGATACTTCTTCACGATTTTGAGATACTCGCCGGCATCGAATCGCGGCAGCACATAGATGGTCATGGCGCCGAAGATGGGATTATTCAGATAGCCGATGGTGCCCATGGCATGAAACCAGGGGACTACATTGACGATCATCATATGCCGGCCCTGGGCGTTGAAGTTGTCCGGTGTCGGGCTTCCCATGATCGGATATCCCATGGCCGGGGCCAGCCAATTCATAACCTGGGAGACGTTGACGATCGTGTTGTAGTGGGTAATCATGGCCCCTTTGGGAAGTCCGGTCGTTCCGCCGGTATAGGCCAGAACAGCGATGTCTTCCGTTCCGTTAGATTTTTACCCGGGGTGGGCTGGGCGGGTATTTTTCAATCAGGTCTTTGAAAAAATTGATCCCGGCATCGGGATTCTTGTCAATGAGGGGCGATGTTCTTTCTTTTTGAAGAGCAAGAAGGCCTGCTTCTTAACCAGGGAAGGACTTCATCCAGGCCGGAGACGGATGATTCTTTTCAATCCCGGTTTGATCCTTGACCTTCATCAGCTTGTCCATCAGAAGAGATTGAGCTTGAGGGTGATGATGGTCTCGGCGCCGGAGTCGTGTCAATTGGTACTGGAGTTCCTCCTCGCTGTTTAAGGGGGAACACATGGTCAGGATGGCCCCGATTTTCAGGACGGCATAGTAGGCAACCACAAACTGGGGACAATTGGGCATGAAGAGGGCCACCCGATCCCCCTTTTTTACCCCCAGATCGGCCAAGGCCGTGGCCAGCCTCAGGGTCTGGTCCAGCAGTTCTCCGTAGCGCATGGATTTTTCCATAAAGATCAAGGCCGCCCGATCCGGGAATCTCCTGGCGCTGGCCTCCATGAAATCGACGATACTGCCTTCGTAATACTTCAGGGACCTGGGATAGATGTCCGGCCACGATTTGGTCCATGGTTTTTCCATGACGCCCTCCTTTTTTGCAGATGGTTTATTCCATAGACTCAAATCTCTCCTATAACTAAAATGGTATCACCCGGTGATCCTACTGTAATTAACGGGGATAATAAAGATTAAAATAGGAGGTCCAAATTTTTCGGACCACAGGTTTTTTCCCCCCGAAGTGATGAATGAAAGGGATGGATTTCCCTTGACACCAGATCCATCTCTAGGGGTTACAAGTACAAAAGAACACGGAAAAAGAAGATTCCAAACCGGGGGATCCGGATTCAATGATTGAGATCACCTTTATCGGCCGGGGAGGGCAGGGGGCGGTCATCGCCTCCCAGATTCTGGCCAAGGTCTATTTTTTGATGGGTCTTTATCCCCAGTGTTATTCCCTGTTGGGGGAGAGCGGCGGGGGGCTCCGGTGGCCAGCTTTCAAGGGTCGACCCGAACAAGATCCTCCTGAAATGTGAGTACAAAAGACCGGACCGGATGATCTTTCTGGCCGCCGACCTGATTGATGAAAAAGAGGTTCAATCCCATCTGAACCCCGACGGGCTTATCCCTGCAATCAACGCCCCTGAATCCAAGTCATTCCCGGAGTTCAATACCTTTCGCCTGGCCCAAATCGACGCCCAGCTACGATTGCCGAGGCTGCAGGCCTGGGGGCGACCATCAATACCGCCATTTTAGGGGCCTACTGCCGGGCTGACGGCACCATACCCTATGATTATCTGGAACAGGCCATCAGAGAAACCGTGCCGGCAAAGATCGATGCCAACCTTCAGGCGGCCAAGAGGGCTTATGAGAGACACAGTTCTGGGAAAGCCGGGGCGGGCGGCCATGAACTTTCAAGAGATAGAACGCCTCATCCCTTGCCCGGGGTTCAACCGGAGTTACTTTCAGACCAGTCTGTGGAGTCCGCAAAAACCCCTGTATGTCGAAAAAACCTCACCCTGCCGTCAGGCCTGCCCCGTAGGAATCGATATCGCCCCGGGCCTTTGCCTGCGCATCGAAAGGAAACTTTGCCGAGGCCTTGAAGATTGTTCGTCAGGAGAATCCCCTCCCGGGCGTCTGCGGCCGGGTCTCTTATCACCCCTGCGAAGGGAATTGTAACCGGAAGCAGTTCGACCAGGCCCTTAACATCCGCGGCTTTGAGCGCTTTTTATCCGACCATGGCCGGGTGGACCTGAAAGGGGAAGCCACGATCCGCCAAAGAAAAGAGCGGATCGCCGTCATAGGATCAGGCCCGGCGGGATTGAGTGCCGCCTATCATCTGGCCCGTTCAGGTTTTCCGGTGACCATTTTCGAAGCCCCTGCCCGAACCCCGGGGGAATGCTCCGCTACGGCATTCCGGAGTATCGTCTTCCCAAAAACATTCTCCGAAAGGAAATCGGCTTCATTCGGCAATTGGGGGTGGAGATCAGGACCGGGATTCGAGTCGGGAAAGACCAATCGTTGGCGGAGATCAAAAAAGAGTTTCAGGCCCTTTTCATTGCCGCCGGAGCCCATGGCGGCCTGCTTCTGGGGCTCAAAGGGGAGGAATCCCCCCATGTGCTGGAAGGGATAAGATTCCTTCGGGACAACCGACTGGTGAAAAAATAGATGTCGGCCGGCGGGTGGTGGTCATCGGCGGCGGGAATACGGCCGTTGATTGTGCCCGTGTCGCCAGGCGGCTGGGCGGAAAAGAGGTTAGGATCATCTACCGGCGTTCCCGGGCCGAGAGATCCCGGCCCTTTCCCGAAGATGTGGCCTCTGCGGAACGGGAAGGAATTCGGATCGAAATTCTTTCAACACCCAAGCGATTGATTTCGGAAAAGGGTCGCCTTTCGGCCATAGAATGCGTCCACATGGAACTGGGATCGCCGGACGAAAGCGGCCGGCGAGGCCTCCTCCTATCCCGGGCACGGAACACTTTATTCAGGTCGATACCATCATTGACGCCATCGGGCAGGTTCCCAGGAGACGGGCTTTGTCAGGAACTGGACTGTCGATGGACCAGAGGGGCCTGATAAAAATTTTTCCAGAAACAGCCACCACGAACATTCCCGGCGTCTTTGCCGGTGGGGACGCGCCGGCGGCAAGGCCTTCGTGGCCGATGCCATTGCCGGGGGAACTAGGGCCCTGGCCGTGGCCTGTTATCTTGAAGGAAAGGATGTGCGCCAGGAGTTTCAGAAGCATCGGATCGGGACTCAAGACGCCTTCTCCTTCAGCATTTTATGAAGCCCGAAACTTATCGGGTGGACCTTGAAAAACCGTCCCTGCTGAAAAGATCAACACCCTTTGCTTTCCCTATGGAAGCCGACAGGATAATCCGGAATCCTTTTCGGCCGAAGGTCCGAAGACCTTTGAGGAGGTGACCGGCGGAGTTTCCCGGCCCAACTGGAGGAAGAAATCTCCCGCTGCTTTAAATGCGGGACCTGCACCCAATGCGATCTTTGTTTCCTGATCTGTCCGGACCTTTCCATCCGGAAAGCCGGAAAGGATGGCTATGACGTCAAAAAAGATTACTGCAAGGGGTGTGGGATGTGTGTTACCACCTGTCCCGGACAGGTAATCGAGATGGAGGCGGGCCGATGAAACAACTCCTGTCCGGCAATTATGCCGTGGCCGAACCGTGCGTCTGGCCCGGGTCCAGTTTGTGGCCGCTTACCCCATTACTCCTCAAACCCCGATCTATGAGAAGCTGTCGGAAATGGAAAATCAGGGAAGGCTTGCGGGGAGGTAGTAGATGCGCACCGAATCCGAGCATTCGGCCATGGCGGCCTGCATCTCGGCCTCCATGACCGGCGTGCGGACTTTTACGGCCACCTCCTCTCAAGGCCTGGCCCTGATGCACGAGATGCTGCATTTCGCCTCCGGAAATAGGGCGCCGGTGGGGGGTGATAGTGAATGTTAAAACCGGTATTGGCCGTCCCCTGGGCCTTCAGGGAGCGACCAGTCGGACAGTCTTTCTCAGAGAGACACCGGGTGGATGCAGTTTTACTGCGAAGACGGTGTAGGAGGCCCTGGACACGGTCATTCAGGCCTATAAGATCGCCGAAAAGATTGGGTTGCCCGTTGCATGTAGTCTACATCGACGGTTTTTTTACCTCCCATTTCATCGAACCCCTGGAGATACCGGACCAGGACGGTGTCGATGCCTTCCTCCACCTGTCGAAATACCCAACCGGTTTGACATCCGCAACCCGGCCTACGTTTCCAATGTGGTCAGTCCTTCTCAATTTATGCAATACAGGCGAAGAAGCTACGAAGACATGGAAAAGGCCAAGCCGCTGATCCGGGAGGTCGATGGGGAACCGGGCAGAGTTCGGCCGGGGGTACGGCATGGTAGAAGCGGTTGACACCGCCGGCGCGGAGATCGTCCTGGTCGCCGGCAATGACCGCACGGCCCGGGTGCTCCCGTCCAATCCCTGGGCCAGGGGTATCAAGGCGGGGCTTTTGAAGATAAAGGCTTTCCGGCCCTTTCCCTGGCAGGAGGTGCAGAACTTCAGGACGTACCCAGGGTGGCTGTGGTGGACCGGAATATTTGCCTGGGTAAAGAGGGGATCTTTTGTCTCAGGAACTGAAGGCGGCCCTCTACCCCCTGGAGCGCCGTCCCATGATTATGGGCTTCATCGCCGGTCTCTGCGGGGCAGATGTTCTCCCGGGGATGCTGGAAGAAATGGCGCTTGAAACCCTTAAAAGAAATGAACCTGAGCCGCTGCCTGTATGGGTAGGGGTGTAGTTCGGGGTGAAGAGGTCGGAGTAAAACCAATACTCCTGCACGCCAATTGAAAAAGTTAGAAAGCTCATTCGCGACGAGTTCTTAAAAAGTTGGAAATCGCCTCTTCCCGTCCATCTCGTGAAAACGGGAATCCAGCAGTGTTATGTGCTTGGTGCTCCTGGATTCCCGCCTGCAAGGAGATAGACGAGATATCGGAAACCGCCATTTTAATCCGATCATTCAATAAATGAAAAACCATGGTGATTGAAACAATAGAAAAAGAAACCATGCGCCCCGGGGCATATGGCCTGTCCGGGTTGCGGTGTGGCGGCAACCATGCGATTGGTTTTGAAGGTCCTGGGAGAAAAAACCATCGTAGTCATCATCCCTTCCTGTGTGGGTGTGATCAGTGCCGCTTCTCCAAACAGTACCCTGACCGTGCCCTGTTTCCATTCGGCCTTTGAAATCGCCGCCCCAACGGCGGCCGGCATCGCCTGCGCGCCCTGAAGATCAAGGGTGAAGAGGATACCACGGTCCTGGCCCTTGCCGGGGACGGGGGGACCCTTGATATCGGGCTCCAGTCCCTTTCCCGGGGCAGCCGACCGGAATGAAAACTTCATCTATGTACCTGGATAACGAGGCTTACATGAACACCGGCATCCAGTCCCAGTTCGGCCACTCCGGAAAATGCCTGGACCATGACCACCCCGGCCAGAAGGGGAAAGAAGAAACAGTTTATGCAGATCATCGCCGCCCACCGGATGCCTTATGCGGCCACGGCTTCCATCGGCCATCCGCAGGATCTTATGGGAAAGGTGAAAAAGGCCAAATCCATACAAGGGACGCGGTTTATCCATACCCTGACTCCCTGCCCGACCGGATGGAAATACCCGAGGACCTGACCGTCAAATCCGCCATGCTGGCCGTGGAGACCAATCTTTTTCCTCTTTATGAAATCATCGACGGTGTTCAATATCGGATCACCCATGACCCCAAAGGTCTTCCGGTAAGGGAATACCTCAAGATCCAGGGACGGTTTCGTCATTTGACCGAAGAAGCGATCACGGGCATCCAGAAAGACGTGGACGAACAATGGGCCAGGCTGACAACCTTAGTCAGGGGTTGTTCTTGAAAGGGATCGCGTTTGAAAAAACTGGTTATTCGGGATAGCGGCACGATCCGGAAAAAAGTATACGGCCATGTGCGCGAACAGATCTTAGAGCGGAAAGATCGCCCCCAACGAGCGTCTGATCGAGACCCAGATCGCCCAGGAATCGGCACTTCGACCCGGTTCGAGAAGCCCTGCACAACCTGGAAATCGAGGGTCTGATTCAATCGATACCCAGGGTAGGCTACCAGGTCAAGGCTATCAGTGAATCGGAGGTGGAAGAAATCTGTGAGATCAGGTCCAACATTGAAAGCCTGGCTGCCCGATGGGCCATGGAAAAGGCCCCGGTCGAAGGTGATCCGGGAACTGAAAAAGAACATCGCCGCCACCAGCGCAAAGGTCTCCCAAGGGAGATCGGGCCTTTATCGACTTGGACGCCCAGTTTCATGAGATTATCGCCCGGGCCAGCGGAAGCACCCGGCTTTTAGAACTGGCTCAAACCCTGAGGGGCCACATGCTGCGATACCGGGTTCAGAGTATTTTTTCCAAAGAAACGGTCCTTCAGGCCTTGAAGGGCCATCAGGATATTCTCAAGGCCATTGAAAAAAAAGGACCCTGGTGGCCGAAGCCATACAGATCCATTTAAAGGAGTCAAAAGAAGAGCACGCATCTTGCGGTATGCCGTGAAAAAATAAGATGGAACGAAGGACTTGTAAATGTCCCGGTTGTCACCCGCGCGGGGAGGGCTAATAAATTTTTTTAGGGCTTATGCAGGAAAGGAGACTGACCGGTGAAGCGTTTCTGGGCCGTTTTCGACAGGATTAACGATGCCATGGCCGCCCCCTGGTGATATTGGTCTTTATCAATGCTGCGGTCTGCTACTCGATCTTCATGCGCTTCTTGTTTAAAAAATCGGTCATCTGGCTTACCCCAGACCACCGAATATGCCCTGTTGTGGATCGTTTTCCTGGCCACCACCTGGCTTTTGAAAGAAAAGGGGCACATCACCACCGATCTCATCTATGTTCACCTCAGAATGATAAAAGCAAACAGGTCCTTGACAGCGGCATCATGTCGGTCGTCGGCGGGCTCGCCTGCGCTTTGTTGGCCTGTTTCGGGGTGGTCCATCTAATCGATTGTATCGTCAATGGGGTCACCGATGTCCGGGCGGTCACCGTCCCCAAGTGGACCGTTTTCATCGTCATCCCCATCGGCAGGTTGCTTTCTTGACCATCCAATTCTTCCGGATGGCCTGGAATAAGTTTACAGAAATAGGGCAGGTCGATAACCCATGGAATGGTAGCAGGTTATTACCATCCTTTTTTTAGGAATGGTCTTCCTGCTCCTCACCAATCTGCCCATCGCCTTTGCCTTTCTGGTAGTCAATATGGCGGCCGCCTATTTCTTTTTGGGCGGGGTACCGGGCCTGATCGGCGTGGCGACCGGGGCCTTCACTTCTATTACCACCTTTACTTTGCTCCCCATCCCCTTTTTCATCCTCATGGGGGAACTGATATTCCATTCCGGCATGGGCCTGAATGCCGTCAATGTGCTGGATAAGTGGCTGGGCAACCTCCGGGGCCGGCTTTCCCTCCTGGCGATCATCATGGGGGTGATCATCGGCGCCTTGAGCGGCTCCACCATTGCCACCTGCGCCCTCCTCGGAGCCATCCTCCTGCCTCAAATGCTGGAGAGGCAGGCAAAAACATGAGCCTCGGCCCGCTCATGGGGGTGGGCACGGTGGATGCCCTTATTCGGCCCATGCCCTGACCGTGGTCCTGGCCAGCCTGGCCAATATCGATGTCAGGGCAGCTTCTGATGGCCGGAATTCCAGCAGGAGGGCATATTGATGTCCGCCCTCTATTTCATCTTTGTTTTCGTCTGGTGTCACCTCTTTCCCCAGGGAGGCGCCGATGTATGTGGTCGAAAAAATCCTTTGAGGAAAAGGTGGCGGCCACGGTTAAATATTTATTGCCCCTGGGATTGATCATCTTCATGGTCATCGGTCTCATACTTTTAGGGGTGGCCACCCCCACGGAAGCGGCGGCGGCCGGAACCTTGGGGGCCTTTATTCTGGCACTTTTTTACCAGTCAAACTGGGGGATCTTTAAAAAATCGGTGAGGACTACCGTCCAGGTCACGGTCATGATTTTCATGATCATCATCGTTTCCACCACCTACGGTGAAATATTGGCCTTCACCGGTGCGGCCACAGGCATGACCAATTTCATCACCAACCTTAGATACACCCGATCGTCATCGTCGTCGGCATGCTGGTCGTCGTCCTGATCATGGGCTGTTTCATGGAAACGGTGGCCATCATGATGATCACCATACCGATCTACATGCCAGTCATTACTGCCCTCGGCTACAATACAGTCTGGTTCGGCGTGCTGATGCTCATCGCCCTGGAGACAGGTTTGATTACCCGCTGTTTGGGGTCACCCTGTTTGTCATGAAAGGGGTGGCCCCCCCCGAGGTGACTGGGGGCGACATCTGGAAGGCGGTCACGCCCTACGTGATTGTCGACATCCTGTGGCATCGGCCTGGTATTGGTGATGCCATCTTGGCAACTATTGTGCCCACACTAATGGGAATGAAGTGAGGCGGATACTGGGTTCTGGATACTGGAATAATGCCTTTTGGATAGGTGAAATAAATCCAGAAGCGAGAATAAAGTATCCAGGATCTATCATCAAAATTAAACATGAAGGAGGTGTCCCATGAAAAGGAGATTGGGCTTTTTCTTGTTCGTCTTTTTTCCAATGTAACCGTTTCCATGATCCCTGCGGGACACGGGACGGCCGAGACCATCACCCTGAAGGCGGTGACCCGGGTGGCCTAAGCCATCGAGCGAGAATAAATCCTTCTCCATCTTTACCGATCTGGTCGAACAAATGGTGGCCAAGAAATACCCCGGGGAGCTGAAAATCAACTACGTCGGGGGGCCCGAGGCGGTGAAATCAATCGACCAGGTGCAGGCATGCCAGCGGGGCACGGTTGACCTGGTCTACACGACCAATGCCTACTACGTATCGGTCCTTCCGGAAGTCGACGCGTACAAGCTGTCCGACTTCACACCCATGGAGGAGAGGGCCAACGGCGTCTGGAAGTACATGAATGACCTGCATGAGAAGAAAGGTCTCTACTTGCTGGGGAGGCTGGGCCTCGGGGAAAGCTTTTACCTTTATCTACGAAGCCGATCCACGGCGCGGACCTGAAAGGCTTCAACATCCGCATTCCCCGATGTACCTCCAGATCGTAAAAGGGCTCGGAGGGAATCCCGTGGTCATCCCACCTACCGAGGTCTACGTCGCCCTTGAAAGAAACGTGGTCGACGGTTTCTGCTGGCCGGCCGTGGGTTCGGTGACTGGGGTTGGCAGAAGCAGATCAAGTACATCGTTGACCCCGGCTTTTATCAAGTACCGAATCCTCTTGTCATCAACCTCAATGTCTGGAACAAACTGCCCAAACGCTCAGAGACCTCCTGACCGAAGCGGTGGTGGAAGCGGAAAAAGACCATTTCCCACTTTGATGAGCTGGCCAAACAGGAACGGCCGATCCTCATCAAGGAAGGGCTGCAAGTAATCGATTTAGGCTGCAGAAAACAGAAATTCCTGAAGATAGGCTATGACGAAGGCTGGAGCGACATCATCCAGAAAAACCCCAAGACCGGACCGGAATTAAAAAATTTGTTAACCAGGAAGAAATAGAGGAACTCAGTTAGGACAGAGCGGTAGAAAAGGGGCAGTTAATCAAGATCGTCGGTAACGAAAACGTTGCCCGACGCCCGGCAAATCATCCGAAAGCTGGCGCCTGATTTTGTAGAGCTGCCCCATCACCGGGCTGAGGCCCTGTGCTGCGGGGCCGGCAGCGGGATGCGGGGCGCTTATCCGCGGAACTTCCGTTGCCATGGCCGGACGGCGTGTGAAGAGGCCGAACCAAATCAAGGCCGATGTCTTACTGACTACCTGTAACTCCTGTATTCCTAACTTCGATAACGCCCGAAAAAGATATTCTCACCTGCGAAAACCTAAAATCGAAATTGTCAACCTGAGCCATTTTATCGATTTGCTCCTGGACGTGGACGGGTGAGGCGGGGTGGAGTTTTACTGTTGACAAAAAGGTCTTTGTGTCATTAGAGTTAAACAGAATTTCAGCAGGTGAACATTAATGATACAGGATAAAAAAGAATCTTTTTATAACCGGTCGCTGGAAAGGGCCTTACAGATCCTCAATGCCTTTACCGGCGAAAGGAAGCTGCTGACCCTGAGTCAACTGGCGGAGATCCTCAGTCTCTCCAGGGCGACGGTTTTAAGGTTATGTTCAACACTGGTTAAATACGGCTTTCTCAATCAGGACCCGGCCTCGAAGGAATATTCTCTGGGCCTCCGATTGTTCGAGTTGGGCAGTATCGTTTTTCATTCCTTTTCCCTGAGAAAAACCGCCTCTCCCTTTTTAGACCAATTGCATCAGAAGCTGGGCAAAACATTATTCCTGGCCATCCTGGAGCAGGGGCAATTGGTCTACATCGACAAGCGGGAAGATTCTCATAACCCGATTACCTTTACCTCGAAGATCGGCACTCGCCGGCCTCCCTATTGGGGCATGCTGGGACCCATGCTCATGGCCCATTTGCCCGACTCCGAAGTCGAAAAATTACTGAAGAAAAATCCACTGACGGCCACCACCAAAAAATCTTTCACCAAAAAAGAGGATTTTAAAAAATGGCTCGGACAGATACGGAAGGACGGTTTTGCCGTCGACGAGGAAAGGACCTTTGATGGCATTACCGGACTGGCCGTCCCTATTCATGACTTCAGGGGAAAGGTCGTCGCCAGTCTGGCAGTCTGTTTCATCACCTCCGCCGTGGATTCAAAGGAGTTGAAGCGCATCGTCCAAGAGGCCCGGAAAACGGCTTTGAATATTTCCAGGGAAATAGGGTACCCCGAACAGAAGCTGGCCCTGTAAAGGAATTTGGGGTCCGGTCAGAAGGCTATTTTTTCCCTTATCCCTCTTTTTTTTGCTTGACAGGATCGGGGGAAATGATGATAGGATTTATTTAGCGAACTATTGTTTCATTAGATGAAACAAGAAAAATTGAACGAATCCGGTAGAGGTAACGATGACATTTTTAGAAGCAGAAGCGAGAAAATATTGGAACCCTCTGATGGAGCGCCTTCCCCAGGAGCACCTGCGCGCCCTTCAAGTCCGGAAGTTCAAGAAGATCTTTGAATGGGCCTATGAGCGGTCGACCTTTCATCGCCGCCTGTATCAGGAAGCCGGGCTGGAACCGGGAGATATTCGGACTTATGAGGATATTCAAAAGGTCCCCAAGGTGGAGAAGTCCATGATGCGCTCCATCCAGCGCAAGGACCCTTTCCCCTACGGAGAGGCCCTCTGCGTCCCCCTGGAAGAGGTGGTCGAATTCAGGCAGACCAGCGGCACCACCGGGCAACCGGTTTATCAGCCGGATACCTGGCAGGACTGGGAATGGTGGGCCGAGTCCTGGGCCTATATCCTCTATGCCCAGGGGTTTCGGAAGACCGACCGGGTCTTCCTGCCCTTTGGGTATAATGTCTTTGTGGCCTTCTGGGCTGCCCACTACGCGGCGGAAAAAATGGGTTGTGAGGTGGTCCCCGGCGGGGTACTGGACACGGCCGCCAGGATCCTCAAGATCCAGGAACTTCAAGCCACGGCCATGATGGCCACCCCGAGCTATGTCCTGACCATGGCCGATACGGCCAGAAACCGTTTAAGCATCGAACCGGCCAAGGACTTGACCATCAACAAAATCGTGTGCGCCGGTGAACCCGGGGCCAGTATCCCCAGCACCCGGAAACGGATGGAAGAGGCCTGGGGGGCCAAGGTCTATGATCACGTCGGGGCCACTGAAATCGGGGCCTGGGGATACGAATGTCAGGAGCAATCGGGGATCCACATCAATGAAGCCCTTTTTCTGGTGGAAGTGGAAGACCTGATCACCGGGAAACCGATCACCGGCCCGGGACAAAAAGGGAAAATGGTCATCACAGCCCTGGACCGTATGGCCCAGCCCTGCATCCGCTTCGATTCCAAAGATGTGGTCGAATGGGCCGAAGGACCTTGTTCCTGCGGAAGGACCTTCCGGCTTTTTAAAGGAGGAGTTTCCGGGCGGGCCGATGACATCACCAAAGTCAAAGGGGTCCTTTTATCCCCCTCGGCCATTGAGGAAGTGGTGCGCGGATTCCCCGAGTTGGGAGACGAGTACGAAGTCATCGTCACCAAAAAAGGGGACACGGACGAGATTACTCTGAAGGTGGAAACTCTGCCCGGCCAGGAAGCGAATCAAAAAGAAATCTTGGCCCGTTTGAAGGACCGATTGAGACTCCAGACCAACCTGAATTATCGGATCGAATTTCATCCTTTCCAAAGCCTGCCCCGACCCGAAGGCAAGGCCAGGAGGTTTAAGGATTTGAGGAAGTAAAAAACAGGCGATAGGCGTGAGGCAAGAGGCGACAATCAAACAAGGAGTTGAAAAAATGCTAACCTTAACCCATTGCCTATAGCCTCGGCAGGTTCATTTCCATGTTTCGTGGAGCCCCACAGGAGCATGAGGATTTAAAAAAAGGCGGGGGAACACCCATGAATCAACAGGAGCTTGAGTATCTTAAAAATATTGATGACCAGGTTCAGGTCATCAAAAGGGCTGCTTTAGAATTGAAAAATATTTCAGGGGGGATCCAGGCCGTTGATTGCAATGTCCAGCGGATACTGGCCAGCGCAAAGATGTTGGAAATCAATTTCAGCGATCTTATGGATGTTACATAGTTTTTAATGATTTTTTCTCCTTGACAATTTTCTCCGGTAAAAATTATACTCCTCAAAATAATTATAATGTAGTCACAATATAACCAAACAACCCAAGGGAGGCCATTCCTAAATTAGACCATTGGCCTTCGATGGTCATAAAAAGAAGGGAGGTGAGAGCTTAGTTTAACGCCTGGGACATCCTGATAAAGCCGTAGGTCCAAACTTATCCATTTGAAAAACTATCACAAGGAGGTTGATCATGTTTAAAAAGGGGATCATTTTTTTTATCGGAAGTTTTTTCATTTTTTCCTTTCTTTTGACCGGAGCCGGTCATTGTCAGACCAAAAGCGTTACGCTTACCTATTCCACCTTCTTCCCGGCCACCCATATGCACACCAAGCTGTCCATTGAATGGTGCAAGGAAATTGAAAAACGGACCAATGGTGCGGTTAAGATCAACGTATTTCCAGGGGCCACCTTGACGCCGCCCAACCAGGCCTACGACGGCGTGGTCAAAGGCATTTCCGACATCGCCCTGTCGGTCTTCAGTTACACGCCCGGCCGTTTTCCCCTGATGGAACTCATCGACATGCCCCTGGGATACAAATCCGCCGTCCAGGCGACCCATCTGTGCAACGCCTTTTATAAGAAGTTTCATCCCAAGGAATTGGATGCCGTCCAGGTCATGTATCTCCACGCCCACGGCCCCGGTGTTTTGCATTCTAAAAAACCGGTGCACAAACTGGAGGACCTGAAAGGCATGAAAATCCGCTGCACCGGTACGACGGCCAAGGTGGTCGCCAAATGGGGCGGGGTCCCCGTGGCCATGCCCCAGACCGAAACCTATGACGCCCTTCAAAAAGGGGTGGTGGACGGCGTCATGAATCCCTTTGAGGCCCTGAAGGGCTGGAAGATAGCGGAAGTCATCAAATCCTCGACGGATAATTCCGAATCGGCCTATTCCATGGCCTTTTTCGTGGTCATGAACAAACAAAAATGGAACGCCCTGCCCAAAGACATCCAGGCGACGATTGAAAAGGTCAATGAAGAATTCATCGAAAAAACAGGGAAGGCCTGGGATGCTATTGATAAAGAGGGAATAGAATATACCAAGTCGAAGGGAAACCAGATCATTTATTTGACTAAGGAGGAAAATGATCGATGGGCCAAATTGGCCCAGCCCATTTTTGAAGAGACGGCCAAGGCCATAAGCGCCAAGGGACTGCCGGGCGAGGAAGGTTTGAAGTTCATCCAGGATTATCTCAAAAAGAATCCTAAATAACGTATACCCTTCATTCCCCTCCCCCGTAAGGGGGAGGGAATCGTTTTAAGGAGCCTGCATGAAAACGATTGTTTCCCTTATCAGGAATCTTTCCCGCCTGATGTATTGGATTGCCGGCGTGGCCCTGGCCGGGATTGTGTTCCTCACCGTGGCTGATGTTTTTTTAAGGGCCTTTAAGCATCCGATTCTCGGGTCCTATGACATAATCTCTCTATTGGGGGCCATCGTCATCGGGTTTGCCATACCCCAGACTTCCCTTGAAAAAGGACATGTTCTGATGGATTTTTTGACCGAAAAACTCCCTTTCGGCGGGAAGAGATTTTTCCATGTTCTGGCCAGGATATTGGCCATTATAACCTTTCTTATCATTGGCTGGAACCTCATGACCTACGGAAATGATTTGAAACAGACCGGAGAGGTTTCCATGACTCTGCGATGGCCCGAATTCCCTGTTGCCTACGGTATCGGTATTTGTTGCTTTATCGAATGCCTGGTCCTGGCCACTGATATGATCCTAAAAAAGGAGGGGGAAGCATGAGCATGGAACTGATCAGCCTTATAACCGTCATCCTGCTGTTTGTTTTTTTCCTCATGGGCCTGGAGATCGGCTTTTCCATGGCCCTGGCCGGCTTTATCGGTTTTGCCTGGATCGTCGGACTCCACCCCGCCTTAAACCTGGTGGCCAGGGATATCTTCCAGGTCTTTTCCTCCTATAGCTTTACGGTCATACCCCTCTTCGTCCTTATGGGCCAGGTGGGCGCCAGCGGGGGCATCGCCCGCAACCTGTATGATGCGGGATATAAATTCATGGGCCATATCCCCGGGGGTCTGGCCATCGGTACCGTGGCCGCGGCCACAGCCTTCAAGGCCATCTGCGGCTCCTCCCCGGCCACGGCGGCAACCTTCGCCACCATCGCCGTACCCGAGATGGACCGGTATGGCTATGATAAAAGATTGTCCTGCGGCACCGTGGCCACCGTGGGGACACTGGGCGTCCTGATTCCACCCAGTGTCGTCCTGATTATTTACGGGATACTGACCGAGACTTCCATCGGCAAGCTGTTCCTGGCCGGGATCATCCCGGGATTGATTGTCGCCTTTTCTTTCGTGGTTACCCTGTACGGGTGGTGCAAGATCAATCCCAAATTGGGACCGAAAGGGGAGAAATCGTCCTGGAAGGAACGATTCGCCTCCCTGCCCCCGGTCTTAATCGTTCTGGTTATTTTTATCGTGGTGGTCGGCGGCCTGATGCAGGGCTACTTCACACCCACCGAGGCCGGCAGTGTGGGCACCTTCGCCGTGCTGGTCCTGACCGTGGCCAAGCGGGATATGAATTTGAAGAAGTTTGTCAAATCCATCAATGACACCCTGCGCATCGCCTGCATGGTCATTACCTTGATCGCCGGAGCGACCATCCTGGGCCATTTCTTCGCCGTCACCCGGACCCCTTATATGGCGGCCGAATTTCTGGGAAATCTCCACGTCAACCGGAACATCATCATGATCCTGATCTTCGTGATCTATCTGATCGGTGGTTCATTCATTGAAGACATGGCCTTCCTCATTTTAGCCACGCCGATCTTTTTGCCCCTGGTCCTGAAACTGGGTTATGACCCGGTGTGGTTCGGGGTTATCATCTGCGTCATCACCATGATCGGGATCATTCTGCCTCCCATGGCCATCAACGTCTTTGTCGTCTCCGGGGTGACCAAGGTGCCGATCAATACGATCTATAAGGGGATCTACCCCTATATCGTCGGCATGTATATTTGCCTGTTCATCTTTTTGTTTTTCCCCCAAATTTCACTCTGGCTCCCCAATTTGTTTTTCAAGTGATTCTGTGCTAAAATTAATTTAATAAAACAAATCTCTCCCCTGTCAGCCCTTCCCCCGCAAGGGGGAGGGCGGGGAAAAAAGATGCAGGTCAAATTATCCATGGAGCCTCTAAAAGTCCTCTTCGTTTCTCCAGAGGTAGTCCCTTTTGCCAAGACCGGCGGTCTGGCCGATGTGGCCGGGTCCTTGCCTAAGGCCTTGAAAGACTTAGGCTGCGATGTCCGGCTGGTCATGCCCCTTTATCACGCCGTGTGGCAGGGGAAATATGCGCTAAAAAAAGTTTTGGAGAATCTGCCCATCCCTTTAGGCCAGCGCCAATTACCGGCCGATATTTATCAAGAGGAGTTGGAGGAGGGTCTCCCCGTTTATTTTATAGAGAGAGATGAATTCTACGACCGGGGTAATTTGTACGGGAACGCCAAAGGCGATTACTTTGATAATGACGTCCGGTTTGTCTACTTTTCTCAAGGGACTTTAATGGCCGCCCGGGTCCTGGGCTTTCAGCCGGATATCATCCATTGCCACGACTGGCAGACCGGATTGATCCCGGCTTATGTGCATTTTCGGCGGGGCGGCGATCCCTTCTATGGGAAAACGGCCTCTGTCTTCACCATCCATAATATGGCCTATCAGGGGTCTTTTCTTAGAGAGATTGTCGAATTGGCCGGGTTGCCCGAGGAAAGTTTTTCTCCATCGGGGCTGGAGTTCTGGGGAAGGGCCAATTTGCTCAAGTCCGGCATTGTTTACAGTCAGATTATTACTACGGTCAGTCAAAAATACAGCCAGGAAATCCAGACTCCCGAGTATGGGTGCGGACTGGAAGGGATCCTGAGTTATCGAAAAGATGATTTGTTCGGCATCGTCAACGGGGTCGATTATGACCTCTGGAACCCGGAGACCGATCCATTCCTGGCGGCCCATTACACCCGCCAGGACCTTTCCGGGAAAAAGGCCTGCAAAAAAGATTTATTAAACTGGTATCATTTGCCTGAAGATCGGATGGCCTATCCGGTATTAGGGATTATCTCCCGTCTGGCCGATCAAAAGGGTTTTGATCTTCTGGCCGAGATTATGGATCGTCTCCTGAAAGAGGACCTCTCCTTAGTCGTCGTGGGCACCGGGGAAGAGAAGTATCATGGCCTCTTCTCTCGCCTGGCCGAGCAGTACCCGGAAAAAGTCGGTATTTGTCTGACCTTTGATAATGCCCTGGCCCATAAAATAGAGGCCGGGAGCGATCTCTTTCTTATGCCTTCCCTCTATGAGCCTTGCGGCCTGAATCAGATCTACAGCCTTAAGTATGGGACTATTCCCGTGGTGCGGGCCACCGGAGGCCTGGATGATACCATCATCCCTTTTGATCCGCGGACTGGGAAAGGGACCGGTTTTAAATTCAGGCGCTATCAGGCCGGGGAACTATGGGCTGCCCTCCAAGAGGCCCTGGCCGTATATAAAAACCAAGCCCAATGGACCCAATTAATGAAAAACGCCATGGCCCAGGATTTTTCCTGGAAGGCCTCGGCCAAGGAATATATTAAACTCTATCATCGGGCAATGGAAAGGCTTTAGGCTTAGGTATAAAGGTCAAGATTAAAGAAAATCGAGAAACTGCATTCCATACCTCGATACCTTGGACCTAATTTTGGGTTGTGATTGGCCTATGGTAAAAAAAATTATCTGTTTTCTCTGGGTCTTGGGGTTGGTCCTTCACTTAGCCGGGATCGAGGCCTTTTCCGCTTCGCCTAACCCGGAGCCAGGGGCAGAAAATCTGAATCTCACGCCGGAACAGACCCAAAGCCTCAAAGAACTGAAAGGCCGGTTTCGTCAGGAATTAACTGAAGTCCGAAAAAAAATAATGATGAAGCGGATGGAGCTCTGGACCTTGACCCCTGAAGAAAATAAAGGGGAAAGAGGAGAAGAATTACGCCGCCAGATCCAATCCCTTTTGCTCCAGGCCCATGAGCGCTCCCTTTTTTATTACCAGGAAGCCCTGAAGATCTTCACTCCGGAACAACTGAAAAAATTACCCCCGGATACCGACTTGGGATTTCGGCCTGGTATGGGGTTCCGTCGTGGTATGGGATCGGGTATGGGACCGGGTATGGGACACGGAATGGGACCGGGTAGGAGAGGGTCCTGGCCTGAAAATAAAAACGAATGAGGAATATCGAATAACGAATAATGAATTGGACTACACGAAATATGAAAATGGTTTTCTCCGAACTCCGAACTCTTGACTCCGAACTCTGTTTTCGACCTGAACTGTGACGCTACCTCAACGACCTTTTCATTATCCTTTGTATCTGTTCTCGGTCATGACTATCTTGATCGGCATCTTCCTGATCAACGGCTATTTTGAAATCCAGCGGACCCGCAGTCAACTTTTTAACATTTTAGAAACAGAAGCCCTGGTAGTCATTAAAGGGCTGGAAAAAAATTCCGGGAATTGGCTGGCCGTCTTTTTCCAGAACCGTTTCCCGTCGTCCGCCGGAACGATCGAAGGTTCGGAAGATGTCTTGGGCGTTGAGGATTTGCTTATCGAACGTCTCATCAATTTGGCCTTGCAGCTTGATCAGGAGTCCTCCCAGAAGCCCTTCGATCCGCAATCTTTGAAAAACAGGATCGGTCCGATGGGGTTGTCTCAAGTCTATTTTTTGAATGCAGGGTCAAAAGATTCCACCTGGTCCCTCTTACCCAAACCACTAAAAAACAGGGTCCCTTTTTTTCAAAAGGTCTTGGCCGGGAAGACCCGTTTGGCCGTCTTCAGGGGAGAGGGACCCTTACGTCAAACCCTTCCCCTGGCCGTGGCCGTGGCCCGCCGCCATGGCCGAGGGGCGATCCTGATCCTGCTTTCTGCCGAAGAATACATCGCCTTGGGGCAACAGATTATTATTCAGGGATTCCTTGAAGATTTTTCCGGGAAGGGGAACATTGCCTACCTGAGGGTTGAAGGACCTTCCGGAAAAACAATTGCCCAAACCGGCGAAGCACTCTTAGCCAATCCGGACCCAAGCGCCCGGAGAATACAGGTCCGCTCCGGAGATCCCGGTCTTTTCTGGATTAAAGGAAAAAAGGGAGATTTTTTAGAAATTGTCCGCTCCTTCAGACCTGCAGGTAGGGACCTCGGCTGGGTCCGCTTAGGGCTTTCCTTGAAGGAAGTCAATCCCATCCTGGATCAGGGCAGGAGAACTATAATCCTCACGAGTGTGGTCCTTTTTGTCTCGGGACTTATCGGACTCTTTTTTATCTTTCGGTTCCAGGGCCGCCACCTTCGAAAATTGAGGGATATGGAGGAACAGATCCGTTTAAAAGAAGAACTGTCGGCCATGGGGCAATTGGCGGCCGGGGTGGCCCACGAAATTAAAAATCCCCTTAATGCCATCGGCCTGGTGGTGCAGAGGCTGCAACAGGAATTTCGTTGGCCCGTTTTAGAGGAGCAGAAGGAATATGAACGGTTTACTCAAATCGTTCGCAATGAAATCGCCAGGGTCAATCAAATTATCGGTCAGTTTTTAATGATGGCCAAGCCTCCGGAAATCAAATTGGAAGAACAATCGATCTTCGAAATTTTGGACTATGTGCTGGGGGTGATGGAAGAAGAGTTCAGGTCAAAGGGAATTCGGATTATTAAACGATGGGAAGAGCAAGTTCCCTTGATCCGCTGTGATCGTTTTCAACTCACCCAGGCCTTTCTCAATATCGTCAATAATGCAATGGAGGCCATGCCGGACGGGGGAGATATCCGCCTGACGGTGAACCAAGTTAGGAGTTCGGAGTTCGGAATTCGGAGTGGAAAAAGAACAGGCCTAAAACTAAAAACTCAACACTCCGAACTATACCGGGATTTCCTGGAAATCTCGGTGGCCGATACGGGTAAAGGCATCCCCCGGGAAGGATTGAAAAAAATTTTGGCCCCTTATTATACCACCAAAGAAAAAGGGGTGGGATTAGGATTGGTGATTACCCAAAGGATAATCCAGGCCCATGAAGGGACCTTAGAGGTCCAAAGCCTTGAAAATCAGGGGACTACGGTGACCGTACGATTGCCCCTTTTCCTTTCCCGGGGCCCGGAAACCTCTTCCGGTTAAAATTATCACCAGTTGAAATTATAATCCGTGATAAAATTATAACCTTGACTTTTGGCCTGAATAATGAGAAACAAAAAAATTTTAACAGGTGGATATTTGGTTTGATTTGGGTGAATCTAAAGGCCCTCAATCCCTCTGTTCCCAATTGATCTTTACCCCTAATGGGAGTGCTGCACACAGGGGGTGTGGAAAGGATTGATCATGCTTAAGAAAATTCGTTGGAAATTTACCTTTATCGGCGTATTGGTCGCCTTGTCCGTTCTTTTTATCATCCCATCGGTGACCAAGAATTTTCCATCCTGGTGGAGTAAGGTCTTGCCCAGCGAGGGGTTACGGCTGGGGCTGGACCTCCAGGGGGGTATGCATCTGATCCTTAAGGTTGATTTGGATCAGGCCGTCAAGAATTATTTAGAGGTTTCCCAACAGGATTTGAGGGAAAGTCTTAGGAAAAAGCAGATCCCGGCCAGTCGGGGGGAGGCCGCCGGGAAAAACCATTTGACTTTTCTATTGACCAATGCCGACCAACTTCCCGAGGTGCAAAAGACGATCAAGGAGGAATATCCTGCTCTGACCGTGGTTTCAACGGCCCACAAACCCGAAGGGGTTCAGGTCGAGCTCGCCCTTAAGGAAAAAGAGATCAAATCGATCTCTGAAAACGCCCTGTCCCAAAGCCTGGAAATCATCCGGAACCGGATCGATCAATTCGGGGTCACGGAACCGGTCATTGTTCGCCAGGGGAGTGATGAAATCGTGGTTCAACTACCCGGGGTCAAAGACCCCCAGCGGGCCATGGACCTTATCGGCCGGACCGCCCAGTTGGAATTCAAACTGGTGGACAGTGAAAACAAAATCGATTTGCAGAACCTTATCGAACAGGCCGTTAACAGCGGAAGATTGAAAAGGGACTATAATCATGCCGAGCTCAATGAGGCCCTGAAAGACCAGATCCCGGCGGACACGGAAGTCTATATTCGCAAGGAAGTCAACCGGGAGACCGGACGGGTCAGCCGCATCCCTGTTTTACTTTATAAGAAGGCCCTCATGACCGGGGACGCCATTAAGACGGCCCAGGTCCAGATCGGGGGGAATTTCAACGAGCCCTATGTCAGCGTGGAGCTGAACGCCCATGGGAGCCGGGTCTTTGATCAGGTCACCCGGGACAATGTGGGCCGCCAGTTGGCCATCGTTTTGGATAATGTCGTCCAATCGGCGCCGGTCATTCAGGAACGGATCTCCGGCGGCCGTGCCCAGATCACCGGGTCCTTTTCCATGGAAGAAGCCAGCGACTTAGCCATCGTTCTCCGGGCCGGGGCCTTACCGGCCCCGGTCAACGTCGTCCAGAACGTGACCGTCGGGCCGACCCTGGGCCTGGATTCCATACAAAGAGGATTTGTTTCCGGGCTGGTCGGTACGGGACTGGTGATCTTGTTTATGATCTATTATTACCGCTTTTCCGGACTCATCGCCGACTTTGCCCTGGTTCTGAATGTCCTTTTTACGATCGCCGCCCTGGGGCTCTTTCGGGCCACTTTGACCCTGCCGGGCATCGCCGGCATCATTCTGTCCATCGGTATGGCCGTGGACTCCAACGTCCTGATCTTTGAACGGATGCGGGAAGAATTCCATCAGGGCAAACCGGTCAAGTCCGGGGTGGACGGGGGATATGATAAGGCCTTCTGGACCATTATCGACTCTCACGTCACCACCTTGATCACCGCTTTTGCCCTTTTCCTTTTCGGATCAGGGCCGATCAAGGGTTTTGCCGTCACCTTGAGCGTGGGTGTAATCTTCAATCTCTTTACGGCCCTTTTTTGCACCCGGGTGGTCTATGATTGGTTGAGCATCAAGCGCCGTCTCAAACCGATCCACTTTGTGGAGTTTTTGAAAAAAACCAAGATCGATTTTATCGGATTCAGGAAGTATGCCTTTATCTTTTCCGGAATCCTCTGTCTTCTGGGTTTGATCGCCTTTGTGCAGATCAACCGGGGACAGGCCAACCTGGGGGTGGAATTTTCCGGGGGGACCATGGCCCAATTCAAGGCCGCCCAACCCTTCAGGCTGGACAAGGTCCGGAGCGCTTTGACCCAACGGGGTTTTAGAGACCTGGAACTGCAGCAGGTGGCCCATGAAAATATTCTGATCGTCCGGGTCAAAAAATCGGAAGACTCCGTGGGAAAAGAGACCGATGCCATAGCCAAGGCCTTGCAGGAGGATTTCCCGGAGCTCAAATTTACGGTGGAAAGCAAGGCCGAGATCGGGTCCTCGGTCAGCGCGGCCTTGAAGAAGGCGGCCTTGCTGGCCATTGCCATCTCTTTAGCCGGCATCATTTTCTACTTGGCCTGGCGTTTTGAATTTCGCTTCGGGGTGGCCGCGGCCATCGCCACCTTTCATGATGTCCTGGCGGTTCTGGGGGTTTTTTATTTGTTGGATAAGGAAATTACCCTGCTGATTGTGACCGCTCTCCTGACCCTGGCCGGTTATTCCCTGACCGATACGGTGGTCGTCTTTGACCGGATCCGCGAGACCATGAACCGCAGCGGGAAAAAGGATTTCGGTGAGATCATCAATGTCAGCATCAATGAAGTCCTCTCCCGGACCGTCATCACTTCACTGACGGTCTTCCTGGTCGTTTTAGCCCTTTATTTCCTCGGCGGGGTGGTGATCCACGACTTTGCCCTGGCCCTGCTTTTCGGGGTCATCGTGGGGACCTATTCCTCGGTCTTTGTGGCCTCGCCCGTGGTTTATTTGTGGCCCGGGAAAAAGGCGCGGAGTGCAAGGTTCAAGGTGCAAGGGAAAGTCTCAAAGGAAATAAAAAACGACGAACTGAAAGCTGAAGGCTCAAAGGTCAAAGAAAGCTCAAAGGTCAAAGCTCAAGGCTCAAAGAAAAACAAAGCCCGAAGCTGAAAGCACAAGGGCAGAGCTTATTAAACCCTCATGCCCCTTGGAGCGATACGGTCTATAAAAATACCCGCAGGGGCGGGTTTCAAACCCGCCCCCACAACACCCTCTATTCTTTTCTCCGAATTAACCCTTGAACCCTATACGTTATACCTTGAACCTTTCTTTGATCATTTTAATCCAAGAAAAATCGGCAGGAAAGTGGACAGACCGGGAAAAAAGAGGGTGACCAGAAGGGCCGCCAGCATGATGGCCACAAAGGGGATCACGGATTTGGAAATTTGTTCCAGGGAAAGGCTGGCGATATTGGCAATCACGTAGAGGTTTACCGCCACCGGCGGGGTGATCTGGCCGATGGCCAGATTGAGGGTCATGACGACCCCGAACCAGACCGGGTCCCAATGGAAAAAGGCCATGATGGGGATGAGGATAGGTAAAAACACATAATAGATGGAAATGGCGTCCATCAACATGGCGGCGATAAAAAGCATGACGTTGATCAATAGAAGGATGACCAGGGGGTTGGAAGAAAGAGAGAGAAGACTGGAGGAGGCCTTGTCCATGACCCCCAGGGTGGAACCGGTCCAGGAAAAGAGGCCGGCAAAGGCCACAATGAACATGACTACGGCCGAAGAGAGGACCGCATCTTTGAAGATATCGTATAGGGCCTGAAACGTCAGGTTCCGATAGATACACAATCCCAAAAAGAGGCCGTAAAAAACCGCCACCACGGCCGCTTCGGTGGCCTGTAAAGATCCCGCCATAAATCCCGCTTAAAATAACGGCCGGAGCCAATAGACCCCAGAGGGCCTCTTTAAGGGCCTGCCAGATTTCACCAGCCGTTCCCCATCGCTCCCCTTTCCAGCCCTTTTTTCGGGCAATGAAATAAGAAGGAATGATCAGAAACAGGGCCGTTATGATTCCCGGAATAATACCGGCGGCAAAGAGGGCCGGGATAGAGGTGCTGGTGATGACTCCGTAGATGATAAAGGCAATGCTCGGGGGTATGACGATGGCCAGGGAGCCCGAGCTGGCGATCAAACCCGCGGTGTAGCCCCGATCATAGCCCATGGCCACCATGGCCGGGAAAAGGATGACCCCCAGGGCCGCGGTGTCCGCCGGACCCGACCCGGAGATACCGGCAAAGATGACCCCGACGATGATGGTCACGACGGCCAATCCTCCGGGGATTGGTCCAACCAGGAGACTGACAAAGCGGATAAGCCTTTTTGATATTCCGCAGCGCTCCAGGATAAGGCCGGCTAAGATAAAGAAGGGCAGGGCCAGGAGTTGAAACTTGGCCACATTGGCGTAAAAGTTGGAAGCGATGACCCGGATCCCCAGGTGATAGTCCCAGATGAGCAAAATGGAGGTAAAGCCCAGGGAGGTGGCCACCGGCACGCCCAGAAGCAGGAGGAACAAAAAAACCAAAAAGAAGAGGAGGACCGATTCCATCAGGCCCTTCCCTTGAACTCTTTCCAGGCGGCTTCCAATGAGCGCAGGATGATCAAAATCCCGCCCACGGGAATGGACAGGGTGTACCACCATTGGGGGATATCCAAGGCCTCGGTCCGGACATTTAAGGTGAATTCATCCCTTACCTGGGAGAGGCCGAACCAGATCAAAAGACCGATGGTCGTCAGGGTCAAAAGGGAGGCTATGGGAAAGAGGACCTTCCTCCCAAAGACCGGAAAACGAAGGGCGAGCAGATTAAAACCAAGGTGTATCCCCCTTCGAAACCCGGCGGCCGCACCCAGCATGGTCAGCCAAACCAGGCAGGCCACTTCAAATTCTTCGGTAAAGGCAAAGGAATAACGGATAAAATAGCGGGTCAGCACATTGGCAAAGGCCAGGAGACACATGGCCAAAAGAAGAACAACGCCGGCCGCCTCTTCCCCCTGCTCAAAAATTTTTTTGAACATATCTGAAATTTCTCAGATTACGAGTTACGGGTTACGGGCTGTTAGAGGAAATTAAGATCCCCTGATACTAGAGCGACACCTTTTCCGTCATTCCCGAATGTCTTGTAGTCGGGAATCCAAGTTTTCAAGAAATGAGAAAATCATAAGTCCCCTGGATTCCGGCTTAAAGCATGCCGGATATGACGGATTACAGAAGCAGTTAGTAAAAAAATCGCTCCATACCTAATTTATACCCCGCAGACCCCATAACTCGGAACCCGCCACCAGGTCTATTATTCTTTCTTTTTTCCCGCCTGTTGAATCTCTTTTTCCGCCAGTTTAACCAGGTCCGGGCCTATTTCTTTCTCCCATTTCTCAAAAACAGGTCTGGTCTTATTGATAAAGGCCTTGCTCTGGTCCGCTGAAAGGACCGTAACCTCCATGCCGTTTTTCCTGAGCAGCTCCAGGGCCGGCATGGTCCCCTCCAGCCCCTCACGGGCCCCTTTCTTCTGCCACCGACGGTCTCTTCGGCCGCTTTTTTTATGGCCTCCTTATCTTTCATCGGCAGACCATCCCAGACCTCCTTGCTCATGCCGAGGATGAGGGGGTCGATGGCATAACCCCAGACGGTCATGTATTTATGGACCTGCCATAATTTGTTGGGGATAATGACGGAAACAACCGGGTTTTCCTGCCCATCCACCGTCCCCTGCTGGAAGGACGAAAGGGCCTCGCCCCAATTCATGGACACGGGGTTGGCCCCCATGGCCTTAAAGGTTTCGATAAAGATGGGAGAGCCCACGACCCTTATCTTGAGGCCTTCGAGGTCCTCGGGTCTTTTTATCGGTCGTTTGCTGTTGGTCAGGTCCCGGTAGCCGTTTTCTCCCCAACCGAGGACGACCACCCCTTTGTCTTCGATGATTTTTTGGAGACGTCTGCCGGTTTCACCGTGCTCCACGGCATCAAGGGCCTTATAGTTGGGAAAGAAAAAGGGCATGGAAAAGAGGTTCAGCTCCTTGATGGTGGTGGACCAGTTTATGGTTGAGCCGAGGGCGAAATCGATGACTCCCTGTTTCATCAGGAGAAATTCGTTGGTTTGTTTTCCGGCGAAGAGCTGGCCGCTGTAATAGGGTTTGATGTTGATACGGCCGTCCGTGGCCTTTTTCACGGCCTCGGCAAACCGGGCCGCCCCTTCCCCCCAGGGTCCGGTGGGACCGACCACGATACTCATTTTGTATTCCGGCTTATAGGTCGCACAAAGTCCCCAATGTGCGGCCCCAAGAAGAAGGATAAGGATGACGATCGATCCGATGCTATTCTTTCCCATAACGTTCCTCCCGATTCATGATGTTTTTGCCATATAAATGCTTTTCGTGGGCAGGAGTATAAAATACGGGGGAGAAGCGGGTCAAGGAGAAAAGGAGACGGCGTGCTTGGCAGACCTAAGCTTAAAGCGGTTTTCCGGCCAACCCGTCTTTTCGCACCCGCCAGAAGTGATAGAAGATCAAGAAGAGCATCAGGCCGGGTAAGAGCATACAATGCAAAATATAAAAACGAAGGACCGTGGTCTCTCCGATTTGATCCCCGCCTACCAAAAGCAAATGGAAAAAAGGGCCGATCCAGGGGATTTCTCGAACCAGATTCACGGCCACCAGGGCGGCCGAATAGGTGTCGCCATCCCAACGCAGGACATACCCGCTGAAATCTTCCCCAAAAGTCAAAACCAGTAAGACCAAACCAACCAACCAATTAAACTGTCGGGGAGGTCGATAAGCCCGATAATAAAAGACCCGAACCATGTGAAGGAGTAAGGCAATCACCATTAATTGGCCGGACCAGTAATGGATATTGCGTATAAATCCCCCGTAGGGGACTAAGTAGGTGATCTCGGTTATGCTCGGATAGGCCTTGTCCGAAAGAGGGAGATAATAGAAGGTCAGCAACAGGCCGCTTATAGCCAGCAGCAGAAAAAGCAGGAAGGTGCAGCCCCCAAGGCAAAAAGTATAGGTAAAGCCGATGAACTCCGGCTGAAGCCGCATGGGATGCAGGTGTTTCCAAAAGCTATTGTCCCAAGAAGGTTTTTTCATGCCCGTAATCTAAAACCAGGATCTACCAATCGCCGGAGATCCACCCAAATTTCTTGTTTGGACCCCATAAAGAGGAAAGGCCGCTGGAGCGGACGGACCGCCGGGCCTTTGAGGACATTTCCCTGAAGATCGAACCGGCTGCCATGACAGGGACAGATCAATATCCTCATTTGGGGGTCAATGGCCGGGTGACATCCAAGGTGGGTACAGACATTGTTCAGACCATACCAGCCCCGATCATCCCGGATCAACCATACCCCTTGGCGAAACAGAAGGCCGTTTCGATTTTGGGTTAATTCCTGCCGACCCAATAAAGCAAACCGGGTCGGCTTGTTCCGGGAAGCGGGTTGCTGCAGAAAAGAAGAAATCCCCCTGAGGATTAAATAGAAGCGCTCCCAGCCCGGAAAGAATCCCGCCGGTGATAAATAGACGTCGGGTCATAAAGACGTGTGGGTTGAGGTATGCAATGGTTTCAAAATATACGAGCTATCTAAAATTTTAGAATCTATTCAAACAATTTTATTTTCGATATAATACCGCCCTATGGAGAACATCCCTGAAAAAATAACCCGGGATCAACTTTTATTCAAGGAATTTATCACCGCCGTATTGCTGGTCCTGTTGACCCCTTTGGACAGCCCTCCTGTTCCCGGCCCCCTTGTCAAACCCCGGCACGGAAGGGATTGCCGCGGGAAGCCGGGTTCAGGCCCCCTGGATTTTTTTGGCGGTTCAAACCCTGCTTTTAGTATCTGCCGCCTCTCTGGGCCGGCCTGATTCTTCCCTTCGGGGCCCTTTTCCTTCTGACCCTGTTCCCTTGGGAATTATATTTTGGATTTGGCCCCCGGATCACCCTTTTTGTCTTCGGGATGTTGATACTCTTAGGGGCGGCCCTGACCATTATGGTCTCGGGGTTTTCATGATTGGCGTTAGTGGGTGCGTATTTATTGGCACCATTGCATTCCGCATTGATCTTTAAAATTGGGATAGCAGTTCCGGCGTTCTAAAGAGGTTATAATTCACCGCAGAGCCGCATAGAACGCAGAGAAATAGTTCTGACGATTGCCGGTGAGAGGCGGCAATCATTAAGCTTCGCTACCTGAGGGTAATAATCAGTCCGTGGACGGAAGAGGTTTCATTTTCCGTCCTCTCAACGGAAAATGAAAAAGTTTATCCCTGCGGCCTTTGCAGCTCTGCGGTGAAAAGATTTATTTTTAAAATTTAAACGGATAACAGATTGGGGCTTCTATCGGTTTTTCCGGGCGAATCGATGGAGGATCCAGGCCAGCAATCCGATTATCATCATGCCGATGATAATTTCAAACTGATAATGTTTGATATCCTTAATGATTATTCCAAGGGCTTCACCAAAGAGATAGCCCCCGATGGCTACCGCAATGGACCAGATGATCGGCCCCTAAGGCATTGAACATTAAAAAACGGCTGGCCTTTATTTTATGATTGGCGCCCAATACGATTGGCGTCAGAATGCGGATGCCGTAAACAAATCGGAACCCGATCATGATGAGATCATTATAACGGTCCAAAAATTGATGAATCCTATCGACCCGCCTTTGGGTCTTTTTGAATTTGGACAACAAGGTTTGTCCCTTTAAGCGTCCGAGGATGAAAAAGAATTGGTCCCCTGAAAAGCTCCCCAGAAAGGCCGCCCCCATAACATAGGGTAATTTTACAGAACCCAAGTGGGCTATGAATCCCCCGACGACTAAAATAGTCTCCCCTTCAAAAAAAGTACCGATCAGTATGGCCCAATACCCATAACAACTGACCAGATATTCTAAGGTTGGAAGAGATTGCATTTTTTATTTTTTTTAAGAGACTAATTTCCGGCCGGGGAAGACTGGCGATTGTTTTTGGTTGTCAATCGATAAGGCTTTATAAATTCTTTTTGGATCTCGTGCTTCGATTTAAAGGAATCATCCTTCCCAGGATAGGTCAAAGCCGGCCCCCTCGGTCTCGGATAGTGACTTCCTTTTCCAGGGGGGATCTAAAACAGATTTGGGTCTAAAATTATTCCTATTTGATTTGTCATCCGGTTCGATCTCTTTGGCTTTAGGCGCGGTTTCCTCCTGAATCCTGACCGGATATGCCACTTTTAAATTCTTTAATCCCTTTCCCCAATCCTTTCCCGAGTTCCGGTAATTTTTTTGCCCCGAAAATAACCGCGACAATCAATAAGATAATGAGCATGTCCTGATTTAAACCTAACATAAGGCCTCCTTAAGTCAGCACGAACCAAGATTTGATCCGCCTTCCTTATTTTTTATTTGG